>WJLW01000068.1 GCA_014728295.1 Chitinivibrionales bacterium | reverse complement strand
GACAGGGCACCCGCGCGTTGCGCCGCACGGAATCAGCGGCGGCTACTGCTTTCTCTCACACATTCAAGAGCACGTCCTGAAGAACGTGCCACACAGTTTGTATTTTTTTTCATTGTCACACACGGTAAGGGCACCCGCGCGACAGGTATACGCTGTATATATGGCAGATCAAGGCTTAAACCAAGGCCCACCCACGCAGATCTTTGGTCAATTTTTACGCCTGATTTACCAGTAAGATTAAGAGCAATGTTCAAATTTTTATTCTTCATTGATAACAACTCTTCCACCACAGACAAGTTACCACTATTTCCACCAACTTGAGTAAATGTTTTACCAAAAATGGCAAGAATAAAAAATATCCAAAATATTTTAAAACAATGCATAATAACCCAATCATTAAAATATGACAATAGTATCACCTAAAAGGTTTATGTTATTACAATTACCCATCCAATCCCCTGATGAAGTATCCCATGCGAAGACTTTTGTATTCGAAAGTAAAGAATCTTCATCGAAAAACAAAAAAGATATGTTAAGATAATCTTTATGTGCATCTGAGTAAAGATGACAATATCCATCTATCCCAGAAATGCTAGAGAATTCGACATCTACAACAATAGAATCTTTTCCTAATATCTTGCTCGAATCTAATGATATTCCAACAGATTTATAATTAGTAAAGGTTTTAAATATTATATCGCGATCGAGATTGTTTTTGATAAACACTTTTTGAACAATTGTACAGTTACATTCCTTCTCATCAGGTACAAAGAAACAATTACACATCATTAGTAAATGAAAAGTAAAAACAAACCACATGAGGCAAAAAACCAATCTTTCCCTGATTTTAGTTCTATGCAAACCATACATTATTTAACTCCTTGGAGATTATATTCTTCGTCATCATGTTCAGGATAAACTCCATCAGCTTTGTTATCCCGGTTATTCCATTTTATATAATATGGCCGGTTTATTTTAAAACCCAATTGAGAAAGCGCATACGCTTCCCCCCAGGATCTCCAATTAAAAATTGAAATCATCCAATCCAGAAACGCCACTCCTGCTAATGGTAACTCAAAAGAGGTTAAAACATCTAAGGTTAGTTGTGTTGGTCCACCTGGTGGCAATAAGAATCTTGCGAAACCATAATAAACCAGACTTGGTGCCCAAAATGCTTCCTGATGATCAACATATTTATTTAATGCAGCTGCACCTTTAGCACCATATATTGCATTTTGAATTGGCGATAAAGGCAGAGGTTCGACATCATGGAAATAATCTTGTAAAGCATGTTGCTTAATCCCTTCCCATTCCTTTTTACTAAAGCAATCCGGCTTTTCCGTTGTTCCATTTAAAAGATCAATAAGATTTTGTCTTTCAATAATCTTCCAATACTCTGGATCATCCTTTTCCCAAATTTCGCCGGTATGAGCAAAACTATGCCCTTTATACTTTGCATGCGTTGGCTTATATCTGCGGTATGTATCAACCTTCGCATTATTCCAACCACCAGTAAAAAGGTGAAACAGCACCCCCCAATATCCATCAGGGTCTATGTATGTTATCGGATTAGTTCCATTGCCAGAATAAGCGTATGGGGACCAATATTGTCCCGCATTATCAACACTAAACCACACTCCAATCTCTGGCTCATACATACGGGCACCAAAATAGTACGCCTGAATCCCTGGGACCCCATTGCCTATATCTTCCCCTTCCTCATCAAATTCCTTCCCCGATGTAATATTCATGTTCTTCATCAAAATTGAATGGGCCAGGTAACGATTCACCTGTCATGAGGACCTTTTCTCCTACTTCCCACTCACTACTCTCAACTGTTAGCTCATCCGTTCCTGCATCGATGGTGAATTCATTAATAAGCGGCAAAGGAAAAACTATTCTTCCGCTCGCAAATGGTGCACTTAGGACGTATGCATCTTGTTGCGCCGTGTAGTCACCTTCCTCTGGCAAATCGGAATACCCATTGCTTGATGGCAGAAGAAGCTTGTTATAGTCCTTATTGAGGGCATAGGTTATGCAGTGTCCCTCGCTTCCGCTTTTCTCGTCGGCTGAACCAATGACCATCCGTTCTACATACGGCAGCGAGATATCAAAACCCAGTCCCACCCAGCTCGCATGCTGACTAAGCTTTATACCAGCTTTATACTGCAAAGAAAGATTTAGCGCGATATCGTTAGCACTGATATTACACAATTCCTCGCTCACCACCATGTCGCCACTGTTTATATCGACATCTGGCGAAGCACTCTTCGGCCATAACAAGGGAATTAGAACTGATAATGCAAAAACAGAATAATATTTCACTGTACCGCCATCCTGATTTCAATTGAAGATTACTGTGTCAGGTACTGTACCCATATACCCAACGCCACTTAAAGAAGCACATTGTGCAACACTCACTTTTTTTTCTTCCACCACCGCATCATTGGTTGTGAATTGGATCAATAAAGAATCGCCGCTGCAATCTCCGCAAACCCCATACCCTTCTTTCCAACTAAAGAGCACGTCAACAGCACATTCGCTATTTCCTTCCAATTCAAACGCAGTGTCGCCGCACGTTGGGGTCGCGGTCATGGGACTCAACCATGCGTCGCCGGTTAGCGTGTCACAACCACGCCAATGCATATTAACACGAGCACTGTCGTTCTTTTGATTCTGGATTACAAGTCGCAGTCCGAAACTGCACTCCACCTCATCCTTTACATCAAATAGCGTGCAGCGGTAATGCAGCACGGTTGTCAAAAGGAGGACAAGCAAGACTGAGTTCCCCCCCCTATTTAGTAAGCACGCCATCTTCAACCAAAACTTTGACACAATCCACAAGCCTCCACATAGCTTTTAAATGAAAGTAGAATCAATCTCAGAAGCATTGCCCCAAGGCGTTACATGGTCCAATTGCATTGTCGCCTTTTTTATATCTTTTTTTGATTTCATCGTTAACAATTGTACTGGGACCGCTCTCATCATAGACCGCTCGAAAGTACATTCCTGCACCCAAATTACTGTTGTTCCGTCGCAAGTAAGAATCTGTCTCACTAAAACGAAAACCTGCATCGAAATATTCCGGGAAAATCGCGTATTCTGGTGAAAGTTCTAAAAGTGCCAGCCACCATTCCAATTGAAAGTGCGTGCGCAGATATGAGAATATTCTTGCAGGATTCAAAATTACAAATGCGATCTGATAGTCTTGATATTCAGCAGGCGACATGAGTTGATTATTCCACCATGAAGGCCAACCACCCCCTTGCTCGTAGGTATTCAAATCACGACGGTTCGCCCCCTCGTTCAAGTAATCCATAGCAGCATGTCGTTGGATATCCCGCCACTCGCTTTTCGACAATTTTTCTTTGCTATAATAGCTACCGCCTTCTGCAATCTCCGACCATCCGGTTTCTTCACCCAATTCGTTTACAGAACCGGCGCGCATAAGTTGGAGCATAAGAATTCCGCCTTCATCAGGATCCGTAATATTATAGCTCGGCTTGTGTGCAATATGGTGCCTTAACCGATATTTTGTTCCCAATGGATCACCCTTGCCTCTATCAATTCGTGCATTGCCAGACAGCGCATGCATAAATGGGTCAAATAGGCCTCCGACATCAAAATGTGTAATAGGATTTCTGCTTGTATATTGGTAGCTGTTGAAAAATTGCTCCATTATGTCAGGGGATCTAAAGTCACCAATTACCGGGTCATAAAATCTTGCCCCAAAGTAGTAAAGTTGTATTCCGTCAACACCGTTTTGTAAATCTTCCCCTTCGGTATCCAGTTCCTTGGTGGTAAACTTCTCCCGTGCGTCTCTTTCCTGCCCAATCGCATCGAGTAATTGCTCATGAGCGCCATAGGCATCGTATCGCGTAGATGCAATCAGAATACCTTCCTCATCGATCACTTCACGAGTTGAGCCCAAGTGATCTTTTATATAATAATTTGCTTTAACTCCACCGGTTGGCAAATCATATACTTTGCCTTCGCCGTCAAGATTTTGATATTCGAATACGGCGCCATTCATTTCTCTTTCGATCACGGCAAAATCATCGACGTAAATTGTCTGGCTAATCATATCGCCGGTAAGCGCCGGCCCTACACCGAACTCATCGGCTCCGATATCCCAGAAGTCAACATTTATCCTGCTGCCGCCATCTATATCGGCAACGAATTTATCGTTCAGGTTTATACCTTTATTGACTGCGATGTTATTCGGCTTCAAATGCAAGTTTTCGCTTCCGGGGTTAATCGAGACGAACAAATCGCTTGCATCTACGAATCTTACCGAAGTTACATCATTTTGACTTATTGTGCCGTCACTGCATATATTGTGGCTGGAATTTGATCCAATAGCTCCGTGAAAATCATCGGAAGTGCAACCGACTGAGATTGAGTTATGGATGCTCATTTCTCCCTGACAGCAGGTATAAAAGCCTTTATCGTCAATATTATAAACGGTTACATTGTCTACTTCAACATTCTGGGCGCCTCTGCTGATGACTCCCTTGCTTTCAAGATTGTAAATAATGCAGTTGCGTATTTTTACATAATCGGCGGTGGTGGAAACGCCCTGAATTTCGCATGCATCCGCAGCGCAGCTCTCGCCATCATGAATGAGGCAGTTTTGCACCAGAGAATGGTGAGCATTACTCTGCAATTCTACGCCGCTTGCTTCTCCCTGCATATCTACAATTTCAAGCCATTCTATTTGCGTATAAGCGATGTTGCTTATTATCGGGCTTCCACTTGCGCCGTCCAGGGATAGTACGACACCGGTTCCGGCATTGCCGCAGTGCCTGTGCGCTTCGGCGACGGTGATTTTAATATAATCATTTTGTGAAGCATTGTTAAAACCGCATGGACTCGGATTATCTTCATCGCAATAGTCATAATCCGACTGCAGGTTAATCCGGTCAGTATAAATCCACGGTGCAGACCCGCCGTTTCTATGCAAAACAATGAGCTGTTCACCTTTACCGGCAAGGTTTCTCGGCAAAGCGTTTATCGCATCTGCGATTGTTGCATACGGTTTTCCTTCGCCAACGTGATATTCATCAGCATTCGATTGACTGACCGTTTCCCCAAAAGAAAGCATATCGGCATTCAGCTTTTGAGACTCGAAGCATAATTTGAGCCAGTCTTCAGAGCGGGCAACATTTGAAATGCGTACTTCGTCCATATAGCCCTTGAAGTAGCGGCTGGTGTACTCATGTCCGATAAACCGGGGTAACACAATCTCGTCATGACCAAAGTCTCCCGTATGCCTGAGATCTCCGTTTAGAGATAATTTCCAGTTTCCATGACCATTCCCATTATAGGTATAAGCACCAAAATACCAGATATCAGGCGAAAGATTGCTTGCCCAGATATTGTTGGCCCATGGGTGACTTGAAGCAATGAACTGATTATCCTCGACTTTAAAATGGCAGTATTTGTCTGCCCATGGTTCGTGAGAGATGAGGCTTTTCTTGCCGGTTGCGCCCTCATATCTAAACCAGACGGAAATCGTAGCTGCGCCGGAGCTGCCGATATCCGGAATACTCAGGTAGCTGGCGGAACCATCGAAATAATTTGATTTGCCGCTAATGCCAGGTTCATTTCCCGAGACAGTGCCGGTAACTGAGCAATCATTGCTGTTTGTTGAAGCGTCACTTCTTTGTGCGCTTCCATCTTCAGATAAATGCCAGACGCCTTTAAAATTGTTGCCTGCCTGAAAAACAGCAGCCGGATCGGACTCACTCAACGCGGCTGAGTTACCCCAGTACATCTTTATATATTGAGTAGCATTTGACCCTTGAATTTGTGGCGCCAGCATAGTCAAGCTGTGCATCTTAATTATTGTAAGTCAAAAAATCATAATATCTATCAGTAGTCGTTCCTGTGGCTATTTTCCCAGTCAGAATTTTAGCACTACCTTTGACGATCACAACGTAGACACCCGGTCGTGGCAGGTCGATTTTCATGCTGGTTGTCTTATCGGTTAGCCTGTGGTGCAGGTACAGCCTTCCCGACGGACCATAGATCGACAGAGCAGAACCGAGGGTAATATCTTCAAACACAATCGAGGTGCCATCAGCGAAAAAACGCGGGCTGTGATTGTGGAACTGCTTTTTATCACGAGGATTGTGCAAGAAACTAGGGAAGGAATCAGGAGGAGGGGTGCCATCGTACAAGGTCTGTACAGGTCCGACGTGATTCTCCTTCGAAAAATTGACCTCAAATGTGTCCCGTTGATTTTTCAGGGTAGTGACAACCCGGTAGTCGCCGAAATAACCATCGAATGCGAATGTTCCGTCAGATCCGGTAGTCCCTCCGGTGTCGGTCGTCCAGACTTCACGAATCAGGTGGTGCATGGTATCACGGACCGGCCGCGGTGATTTATTGTCGTTGAAAATACCGGCATCTTCCCGCCAGCCATCCTGGAGGCCCCAGATCAGGAACCCTTCGTATGCCGGGTGGCCGAAAACCAGTTTCATCATCGTCGCGTAATCGCTGGCCTGTTCCTTACGGGTCATACCGATCCGGTTGACGTCCATGTCGAATTCAGTGACCTTCAAGGGAAGACCGGTTTCGGCAAGGTAGTCGGATTTGAATCTGACTTCCTGCCAGTCAACCCGTTCATTGTCCCAGTGAGCCTGCAGGCCGATTCCATGAACCGGAGCGCCCTCTGCCAGCCTTTTTTCGGTCCATGTACGAAGTCGCCATGAATCCCATTTGTCAATGTTCCACCAGTCGTTTACATAGAGTTTCGCAGTGGGATTCGCCTGGTGAGCCCATTCGAATGCCTTCCGATAGATTGATTCGCCGACCAGATCTTCCACGAAGGTGAAATGGACCGGTTCATTTACTACGTCGTATTCGTTGACTCTTTCGCCAAACCGTGCAACATCACGAGTACAGCGGATGCGAATAGATTCAATCTGGTCGGCCGTTTTCAATCCAGGCCACCATCCGGGCATCCACATCTCCTTGGGCCAGAACAGACAATGTCCGCGGAACTGAAGAGAATGATCATCTTTCCAGTCAAGCCAGGGATCGATCGATCCGTAATTGGGAGTGTTGCGTGACGATTCGGTTTCAGGCCATTTGAAGTCGTTCTCATTAACAATGGTGTTGAACAGCTTGAGAATTTCACGCCGCTCCCACCGGCGATCGGAGCTGGTCCAGTTTGATTTGTCGGCCGATCGCACCGATGTTCCCCACTGGAAATTATGCCGTAACAGGGTTACTTCAACCTTACTGTTGGGAACTATCGTGCTGTTTCGTCCCTGAAGAAGCAGTTTGAGATTGCCCTTGCGGAGCGTATCGATCCGGGTTTGGGCGTTGGTCAGCCAGTCATTTTCAGATGAACGGTTATCGACAACTTCCAGACTGATTCCATCGATAAAGTACTCGCCGGTCATTCCCCCGAAACGCATGAGAAACGCGATATCGCTGCCGGCGTTGCGGGTGACAATCAGATCCATGGAATAGTGGCGCCAGTCGCCGGAAATCAGGAAATTAGACATGTCGTCATCTTCAAGATCCCAGAAATCCTTTGCCTCGGGTTTGTCGGGTGCGAAACCAGCCTGGACCATCGGATGACGATGCGATCCCTGGTAGCGTGCATTGAATTGTAGCCGGACAATATCATTTTTCCTGAGGCTGAATCCAGTCTGCTTCATCCTGACATGGTGATAGCGGAAGGCCCAGTATTCATTCGCACTATTGGTAACCTTGATTCGTGCTGATCCGGAACCGGTATGGGGATGAGAGTTGCTGACTGAAAAATCCGCCTGATAGGGCGCATTGACTTTCGTCTGCCAGGCCGAGAACCCGTTTTCGAAATCTCCGTTGGATAGGAGGCCGGCCCCCGATACATCGATAAACAATATCGCAATGAGCGGCAGGCCACGGATACTGTTCCTGGCAAAAAACCATCGATGATTCATCGTGTGATACCCCAGGGTATTGTCATTCCGGTTTCGACGCCATTGTGAGAAACTATGAGTAGGTACGACTGGGCTGCGACCGGTAGATTTTCCCGTACTAGTGAAACCGCTCCGTGGTCATCGGTTTTCACGGTGTGATGATATATCAGCCTTCCGTCGAGACGTAGCAGCTTCAGTGTCAAATCGGCATGAGGTTTTCCATTCCGAATCTGGATCCGTTTCGCACCCGTTCGGATCGGCAAACAGGATTTCATCGCTCCAGACTTTTATTCCACCGGGAATCCGTGTGGTTGCGGGAATCGAACTCGATGGCCAGTAAATCAAAATGTCCATCAGTCGACATATATATGCATTGGCTCACCACCGTCGCTTGAGTAAAAAAAGAACCTTTATGGGCCAATTCTAACTATCGTCGGCATAACAAATCAATATGCATTTTGTACTAAGATCTCCGCAAGGTTTTGTGAAGATACATAAAGAAAAATGCCACTTCAGAAGTATCTGTGGTGATATTCGGAAGAGGCAGGTCACCAAGTCTATGATAAAATGCGTATTACAATGTTTCAAATACACGAAAAACATATGCGTTTCTGATTACGATCCGCTCGATTTTTTTAGCTGTAGTTACTCAGCATATTCCAAATAAAGGTGAGCATCTGTCTCGCTACTATGGCTTCTACTCTAATAAGAAGCGGAGCCTCAGGATGAAAAAGACCCCGAATCCGGAAATGTATCAGCTTCAGATGAACCGGATACGCCTTACCGGCGAAAATGCCGTATGACTTGGGCGGCATTGATCAAGGCAGTTTTGGAGTCGATCCGCTTAAATGTCCAAAATGTGGAGGTACGATGAAAATCGCAGGATTTAAGGTAACCGATTTTGAGCGTATGCAAGACGAGGTTGAAGGCCTTGAGGATGCTCTGACACTGGAAATAGCATGCAAAGACGCAACCGGTTTCAAGAAATGGAAGGATTTTCTCAAGGAAGTCAAAGCGAAGAAAGCGTGATTATGGCTTATACCGCCATAATCGAGAACAAAGCGCAAAAACAGTTTCTCAAGCTCTCACCGCCGCACAATAATTCGGTAAAAAAGGGCATCGACGGACTGGAGTAATAACCAAGGTCGCACGGTGCCAAGACGTTGTCCGGCACAAAAGATGATTGCCGTCTCCGTGTCGGTGATTACCGAATTCTCTATACCATCGACGAAAAGAAGGGAGGCAGCTAAAAACAAAAATGCCTGTGTACCGGCCCTATCCCCGATTGAATTGGGATAGTTCTACACCCATAAAAAAAACGGCCGCAAGCGCTGCACCTTACGGCCGAAAAAAAGGAGTTTTAAAGAGAATAGTGTGGGTAACGTGTGCAATAAGGTGGGACACACGTCATGAATAAATATAAGTAGTTTTTAGATTTATGTCAATAGCAATACTGCATTTTGCCGGTATTTTTTTTCGTGCAACGAAGAAAGAATGTTGACATAAGCATCTTTTATTTTCATGTAAGTTATAGAAATATAATAATTTAAGAACATAACGATTAAGCGGAATATATTATTATATTCGCTAACAAAAATTCCACATTTTTTCCTCTCATCCCGATTCAATGCGCATTTTTTTGGCAAATTCAACACATTTTTTATTCATTTCGGGGCGCGATGTATCTTGCATGCGTGATGTTGTTATCCAACAATCAGCAAGAAAAGCCGATTATGGAATATAAATATCATATACGGAATGCAATTTTGGTTATTTGCTGCTGTTTAATCACGGTGGCAAGGGGGGGGATGCTTAAATTGGAGGGAGCGGTTCCGGGTGGGATATCGATATCGTTTCTGGAGCAGCGGTATCTGGAAATCTATCGCGCCATTGCACCGGGTGAGCGGCTGAGCATGGCGATGATAACGATCTCGTTCTATGACCGCAGCAGAATTCCCGATTCTAAGCCCATGTTGCCTGAATGGGGCGGGGGGGGGGCGATGGGATTG
>WJLW01000067.1 GCA_014728295.1 Chitinivibrionales bacterium | reverse complement strand
GCTCACCTGCGTGTCGACGACGGCCTGCGAAAAGGCGATGCCGACCTGAGTAGCAAAGACGGCAACGGTATCGTTTGCAGTATTCGTCAATACCATACCTTCGGTCTCGCTACTGCCGGCAATATTGATCGTGCATCGAAGGCAGACGGCGGCACTAGCGCCAACGAGGCACATGAGAATTTGTTTACGCATGGTGTACATTTCGCCGGGTAGCTTTACTTACATTATAGGCTATATTATAGGCTATATTTTAAAGAGGTGCAAGGAAGCAGCATGATCCAGAGGCCGCGACTACGATATCTCAACATCGATTTTGATCTGAGGCTGGGGGGATATGATACCACCCAACGCAGCCGCAGCATTGCCGAGGGGACACTTTATTATGCACTGACCGGTTATGCGCGGGATAAAGCAATCCTCGAGGTCGAGCCGTCCCCGGCGTGGTATGACTACCTGAACCAATGCGGCGTCGAATTCGCTTCACCGCCTTCACGCGCTGATAAAGCGAAGGGATGCACGGCATCACCCTGGGGCTGGAACCGATCGGCCGTGCAGGTATATTCGTCACTGCAGGCGGATATCCAACACCCACCGCTTGATGCTGTGCGGCGGGCCAATTCCCGACTGTTCAGCTATACTATTGCCGGGAAATACGATCTGGGAGTACCGGATACGATACACTTTACCGATACGAAAGCACTGACCGCCTACCTGTCCCGGGCACGCAATCATCCTCACGTAATTAAAACCAGCCACGGCCATGCCGGAATGGGATTCAGGCATGTTTCACCCGGATGCGCGCAGGAGCCGATCCTGGGTTCCCTGCCGCAGCAGGGGGATTTTTTCGTAGAACCGTGGCTGAAACGCCGGGAGGATTTTTCGGTTCGGTATGATCTTGACACAACGGGCGGAATCCGGGACCTGTCGTTGCATGAAACGCAGAACAACAGCGCAGGGGTATTTTACGGAATCTACCTCGATCCGCACCAGCGCCGCCTGCAGCCGTGGCGGGAGCGTATGATCCGGACTGCACATATAGTCGCGCGGCAACTGCATGCAATCGGCTATTTCGGTCCGGTTGGCATAGATGCACTGGTCTATACAAATAGCGCCGGCAACCCGCAGTTGGCATCCCTGCTGGAAATCAATGCACGAGACACAATGAGCAGCATTGCCTGCGCCCTGCGGGATAAGCTGCATGCCCGTGACCGCCACTGCCTGCTGATGCTGGCACCCCACAAACGGTATACGATGCCTGGCGATCCTGCACAGTTCATCAGCAAACTTGGCGCCGCGCACTACGCGCCGGGCAGGCAAAGCGGTATTTTTCTGTTCACCCCTCTTTCATACGAACACCGGTCACAAGCCTATACACCCACGCGCCACGGATTTTTTATGATCGGCAATTCCCGCGGCGAAGTTTTCCGGCTCGATGAGCTGGTTCGCCGGACATTCGCAAAACGGAGCACATCGCATGCAGCATCCGGTTGATCTCCTCGTTATCTGCGGCCCGACGGCATCCGGCAAAACCCGCCTTGCGGTCACTATCGCCCGGATGCTGCACGGCGAAATAATCTCCGCAGACTCGCGCCAGGTATATCGCGGTATGGATATCGGCACCGGCAAAGATCGCTCCGAATATCGCACAGCCTCCGGATGCATTCCCTGTCACTTGATCGATATAGCCGATCCGCATGACATTTACACGCTCTATCATTTTCAAAAGGATTGCTATGCGGCACTAGATGACATACACCGGCGCGGCTCATTGCCCATTCTTGCCGGAGGATCGGGGCTCTACATCGAAGCAGTGCTGAAAAAGTACCGCATCGCCAATGTCCCGGAAAACGTGGAACTGCGCACCCGGTTGATACGAAAGGAGAAAACCCGCCTGATCGATCAGCTTGCTGCACTCGACCCCGGCCTCCTGCAGGCCACCGATACGAGCAGTCGCAAACGCATCGTACGTGCAATCGAAGTTGCCGAATACGGTCGTAATCATCCTGTGCACTGGGGCAATGATAATGCGCCGCAGATGCATCCGCTTATTCTGGCAACGCGGCGGCAACGGGATGATCTTCTCGCACGAATTCGCCTGCGCCTGCATGCGCGCATCAAACAGGGCATGATCGAAGAAGTAAAGCAGCTCATCTCCGCCGGGGTAACTTACGAACGATTAGAGCTCTTTGGCCTGGAGTATAAGTACATCGTCCGGTTCCTGCGTCAGGAATACTCACGGGAGGAGATGATCGAGCAGCTCTGCACGGCAATTAACCGTTTCGCCAAACGGCAGATGACCTGGTTTCGGGGAATGCAGCGCAGAGGATTTACCATACACTGGATCGACAACGCGGATGAACAGCGGGCTCTGAGCATCCTGAAACAACATTATCCCGGCGTTAACCCGACGCCCGGCATTTCTTAAAACCGGTGCAATCACTTATTTTACATAAATTATTGTGCACATTGGAGCAGATCGAACCCGGTGCATTGGCGACCAGGTCGCACTATGCACAGATAAGGCGATGCATCCCACTGGTATTCTATTCTTGCTGAAAGTAACCGGCCTGCCCAAGCGGCAGTGCGAGGTCACATCCAGCTTCACTTGACTTATCCGGGGGAAACCGATTTCAACTATAACGAAAACACCATTTGCCGTTGCCCCGCATGACGTTGCGCGCTATCCCAGGCGCCTGTCCAGGCAGGAATTTCTCCCGCAGGCCTATTATTACATGAGCCTGTCAAATCACTTTGACACGACGATTCTTGAGCTATTCAAGCAGCGCAAGGTGATGGGCACCGTCATTTCGAGCCGGGGCAGCGAGGCGACCACGGTAGGTATGAGCTTTCCATTCAGACCGGGCCGGGACGTGCAGGGCGTACTGCACCGCGACCTTGCCGCTCATCTGCTCAGCGGCATGACGCCGTATGCACTCATGTGTCAATTCATGGCCAATGCAGAAAGCCCGACGTATGGCAGGGAGGGCAATGTTCACCACGGCGATGCCGCTCAACGCAGATTTCCGATGATCAGCCATCTGGGTAATATGCTGGCTCCTGTGGTGGGCGGCGCCTGGGCTGCGCGACGCTTCGGCGAGGATGTTTTTGGACTGGCCGTAATCGGCGACGGCGGATCGAGCACGGGTGATTGCCACGAATCGATGAACATCGCGTCGGTGCGCAAGGTTCCGGTGCTCTTTGTGATCGAAAATAACCATTACGCCTTTTCGGTACCCACCAGGTACCAATACAACTGCGAGAACCTCTCGCAGCGCGCCGCAGGGTATGGAGTGCAGGGCAAAACCGTTGACGGCACCGATGTCTGGGAGGTCTACTCGACCGTGTGTGACGCGCTTGATTACATGCACACCACGTCGCTGCCCTATATTTTGGAATGCATGACCTTGCGCCTGGACGGACATGCCGCCTACGACAAAGCCGAATACGTCTCCGCAGAGGAGACAGCATCGTGGATGAAACGCGAGCCGCTGACCAAAGCGCGAGCAGCATTACAATCCGAATGTGGGCTGTCGGATAAAGATATTGCAGCAATCGACGCGCAGGCTTCGCAGGAAATTGCCGAAGCAACCGAAGCTGCGTTGCGCGTCGGCCCCGTGTCTCTCGATACCAAACCGTTAATCAGCTTCGCTCCGGTCAGGCCGGTCGTCACCGAGCCGTTCAAAGCCCGGAATGTCAAAAACCTCAAAGCGGTTAACCTGGCGTTGCACTATCTGCTTGACAGAGAGGAGCGATCCTTTATTGCCGGACAGGATATCGGCCCCTACGGCTCAGCATTCAAATCATGCAAAGGGCTGATAGATAAATTCGGAGACTCCCGAGTCCTCGACATGCCCATCTGTGAATCGGCTACGGTTGGCTTTGCTTTAGGAGCTTCACAGGTGGATACGCGACCGATTATTGAATTTCAATTTGCAGACTTTGCCACCGAAGCGGCCACGCAGATCGGTTTTAATGCGGGAACCTGGTACTTTCGCGCACATCATCCTGCGGCGATGCTGTTGCGCTTTCCCTGCGGCGGCGGTATCACGCTGGGGGCGTTTCATTCAGGCGAATTTGAAGGACTCTGGTCGCGCTTTCCCGGTTTGAAACTGCTCTATCCGGTCACCCCCCAGGAAACTTTCGAAGCCCTGGTTGCCGGATTTTACGATGACAATCCGTGCCTGGTCTTCGAGCACAAACTGCTCTACTCGCAGCAGGGCGGTGATATCGATTTTGACGGTAATTGTGAACAGGTGTGGCGGGCCCGCCAGTATGCATCCGGAGATAAACTGACAATAATTTGCTGGGGGGCCATGGCCGCGCTTATGCTCAAGGAAGCCGCCCGGTATCCCGGAGCACTCGACATATGGAATCCATTCGTTCTCAGTCCCGCCGATCTGAGCCCTATCATCGAATCGGTAAAAAAGACCGGAAAACTGCTGGTTATTCAGGAAAGCACCCGAACAGCGGGTCTGGGCAACCATTTTCTAGCAGAGATTACCAGAGAATGTTTCGATACACTGCACGCAGTACCGGAAATAATCTGCGCCCCCGACATGCCGGTTCCCTTTGCCAGAGAGCTTGAATTCCACTACCTACCCAACATCAGGCGCATATGCGCTACCATAGATTCCATGATTGGAGCAGCACATGAGTAATACGTTTACGACTTCGCTCAACCTGCCGGCCCAGGCTGCCGCAGAAACCGAGGCGACCATTCTTAAATGGCACATCAGCGAAGGCGACGTTTTTGAGCAAGGACAACTTCTGGCCGAAGCGGAAAGCGCTAAATCGACCTTCGAATTCGAAGCGCCCTGCGACGGCAAAGTTTCCCGGCTGCTGTTCAATGAAGGCGAAACCGCCTCATTTGAAGAACCGGTCATAGAAATCGAAACAAGTGATGAATCCGTCAAGAAATTTCAGACTGCGGAAGCTGCCCGGCCGCCGGTCGAGCAGGAGCAGGCGCCTATCCCCGTATCCCACACTTCTAGCAGCGTTCCCGTACAGGAGATTTGCATCAAAGGCATCGGCGGCTACCTGCCCAAACGCGTTGTTGACAATAAAGAATTATTGGAACATTTTGACGATATTAGTGATGAATATGTTTACGGCGTTACCGGCATTCGCGAGCGTCGCTGGGGCGCACCGGATGAAAAGCCCTCGGATATGGCCCTTGCAGCAGCAAACGAAGCACTCAAAAAGGCAAACCTGGGCCCGGACGATGTGGGCGGTATTATCGTTGCAACAACCACGCCCGATTACGCCATGCCGTCCACAGCCTGTGTTCTGCAGCAAAAGCTTGCTATTTCAAAAGCCGTCCCCTCGTTCGACCTGAACGCTGCGTGCTCGGGGTGGCTCTACGGCATATCGGTGGCAAAGGGGCTCATCGCCTCGGGCGTTGCCGACAACCTGCTGGTGGTTGCGGTTGACATACAATCGCGGCTTCTGGAGCCGGGTGATCGGGCAACTTATTTTCTGTTTGGAGACGGTGCGGGTGCGGCAGTTATCGCATCGGGCAAGAACGGTCACCGTGTCGGCGAACAGATTCTGGCGGCCGATGCTAAAGGAATCAACCAGGCCTGCCGCCTGTTTCCCGGCTACGAAGTCCCGGCAAACTGCACCGATGCAGATCCCTGGATTCGCCTTGACGGGCGGGCATTATTCCGCTTTGCAACCGAAAGCTTTTCTTTTATCATTCGTCAAGTAATCGAGAAAAGCGGCTGGCAGCCCCGGGATGTACGCTGGGTGGTTCCCCACCAGGCCAACGGGCGTATTCTCAAAGCGGCGGCCAAAAAGAGCGGGGTTCCGTTCGACCGTTTTTTCCTGAATATCGATCATGTGGGCAATACGTCCGCAGCCAGCATTCCGCTGGCGCTCATCGAAATAGAAAAATACCTTTCCAAAGGCGACAAGCTGGTTTTCTGCAGCGTGGGCGCCGGAATCACCTATGCAGCTCTTGCCGTCGAATGGTAAATGGCTACACCTTCAGCAGAATACAGGACCGCCGGACATCGCACACGTTTGCTGCAGCGCTTTCAACAGGGCGGCATTCAGGCATTTCACGATTATGAGATTCTCGAATTGCTTTTGACCTATGCCATTCCCCGCAAAGACACCAAAGAGCTTGCCAAATCGTTGCTCAGGCACTACAAATCATTGAGCGGTGTGTTACACGCAGAGCCTGCACAATTGCAGCACTTCGAGGGCATAGGCGCGCGCGCCGCGCACTTGTTTATTCTCATGAAGGAAGTAATGGCATGGTGCCTGCACGAATCATATGATAAGCGCCCGATTATCGCCCATAGCAATGACGTGCGGGATTATCTTCGTTTCCACTATGGCCATCGGGGCTACGAGTACGTTGCGGCCCTGTTTCTTGACAATGCCCACGCTGTCATAGCAACCGAAGTGATTGCGGAAGGCACGGCCAATCAATGCGTTATTTACCCGCGCGCCGTTGTCGAATCGGCGCTCAAAAACAAGGCGGCTGCTTTTTTGGTCGCGCACAATCATCCCGGAGGGACACTTAATCCGTCCGTGGCCGACTGGAAGATTACCCGGAGATTGTTTCAAATCGGCAAACTGCTTGATATGCCCCTGCTCGATCATATTATAATTTGCAAAACGGCAACAGTCAGCCTCAAGGATCACGTCGAATGGCCCAAATGAGATTTCCTGCGCTGCGCGCAGGCGCATTGGCGGCGATATTCACGTTCCAGCTTGTTGACGCCGGGCGAATAATCGGCACGGTAAAGAGTGCACAAAGCAATCGTCCGATTCCCGGCGCGCTGGTCGCAATTGAGGCCGAGACACTGGCGGTCGAAACCGGTCCTGACGGTAGTTTTGCATTTGAGGCTCTGAGCGTCGGCAGCTACACGGTCAAGGTTTCCAAAAAGGGATTTGAAACGGTGCATCGCAATGACGTGTACGTGGCCGGCAAAGGTGACAAGCATATTGCCATCGAATTGAGTCCGGCGGTTGTTCAATTGCAGAAGATGACCGTGCACGCAACTTCATTTCGCAAAGCTCCCGACATGGCCTCCTCGTCCAAGATCATGAACATTGATGAGATCATGCGCGCACCCGGTGCGCTGGTAGATGTGCAACGGGTTATTCAAAACCTGCCGTCCGTTGCATCGGGCAGCGATCAAACCAATGAGATCATCGTCCGCGGCGGTGCGCCCGGGGAAAATCTGCTGATTATGGACAATATCGAAATTCCCAATGCCAACCAGTTTGCCGAACAGGGATCGGGAGGGGGCGTCATATCTTTGATTAACCCCATGCTGGTCAAAGGCCTGACATTCAGTGCAGGTGCACCCCCGGCTCAATACGGCGGCAAAGCCTCATCGGTGCTGGATGTTTCCCTGCGTGATGGCAATGATAAAATCATATTGGGAGGAATCGACATCGGTATTGCCGGAGTCGGCGGGCATGCAGAAGGTCCCTTATGGCGCGGATCGACCTTCATGCTCTCTGCAACCCGCAGCTTTCTGGAATTTGTGGCCGACTACAACCCAATTGCTGCCGTGCCCGAATTCTGGGGCGGTCAGGCAAAATTGACCCAGAATTTTGAGAATCACAAACTGAGCGTTAACGGGTTGTATGGTGACAACAGCATTGACATAGAAGATGCTGCCGAGCAATTCTATACGCGTGGCGAAGCGATTTCTTCGGAAGGCACCGTGTATGCAACCGGCTTGACATGGCGGGGATTCTGGACCGATCGCCTGTCGTCGAAGGTGGTGATTTCGGGAGTGGGCAACAGCTTTGATCGACGGGAGTTCACCGGCGACCGGTTATTCTTTCACAATGTCTCGGTGGAGGAGGAACAAACCGGGAAAGTGGAGCTAGCCTGGGAATTCGGTTCACGCAACACCATTCTGGCCGGCGCACGAGTACGCAGAGCAGCCTTTGACATTCGCATCACCGACGAGCCCGATACGCTGAAAACGTATCACTTCGATACGGCGGCCTGCAGTGATGGCGGCAACGCGGTAGCCCACATCATGGCGCCGACCCCGGATTCGGCGGTCACCGCTGCAAACGGCAATCCGCTCCTGATCAGCCGGCGCACGCACAGAGCCGATGTCGGCTACAAATCGGGCGGATTTATCTCGGCGACACTGTATCCGTTCGAGCGCCTGCGGCTGGTGCCGGGCATGCGCGTTGATGCGTTTGACTATACTAATTCAAAGAATGTATCGCCACGGCTGGGGGCTCTCTATTCGCTGACCGATCAGCTTGATGTTACGGCAGCCTTCGGGGTGCACTATCAGGATCCGGACTATATCCAGCTTGCCGCTCATCCGGCAAACAAAGACCTCGAAGCCAAACGTGCAATTACCGGTATTGCCGGCGCAGAATACCTGCTTGACGCTTATGGAATTAAAATGATCGCCGAACTCTTCTACAAGCGCTATGACAATCTGGCCGTACCGCTTTCTTTTACCCGGGACATTCTCTCCCCGATTGATCGATTTGCCCGGTCGCGTCAACTTGTTTCGCAGGGGAAGGGCTACAGCTATGGCTTCGAACTCTTTGCACAGAAAAAGCTGACCGATCGCTTTTTCTGGTCTGCCGCATATTCCTATGCAATCTCGCGCTACAACGACCTGCGCCCCGGTCATCGCAAAGAATGGTATCCCGGTGATTATGATTTTGGAAGCGGCATTACGTTGACGGGCGGCTGGAAGAAGGAGCTGCACACACGAGACTGGTATAAAAACCTCAAGCAGAAAATCTGGTTCAAAATCCTGACACCGATCATGCCGGTAGCCGATCGCATCGAGCTGTCCGGCAAGTGGCGCTATCTGGGCGGCAGGCCCTATACACCGCTTACCTACGACACGCTGTATCAACGCTGGTACCGGGATATAAATCAAGGCATTAACTCGGCTCGATTCCCCGCGTACCATCGCCTGGATCTGCGCATCGAACGTCGCTTCGGGTTTGGATTTTTACAAATGATATACTATTTTGATTTTCAAAATATTTACAACCAGGACAATCTCTGGACTTATATAAATCCGGATTTCAACGAATCATACTCGAAAATAGACCGGTGCGACAAACGCGCAGAAGCCTATAAAAAGGGTGTGAGAGAACCGGCGTTGCAACTTCCCTTTGTTCCGGCAGGAGGAATAATCATTGGTTTTTAGGCCCGAATTATCCTGGGAATTTCTCCCGGCCGAAGAAATCGAAGCAAAAACGATGCGCGCCATGCGCAATCATGTGCGGCATATCAAAGACGATTCGCCGTACTACCAGGATGCGCTCAAGGATATTCATCCCGACGACATTACCGACAGGAGTGCACTGGAGCGTCTCCCCTTTACCGATAAGAACACTCTGTCAACTCAGACAGAGCGCTTTATCGGCGTTACTCAGCAAAAGCTTGTCGAGACGGTTGTTACCAGCGGCTCGACCGGTAAGCCGATTACGTATTGCCTGACGGCAAGCGACCTTGACAGGCTGGCCTACAACGAGGCGTTGTGTTTTTATTCGGCCGGGGTGACCGAAAAAGACCGGGCCCAGATTTTTGTCAGTCTCGACAGATTGTTTATCGCCGGAATCGCCTACTACCGGGGTCTGACTACACTGGGAGCTAATACGTCACGCATCGGTGTATTACCGCTGGAAATGCAAAAACACTATCTTCAGTTGCTCCAGCCGACCGTTATTGTTGGCGTACCGTCATTTCTCAAAAAACTGGCGATCGAGCTTAACAAATGCGGCTTTGATACACGCAATTCGACAATTACGCGGCTTTTCTGCATCGGCGAAAGCATCCGCGATGAAAAGATGGAACTCAATGCAACCGGTCGTATTCTGGAAGAAATGTACCGCGCACAGGTTTTTTCCACCTACGGTGCAACCGAGCTGGCCGTTGCGTACTGTGAATGTACGGCTCAGTGCGGCGGACATGCCCATCCGGAGCTGATCTATACCGAAGTAGTTGACGAAGCGGGAAAACCCGTTCCCGACGGAACTCCCGGTGAACTGGTGGCAACACCACTTGGCGTTGAGGGCATGCCGCTGTTGCGTTATAAAACCGGCGACATTACGTTCAAAATTTCGGACCAGTGCGCATGCGGCAGAAACGCAGCGCGTATCGGTCCGATTCTTGCGCGTAAATCTCAAATGATCAAAATACGCGGCACGACCATTTATCCACTCACCATTACCAATATCCTTGACGAGTTCGATGAAATTAACGATTATCTCGTCGAAATCGAAAGCCAGGCACCCACATCAGACAATGTAACCGTCCATGCCGCCGTGTCTCCCGATGTCGTCACCGCCATAACCCAAAAGCTGCACGCCGGGACTCGTGTGCACATTCCGGTGCTTGTTTCAAATGAAACGACGGTTCAATCGCTTCGAGGTGCCGGTCGCAAAAAATTACGCGTCCTTGACCGGCGCGCCGGCACTGCTGCAAATCCTACCGGACCGTCAACCACTCAAGTGTAGTTATGTCGCAGGCTCCCGAAAGCGACAAGCGCGTTGCCGCCATTATTCCGACCTGCAATAACGCCACTACGCTCGAAAAGGTACTAGTCGCAACACAGGCGCATATCCCCGATGTCATTGTTATAAATGACGGCTCGACGGATGCAACAGCCGAAATACTGCGGTCAATCCCCGGTATCGAGATTATGACGTTTGAGCGCAATCAGGGCAAGGGTTCGGCTCTCAAGGCCGGTTTTCTAAGAGCGCGGGAAAAGGGGTTTACGCATGCAATAACGCTTGATGCCGACGGCCAGCACCTTGCAGAGGACCTTCCGGCATTCATCGAAAAGATCAATCTCGCACCGCAGACGCTCTGGATCGGCAACCGCATCATCCCCACGACCGGGATCAGGCAACCCCCGCGCAGCAGTTTCGGCCGAAAATTCGGCGCCTTCTGGTACAAGTTCCACACCGGACTCGCCATCAGAGACACCCAATGCGGATTTCGGGCCTATCCGCTGGAGCTTATCAAGGATATCACCTGTAAAGGCTCACGTTACGAATACGAAATTGAGCTGCTGGTCAAATCCGCCTGGCACGGCATCGTAGTCAAGCAGCTTGACATTCACCTGCTGTATCAGCCAAAGCACGCAGCCGTCTCTCATTTTCGCCCGATCCGTGATTTTGTGCGCATCAGTCGGTTCAATGCCAAAGCTTCGATAATCAAGATATTCCTGCCTTTCAAAACAATGCCGGCGCCGGGCAATAACTGGCGGGACAAATTGAAATTTCTCATTAAACATGAACTGCGTTCCAATACGACGCCGCGCAAGGCCGCACTGTCGCTTGCCCTGGGAGTGTTCATGGCGATTTTCCCGATTCATGGCTTTCAGGTAGTAACCCTAATGGCATTGACCTTTCTGTTTAATTTAAATCGCCCGCTCGCCTTTATCGGTGTCTCCGTCTCATCGCCGCCGTTCCTGCCCTTTCTGGTAATTTTCGGTGTTGGCATTGGTCAACTTGTTCTGCGTAGGACCCTTGATTTTGACCGGCAGGGGGAAATCACGGAGCTGATACTTCGCTACGGCATCGAGTTTATTGTGGGCAGCATTATTCTGGCAATTGTGGCCGGAGTCGCAACCTACTTCCTTTCCATTCCCACGATTCGGCAGTTGAAGCGGATGCGCTTAACCAGAAATGAAAGGCGTATCCGCAAAGAAAATGCACCCCGTCGCAGTCCGATGCATGACTAGTCGGCACGATACTTATGCGACAGAGGAAACAACTGCAGGCTGAATTGAAACACGGTGTCGGCACTATCCTTCTCCGCTATCCCCATCACCTTCCGCCGAAACTCCCGCAACTCCTGCTGAATGGCATCAAATCCCCGCTGCGAAATTCCTAATGTCAAACATGACATATTGCGCTTTTCTTTCGGAAACCGGTCTACCGCCTCTTTGCTGCGCAGCAGGGAATTGATCAGGAAATTATTCAGCGCCACGGAGCGCGCATCATAGCCGGTGGAGATTAATTGCTCCCTGGGTTGATAGTAGCCGTCGCCATTTTTGCTTACCATTTCAAGCTTCTCCAACAGCTCTATTGACTTTTGCGCCTCCGACGGTGCTATCGAGGGAATCAGCATTTTCGCCAGTTCGCCATAATCGCCCTTGAAGGGGTAGAAATCCAGAATTGCCCGGATTGCTGCATGATACCATTTCTCATAAAAAGCATACTGGTCGGCATGCAGCAGGTAAACAGCGGATTCCTTGAAGGAGCCCATTTTTTCGAAGTAGAGCTTTTTATCTTCGTGTTTCTTTGCCTGATTAAACAGCACCATGTACTCGAAATATTCGGTCTGGCGTTTCTTCAGCTTCATATAATCAGCGAATCTCAAAGCAAGCGAGAGACTTATGTTTGCCTTGCCCTGCAAAATCATGGTGAAATGTCCGGCAGATTTAAATCCGACTTTATCGGCAATGATGCGATAAGAAAAATTATGATTCGCTTCTTTTTTCGTATCATACCAGTCTTTGAGATATTTGCGGTAATCGGTATAGTTGAAGATAGTGTGCATTGGTTACTCCTGGCTCCTGGTGTTATAATACAAACAAAATGGCTTGTTTGCAGTGGTATGTGCAAAACCATGTTCAAGATATTGAACGCAAAGCCGGCTTTTGCCCCCCCCTGATGCCGCCGGGGAACCTTTCACTTTCGTACCAAGATGTAGTGCACGCGAGAGCAATGTCCACAACAGAAGCGATTCGATCTTGAAAGCCGTCGCATTTACTATATATATTTAGACAACGTAAAGATGATCCACGAACATTCCTGCCTGTACAGAGAATTATGGCCACAAAAAAAAGCTCCGTTTACGATGAAAGCAAGATAAAAACGCTCAGTTCACTCGAGCATATACGCCTGCGCACCGGCATGTATATCGGCAGACTGGGGGATGGTTCCAATCCGGATGACGGCATCTACATTCTGCTCAAAGAAGTTGTTGACAACTCTATTGATGAGTATATCATGGGGCATGGCAAAAAGATTGATATATCGCTTGACGGGGCCACGGCAACGGTGCGGGACTATGGACGCGGCATACCACTGGGCAAAGTCATCGAATGCGTTTCCGTCATTAATACCGGCGCAAAGTACAATGATGACGTTTTTCAATTCAGCGTAGGGCTGAACGGCGTAGGCACCAAAGCAGTGAACGCCCTCTCGACCTATTTCAGAGTAGTGGCCTATCGAAACGGAAACTATTCCGAAGCGATATTTTCGCAGGGGCAAATGCAGAAAAACAGGAAAGGCAAGGCCTCCGAAGAACCGGACGGTACCTTGATTGAATTTCAGCCCGATGAAGAAATTTTTGACGAATTTCGATTTAATTACGAATATATTGAACAACGCCTCTGGAATTACGCTTGCCTGAACAGCGGATTACGCCTCTATTTCAACAAGCAAAAATTCGAGTCGAGAGAGGGATTGAAGGACTTGCTTTCCAATGAGATTGGCGACAGCGCGTTGTATGATATTGCACACTTCAAAACCAAACACCTCGAATTCGCGCTGACACACACCTCGAATTACGGCGAAACCTACTTCTCATTTGTGAATGGGCAATTCACCTCCGACGGCGGTACGCATCAAAGCGCCTTTCGGGAGGGAATTCTCAAGGGCATCAATGAGTACTTCAAGAAAAATTACAATGGCGTTGACGTGCGTGAAGGCATTGCCGGGGCGGTTGCAATCAAGCTGAAATCGCCGGTATTTGAATCGCAGACTAAAAACAAACTGGGCAATACCGAGATTCGGGGCTGGATCGTCTCTGAAGTAAAGTCCGGCGTCGTCGACTATTTCCACAAAAACACTACCGCCGCAAAACGCATCGAAGCCAAAATCGTCCAAAATGAAAAATTGCGCAAAGAACTCAACACCGTAAAAAAAGAGGCAAAAGAGGCGGCAAAGCGTATCGAGATAAAGATACCTAATTTGCGCGATTGCAAATATCATCGCGACCAGCCCAAATTCGGTGAGAAGACGATGATATTTCTTACCGAAGGCCAGTCCGCCGCCGGATCTCTGGTATCGGCCCGGGACGTGTATACGCAAGCAATTTATTCGCTCAAAGGCAAGCCGCAAAACGTGTTCGGCAAAAACAAGGCAGCAATTTACAAAAACGAAGAGCTCTACAATGTAATGATGGCCCTGGCTATAGAAGACAGTATCGAGAACCTGCGCTACAATAAAATCGTTATCGCCACCGACGCCGACGTTGACGGGTTCCATATCCGCAATCTGTTGCTGACCTTTTTTCTCAACTACTTTGAGGAGCTTATTGTTGCCGGGCATGTTTTTATTCTGGAAACACCCCTTTTCCGGGTACGCAACAAGAAAGCCACGCGGTACTGCTATTCGGCCAAGGAGCGCAACATCGCCATGGGTGAAATTGCGCATCCCGAAATCACCCGGTTCAAGGGGCTGGGAGAGATCTCGCCCCGGGAGTTTGGACAATTCATCGGGGAGCAAATGCGTCTGGTGGAAGTCAATATCAAATCCATTAAAACCATCCTCAACACGCTCGAATTTTACATGGGCAAAAACACTCCCGAACGACGTGAATTCATTATGGAGAACCTTATTTAATGGCCTACGTTCACAACCTGTTTAATACCAACTATCTCGAATACGCCTCGTATGTCATCAAAGAACGCGCAATCCCGCATGTTAACGACGGGCTGAAACCGGTACAACGTCGCATCCTGCACACCCTACATGAAATCGATGACGGCAAGTTTCACAAAGTCGCCAATGTTGTCGGCCACAGTATGCGTTACCACCCGCATGGCGATGCCTCAATCTATGCCGCACTTGTCCAGTTGGCCAATCGGGACATGTTTGTCGACAAGCAGGGGAACTTCGGCAACATCTTTACCGGGGATGAAGCCTCGGCGGCCCGCTACATTGAATGCCGTCTGACGCCACTGGGTCGCGAGACCCTGTTCAACCCGGAAATTACCGAATTCCTGCCATCCTATGACGGCCGCAATAAAGAACCAGTGACGCTTCCCGCAAAGGTGCCGGTGCTGCTTGCCCAGGGAGCCGAGGGCATTGCCGTCGGCATGGCGACCAAAATTTTGCCGCACAACTTCATAGAATTGCTCGAGGCCGAGATTGCCTACCTGCGCAATGAACAACTGCTGGTGTTTCCGGATTTTCCTACCGCCGGTTTGGCCGACGTCTCGGACTATAACGACGGTAACGGGAAAGTACTCGTTCGGGCGAAACTCGACACCAAAGATCCCAAGCGAATTCTCATCAAAGAACTACCCTTCGGGGCCACTACGCAAAGCATCATTGCATCTATAGAGGCTGCCGCCAAAAAAAACAAGCTCAAAATCTCCGGTATCAGCGACTTTACGGCAGAGCAGGTCGAGATCGAAATTCGCCTGGCGCGCGGCGTACATTCGAAGGATACGGAAGACGCCCTGTACGCCTTCACCGATTGCGAATCGTCACTTGCCGTCAACTGCCTGCTGATCAACACCGACGGGAAGCCCGCCATCATGTCGGTATCCGAGATTATCGGTCATAACGCAGAAAATGTGGTCAGCATTCTCAAGGCTGAATTAGAACTCGAAAAGGGACAATTGCTTGACAAGCTGCACGCGAAAACACTCGAGCGGATTTTTATCGAAAACCGCATTTACAAAAAGATCGAAACCAAAAAGACGGCCGAAGCTGTTGTCAAGGCGGTGTTTGACGGCTTCGCCCCTTTTAAAAAGCAGATCAAACGCGCGGTTACCCGGGAAGACGTCGACACACTGCTCAAAATTCCCATCAGACGCATCTCAGCCTATGACATCGAGCGCGCCAAAAAAGAAATGGAGGGCATCCTCAAACGTCTGGCCGAGATTGAAAACCACCTCGTACATCTTACCGAGTATGCCATCGCTTTTCTAGAGGGACTCATCAAAAAGTATGCAAAAACGTATCCCCGTCGCACCGAGCTGATTTCATTCGAACAGGTTGGCGTGAAAGAAGCGGCCCAACGCAATCTCAAACTGCGCTATGACAAAGACAGCGGCTACCTGGGCTATGAAGTCAACGGTAATGTGCTGTATGACGTATCAACCTACGACCGGATCCTTGTCATCAAAAAATCCGGTGCTTACTTTGTGACCGACGTACCCGACAAAATGTTCGTTGACAAAGGCATGCTCTACTGCGGCTTTGTGGACAAGCAGACAACCGACAACACGATTTTCAATGCACTTTACAAAGACAACAAATCCGGCGCTCCGTATTTCAAGCGCTGCAAAATCGAAAAGTATATTCTCAATAAAGGCTATTCGCTCATTCCAGAGAATTGCACCATTCTCAAATTGACCACCGACTCGAATTTGCTCATCAGCACCGATTATAAACCAAAACCGAGGGTCAGAGTGCTCAGCGAAATGTTTCGCATTTCCGACTACCTGGTCAAAGGCGTCAAGGCGGGCGGCGTCCGCCTAGCCAATCGAGAAATTAAGAATGGCAAATTTGTGAAAGAGGAAGAGTAGGGCGCTATTGCGGCGACGACTCCGGCGCATTTTCCGGCAAGTCAACTTCAAGTTCGGCCTGCGCATCAACGACATCCCGGTTGACCAGTACCAGCGCTTCGTGCATGCGCTCGGCCATAACCGGATCGGGCAGTTTATCCCGGAGCGTTCGCAGCAGTTGCACCACCATGCGTAACAGGCGGATAATATCACCCTCGGGAATTCCGAACGCTTCGAGCTCCTTCAAGCTGCAGCCATTTGCCCAGGCAAAGAGCGGGGCGGCCATCGAATAGTCGTACTCCCGGATGGGGTTGATGATGCCGAATTTTATTTCTCTTCTGCGCAAACGGTTGATAACCTTTTCGGCGGCAAATTTCAGCCGAACGCCGGTAAGGGGAGCGTTGCGTCTGTTACGCTTGCTGTCGGAGATAAGTCCGCCCAGAACGACGGGGAGCTGTTCGACCGTACACTCTGCAAAGCTGTTCGAATAGTGCAACTCCGCACACTGGATATCCCAGCCACTTACCGACGCCGCAAGCAGGCCCTTGCGCGTCAAGGATGTACCATTGAGATAACCATTGGATTTGAGGAATTGAATCCGCGCCTTGATCTGCTCTTCTTCACGGCGATAGAGTTTGGTATTGGCGAATACGCCGCTTTTAAAGTTGGCGAAGCTCTTACTGAAAATGTCAAGTACGTCATCGCCAAACTGAGTGTAAAGATTCAGAATAGTCGAATATGATGCAGAAAAACGACTGACAATTTTTTCATTTTTGCCGTAAAACAGCCGCTCGATCTCACGGGGATCGGTCGCTTCGGGAATAACCTGGCTGTAAACGTACCCCTGCTCATCCATCCCGCGACGCCCGGCACGCCCGGCCATCTGGTTGTACTCACGGGTCATGAGATACTTAAAGTCAACCCCGTCGAACTTTTCGAGCTGATCGAATATGACCGCGCGGGCCGGCATGTTTATGCCCAAGGCAAACGTTTCGGTGCAAAACAGAAGCTTGATAAGCCCGGAATTGAACAGCCGCTCTACGATTTCTTTGGCGGCGGGCAGAATGCCGGCATGGTGATATGCACAACCGGCTTCCCACAATCGTCGCATCCGCCCCAGGCGGTCGTAATCCTGCAATCGATATTGCGTGATGAGATCGTCCACCAGTTTGATCAGCTCGATTTTTTCGTCACTGCTCAGAAGATCAACCTGCGTGAACTTTTCGGCATTGTTTTCACAGGCACGGCGGTTGAAACAGAAGTACAGTACGGGCGTATTCCGGTCGCGCAGCACATGGTGAATAATTTTGCGCGATGACGGCCTTTTGCGCAGGAACTTCTTGCGCAGTCCCGGGCTTTTACGAAATTTTTTTCGAATTCCTTTAAGCGTGATATTGCCGTATTTGGCGCTGAAGAGGAAGTGGCGCAAGGGAACCGGCCGGACTTTTTCTTCAATAACCTCAAAGTCGGTATCACGCACCGTCGTCATCCAATTCGAGATTTCCTGCAAGTTTGGCACCGTGGCGCTCAGGCACATGAAGCGTATATGCCGGGGAGCCAGAATAATGCTCTCTTCCCAGACGGTCCCGCGTTCCATATCGTCCAGGTAGTGGATTTCATCAAAAACGGCATAGTGAACATCGTCAAGGCGTGAGGAATTCTCCAGGACCAGATTCCTGAAAATCTCGGTAGTCATAATGAGCAATTGTCCGTCGGGATTGATAGTCACATCACCCGTATGAATGCCGACCATCTCCTCACCGAAACGCTTGCGAAAATCACGGTATTTTTGATTGGACAACGCTTTTATCGGCGCCGTGTAGACGGCCTTTTTCTTCTTGTCAATCGATAGATCAACTGCGTATTCCGCAATAAGCGTTTTCCCGCATCCGGTGGGTGCTGCCACGATAAGCGATTGTTCTTCTTGGATTGCCGTAACGGCCCTGGCCTGGAAGGGGTCGAGTTCTAATCCTTGATAGCGCAAAAAAGATTCTCCGTTTCGAAAAGGTCTACTAAAAACTATATCATTGTCATACGCAAAGATGAAGCCTGATGAGCATCATGATACAATAAAAATTTGACACCAAATCGTGCCGACCTGCCACATCAGTTACGAACGGATACTTTCGGGATTATGGCATCTTCTCGCTCTTGGCAAACCGCATCATCCGTACTACTGTGCGGCGCCTACGTATTTGTCCAGGCTTTGGGCGGAAAGGTTCCGCCGGCACTTCCACTTTGTGCCCTAAGCTGGGTGAGTGTAGTGCTTGCACTGTCTTTGCCCGCAGGTGCAGCGGCACTGAAGGCGGGCAACTACATTGCGGTTGCGGCGTCAACCTGGCATATCTGGCTCGCCGCGATCTGGATCCGGGAACTGTTCGCCAACCGGGCGTTCATCAATGCGCTCTGGCTGACGGGTGCGATTGGCAGTTTGAGTCTTTCCATCGGCTTGCGCCTTCGCAGCACCAAAGCCCCCGCCTTTGTACAGCACAAACACTGGCCGTACATTGCGGCACTTGCCTACGCGCTCGTTTTTGGGTTGCAATCCCAGTTGAGATATCTGAGCTATTATAATACCTGGCTTGATTTTGGATATATGGTTCATCCGATCTGGAATGCGACACAGGGCAGGTTGCTTGAAATGGCCCTTCTGGAGGGTGGATTCGGTTCGAGTTTGGGAGATCACTTCTCGCTGATTTTCCTGCTCATCGTACCATTGATGAAAGTAATTCCGTTTGCAGCAACCCTCTACTTCGTGCAATCCGCAGCAGTAGCTACAGGCGGGATCATTTTTTATTACACCTGCAAAGACATTCTGCATTCACCCATACAGGCTTTGCTCATGCAGGCCTCCCTCTACCTCTGGTTTCCATTGCAATACGGCATTATCAGTGATTTCCACGCCGACCCGCTGGCCGTACCCTTTGTGTTCGGCATGATCTGGGCTTTCCATAAAAATCGCTGGAGTTTTTGGTATGCCTGCCTGATCATGGCTATCTTGTGCAAAGAGCACATCGGCCTGGTGATTGCACCTTTCATTTTTATTATGGCAGTTCAAAAACGGCACATGCGCATACCGTTGCTTGCCACATCAGTTTTGAGCGCCGTATCAACGTTCGTCATTCAAATTCATTTGATCCCTTTGTTCAATAATGGAACCGAGACGCAGGCCATTGCCAACAGCTTTCCCGGTGGCGAAGCGGGGCTGACGGGGGTGCTGGCTACCATGTTGACGCGTCCTGAGCTGATCGCGGAGCGCGTCTTTACCATTCACAATTACGAACAGCTTACCTGGTTGTTTGCGCCGCTGCTGTTGATCCCGCTCGCATCGTGGAAAATGTATGTTGCTACCAGTGTCATGATGGTGAAGGAATTGTACGGTACGTTCCACATCTACAATCATCACCAGGCTATTCTCTCGCCCATGTTGTTCTGGTCGATCCTCGAGATACTCCGTCGAAATGATATTGCCGCCCGCAAAACGCTTGTGATTGCACTTGTCACTTCCAATGCCCTCTTCGGCCTTGCTAACGGAGAATCACCACTGAGCCACCGCTTCTGGCGTGCCGGTCCTGAGCGCTATTTCATACCCGAACGCGCCCGCCTGCTCGACGAAGCGGTGAAAATGATTCCCGATCGAGCTTCCGTATCATCGCTTGGACACACGGCGATTCACCTCTTTAAGCGGCGTGAACTCTATTTGTATCCGCATCCATTCCCCCGGAAAATGCCGGAATTTGTCATATTTGACATGCGCTATAAGGAAGACGGCTATCAACTGGTAAACAAGACATTCAAAAACCGTCCGATTGAAGAAATGCGCAACAGGTTTTTGCGGTTGCGCGATTCCGGCAAATATGAGACGATATTCAGCAGGGACGGGATTTATGTGCTCAAGAAGCTTCGCGCTTTATCCGAAACGTAGGCTCGCAGGCAATGCCATGACTAAATCACGAGAACTTGCGGTCATTCTGCCTGTTTACAACAGTGAACGCTTTATAGCCGACAGCGTCATCCGCCTGCACGAGTATCTGGCATCGATCAGTCAAAATTTTGAAGTGGTGGTCGTCAACGACGGCAGCACCGATCACTCACTTGATGAGCTGAGCAAGCTCAACGGCGCCACCTGCCGCATAATCTCGTCAGCGCACAACCAGGGAAAAGGAGGTGCTGTTTCCCTGGGCATGCAGCAAAGCAATGCGCGGTGCAAAATGTTTCTGGACGCTGATCTGCCTTTTGAATTGTCCATTATTCGATACGCCCGTAATCTCATTCTCGATTATCGGTACCACATTGTCATTGGCGACCGCACACTTCCGGAATCGACGTACGTCCGCATGGTAAATCCGGTGCGCAAATTAACCTACCGGCTCTTTCCACATTTCATCCGCCTGCTGGTTACGGGTGGGCTGTTTGACACCCAATGCGGATTCAAGGCATTTCGCAGTGACATCGCAGACGCGCTTTTTCCATTGCTGACCTGCAGAAATTTTGCATTTGATGTGGAGTTGCTCTATATCGCATTGAAGTACAATATGTCAATCAGGCGAATTCCGGTGCGCTTCACTTCGACGAATGAATCGACGGTTCACCCCTTTGTCAACGGACTGCAAATGATCAGGGCAATTGCCGGATTGCGCAAGCATTGGCGCCGCGGCGACTACACCAGCTCACCGTTGACAAAGATATGTTCGACTGGCTATTGGCAACAAGGCTGAGCAGAAATCGGATTGCCGCGCCGTGAGCAAAGGGATATCAGGTGCCAAACAACTTTTGGACAACCACTTCCCACACCCTATCAACCGATATGTTCTGCATGCAGTTATTCGTGCGGCATGCCGCCGATTTGAAGTGGCAGGGTGAACACGCTTCACCTGTGTAAAGCACGGTATGTGCAGGACCCTGCGGTGCACTTCGCGCCGGATCGGCCGGTCCAAACAGGCTGATGCCCGGCGTACCCACCAATGCAGCAATGTGTCCCGGACCGGAGTCATTGCCGACAAAAAGCGATGCTTCGGAAATTGTATCAACCAGCTTCTGCGCTCCCGGACAAACCAGAAGCTCAACGCCGTTGCCGGCTATGCCTTCGAAATCGTCAATCAGATAGCGCTCGGCAGGACCGAATAACACCTTTACCTTCACCTTCCTGTCGCGCAATCGCTCAACAATTTCTCGATAGCGGCTTACCGGCCAGAGCCGCAATGCATAACCGCGTGCCACACCGGGATGCATCACCACAGCAGCGGTGCGCTGCGGCGATACTTGAGCCGATACGCTCGAGCATTCGACCAGTGCTTGCTCGCCAACGCCGGCTACGGTATCCCTGATCAGGAGCATATTTTGCCAACGGTCATGTTCGTCGTGCTGCAGGCGTCGGGTAAAGGAATACAGCCGTTCACCGAAACCTTCGTCCGAATACCGGAATCCACATGCAACAGAACTGCAAAGGACAGCCGCGTATTCGATTCCCATTTTGAAGGCTGCGATAGTATTGGTAAACGCCAGATCATATGGTCTATGCCAACGGGGTAACACAGAGAGCAGTATCCGCTCTGGATGAAAAGGCGCAACACGATACTCGCTCAAAAGAATTGCCAGAACGGGATACGACTGCCGCGGCACGAGCACGTCAACTTGCGCATGGGTAAAAGTTTTGCCGAGCAGGGCCAGCGCAGGTGCACTCATGATGCCATCGCCAATACCACCCCCGATGAAATAGGCAATACGCAAGACTTTGTGCGGCTGTATGGATAAGCTGCCCGGATGATCGATATATGCAGCAATTGCGGATGCGCACTTTTTGGCAAGCCGGCGAATTATCACATTACCGTCGTTGCTTCGATTTGCTTTCATATGCAGAACCGGATTAATTGCTCCTTACAAGTATACAATCCGTACACGCCCTGCATCAGCAGCCGGCCAATGCAGAGTTGTATCTGCTCCCGGTCATGTGTAATTTTATACACAACCTTTACCGGGAGCACACTCGTGGATATTGGAATCTTAGGCGCCGGCAGTTGGGGTATCGCATTAGCAACATTGCTTTCCAGACGGGGCCACAATATTGCCATGTGGGAATTCAACTCAGCAGATGCAAAGATGCTCGGCGAAAAGCGTGAGCACCCGGCCAAACTGCCGGGCGTCCGCATTCCCGATTTTGTAGCCATCACCAACAACGTTCTCGATGTATTCGAGCATGCGTCAATGATGCTCTGCGTGGTGCCTTCGCAAACACTGCGTTCCACCGCTCAGTTGATTGCCGCACACGTCCCGCAGAAAAAAATTGACAGTATCGAAGGCTGGGTTATTGCATGTAAAGGCATTGAATGCACTACGCTCAAGCTCATGAATGAAGTACTCCTCGAAGAAATCCCTCAACTCAGCAGCTCAAAAATTGCCATACTCTCCGGACCAACCCATGCCGAAGAGGTTTCGCGCTTCATCCCCACGGTTATCACCGCCGCGTCGGAAAACTTCCACCTGGCAACCTTGATACAAAAAGAATTTTCAACCGAAACCTTTCGCGTATACACCAATAATGACGTAACCGGCGTGGAGCTGGCAAGCAGCGTAAAAAATATCATTGCGCTGGCGGCCGGCATCTGCGACGGTCTGGGATTCGGTGACAATACAAAAGGAGCGCTGCTCACCCGCGGTATGGTCGAGATGGTCAGGCTCGGTAAGCGCATCGGCGCCGATGAACAAACCTTCAGCGGCCTGGCCGGCATGGGCGACCTGATTACAACGTGCATGAGCAAACACAGCCGCAACCGTCGCATGGGCGAGCTTCTGGGAACCGGCCTGTCGCTGGATGAGGCTCTCAGCAAAATGACGATGGTCGCTGAAGGTGTCGAAACAACCAAGTCCGTCTATCACCTTGCCCGGAAATTCGACATAGACATGCCGATCACAACCGAAGTATATAAAACCCTGTTTGAGGGGAAATCAGCCCAACTGGCAGTGCGGGATTTAATGCTGCGTCAGGCTAAACCGGAGAAGTGGTAAGATACGCCGGGAAACACTTTCGCACTGGTATGCATTAAGCCAGCTGTCGATGCGCACGCAGCCTATTTTTGAAGCGGTAATTTCGTGGCTTCCCGTTTGATCTTCTCGAGCAGCAGCTTGTCCTCTTCGGTCTTGTCTGCAGACGTAAAGGCATGGCCAAACACAACAAAGAGAACCGTAATAAAAAAGAGGCCGAATCCGAAAACGATTGGATAGAGCTTCTTTGCTTTGAATTCCTTGCGGGTAAAGGGCGGATCGATTACCTTGAATGCCTCTTTGCTGACCAGCATCTGGCGTTCCTCTTCCTGTGCAATCAGTGAAAGTATTTTCTCCCGCAGCAGCACATCGGAAACGATCTGGATACGCTCAGTCAAATACTTCTCGTTGCTTTGTGACTCTTCCTGAACCATTTTCCGCAGGTAATTATCAAGAAATTCGATATAGATGCCGATCAGCCTGGTAGCGTACAGTGAATCCTTACTTGAAATTGTCAATGTCATCGCATTTTCATTGATTTCATGCTCCACAAGCCCCGACAACATATCGCCGATTATCATTTTGTCCGGTTTGTCAAAATCATCTTTCCAGCTATTGCGGGCAGAATCATAAAACTCTGCGTATCTTTCGGGGGCACTATGCTTGTAAATAAACGGAAGCAGTTTATACTCTTCAACCAGTTCACCGTTGAATTTGCGCGTACCCAGCACCAGGGCAATTTTTTCGAGGCTGGCGTTGCCGCCGAGATTCAATTGATTTGCAACGATCCCGCCCAGTGCGCCGAATCCTGAGATCGAAGGCATTTTCTGATCTTCTTTTTCTTTGGGAGCAATAGTAGCTTCCGCAACGAAGGAAGGCCCCTTGACAATAGCTGCACTGTAGCCCCCCGCCAGGCCAAGGCTGGTGGCCAGAATAATAATCCATTTATGCTTTATCAGTGCATAAAAATATTCGAGCAAGTTGATTTCATCGGGATCATCAACAGGTTGCTGCCGGTAAACGGGCTGAAATTGCTGATTGGCTGGCTGCGGATCTTGTTGACTATGTGCCATAGGCTTCGATGCGAACGATGTGCCGTGGTGCATGAAAAGGTGAAGAGCTAAAATACACCATGTGGAATTGGTGCATCAATTGGGACCATGCTCGAAAGGACCGATTGCAGCGGCAAACCTGTGTTTGAAATATCAACCATCAACCGACGTCTCAGGTTTCGACTGCACTCAGTGTGGATTTTCAAAACTGAAAACAGCTTAGCCCTCCAGCATTTGCAGAAATGATTTTTCATCGAGAACGGTGACGCCCAGTTTGTGCGCTTTAGCCAGCTTTGACCCGGCTTCGCCCCCGGCAACAACACAATCCGTCTTTGAGCTGACGGCTGAGGAGACTTTGCCGCCGTGCTGTTCAATCCGGGCCTTGGCCTCCTCCCGGGTAAATTGTGACAACGCTCCGGTGAGTACGAACGTTTTGCCGGCACAAGCACCGCCGGCTGTCGGTTGGGGAAGTCCCTTACAGTTAACACCCAGCTCACGCATCGACTCGATCAACCCACGATTTTCCTCCCGGTCAAAATAGGTGCGAATGCTGTGCGCCATCTGGGGGCCGATCATGTCCAGGCTCTCAAGCTCCTCGGCACTGCGAGAATAGAGATCGGAAATGTCATCGATACTCCGGGCGATCAATTTGGCGGCCTGAGCCCCTACCAGGCGTATGCCTAATCCGTGAATCAGCTTGTCCGCCGGATTGGACTTCGCGTTCTCCAGTGCGTCAAGCACATTTTGTGCGGACTTTTCGGCCATGCGGTCCAGCCCGGCCAACTGCTCCTTTGTCAACGTGAACAGATCCGCCGGATTGGTAACACATTTTCGCTCGAGCAATTGCTGCAAAATCGCCGGGCCAAGGCCGTCAATATTCATTGCAGGACGCGAAACAAAGTGGGAGAGTGAAGCGAATATCTGTGCCGGACAGGAAGAATTGACGCATCTGCGGGCTACTTCACCCTCAAGTGTCGTGAGCGCCGAATCGCACGAAGGACAGGTTGCGGGTGGTGCGCATTCACTGCTGTTGGGGGGGCGCTTTTCAATTATGACGGTCACAACTTTGGGGATGATTTCGCCCCCCTTTTCAATTTCGACATAATCACCGACTCGTACGTCAAGCCGCTTGATTTCATCATAATTATGCAGGGTTGCATTGCGAATTGTTGTCCCGCCCAGCAGCACCGGCTCGAGCCGCGCCACCGGTGTCACAACGCCGGTGCGTCCAACCTGCGCATCAATCGCCTCCACCCTGGTTACCGCCGTCTCGGGCTGATACTTAAAGGCGATTACCCACCGTGGGCTTTTGGCCGTAGAGCCCAGACGTTGCTGCTGTGCGTAACTGTCAACTTTGATGACAATTCCGTCAACCGGAAAATCAACTTCATGCCGTTTTGTCTCCCACATTTCACAAAATGAGATGATATTTTCAACCGATTGCATCACCGGTGAATGGATCACACAGGGAAATCCGAGTTTGTCAAGCAATTCGATGTTTTCGAAGTGACTCTTCTGATTCAAATCGCACAGCATAACATAGGCTGCAAAGCTCAATTTGCGTTTTGCAACTTCGGCCGGATTCTGTAATTTCAGGGTACCGGAAGTTGTATTACGGGGATTCTGCATGGGTTTCTGTCCGGCTTCGATCATCATTTTGTTGAGCCGCTGAAAATTGGCAAAGGTCAGGTACGCCTCCCCGCGCACTTCGAATGGCTCGGAATAGTCTACCTGCAGGGGGATAGAGCGGATAGTGCGGGCGTTGGATGTCACCTCATCCCCTGCCGTCCCGTTGCCGCGCGTGATTGCCTTGACAAGCGAACCATGCTCATATCGCAAAGCCAGCGCCACACCGTCAACCTTGAGCTCGCCGGCAAACCGAATTGGTTGGTCGGGTATCACTTTTCGCACCCGTTGCACCCATTCCATCAGTTCTTCCTCTGAATACGTATTGTCGATACTCATCATGGGAACCGAATGCTCGACTTTGGGAAATTCTCTCGTCAGATCGCTGCCGATGCGTTGCGTGGGCGAATCGGGGCATGCATATTCAGGATGCTCCTGTTCGAGCTTGACAAGCTGCGCGTAGAGCGAATCATAATCCCTGTCGCGGATCAATGATGCATTGCGACCATAGTAGGCTGCATCATATTTGGCGATGCGCCTGCGCAGTTTTTTGAGGTTTGCGCGGATGTCGCTCATGATCATCCTTCCATTTCTTCGAATACCAGCGCGGCCGCGCCCAGCACGCCGGCATTTTCCCCCGCCTTTGCAGGCACGATGTCACATCGCTCCCAGATGCTATTCCAGCAGTAGCGGGGTGTGTACTTATTGACTGTTGCAATTATAAGCTCGTGCGATTTCATGATACCGCCGCCCAGGATTATCCGATCGGGGGCGAGGCTGTTGAGAATGGTGCCAATCGCAATGGACAACTTATGGCAAATGTAATCATTTATGTACAGTGCGTAGGGGTCATCGGCTTCAGCGTGTTCATAAACCAGCTTTGCGGTTATCCCGGAGGGATTTTCCAGCGCAATCCGCGCCAAAGTACTTGGTTTTTGCGGAGTGAAGGAAGTGCACATTTCGCGCGCAACATTGACAATGCCTGTTCCCGAAGCGTATTGTTCAACGCACCCTTTCAGTCCGCAGGTGCACTGCCGGCCATTTGTTTCTACAATAACATGTCCCATCTCTCCGGCCATCCCGTGCGTGCCTTTGTAAACCTTGCCGTTAACCACAATGCCGGCGCCGATGCCGGTACCGAGCGCAAGCGTAACGGAATTTTTCACTTCCTTCGCTGCGCCAAAGCAGGATTCCGCAAGCGCAGTGACGGTAACGTCATTACCGGCAGTGACGTTCAGGCCAAATTTACTTTTGATCGGCTCGAAAATCTGCATACCTTCCCAGCCGGGCAGGTTCTGCGCTCCGCCGAGTACCGTTCCGTCTTCGTCAACGAATCCCGGGGAGCCGATGCCCACACCAAGGATACCACCCGACCCGCCTTCATCTGCCAGAACAGTTTCGATCATGCGCATGATAGTGTCAAGCACTGCCGGGCCACCCTTCTGAGCTTGCGTAGGCCTCCGGCGTAAATGACGGAACTCGCCCGTTTTGTTCATTATGCAGGCTTTCAGGTTGGTTCCCCCTAAATCAATTCCAATCGCACTTGTAGGCATGGCGTGTCTCTTTCTGTGTGGATACGGGAAGCTCAAAAAGATAAATTATGCGATAAGATATGAGCGACAGGAATGGCTGATATGCGCCGGAAAGGGCAATATCAGCGTCAGGCTGAGGATTTACTTAATGAGGTAGTCCTGGGTTGCTTCGTCATAAAAAACCGTGCGCCCATTCGGCAGAAAGGTAAAAAGATCGTACGAATTAATGCCGCAACACCTGAACGAGTTCCAGGAAACCGTGTTGTGTGTCACAACCAGATACCCGGATGCCCCGTTTCGTATCCAGACTTCAGCGGCATTTTTGTAATAGACTTCGGATTGGTAATAGTTGCCGAAAGTCGATACCGGATTGTCATAAATCAAACTTTGCCCCGTGATCCTGGACCATTTGCCGTTCACCCTTTTTCTGACAATCGACCGCTTCCTTCCATAGCGCCATGAATCAGTATGTTCAAGAAAGCTTGGATTGAGGTCAAAATTGTGATCGTGGTATTCCATGATTATCATGTAAAGGTAATTGTCAAGCAGAAAGATCTTTTGAATCTGAACACTGTCGGTATCCGAAAACATGAATTCCTGATCGATAAGCCGGGAATGGTCGTATATTTTCACTAACACGGAATCGGTATGCCTTTGCTGGACCAGCGCATAGTAGCTGCTGTTTGCTGCAAAATGCGGGATTACCGAATCCGGATTCCACATAGTCAATTCGTCATTTATGCTAATTGAGGTCGATAATCCATTCCATCTTCTGATTTCGTATTCGTCTCCTATGACCCGGACATAGGCGCATACGCTGTCCTCGGTAACGGCATACAGATGCGGCCAGCTTCCGGTGTTCCAATGCAAATATGCAGCACTGGTGAAGCGTTCATCCGAATCTATATGGTATAGTTCCGTTTCGGTAAGCAGGGAGGGTTTGCCGATTGAATCATAAAAAAGCTGCAGGTTATATCCGGATGGCGGCGACGCACGGAGTTGCAGGATACTCCCGGCGCTGTCGGCTTGCCACGGAACGATCCGGTACACATACCCGGCAGAGTGCCCCCAAAAGCTTAATGGCTCGGTATGCAAAATCGAGGAAAGACCAACACTGCTAAAAGAGCCTCCCGAGAGCGGCTGCGAACCGTAATCGACTTCAATTGGATTGGTACTGCATGAGTACATGACCGCACCGCAAATGGCCCAGACAAATCGAATACGTTTACAAATCATACATTAATTTAAGCGAAAATTGTTCATCGTAAAGCTTGTTCTTAATTTGCTTTTTTGTAAAGGACAATGTCAGAGTGATATCGTCTTCAAGGACATAATCAAGAGATGCATATATGGTCTGTGGAATATCCGCAGGGATTACGAGAAAGGCAGGCAGGCGATAGCAACCGGCCTTCGCAATCAGTTTATTGGTGATGAGATAAAAAACCGACAGGTCCAGATGCTGCTGCGGATCATCAAATGCCGTTTTGACAAAGGCTACATTGCTTTCGGAAGAGGTTGAGATGAAATTCGCCTCTACTTCAGTCCTGATGAAAATATTCTTCCAGATGAGTTTGCCCCACACCAGGTGAACATCAAAAAGCTCATACCTGTTGTCTAAACTCAATGAACCTGTTCCATGCACTTCAGCTCCGTTGCGCTTAACTTTTTCCTGCGCATACGACAATTCTATTTGCTCCCATAATGAGACGTAGAAGCGCAGCCCGTCCATCATCTCCGGGTAGTTATGATATAAGACCTCCTCTGCTTTCTCTATAGTGTATGCGTCCAGCTTGTCTCTATGCACATTGCTGTCCGCTACCAGAATTTGTTCAAGATCCTGATAATAAAATTTTTCTGCTAAATCGTGCTCAATGCGGAAACGCTCCCGGGAGGCAATTGCACGCGTCAATTGCAAGAGAGTTTTGTCGGAAAGGGTATCTTTCAAGGCGTAGCGTTTACGCAGCATCCTTTCGATCTCGAGAGCACGATAGATAAGCTCTGCATTGACCGGTCTGCCAACGCCGAAGCGTGGAGCCACGCGCACGTCGGTTATTGCTGCGTACCGCTGCTCAGATTTTGCATCCGCCGCCGGATAGTTCAAATGAGCCGATTCATACTCATTATCAATTTCCCTGAATGCATGTGTGTTCCACTGGAGATACACGCCGGCAAACAGATCAATTTTTCGTCTTTTTGTTTCCCGGTAGAGGCTGTAGGCCAGCGAAACATGTGCATACGCATTTGCTTTGATGTCGGATTCAGCAGTGGTGTCGCCTTTGCCTATAAGTTCATTATAGACAATATCCGATTCCTTTATAAAGTGCCCGTCGGCGCCCACGGCAATGCCCACATCGCTGTCTCTGCTCAGACGGCTATGTATCCGTCGATAGCTGATTCCCATATCGTTTTCAAGTTTCCGTCGAAACGACTTGGCCCCGTCACCTTGCGCATCCAGGCTAGGTGAGCGTGCAGCATCATCCTCACGATGAGATGAATAGCTGTACTCAAAATAGGCATCCCGATCCCGGGCAAAAAAAACAGGATCGTCATACATCTTAATCAATCGATGCAAACGGCTTTTACCCGAAATGGATTGAGTTGCAACTATCAGAATAAAGGCAAGGCAATACCGCATTTTACTCCCGTCAAGCACCCTCTTTAAACCGTTGGATATAGAATACATGATGGGCACTAATCGGGGCAACACGAGCACACAGCAAGGCAAACACCCGAGACACCACATTGCTCCCGATTTATTTTGGTAGCACGACACTCTTTTCACGCTTATCCCGTGCTCCAGGATATCGCCACCGGCACAGAATTCAGAGATCACCTGATGACCGTAAATTTGCACCTCATAAACGACGCTGCTCATACGGCTTTGTTCAACATGGCAGCGGACCTGTATTTGCTTGACAAATGTGTGAATAGCGGCCACGTCTACGTTCGGTTGTACACCTGGCGCCCTTCTGCAATTTCGCTGGGCTATATGCAAAAAGCAGCCGACACACTGAAGCTTGACGTTATGCACCGCAAAGCAATTGAGTGGGTACGCCGGCCGACAGGCGGTCGGGCAGTGTTTCATACCGAAGATCTCACCTACAGTTGCATATTCCCGAAATCGGTCACCCACATGGGAGAATCCATTGCAGCATCGTATGCTATTATCTCCAACGGCCTGCAGACCGGCTTGCGCAATGCCGGAATCAAAACAGCATCACACGATTCGGTGATAGACGCCCGACAGGCGCGGCGCGAAATCAAGCTCCCCTGCTTTCTTGCGCCAAATCGTGACGAGATCATGGTGAGTGGAAAAAAACTGATTGGTTCGGCCCAGAAGCGCATGGCACATGCCGTTTTGCAGCATGGTTCGATTCCGTTGACCGATGCATTCCAGTCCCTGCCGAATTACATGAAAATTTCATCAAAGGAGCGTGAAGTACACAAACAACTGCTTCAGCGCAAGACGATTTCGATTTCGCAGGTGAACCCGCATCTAACCGAAGCGGAGCTGAGAAAACACCTCGCCGACGGTTTTGCTCATACGTTACCCTTTCCTGTAATTTCGCGCAATTTTGCGCCGCAGGAGATTCAGGCAATACGCACGACCGTCACTCGTCCTGAATTTGCACAAAAGTGGCATCCACAAAATTAGTTCCGGATTGGTAATTTCCTTCTATAATATGGTATTTTACCCTGAATCAACTGACACTCACTACGTGGAGAAGATTATGAAACAATTTCTACTTAGTGGCTTGAGCATTATCGTGCTTTTCGCCTGTGGAGAAAAAAGGGATATAGAAAAAGAGAAAGCAGCATCCCGGCAGGCCGCTCAGGACGTCGTCATGGAGTCCGGCGGGGAGTTTGACCCTATTGCCGATCCCAATGCCAAACCGGGTGGTACCTACACCACGTGGGGCAGCTCCTTTCCCAAATCGCTGAACATGTGGCTGGATTACAACAGCTTTTCAAAGCAAATAACCGAATTACTTTTCGAACCGCTGGCAACCCTCCATTCAACAGAGAATAACCCTGTCGGCATACTTGCCGAATCGTGGGAAATCTCTGATGACAAAATGACCTACACGTTCAAGATCAACGACCAGGCAACCTGGAGTGACGGCAAACCGATTACGGCTGAGGACGTCCAGTTTTATTATGACGTCATTATGGATCCCAAAAACCTGACCTCGCTTTTTCGCGTTGATTTAAAGCGCTTCGAACGCCCGGAAGTAATTGATGAAAAGACAATTCGTTTCTCGGCAGTCAAGCATCACTGGTCCAATTTCTGGACGGCTTGCGGCATGGTGGCACTTCCCAGACATATATGGAAAAATGTCGACTTCAATGAGCAGAATTTCGAGTTTCCCGTGGTTTGTGGAGCCTATACACTCAAAGAAGTCAAAAAAAATCGTTTCATTGAGCTTGAACGCCGCAATGATTGGTGGGGCCGGATCAAAAAGTACAATCAATACAAATACAATTTCCAGACCATCAAGTATAAGTTCATGGAAGACCGCAATAAGGCCCTGGAGGCATTCAAAACACAGGTTTTTGATGCGTATGCTGTCTATACCTCGTCAATCTGGATGACCAAAACCAATTTCGATGCCGTCAAAAAAGGCTGGGTAGTACGGCAGAATATTTACAATAAAGAACCGAAAGGCTACCAGGGAATGGCGATCAACCTGCGCCGGGATAAATTTCGGGACGTGCGCGTCAGGCGGGCGCTGTGCTACCTGCTCAATCGCAAATTGATGAATGAGAAACTCATGTACAACCAGTATTTTCTGCTCAATTCTTTTTATCCGGATCTCTATCCCGATAATATCAATCCTGACGTGCCCGTCACGCCGTATGATCCCGACAAAGCCCGCGCACTGCTCAAGGAAGCCGGATGGGTGGTTGACGACAACGGGTTGCTGGTTAAAGACGGCAAGCCCTTTGACATTACCTTCATCACCTTCAGCGTGGATCATCGCCATCTAAATATTTACCTCGAAGACTTAAAGCAAGTCGGTTTTGTGCCCAAAATCGAACAGTTGTCGCTCTCATCGCTGCGCAAGCGGCTGGACAAACACGATTTTGACATGTACTGGATAGCCTGGGGCGCATCGCGCCTGCGTGATCCGGAAGCGTCATGGAGTTCGGCAACGGCAATGGATATCGCAACAAATAATATTCCCGGCGTACGGGATTCAATTGTTGACAGCATAATAGAAGTTCAAAAAACTGAATTCAGTCTCGACAAGCGAATCGAATTGCTCAAGCAACTTGACAAACGATTGAACGAAATAGTCCCGTATGTCTTGCTTTGGCAGTCGGACAAGCATCGCATGCTCTATTGGAACAAGTTCGGAACGCCGGAATATGTATTTGACAAATTTAATAACGAAGACATTATTCCCATTTACTGGTGGTACGACGCCGGAAAAGACAAAGCTCTTCAGGAGGCAGTGAAAAACGACGCATCGCTTGAATCGCCGGGCGGTGATATTCATTACGCAGAATGAAATATTATATAATCAGGCGCCTGCTGCTCATGATTCCGACGATTCTCGGAATCACCGTTATATGTTTCACGTTGATTCAATTCGTACCCGGCGGCCCGGTCGAGCAGATGATTGCCAGGCTAAGAGCGACCACAAGCGAACGGGGCGTCGATGCTTCTGTTTCGATCTCCGATGAAGAAATTCAAAATATCAAGGCATATTACGGATTCGACAAACCGGCGCCGGTACGCTACTTTATCTGGCTGGGGAATGTACTGCGGCTTGACCTGGGCGCCTCATATGCCTACCAGGAACCGGTGTGGGACGTATTATCGACACGCTTTCCCATTTCGCTCTTTTTCGGCCTGACTTCGTTTCTGCTTTCCTATCTTGTTTGTATTCCGCTGGGAATGCTCAAGGCCGTCAAAAACATGACGGCCATTGACACGGCAACCTCGATTATCATTTTCGTCGGTTATGTGATTCCCGGATACGCATTGGGGATTCTGCTGATCATCTTTTTTGCCGGCGGGGATTATTTCCAGTGGTTTCCACTTTCAGGTATCGTATCCGACAACTTTGAAAATCTGCGCGTCCTGAGCAAAGTCGGTGATTTTCTGCATCACATGATTCTGCCGATGATCTGCTATATGGCCAGTGAATTTGCCTTTTTGACGCTCCTCATGAAAAACAGTATTCTCGAGGAGCTTAAAAAGGACTATATGCGCACCGCGCTGGTAAAGGGATCGCCATTCAACCGGGCCGTTTGGAAACATGCATTTCGCAACTCGCTCATACCTCTGGCAACGCGTATGAGCGAAATTTTTACACTTATTTTTGCCGGTGCGATTCTGATTGAAAAGGTATTTGACATAGACGGAATGGGATTGCTGGTGTTCAATTCCATCGTTAATCGTGACTACAACGTAGTTATGGGAATCATTCTCATCAGCAGTGTATTAACGCTGCTGGGCCGGTTGTTCTCCGATATTCTCTATGCAGTTGTCGATCCGAGGATTACCTTCAAATAATGCGCATATTTTCCGATCTCACCCGCGAACGTTGGCGCCGGTTCAGGCGCATCAAACGAGCATATATCTCACTGATACTGCTCGGATCCGCATTTGTACTGTCGTTGTTCTCAGAGTTTATCGCCAATGACAAACCACTCTACCTGCGTTACCACGGCAATTCCTACTTTCCGGTACTCTTCACCTACTCCGAGCGGACCTTCGGCGGCAGATATAAAACAGAAGCGGATTACGTTACATTGCGAAACGACACATTTTTCACCGCTAACGCATTCATGATCTTTCCGCCCATTGCGCACGATCCGCTGCACTCGTATCTGAATCTCGATGATCAACCACCGCATGCGCCATCGTGGCGACACTGGCTGGGAACCGATGCGATTGCGCGTGATATTTTGTCTCGCCTGATCTACGGATTCCGCATTTGCATGCTCTTCGCCCTCATGCTGATGGTACTCAGTGCCGTGCTGGGAATTATTATCGGCGGCGTGCAGGGATATCTTGGCGGAAAAGCCGATATCACTATTCAGCGCCTAATTGAAATCTGGTCATCCCTGCCGTTTCTCTATGTGGTTATCCTCGTCGGATCGATTTACGGACGCAATTTTGCTCTGCTGCTATTTGTCATGGCGATTTTTCAGTGGGTCGGGTTATCGTACTACATGCGCGGAGAATTTTATAAGCTGAAAAGCATGACCTACGTCAAGTCGGCACGAGCGGTCGGGGTTGGCCATATCGGCATCTTATTCAAACAGATTCTGCCGAATGCACTTACGCCGGTGATCACTATTATGCCGTTTGGTCTGATCAGCGGGATCTCATCACTCACTGCGCTTGACTTCCTGGGATTCGGGCTGCCGCCCCCTACCCCCTCCTGGGGGGAACTTATTCAGCAGGGTCTGGCAAATCTGAATGCGCCCTGGATTGCCGTATCAACAATTTCTGCGTTGTTCATCACCTTGCTATTGACCACCTTCATCGGTGAAGGGATTCGGGAAGCATTCGACCCCAAAGCGGAGTATCGTCTTGAGTAGCAATGACATCTTACTTTCGGTTCGCAACCTCAGCGTCGGTTTCCACAGCGAGAGCGACATCGTCACGATAATTGATGGTGTCAGCTTTGACATCTGCAAAGGTGAAATTTTCGGACTGGTCGGTGAATCGGGCTGCGGCAAAACGGTAACCGCGCTGGCGCTTCTGCGCCTGCTTCCCAAACCGACGACCAGAATACTCAGCGGATCGATAAGCCTTGCTGGTATGGACATTCTGGCATTGCCGCTCCAGAAACTTTATGACGTACGGGGTCGGACCATCAGCATGATTTTTCAGGAACCGTCCGCGGCGCTGAACCCACTTTTGAGCGTACGCACACAGCTCGACGAATATTTTGAGTATCATGAATATGCGGGTAACCCGCAGCAACGAATCGACGAGCTGCTTAATCGCGTGGGATTTCCCGACCCCGACCGTATCCTGCGCGCCTATCCGCATGAGCTTTCGGGCGGCATGCTGCAGCGAGTGATGATTGCCATGGCCCTGCTGCTCAAGCCGGCCTTGATCATCGCCGATGAGCCGACCACCGCCCTGGACGTCACGGTTCAAGCACAGATAATGGAACTGCTCATCGAAATGCAGCAAGAGCTTGGTACGTCTATACTGTTTATAACTCACAATCTTAATCTGATAGCCCAATATGCCGACCGCCTGGCGGTAATGTATGCGGGTCGCATTGTTGAGCAAAGCAATCTCGAATCCTTTCTGTTCCAGCCGCAGCACCCGTATAGCCGGGGGTTGCTGGCCGCATTGCCCGACCTGCATGCCGAAAATCCGACACTGACACCGATTCCCGGCCAGGTGCCGCAGCCCAGCGAATATGCAGCCGGATGCAGATTTCGTGAACGCTGTCCGCACACATTTGACAAATGCGTTCACAAACCGGCCCTGTTCGAAACCGCTCCCCATCGCCGGGTAGCCTGTTTTCTTTACGATCCCGAGGAGAAATGATGAGTCTGCTGCAGGTTCGCAATCTCAAAACGTACTTCCCGGTTACCGGCGGCGTATTCGGCAGAATTATCGGTAATATCAAAGCGGTCGATGAGGTATCGCTCAATGTCGAAGAGCAGGAAATCGTATCGGTCGTCGGCGAATCGGGATGCGGAAAGACAACGCTGGGATTGTCGATTCTCGGTCTGGTCCCGGTTACTTCGGGCGAAATTGCGTTTTCCGACGACGTGGTTGACACCGGCAAACCGGCATCCTGGGCGCGGCATCGCAGAAACTACCAGATCATCTTTCAGGATCCTTTTACCTCTCTCAATCCGCGCCATACCATTTTCGACATCCTGTCCGAACCCATGCTGCTGCACGGTATTTGCTCTCGCAGGGATGTACGGGGCGAATGTGTCAGGCTTATGCAGCAGGTCGGCCTGTCGCCAGACTATCTCGATCGCTTCCCGCATGCTTTCTCCGGCGGGCAGCGACAGCGCATCGCCATTGCGCGGGCAATTGGCGTGCGCCCCGCAATGATTGTCTGCGATGAAGTCGTCTCGGCCCTCGATGTTTCCGTTCAGGCTCAGATCATTCAATTGCTGCTCGATTTGAAACGGGAGATGAAACTCTCACTCTTTTTTATTGCGCATGACCTCTCACTTGTCAAGTCTATCAGCGACCGGATTTACGTCATGTATCTAGGCAAAATCGTTGAATCGGCCCGCCCGGCAGGGCTGTTTTCCGCTCCCCGCCATCCCTATACCGCCGCATTGCTCAGATCAATTCCCACGCTTGATCGCTCCCGCAAACCGCAAATCCTCGGCGGAGAAGTTCCTTCGCCTGCCAAGGTTCCGCCGGGCTGCGTCTTCAAGGGCAGATGCCCGCGCGCGCAGGAAAAGTGCAACGTGAGCCATCCCCCGCTTGAGCGCGAAAGCGACCGGCGCCAAGTCGCGTGCTATTATCCCTTGTAAAAACTATCCGTTGTCCTTATCGACGAACCAGCAATCCCCCGAGCCAGAATTTTCGTCCGCGGGAATTGGGCGGCTTCTGCTCGCACATTCTAATATCGATAGTGTGGCTGCCCTCTGCCAGATCATGCGTCAGTACTTGATAGTAAGGTCGATAAAATTTTTGTGAGTGCCGGTCAAATATGCGGTATTTTTTAAAATCGCCTCCGTCAATAGCGCATTCAATATCTCCCGATTCAGGACCGACAACATAGTAAAGCCCCACAGATCGCCCCGAAAAATTTAGTCGCAGCGGATGTGCCGGATATTCTGCGGCGAGCACGTTGCCGAATCGAGCCCAGCCTTTCGTTAATTTTTCGCCGGTCCATATCCAGTCCGCCTGTGCATCGGATTCTTTGACATAGGCGATGTCTGCGCCGGCCAGGTCCAGATTTGACAGTTGCGATGGCGGGGCCGAGGGCGAATTGACCTGCGGCATTTGCAGCAAGGTGCGCAATTGCTCAATCACTAAATCACGATACAGCGCAAATCCTTCGGGCGAGGGGTGAGTGCCATCCGGAGCGAAACTGCGCCACTCGAGCCGGCCGGCAATGATTTTCTCGGCAATCGGCCGCCCGATATTGATTGACGGAATCGCATACCGCCGGGCAACCTTTTCATGCCATACTAAACGGTCCGGCAATTTCCCCGCTTTGTAAAAGAGTATGTACGGTTCGTTAACCGTATACACAAAGCAGAGCTGTGGACGATTTTCGTGCTGCAGGGCCTGGCGCACGATGCCTTCCATGCTGCTGATTGACGTATGCTCGTCGCATTCCTCGTCATTGACGACAAATTCGACGAAAATCAGGTCAGGTGAAAAGGCAAGCACATCACTCTTGGCGCGGAATACGCCCAGCGCACTCGAGGTTCCGCCAATACCGGCGTTTACTTCGACTATATTCGCACCGGGATAAGCCGATTGCAGCCACTCAGTCGTATAGCCGCGCCAACCGTGGAAAGGCCGCTTGCGGCTTTTGCCTGCCTGGGTGATCGAGCCGCCGAGATAGGCAACACTGACGCGCCCGCCCCTGCGAAGCAGCGAACCTGTTTTGCCTAAACCGCCGCCCGGTGTGCATATCGAACTCATGGCGCTGCCTTATTGTGGATGAGTGCAAAATGATAAAGATACATCGCCTCCAATTGCACAGCCTGCGCCTGGTATGAGCCTGCTGCACATCGATATTGCTATGATTGTATTTTATACACTTCACTATACCAGGCACTAACCATGATCGAAAAGGGAAGCATACTGTATAAATTTACACACTACACTGCAATTCTTGCAGTGCTTTGCTTGTCAAGTGCGTGCTTTCGAGACAGGGGCCCGCAGGAAAAGAAAAGAAATATCTCTTCGCTCCCAGCCGTTTCCCGGCCGTTTAGCCCCTCAACCGGTACTCACGGTGGAGAATTTCGTCTGGCGCTCTACGATAATCCGCAGACGCTCAATCCGCTTAAGGCCAGAGATCCGGTATCATTGGAAGTAATCGGTTTTCTCTACGAAGGGCTTGCTGCAATCGATCCGGTCACCGGGCGCCCCATGCCGCACGTCGCCGAGCGATGGGAAGTGTCCGCTGATGGTTTAACGTGGACATTTTTCCTGCGAGACAGCCTGTTCTGGTCCGACAGCACGCCGTTCAGTGCAGAGGATGTGGCTTTTACGCTCAATGAAATTATTTACAATGAAGATATCCGGCCGAATTATCTCGCTCGTAAATTCCGCATCAACGGTAAACCCGTCGATGTTGAAATTCTTGACAGCACCACCGTCTGCTTTACGCTCCCACATCCTTATGCGCCCTTTCCACATCTGCTGACACGCGCCTTTTTCCCGCTTTTCAGCAAAGGCTTCCTTGACGGAAAAGATATTCCTGAGATTCTGGACAACCAGTTGTCGGCCGGTATCGTGCGCCGGGAGTTCACACGTCTGGCTCCGTTTCTAACAGAATCTTTTGTTCCCTCGCACAGACTGACTCTGCGCAGAAATCCCTGTTACTGGAAATCCGACAGTGCCGGCAAGCCGCTGCCTTATTTCGAGCGCATTTCCTGGCGAATTGTGCCCGACCGTAATCAGGAACTGGCTCTTTTCAGGCGCGCTTCACTTGATTACATGGCTCTCTCGCAGAGGCGCCTTTCCATTTTGACCGAAGAAGCGGCTCAAAACGGGTATGTCCTTTTCGAAACGGGCGATGCGTTGCAGCAGCTTGCGCTCGTATGCAATTTAGCAAATGCATCCGGTACCGGAAAATCTCTGCTGGCCAGTCCAAAAGCAAGACGGGCCCTGGCGTATGCGCTGGATGTCGATCAACTTATCGAAAAAATTTACCAGGGAAAGGCCACGGCTTCTCGCACCAGCCTGGCCGGTCATACGTATTTTCACAATCCGCGAGTTCAACACTATTCTTACAATGCGTCCAAGGCCGCCTCGCTTTTGCAAGAAGCAGGATTGACAAGCAGTGATACCATTACCTTGCTGGCCAACAGTAACAATGCACATCGCCGCGCGCTGATCGATCTGATGGCGGCAAATCTGAATGAGACCGGGACCGGCGTGAGGATTGTCGAGATCGAGCAGGATTCATTGATGCGTTTGCTGCACGGGGAAGAAGGCTGGGATGCTGCCCTTATCGGCATTTCCGTGCCCATTGATCCTCATTTTGCCTATGACCTCTGGCACTCGGAGGGCTCACTCCATCTGTGGAATTTGGGCCCGGATGACGATCAACCCGACTGGCAGAATCGAATCGACGCCATTTTTGATTCTGCGGTAACCGTGATTGACACTCAGATGCGCACACGCCTGTACAACGAATGGCAACAGCTTGCGGCAGACTACCTGCCCATCATTCCCCTGCTCACACCGCATGCCATGTTCGCCATTTCATCACGCATCAAAAACGTTTACCCGGCACCCTTCGGCGGCGTGCTGCATAATATCGAATACCTTTACTTTACACAAGATACATATGAACCGGCAGATCCGACAAAGTAGGGAAAAAGCGCTACGGACATCATCGGCTTTGGCTCTGCGCCGTTCATCTGCGCCCGACGGTTTGCAGGTTGAAATAAAATTTCACGAAAATAGTCAAAGACTCCTCCATATCATCACCATACGAAACATCGATATCACGCCTGCGATTTCTGAGTTCCTTCTTCTGCCATTTCTCCAATTGGTAAATCAATTCTTTGCAGGCGATTCGCAATTTCAGTCTGTGTTCCGGATGCTTTTTCCACCAGGCGATACGCTTGTCGGATTTGGGTGATCGCAGAGACGGGTCAAAATGCTTATCGGTAGGAAGCGCCTCGGACGGCAGCACGTTCATTGAATTTCTTGCGGCGCTGTACAGAAAATAAAAACTGTTTATAAACTTGGGGAAAAAACCATCGAGATACAGGCATTTACCCCACTTTTTTTTCTGCAAATTCGATTCGAAATCTTTGAGCGTTGAGATAAGCGCCTTGACGATCTTATCAAGCTGCTCTACCTCGAATTCGGTCAGGTTATGAGCACGCGCGTATGATTCGGGATAGATGGTTTTTTCCCTGCCATTTCGGGTCATCTTGATATAGGTATCATTCAACCTGGTAATATACGCATGATCATCTTCCCCTTCGAACGAAATTCGGACACGCTCGAAATCATGCGTCTCTTTGTCATAGCCAATGCTTAAATTGGGCAGGGGGATTTTGTATGCTTCCCGCTCACCAGTCAAACCGGCACTCAGAAGGTGGATGCTCGATGGCAACATAACGTAAATAAGCACCCGACAAACCGGTTTGATGCTGTTCATTTCATTTAATTCTCTTTGGATATAAGCAGTATATGCGGATCGAGAATCAGATGCGTATCCTGGGCAACCGGTTCTCCATGGTCCTTGAGCAAATCCAGCTTCATCTCTTCGTCATGCGGGTCCAGCCGGATGATAATCTCGAAGTCATATTCGAATGGCTTAATAATTTCCGGGATCTCATTAAGTTCATCTGTTGAATCCGGCGTATGCGCGCTGAACCAGAACGCAAGGTTTAACTCGGCGGCAAACCGTTTGACTTCGCAAAATTCGTCGGAATTAGCCAGAGAAAAGTTGTAACCGTCCACCACAACAATATCCGCATCAAAGTTACCTTTTTCAACCAGGGTTTTTATGCTCTGTTCGACCTTTTGCATGTGCAGATCACTTTGCTTAAAATTCATGATGACCCTGTTTTTTATTATATGATCATGGACATCGGTTGCGCAATCGAGATTATGACGCCGGGCGACTTCCTTGAAAATATCCTCATACCAAGCGATAATGTGACGGGTTCCCTCAGAAAAAGAAACATGTATAACGTGCTTTTCCTGGAACAGCTTATCGGTTGCCAGGTGCACGAGGCATGCCGTTTTGCCAGTTCCTGTTGCCCCGGCAATTACGCCCAATGCGCCTTTCTGCAGCCCGCCATGCGTTGTTTTCTCGAGTAACCGAATAGGACTTCTTTTTATTAATTCCGATCTTATCATACAAGCTCCTCGGCCGGAGTGGTTTGGGAGTGATGCTTATGCTGCAACTTTTTTACGGTTTTCGGCAAATTCTTTTTTCAATTTTTCGGCAAGCTGCTCGGGCACCTTTTCATACTTGGCAAATTCCATAGTAAATTCACTTTTGCCCTGAGTGATTGAACGCAGTCCGGTCGAGTAGCCGAACATCTCGCTTAAGGGAACTTCACCTTCGACAGTACAAAAAGCCTCGTCTTCGGTAGTGGAAACGATGATGCCCCTGCGCTGCGTTATAGAAGCGATAATATTGCCTTGAAATTCCGTCGGCCCCTCAACGGATACTTTCATTATCGGCTCAATTATCTCGGGCGCCGCTTTGTTATACGCCTGCCAGAAAGCGCCGATGGCGGCATTCTGAAACGCGACGGCCGATGAATCGACCGTATGCGAATTTCCATCGTTGATCGTTACTTTGACATTGACAATCGGAAAGCCGATAATGGTTCCTTTCTCCAGGCAGCTTTCGAATCCTTTTTCACAGGCCGGAATAAATTCAGTTGGAATGGTACCGCCCTTGATTTCATCAACAAATTCAAAATCCCTGTCGGCAGACGGTTCGAGAATGCCGGCTATTCGCCCATATTGACCGGAGCCGCCGGTTTGTTTCTTATGCGTGTAGTCAAATTCGACGGATCGTGCAATGCGCTCTCGATAGGCAACCTGCGGCATGCCGGCTTGCAGGGCAACTTTGTACTCCCGGCGCATCCGTTCGATATAAACTTCCAGATGCAACTCGCCCATGCCGCTGATAATCGTTTCATTGGACTCCGGATCAAGAAAGGTCCGAAAGGTAGGGTCTTCTTTGGCGAACCGGTTGAGCGCCTTGGCCATATTATCCGCCGCTTTTTTGTCTTGTGGCATGATTGACAAAGAGATAACCGGCTCCGGAACATACATATGCGAGAGAGAATAGTTGGCGCCCTGGGCGCTAAACGTATCGCCGGACGCACAATCGATCCCGAACAGTGCGACGATATCTCCGCACGGCGCCGTTGTAATGTCTTCTTTGCTGTCGGCGTGCATCCGCATCAAACGACCGACTTTAAATTTCTTGCCGGTGCGTGAATTGACCAGTTCATCGCCTTTGTTAATTGTTCCCTGATAGGTCCTCACATAAGTCAACTGGCCGTACTGGCTGTCTTCCAGCTTAAAGGCAAGTGCAACAGCAGGTTGGTCGGGAGATGATTCCAAAACGACTTCCTGCTCTTCATTACCTATTTCAAAGGCAGTGTTTTTAACTTCGGTCGGGTTGGGCAGATATTTCACTACGGCATCGAGCAACGGCTGTACCCCTTTGTTTTTATAGGCCGTACCCATCATGACCGGCGTCAATTGCAGTGCAATCGTGCCTTCACGAATTGCCCGGTGAATCTGTTCCTCAGTTATCGCGTCTTCGAGATATGCTTCGGCCAGATCATCCGAATAGAGTGATAATTCGTTGAGCAGCGTGTCATGCAGCTCCTTTGCTTTATCCAAAAGCTCATCCGGGATCTCGTCTTCTCTAATCTGTGCACCTTCGGGGCCTTCGAAGTAAAGGGCCTTCATCTTGACAAGATCAACCAGACCTTTCAGATTGTCCTCTGCTCCAATAGGCATTTGAAGCAGAACGGCATGATGACCCAGCTTGTCGCACAGGTGATCTTTTACTTGAAAAGGATTGGCGCCGGTGCGGTCGAGCTTGTTTACAAAAGCGATGCGGGGGACATTGTACCGCTTGAGCTGGCGATCGACCGTCATTGTCTGCGATTGCACGCCACCTACCGAACAGAGCACCAGAATAGCCCCGTCGAGCACACGCAGCGCCCGCTCGACCTCGATGGTAAAATCAACATGTCCCGGCGTATCGATAATATTAATGGAATGGCCCAGCCAGTCGACATTGGTGGCTGCAGACGCGATCGTAATGCCGCGTTCCTTTTCCAACTCCATCGAATCCATCGTGGCGCCTTTTCCGTCGGAACCCCGGACTTCGTGCATGGCGTGTATTTTCTTGCAATAAAAGAGAATTCGCTCCGTCAGCGTCGTTTTACCGGAATCGATGTGAGCGCTAATTCCTATATTGCGCATTCTTGCGATATCGTGTTTCATGTTCAACCTTTCACCTGATTCAGGGCGTTGATGCTTAAAGGTCAGGATGTAGCGTATACCAGCGACACTACCCGGCAACCAGCGACCGGTTTCGCCTAAGTATATAGCTCATTTCGTCTGGAGACAACAGTTGATTTCTGCGGCTCTACGGCTCTGCGTATTCAACAGGCCGAAAATTGGGCAGGTAAAATAAATCAATGCAGATACGATTTGCGAACGAACGGCATTTTCTGCCCCGTAACAGCAGGGATCGGTCGGCATTGTAGCATATAAACAGATCATACCCGCTCATGCTGATTTCGGGAATGCCGTGTGGTTTTCGAATGTCAGTGCCAGGCGCTTGACGCGGCGATGATCATGATTGCGTTCATGCCGGTCTATCCTGCAGACCTCAGGCATAAGCCGTCGGGTATCGGTATCGGATTGCCGGTTCTGACGGCGGTGACCGGCTCGATCGACGTGCGGCGCAAGGTGCGCGCACTGCCGTTGCAGGCGATGCTTCCCGCCGGCTCAGCACAGGTCACCGGCCCATAGCTTCCGGAGGAACAATTGCCGCGGCACTAGTGTAGTGTATCTCAAATAAGTGTGTGTTTGCGATGAGCTACTTTCGCCTCCTGTTGAGGCGCGAAGATGGCGAATACCGGGTGTATTCAACTGATGAGCAACGAAGACAGGGATGAAAAGAGCCCGTGGTAACATATTCGTATTTGAGATACACCACATTAGAGGGGGCTTTTTGCGCATTTTCTGGAAAAAAACTTGCCCCCCGACTTCGCCCATTAATATTTTGTTAGCCGGTGGAGAAAAGATGATAAGGGAATGAGAGAAGCTCGCAAACGCTGCGTAGCTGTATTCTCAAACTCGAAAAACGGGATGACTTTGATGCGAAAGGGTATTTATCCGCAATTATGCAAATAGTACCAAAATCACTACCAGGAAGGATGTATTACCGTAACTTATTTATTCATAGGGTTTTGCCTGAAATGGAGGTTTTTTTATGCCGGCTAGAGGAGAGTCGCTGCGAAATGATATTCTGAGTTTTATGAAGGGAAAGTTTCGTGTTCTGATCGTCACAGATCGGAAAAAAGTTGCGCAAACCTTGCAGGAAATACTCGAACCATACGAAATCTACCACACCAACTGCGTGAACAGCGTCAAAAGTGCAATCAAGCTGATAGCTGCCGAGCCACACTTTCATGTCTGTATCTTCGATCAGGAATTGGCAGAGCGGATGCTGGGGATGAAATTCGAAAGCTATTGCTCGCCGCATATCTCATTTCTAATATATCTCTCACGCGATGCCTCACCCGAAATTGCATTCAATCTGGGTGACAGCCCGGCAAAATATTCATTCGAAATCCGTGATCAGCTTTCGGTAAGCTCCTTTCTCAACCTTGTAAAGCGATACGCGTTTGCCAATTGCATTTCGCCCGAACACAAGATGCTCGACTGCAAGCTCGAAGACTGGTCAATTAACCAACTGATGGAGCAAATCCCCCTGGATGCCCAGAGCTGGGCGTCAACTGTGCACTTGGATAGCCGTACGATGCGCATGCTCTTTAATGAAAAGAATGGTGTTAAATGCAAATACATTTTGGCCATCTTCAGGATGTATTCGATAGCTCTGAACTACTACGCAAAAATGCAGGAATTCGGATGTCCGCCAGCAATTACCGAAAACGCTACTCTCGAAATGAAGAAGGCGCTTAGCTTTGTTCGGAAGAATCGGGAAATCATTACCGATATTATCCAGGCCGGCCAAAATAAGCGCAGATTGTCCATTAGCCTGTTCGGGCAATCCGAATGTAGTTTGACACAAGATGCTCTGGTTTTCAGCCCCGAGGAAGAAAAGCCGCAGTACAGGAAAAAGAAGAGCGGGTAGGGACAAAATATTAAAGCCGAATGACTGAGGCAGAACGACAACAGGGCGCGTGCACTCATCGAAGAATTTGCAGGAATAATTCGTGTGATGCAAAAACGGATGCTTTTTTCCGCTTTTTGGTGCTGCCGACCAGGTATTTTGAATGCAAGGTTACTTATAAGCAAAGGCATTTTTGAGCAAAGTATCCCTTTATTGAAGGAATTTAGTCGAGGTTAATATGCTAAAAACCAGATACGTACCGTTCGGATTGATCCTGATGCTCACTGCATTTTCTTATGCTGAGCGGCCTAATTATGTGAAAACGACAACATACTTTACCAGGCAAACTGGAATTGTTGATATTGCCATTGATATAGCAAATTTTGTTGATGTGTCTGATGCAGATGCTCAGGCTAAACTTGAATTGTTACTTTCGAATGGTGAATCCTTATTATATATGGATTTTGATTTTGGTACAACTAATATATCGCTTACAAAAAATTTGCTATGGAAAGAGGGAACTGAGCTTACTAAAATCAAGCTCACCACGCACAACACAGACCCATTGGTTTACTATGAACAAGATGTTTCGGCAATTGTTGATGCAACCAAAAAGATGGGTTTATTGTGTTATGCCAATGCCGATGGTATGAATTCCGGCAATAGATTTGACATTACATATATTGATGCAAGCCAGCAAGAAATTGAGGATTTGCGCAATTTGAGAAAACAGGCTACGACCATTGTCTATAGCGATGGACTGGGCAGGGGAATTCAAGCACAGACGTATACGGATAACAAACATAAAACAAACACCGGTTTAACCCGCAGATATCTATCTTTGGATAGCGTAATTATAAACGGGATATACTTTGATGAAGCAGGAAGAAAGCAATATGCTACCAAATCATATACGAAGTACCTTAATAACGAGGAACCGGAATTTGTATTAATGGGAGAGATTGGAAGCGATAATCTTTCAACTGAATTAAATGCGTATTATGATGGATTATTTGGCGCGGCAGAAAGACCTTTTTATGCGGAAACCAGATATTACGATGATCCGCTCGGCAGGCATGAAAAAACGGGGGCGCCGGGCAGTGATTTCTCAATTTCCAGTGGCAACCATGCTCAAAGCTGGTATTACGGAGTGGCAACCGATGATGTAACCAGTTTTGCCGCACCTGATGCTGCAAGCCTGGCAAGCGCCGGTGATGAGAATGCAAAATATGCCGTAACTGCAACAAGAGATCCCAATGGCGCTATCTCCCAAACGATGACTGACATATTTGGCAATACCGTCAAAACAATTTCATACCTCGATGCTGCAGGCACAGAAAAGGTTGTGGCTGAGTATGAATATGATTTGCTCGGTAATCTCACAAAAGAGGTCCCTCCGCAAGAAAGCTCCGCCGAAGAGTCTGTATTGGCTTCAACCTACAAATATAACACCCTTGGGCAGGTAATCGAGAAGTACACTCCGGATCGGGGGACTGAGAAATTTATCTATGATGATGCCGGCAGATTGAAATTTAGCCAGAATGAACGCCAAAAAGCAGCAAATGCGCTGCTTTATATAAACTATGATTTTTTGGGACGGATTACGCATACTGGCGTGATCCAGGAATCCAATTTAGGCAATACATTCGACACGATGTATGTTGACCCAAATAATGCATCACTAACTATAAACGGTAATACGGCAAACTCAATTGATGATCTAATTGTTATGAATGTATATGATGATGCAAATAATTTGCTTGATCAACATTCATCGCAGCTCTTCCAGACTCAATCGATCAGAGATGATATTCTATCGGTGATTGATAATGGCAATTTAAAGGGAAATCTTGCAGCATCGATAGCATACAACCAGGCAAGCTCAACAGAAATTCAGCGAGTAACGGACCTGTTCGGCTATGATGACGAAAACAGAATGAAAACAAAATTTAAAATCATACCCGGTCAACCTGTTAAAAAATTTCAATATACCTATAACGTGCAGGGCAACGTTCTTACCCGGAAATACTGGAGCGACTACCGCAATCCGGAACCCACCAGGAATTTTAATTACCAATACGATAAGATGGGCCGGCTAAAATTGCTGGAAGGCGGAGACAGAAACGCTGTCGTGCAATATGACATGTCAATGAAGGGGCAATTGCAAAAGAAGAGTTTTGGCCTTGGTGCATATCCATACGATTATGCTGAAATTATTGGTTATTCCTACAACGTTCGAGACTGGCTCTCGAGTATGGCAACTTCTTATAGTCCGGATTCATTTGCTCAGGACCTGTACTATACTGATTACCCTGCCACGAGCCCGCATTTTACATCACAATATAACGGCAATGTTGCGGCTGTCAATTACAAGCAAAAAGGAGCGTCAACGCGCGAAGAGAAATTGCTTTATCAATACGATCGCCTGAACCGCTTGACAAAAAGTAAAAATATCAGCAGTCTCGGGGATACGATAAGCGAAGGCTTTGCATATTACCATGACGGTCGAATCAGGAAAAAGAGAAAAGGTTCAACAGATATCAGTGCATTTAATGAAGTTTACAAGTACTACAGCAAAGATAAAGACCTTGAAACCGGCAAAGGGCGATCTAACAGGCTTGCCTACATTGCCGGGCATAATAGCAAAGGCGATGACGACAACTACGACTACGATGCGAACGGCAATATGATTTACGATAAAAGCAAAAAGATGACCATTAATTATGACTGGCGGGACATGCCGACCCATTTTCAGTTTCATGATGACAACGGGACGTTGCTCTCGGAAGTTATTATGCTGTACGACGCCGCCGGTAACAGGGTTGTCAAAACCGCATATGACCGGACCCGGTAACGAATGAACCGATATCTGCATACAGGAGCTGGCAAATGAAGTTAGCACAAGTAGTCGCTCAATTGCTTGATTTAAAAGGCAAACAAATACTATTTCTGCTTCTGTCGGGACTTGTTCTGCGTCCCGTGCATGCAGAATATTCTGCATGGCAGTATCATAAGACAATCTCGATTAATACATCCGCAGACGGAGCCGACATTAGCTCGAATGTGTCAAGCTTCCCATTGCTCGTGCGCTTGAACAGCGGAAATTTTGATTTCAGCCAGGCAAAATCGGATGGAGCCGATATCAGATTCGAGACTTCAGATAGTAATGCGATATCGTATGAAATTGAGCAATGGAACAGCACTGCATTGCAGGCCGTTGTCTGGGTGCTGGCGCCACAAATTCAAGGGTCAAATGCTACTCAATATATAAAGATGTACTGGGGTAACTCAGCCGCGTTGAGTGAGTCCGATCCGGCTGCTGTTTTTCAGGCAGGCAACAATTTTAAAGGCGT
>WJLW01000066.1 GCA_014728295.1 Chitinivibrionales bacterium | reverse complement strand
GTTAAAAATCAGATCATTAAGGATTCATCATACTGCATGAACATGGCGAACTCGAAATCCGAATCTGCAAGCGACAGGTACCAGTTGGATTCGTTGTAAAATGAAGATTCCTCGTACCCGCTGTTCCTGCAATGCCCGACAATTGGCGTGTCATCCCGCTTTCTCTTGATAAATCCGAAACGTTTCAGGCACTTCTCCAGCATCCTGCACCCGGTTTCGATTGTGCGGATATCCACGATTTTTTGCTGCAAAGCTTTTTTGTATACATACGAAAGCATCATAGAGTACCCATCTTCCATTCTATCTCCAATTACCATAATCTCCAGCAGAAGAATGCAGGGTCTGTCCGACACGGTGGTTTCATGGAACACGAAATATCCTGCCAACTCATTATCGCGGTAGAGTAAAAAGCGGTTATAAGCGTAGGGGCATGCACAAAAACGCCAGTTCAGAAACTCCGCGTCCCGCTTGATCGAGCAGCGAAAGCGCTGTGCGAATAATGCGCAGACAATATCTATTTCATCCGGAAACGTGGAACAGGCCTTCAACCCGAAGCCTGTTGCATTGAATCGCATGAGAAATGCGAGCCGGAGTGAACAATGCGCTCTCCAGAGGGCCGATGCGATGCTGCTCAATATTGCCGGCATTTTTCTTTTGCGGAGAAAATATGACGGTTCGAGAATGCAAATCCGCAGATATGTGTTTTTAATGGTAAAATCTGAGCGTTTGAGAATCCGCTTCCAGGTCTCCTGCGCCTGTTTTGTAGCTACTCCAATTAGCGCTTTTGTCTCTTGAGCGTGGTGTTTCAGCAGTATCAGTCCGGCTCCGGTGACATCGGGGTCGGCGCATAAATCAAGCGAGCACACACCGGGTATCTCACTATCGTCAAGCAGTATGGTTACCGGAATCGTGCCGGTGTATGCACAGACGGCATCATCTTTCACTGCAACGATAGAGGCTTGTGAGGCATCTGTCGACAGGTGATCGCGGGCGTGTTTCCATTCCCACAATCTGCGTGTCGCTTTGCTCTGACCCCTTCCCCAAGCCCTCTCAAGCAACAGAAGGATTTGTTCTTTATCGGCCGGTCGATACTGCCTGACAGCAATCGTCATTCAGACTCGTTGCCTTTTACAATTCGGTTTTCTGGGAGCCGCCGATAACAATGGATTCCGTAATTGTATCTGCTTTATCACTGTTCCTGTCTTTCAGCAAATCGGGCATAGCTTCTTCCTGAAGCGGCAGACTTCCTTTGGGAGAAACAGTAGTAGTATCTGCAAGCTCTTTGTGCCAGGTTCCGACAAAATACCTTTTTCGGGTGCACCACTGGTCATCCACCAGAGCAAAGGTGATTTCCTTTTTGCCGCTTTCAAAGCGGTATTTTCCCGGCAGGGCGGTACCGCAATACTTATCCACAACCGTCACGATATCTTCTTCGTACGAGTAGGATCCATCATAGGGCAGCTCCTGGTCCTTGTGAAAATATCTAAAAGAACCGTCTTCGCCGAACTTAATTGTGATAACGGTTGAAGGAGAAATATATCTGCTCCATTCACCCGCCAGAGGGTGTCTCTTTTCCAAATCACAGCCTGTTGCTGACAGCAAGAAAATTATAGATGAAATAATAAGTCCAATCTTTCCAGCCGCAGCGAGGATCATCGATAAGCGAGTATTTCTTTGCACGTTCATTTTTAAACACTTTCCCTTTAATATGGTTTGATAATGCGGCGCCTGCCATAGTACTGCATTCAGGCGTTACAGGCGCCGGTATTTGATACGTTTGTCATTGTGTGATACAGATCATTCGGTGAACACTTTTATCATTGCCGGTCTGGATACGGCACAGATAGGTTCCCGCTGCTAGTCCTGATGTCATAAGCTCAACAGTGTGCTTGCCGGCAGGAAATACGGTCGATACCGCGGGGACTTTTCTTCCACCGGAAGTGAACAGAGCAACCGACACCGTTTTTTCAAGAAAAAGATCATGCATTATAAGCAGCGATCCTTTTTGCTGGATCATGCGCATGCCACCACCTGAAGCCGTATATCTTGCGGATGCGCGGGTTCCCTGAGCTACTGCGGTATCAATTGGGGCCAAATACCCGTACTCTTCCAATGCAGTCCAGCCGCGTATCCACATTTTAGTAGCGTATGGATCGAACGCACCCTTGAAATGATAGTCGGGGACTCTGATGAATCCGGTCCCGTCGTGCTCAATGACTTCAGTAAAATAATTTTGGTGCGCGGGACCGGTTTTCGGCCGCAAGTCAAACGGTCGTGAGCCAGTCATATGACCGGGCATAGTAGAAAACGTGCCCGCATAAGAATTGAATTGCGGATCTGCAATTATATTGCCGTTGGCTTGAAGGCTGTCTTCAAGTGCCTGCACGCCCTTTGCAATGCTGTTGATTGTTGGCGATTCCGGCGCCCCCGACCAGCCATCATTGGTAGCAATATTGAAAAAGATATTATTGGCAAATAACATTTCGCCATCCAGCAGCCTCTCCCAACTGTCTTCATCATCTGCCGATGTTTTTTCTACAATTATGCCGTCTTTGAAATTATAAAAAATACTGTTGCAGTATTTGCCGCCGGCGTTATCGCGTATAGTCAACAGTGAAGCTTTTGATGTACTCGACTGCCCGGCGCCGATATATGTCACGTTTGAAATAACCGGCATCGAGTACGGCTCTCCCCATAACGGATTGGTACCGCCGTCATGTTCACCAGCGTAGTCGCCCGCGCCAGCGCTGCCGTCATTGCGCATGATACAAAACCAGAACTGTCCCCGCCCGCGAAAACCCTCGTCATAATCGAAAGCGTCGTCACCGGGAAAAGCTGAAACGAGATAGCGGCACTGGACCGTTCCGCCCCACCACTCAAAACCATCATCGCCGTTGTTGAACACCTCGACATAGCTGATTGACGTGCCGCTGCCGACCGCACCCATGCTC
>WJLW01000065.1 GCA_014728295.1 Chitinivibrionales bacterium | reverse complement strand
TACGTTACCACGGGCTCTTTTCATCCCTGTCTTCGTTGCTCATCAGTTGAATACACCCGGTATTCGCCATCTTCGCGCCTCAACAGGAACGAAAATAGCTCCTCGCAAACACACACTTATTTGAGATACACTACACTAGTGATCTGCGCACCCTGCGCCAAACTTCGATTTTTGCAATTCGGATCTGACTATGAAACTACCAGCCAGGACAATCTGCTCATCACCGGACAATCCATCGCGAATACCGACCAGACCGCTGCCTGATTTTCCGGCCGTAACTACGCGACGAATCTCGAAGAGGTCTTCGTCATTCTTGACAAACACAAAATCCTTTCCCGATATTCGCTGCAGAGCTGTTTCTGGAACACCGAGAGCGCCGCTGCGCGATGAATTCAGAACGGCCGCCTCTCCAAACATGCCATCACGCAAAATCCCTGCTGTATTGCGTGCGAGCGCGCGCACGGTGACCGTGCGGGTTTGCGCATCGATTTGCGGACTGATCCAGGTTATCCTGGCTCTAAGGCCGGTTTGGGGAAGCTCCCTGAAGCGCGCAGCAATACTGTCGCCCTCCGAAAGCATCCCGGCATAGCCAGCGGGTACTGCCACTTCGATCCACATCGTCGACAAATCTGCAATTGAAAACAACATCGATGCAGCTTCGACACTCTGACCGGCAACAGCCTTACGCTCGAGTATCGTTGCGCTAAACGGTGCGCGCACATTCAGTACTGCCGTGGCCGCTTCGGCAGGATTGGCAACCAGCGCATCTATTTCTGCAACGGTAAACCCAAGATTGATCAATCGCTGACGCGACGCTTCACACTGCTGCGTCGCAAAGGTAAACTCTGCACGCGCTTCTTCATGCGCCTGCTGCGATACGACTTTTTCATGAAACAGGCCGGACTCGCGTTCGTAAATAGACTTTTTCAATTCGGCCTGAGCATGCGCTATAAGATATTCCCGACAGGCGTCACCAGCATCAGCGGAATGGATCCGGGCAAGAATCTGTCCGGCACGCACCTTTTTTCCCTGTTTCACCAGAACCTGCCTGACAATTCCATCGGAAAGCGCTGCGATTTTTGCGCTTCGTTCCTGGTCGAATGTCACTCTGCACGGCCAGGAACGGCCTTCAGCAGAACCAAGTTCCTGCGTGCTGCCGCAGGAAATGCCGGCTTTTGCCGCAGACTCCTTCGACATGAACCGCACTTTCATCCCCTTTCCGGGCGACAGTTTCTCGATCAGATCCGGATGGCAACTCCCGCATTCAGCTTCGTACAACTGATGCTCCCTGCAATAGAGACGCGAGACTTCGGCGGCTGAGGTTTGAGCATGTGAGCCATGTTCATGGCCGCCATGCCCGTGATCATCATCGCCAATGCCGGCAGGGTGGCTGGCGCTGCCGGCGTGTGTGCCGGTCTGCTGCCTGGAGACACCTCCAGCTTCCTTCGGGTGACAGATAAAGCATTCGTCTTCGTACAGCCCATGCTTGCTGCAATAGAGCCGGGATTTATCCTGCAGCTCCGGATGGCACAGCCAGCAGCGGTCTTCATACCGGGCGTGCCCCTTGCACCACAGGCGCTTTGGGTCTCTCAGCGATGCGTCGCAGATAAAACACCTATTTTTCGGGGCATGGTGTGCATCGCAGACTTCGCCGGCGTGCTTGCTGTGATCATGATGATGTGAAGAATGATCAGGCAGGTGTGAGCAGTCATCATGCTGGAGAGATGCATGTTTGCCCTTGCCGGCCGACCCGGCTTTTCCTGCGGATTCTCCGGTTTGCTTACCACAGCCTGCGAGCAGTAATGTTGCCGCCGCTATCAAATGTGCAAAATTCAATTTCACGGGAAACCTCCATATTCGGTTATTCAATAAGGGTTAGTCCGCTAATGCGTTCAAGTTCAATAAGTATCTTGACATAATCAAGTGTTACACCGAGTAGTTCACGTGAGAACTCAAAAAGCGCTTTTTGTGCGCCAATGAGCACCTGAACATCCGATTTACCCGCCTGATAGGATAGCAGTGCGGCATCGTAGCCCATGCGATATTGAGGAAGGACAGATGTTTCAAGCAAGCCGATTTCCTCATACAGACGAAGGGCGGTCTGCCGGGTCGCTCTGAGATCGTTACGGACGAGTATCCCGGCGTTGAGCAGGTCGATTTTGGCTTTGCGTTTTCTGTGTGCAGCGGCCTGAATCGCCCCTTGGTTCCAGTTGAAAAGCGGGATCGAGAACGATAGCGATGCATACGGGAATGTTTCGCCTGAACCGACAGTGCTCTCCACTCCGGCGCCGGCAGACAGTGACGGGAACCGAGCGAGTTTTTCACGACCGATCGCCGCATCCGAACCGTCGATTTGTGCTTTGTGCAAGCGAATGAGCGGGGTGTTGTCGATATTGTCAAAAAGCAAAGAGCTGTCGGGGACGGCAATCAGCGAATCGAGCCATGCATCGGCACACCGAAATGGTACGTCGCCGCCCCCCCATAGTGCAGAGAGGTCGCTGTAGGCATTTGCCAGCGTGCTGTGTTCCCGGTGCCGCTGCATCTGAGCAAGAGCGTATTCGGCGGCGGTTATCAAGGTGTCGCTGACTGGAGTTTTGCCCGCTTCAGCCTGCAGGAGGGAAATCGCATGCGCAGTACGGGCTACCTCCAGTAGCGAATCGGCGAGGGCACAGCGCTTATGCAGCGCCACGCATTCGAAAAAACGTGATTTTACCTCGAATTTCAAGTCTGCCTTGCTTACGCTGTAGCGGCTTTTGGCTATCTGCATCTCCGCCCGCGCCGACCGGGTTTCGGCAAGACGCAGTGCAGGGTTAATAGATTGGCTGATTTCCCAACCCAAACGCGTTCCGGCTTCGAACCGGCCTCCGCTTGTACCGATATCTTCAGCCTCGAGTGCAAACTCCGGATTTTCGGGAAAGTGTGCCTGTCTCAGGCGCGCCTGTTGACCGGCGATACTTATTGAATCCGAACGAAGCGCCGCATTTGCATCATGCGCAGAATCCATCGCCGCCTTAAGTGTCATTTCGCTGTCAGACGAATATTCACGCGCAGAAACTGGCCAGGTCGGCGCAATAAAAGTCGAAAAAAGAAACATTAGCAATCGAAATCGAATCGAAATGTGCAATCGTTCTCGCATCCTGAATCCCGCGGTTGACAATGTCATACCAGACGAATAAAGGTAGTTCCGCTATACTGCCGTCGCGCCCGGGAGCGCAATGCATGTTCGCTGCCGAAGCCACGGCATGAAAAAACCGATTTCCGAGTAACGCGGATTAATGAATCAAATCAGGAGAGAGATAGTTTTGGAGGAAAAAAGAAACGGATTTTGTCCGTATTTGAGAGCAGGCGGAGGCGGACACTTTAAGTGCAGAGGTTTTGCGGCGCACCCCACAGGTGCATACAACGGATGGGAATTACTCTGGCCGGAAAAGGCCTGGTTCAGGTAAAAATTAGTGCTGAAATTCCAGTGATATTCCGAGGAGGATGGCGCGCATTCGATACCATTGCAGCATTCATGCTCTTCATTCGAATCGATATGCCTGCCCTCGGTAACCGGCCCATCACACGGCGCCCGGTCCAGGCTGCAGGCAATTTCAGTGCACTCACACAGCGCAGTAGTCGATACTGCTCCCATCACAAAAATGAGGACCTGGACTACATGAATAATTGGATTAACGTTCCGAAATCTTTTCATAGGAATACCGATTTACGTATAATGACTAAATATATTACATAATTTTGTCAATATGGTAAAAAAAATTCCGAGCAACTGATGATAGGGAGAGAAAATACCACTGCGCAATGATGCAGGCTCTGCGCATTTCTGCAAAAAGCGGCAGCCCCGAGGCCCTGCGCAATGGATTGACAAGCTACAATTTCAATATGCAGACCGCCGCCCGGAAATTGTGTTGCGCCGGTTACCCAAACCGAGCCATGGTATGATTATTCCTTACGCGTGGCACTGAGTATATCGAAGTGTCGAACACGTTTGATAATTGCCTCTTGTAAAAAGAGCCTTAATCCTGCTACCCATCGATGGGGTCGCATCGATGGGGTCGTACCAGCAAACAATCTAAAAACTTCCTTAATTGGCTCTATTTCGCCAATTCATCTGAAATTTACCTCAATAGTAAGGTTTTAGAAGCCGTTACCACCCCTCTGCAAAGCCTTTTAAG
>WJLW01000064.1 GCA_014728295.1 Chitinivibrionales bacterium | reverse complement strand
TGAATCAGCCGGATGGTGACATTCTCTGCAATCAGCTCCGAAAGCAGCTCCAAAAAGGGAACCATGCGTTTTGCCTTGTGAATGTAGAGATCTTTGATATCCGCGGTACCGATCCAGACGAATTTGCCTGCATTGGCAATGTGCCGGCGGATGACCAGTTCGTAGATTTCGGTGTTGGTGATGAAGCGGGTGGCGTTGGGATCCATGCAACGAAAATAGATTCGTGAATCCTGCATCGGGAATTGAATGAATCCCTGCACAGAAATCGCTTCGGTGCATTTCTTGGATGGATTTTCGCTTACACCGCATGCCCGGGGTTATTTTGCAAACGATGAAGTACATCCTTTACAGAGCGGACACCTGCACCTTGCACGCCATTTATTGCGCCATATTATGCAACATCAGGGAGCAGCGACTCCGGTACAAGCACAGATTGGAATTTCATGACCTCCCGCATTACCCCCATTTATCTCCGCTGTGAATATCTAGTCAACCCATTAAGCGTGAACACACTGCACCCGCGTCTGTTCTGGGAGTGCGAACGAATCGATCCCACTTCCAAGGGCGATATGCAGACCGCCTTCCGGATTATGGCAGCATCATCTCCTGAGAAACTCGCCGCCGGGGATGCGGATTTGTGGGACAGCGAAAAGATTGTTTCATCGGAGTCGATTCATATAATCTACGCAGGCGCCGAGCGAAAACCCGGTGAATTCGTCCACTGGAAAGTGCGTATCTGGGACAAAGATGATGTTTGCTCGGCATGGAGCGAACCCGCCTGTTTCGGCATAGGATTGCTGCGACCGGAAGACTGGCAGGCGCAATGGATTGGCTCGCCGGATGCTGTCGTGGCGGGTCAGGATGCAAACCATGGCTACCGCAGCATGTATTCCCGGTTTGATAATATGGAAAAATGGGTTGAGATCGATCTTGAAAAAAACGAAGCCATTACCGAATTTGTGCTGCATCCGTCCTGTCCGGTTACAGAAAGCACTCCGCAGCCGGGATTTCTTTTTCCAGTACAATTCGTCCTTGAAGTCGCCGGTGACAAGCCAAAGAAAAAGTGGCAGACACTCGTACAGGTTAAAGAAATTGATTTCAGCAATCCCGGCAATCGGCCGGTCGCCTTCTCATTCAATCCGATTCAGGGTCGTTATGTCCGGTTGCGTGTAGTCAAATTGGCTTGCAGGGAAGCGAACAAGCATGGTTTTGCCCTGGCGGAATTTGAAGTCAAAAACGACAAGGCTGAGAACCTCGCCCTGGGCAAGGGAGCCACCGCTACCGATTCGTGGGCCTTTAACGGCTGGTCGATTGCGCACTTGACCGATGGAATTACCCGGGACCGGCAAATGGAAAAAAACGATCCGCAGCCGGCGACGATGGTGCGCAAAAAATTCGATATCGATTCGCCGGTGAAATCCGCGCTGCTTTATGCGTCGGCACGGGGAGTGTATCAAGCCTGCATCAACGGCAAACGCGTGGGCAATCAGGAGCTGGCGCCGGAGTGGACTGATTATACGCAACGCATTCAATATCAGAGCTACGAAGTTACTGAGTTGCTCCAACCAGGCGACAATGCAATCGGCGCACTGGTCGGTGACGGCTGGTATGCCGGGCGCCTGGGCATGTCGGATCGTTTGATCGGCAGATGGCGCGGCATTTACGGCAGCAAGCCTTTTTTCATGTGTCAACTTCACCTTACTCTTGAAAATGGCAACACGGTCGTCATCGCCTCCGACCAAAGCTGGCAAAGCACACGCAACGGCCATATCGCAGGCGCGGATATATACGATGGAGTCAGCATTGACTTTCGTAAATATAACCCCGACTGGTGCACAACTAACGGAGATGACGCATCCTGGAGTGGGGTCGAGACCAACAACAACGTGCATGCAACACTAATAGCCCAGCCCAACGAACCGATTCGAATCATAGAAACACTGAAGCCGGTTTCAATTGTCAGCACAGCATCCGGCGCCTTCATTGTTGACTTCGGACAGAATCTCGTCGGGTGGATCAGTCTTACAATGCGAGAAGCTGAAGGAGCGACCGTCACCATCAGACACGGCGAAATGCTTGACGATACGGGTGAGCTGTATACGCAGAACCTGCGGACGGCCGGGCAAACAGATTCGTTCATTTCGGACGGCGAAGAGCGTGAAACAGCGCCGGTGTTCACGTATCACGGATTTCGTTATGTCGAGATTTCCGGCCTGTCATCCCAGCCAGGGGCAGATGACGTGCGTGCCTGCGTCGTCAACTCATCCTCTCCGGAAATTTTTTCCTTTTCCTGCTCGAATGCCATGCTCACCCGGCTCTGGCAAAATATCGCCTGGACCCATCGCGGCAATTTCATGAGCACCCCGACCGATTGTCCGCAACGTGACGAGCGTCTGGGCTGGCTGGGGGATTTCCAGTCATTCAATCAGACGGCAATTTTTAATATGGATTGCGCGGGTTTTCTCACGAAATGGCTTGGCGATGTGCGAGACACGCAGACACCGGAAGGCAAGTATGCCGACTTTGCACCGTATCCTTATCTCAAAAATGACATGTTTTATTGTGCCCCTTCTTATGCCGACGCGGGGATTTTCATTCCGTGGGAGGCTTATGTCAATTATGCCGACAAACCGCTACTGGCGCAGCATTTCGAATCCATCAAAAAATGGCTGACCTTCGTCGACGCAACGAACCCATCGCATCTGTGGCTTTATCAGCGCGGACTTGACTACAGCGACTGGCTCAACGGCGACACGGTCAATGTGGAAGGCTGGCCGGCACACGGGGGCAAAGTACCCAAGCAAATTTTATCTACTGCCTATTTTGCCCAATCGGCATACCTTGCCGCCCGCATGGCGGAAGTGTTGGGGCGAGGAGACGAAGCAGAATATTTCAACAACCTGCATGCCCGAATCAGGCAAGCTTTTCAAGAGCAGTTTCTGGACGAGAGTGGTGGCATGGAGGGGGACACTCAGGCCGGCTATGCACTTGCATTGTGCTTCGATTTAGTGCCGCAAGCTTTGATTGAGCCGATGGTCGATAAATTAGTCGCGGCAATCAGGCGCTACGACAATCACCTCTCGACCGGCATTCAGACAACCAAGCGTGCGATGCTTGCTCTCAGTGATCATGGTAGAACGGAAATTGCGTATAAGCTGATCACCGATGAGCGCTTTCCTTCTTGGGGCTATTCGATAAATAACGGAGCTACGACAATCTGGGAACGCTGGGACGGTTATGTAATCGGACGCGGATTCCAGGACCCCGAAATGAATTCATTCAACCATTGGGCGCTGGGCGCCGTGGGGGAATGGATGATACGCAACATCGCCGGCTTACACCCCGACCCGCACCATCCCGGCTATAAAAATGTAATTATCAAACCGCAATTCGGCTGCGGAATTACCAGTTCAAAAATGAGCTATCGATCAATCCGGGGAACAATTTCGATTGAGTGGGAATTGAAAAACGAGAAGTATGAACTTGCGCTTTCCATTCCCGCCAATGCTGGCGCAACGCTTATGGTGCCCGACAGCATGAGTATCAAGACCGGTGATGCTATTCATTGCAAGCTCAACGATCACAAAAATCAGGCTGTTCTTTCGCCGGGCAACTACCGCGTGGACGTGTCGACTCGCACTGCATAGTCGCCTGTGCCGGAGCTGTTTTCTTCTGCGTGCTGCGGATTATATGCGCGGCTCTTAATCCCGCTCGGCAGAAAAAAGGCGCGCGGCGTTGAGCTATCTCCCGAATCTATTTTTATCCCTCCAGACGCAACCACGACATTCCCTCAAAGGCAATCGCATGAGCACTTCGAAACGCGCTTCATTCGACATTGGTGAAAAATTGCGCCACCTCACCCTCAAAGAAAAAGTATCCCTGCTCTCCGGCAAGAACTGTTGGGCAACCATGCCCGTCGAGCGACTTGCAATTCCGCAGCTTACCCTGACCGACGGCCCTCACGGCGTGCGCACAGTCAAAGAAGATCCGGAGCGCACCAAAGGACCGGCCACCGCCTTTCCGACGGGGATCTCCATTGCTGCAACCTGGAACACCGCACTTGTCGAGCGGGTTGGCAATGCGCTTGCCCGTGAGACCCTGGCAATGGGATGTCAGGTATTGCTGGGACCTTGCGTAAACATAATCCGTCACCCGCTTGCCGGTCGCAATTTCGAATCCTATTCCGAAGATCCATTTCTGGCCGGCGCGATCGGGAGCGCCTATGTAAAGGGAGTGCAGGATCTGGGCGTTGCGGTATCGCTCAAGCATTTCGCCTGCAACAATCAGGAGCATGAACGCCAGCGCGGCAGTTCCGAACTTGACGAACGCACTCTTCGAGAAATATACCTCGCGCAATTTGAAATGATCGTCAAGTCAAGCCGGCCGTGGACCGTGATGTGTTCCTACAATCGCATCAACGGGACCTATGCCGGCGAAAACGCCCGGCTGTTGACGAGAATTCTGCGCCAGGAGTGGGGATTTGACGGCGTGGTAATCTCGGACTGGGGCGCCAATCATTCAACTGTCGCATCAATCAAGGCCGGACTGGACATCGAGATGCCGGGCCCGGCAAAATATTACGGAAAATTTGTCGAGGATGCGCTCTACAACTGGCAACTCGAGCACACTGACGTTGAGGCGGCCGTAAGGCGCATTCTGGGGCTTATCAGACGGTGTCTGCCGCAGGTCAACAAGCCGGGAAAATCGAAGCCGGGAATTAATGTCAAGCAGCATCAGCGCCTGGCCCGCAGCGTTGCTGAAGAATCTATCGTTGTGCTCAAAAATGAATCACTGCTCCCGCTCAAGGCCGGGTCGCTCAAAACACTTGCCGTCATCGGCCCGAATGCCGCAGAGGCTCGCCTGGGCGGTGGCGGCAGCGCGTACGTATCACCACCGTATAAAATCAGCCCCCTCGAAGCGCTGAAGCGGCAGCTCGCCGGGAAAACAGTCTTGCAGTATACGAAAGGGTGTGACAATTTCGTCGAACTGCCCGTTGTCAACGAACAGAACCTGCTGGCACCCGACCGCAAAACGCCCGGGTTGAAGCTGTCGATTTTCAACAATACGAATGTCAGCGGCAAGCCCGCCGGTGAGCGCATCGATCCCAACATCGCCTCCTGGTGGTGGGCCGGAGACCCTCCGGCGCCGGGTATCGACTTTTACACATTTTCCTGTCGCTGGAGCGGGTACCTGCGGGTTGACGAAAACGCCGACTACACCATCGAGCTCACCAATTCTTACCGCTGCTTTGTCTTCGTGGATGATACGCGAATAATTTCGCAGAAGGCACAGGCGCCGGGGCAACGCGAAACGACACGAAAGACCATTTCGCTCACCGGCGGCAAGTTGCACAAGCTGCGCGTTACCTATATCAGAGACTCGGTTGAAGGCCGACTTGCCTATATTGTCTTCAAGATGGCACGACTGCTGCCGCAAACCGAAGAACCGATCCGGGAAGCCCTAGATTTAGCCAAGACCAGCGATGCCGCCGTTATTTTCGCCGGACTGCCGGAAAATTTCGAACGCGAAGGGGACGACCGCCCGCACATGGATTTGCCGGGCAGGCAAAATGAGCTTATCGGCAAAGTTGCGTCGGTCAATGCAAACACGGTCGTTGTGCTCAATTGCGGCGCGCAGGTCGCCATGCCCTGGGTGAATCTTCCCGCCGCCATAGTACAGGCTCACTATCCCGGCATGGAGGGCGGCAATGCACTTGCGGACATCCTGCTTGGCAAGGTCACCCCGTCAGGCAAATTGACGATCAGCTACCCGGCCGGCCTGGCCGATTCGCCTGCATATCCGTTCTATCCCGGCGATCGCAAGGTGCATTACGGCGAAGGAATTTTTGTCGGTTATCGCTACTTTGATGCCGTCGATAAAGAGCCGCTTTTTCCTTTCGGCCATGGCCTCTCCTATACGCAATTTCGCTACAGCAAACTACGCGTGCCTAAATCAGCACGCATCGGCGTTGCTGTTAAGGTAAAAATTGACATCGAAAATATCGGCCGCGTTGCCGGAATGGAAGTGGTGCAGCTTTACGTGAGGGATTGCACGGCATCGGTGTTGCGTCCACCCAAAGAGCTGAAAGGTTTTTCCAAGCTCATGCTGAAACCGGGTGAAAAGCAGTCGGCCGCCTTCGAGCTCGATTTTCGCAGCTTCGCATTTTACGACGAGGCTGCCGCTGCCTGGCGGGTTGAACCGGGGAAATTTGAAATATTTGTCGGCAGCTCTTCACGGGATATTCGTGCCAAGAGTACTCTGGAAGTCATATAACCCGGTCTGGATTGTACCCCGACCTGGCACTCGCTTATTCCAGCATTTTGAGGGCCGCGTTCACATTCTCCACAAACCCATCCTCCAGCTTTCGCTCGGTCGCCTCTTCCCGGTGATTGACACTTAGTGTGACGCAGCCGTTGCATCCGGATGCCCTGATCATAAAAAAGGCCGGTCACGCCGGTGCCGGCACATTGCGCTCTTTTAATGTCTGACTTGCCATTGCAGACCCAAATATGCTATCATTATGGTATGGCAAGAGTGCCGCTTGTCTTTTTTGTGCTTTAAAAGGAATGATTCATGCAGATCCCCAAAGATTATGATTTCACCTGCTTCAATTGCGGAAAAAAAGGCCACGATGGGGAAATTAAGATGATTAAAGTGTCATCCGACTCTTTCATCGACCTTTGCCGTGAGTGTACCACCAAGATAGGCAACTCAAAAAAAATCGGCTAAGCAGCTTGTGGATTCAACACTAGTGTAGTGTATCTCAAATAAGTGTGTGTTTGCGAGGAGCTATTTTCGTTCCTGTTGAGGCGCGAAGATGGCGAATACCGGGTGTATTCAACTGATGAGCAACGAAGACAGGGATGAAAAGAGCCCGTGGTAACGTA
>WJLW01000063.1 GCA_014728295.1 Chitinivibrionales bacterium | reverse complement strand
CTGGTGTTGCTGATTGGACTGGCGGCCGGGAATGTTGTGTACCTGCAGGCGTATAAGCCGGTATCCCTGCTCAAAAATACGGCTACCATCGCGCTGGGGTGGAGTCTGTATCTGCTGGTATTCAGACTCGTCAAAGTTAAAATTCCCCGCCATGCCGAACGGCTTGAGCACCTTATCGGCGTCATGAGTTTCGTGCTTGTCATACTGTTCTGGACGGTAGTGATATGATCGTCAATGTTATGTTTCGTATGTCAATCTGGTTTCTGCTGACTGCCGATCTGGGCCTGTCAAATGTCGTGCTGGGCATACTGCTGGCGGTATTGCTTCCCGGCAAAATAATCTCCAAAACCAGACTGCGGGACTGGATGATTATTTTGGGAAGGTTGCTGATTGCGGTACCACTGGCCTATGGTGAAGCGTTTCACATGTTGTTTCTGCCGCACACTCATGAAGAGGTCGTTGAAGAGCCAGTTGATGCCGCGCGCCCGCTGCCGCTGGTATTTCTGGAAATTTTTCTGATCACGTTTACGCCCCAGTCGCTGGTGTACCGCTACCATGAATCCGGCAAATTCGATATCCATCTTGTCTCGCGGGAAAAATCGGGTGAATAGCATTTTAGTCGCCATGTTCGCAGCCATGTTGATTCCGCTGTATAAAGCCTCTCAGGATACCGATATCTGGCAGAAGCTGCTTGCCTTTTCCAGCATTGCCACCAAAGCCGCCATCATCATTCTGACGGTCTCGGTTTTCCGGGATGACTGGATGATCGGTGTTGTTGCGATAATAATCCTCAGCGTCGGGAATGCCGCACTGATGCTGCTTGCACAGTTAATCAAACGGATGCCGGATGATCACAAATTTAAGTAGTACGCTTTTGATCTGGCTGGGAATCGTCTTCTGGTTTAGAGGAACATTTCCGCTGTTGAGCAAGCGTTCGGTGCTTTACAAGCTACACAGCCTGTCGGTTGCCGACACGCTTGGCTCCATTGCCGTAATTCTGGGCTTGCTGATTAAAATGTCGCGGGAATGGCCCTTATTGTTGCTGGGAATCCTCTCGCTTGCGCTCTGGAATACGATGCTGGGGTATGTGTTGGCCAACTGTTCGCAGCCGGGAGGCCAGGATGAATGAAGCGTATATGTACGTCATCGCCGTGCTCTTTCCGGCGTGTGCTGCGCTGCTGCTTTTTCAGAGGAACCCCTTTCATGCGATCGTGTTGCGCGGTGCGCTGGGTGCGCTGGCGGCGCTTTTTCAGGCTTTGCTTGGCGCGGCCGATGTCGCCTTGACCGAGGCCCTGGTGGGAACGCTGTTGAGTATAACTGTTTATGCGATAGCCGCACGCTCCTCACTGGCTCTGAAGCTGGGGCTGATTTGCGATGAAGATTCGGATGCCTGCCCGTTGCCGATAACGCTGCTGCGCATGCTTCGTCAGGCGATTGCCGCCAAATATTTGCGCCTTGAAATTCTTACATTTGCCGATCGTGCTGCGTTGCTTGAAGCGCTCAAAAACGGTGCAATTCATATTGGCTCGTTGAATGAGGTCGGCGATACGGGAGACCCAGATGAGCAATTCTGCATGCTTGAGTGCGCCCACGCCTCGCTGGTCAAGCTGCTTGAAAAACTCGTGCCCGACGAAAGCATTTCGTTCAGGACGGCGCCGGATTCCGTCAAAGGAGAATTGCCAAAATGAAATGGTTGTATCTGATCGCCGGCTCAGCGCTTTTTCTGAAATTTATTTTTGCTTCCCATGCACCGGGCGTGGAATCTGACGGGTCAATAATGTTCTCAATAATTTCAGACAGCGGTGTCCCCAATGCAGTAGCCGGGGTCATATTCAGGAACCGGCTCTATGATACGATTTTCGAGGTGATCGTATTTACTATGACGATACTGGGCGCACAGTATCTGCTGGAGGACGAAAATCCGCATCCGCGCATTCGCCAGTTCAAGGATGCTCCATCGATACTGCTGGCGAGGCTGGGCGCTACAATTACGGCCCTGGTAGCCTTTGAACTGGCCATCAGGGGACATCTGAGTCCGGGGGGGGGGTTTGCCGCCGGTGTCGCCGGGGGGACGGCTATCGGGCTTGCCGCATTGACAGCACTTGACAAATCGCAAAAAGTGCATCGCAGTTCGAATGCGGTTGTCTGGGAGAAGGTGATCGTGCTTGCCTTTATCGTACTGTCGGTTCTGACCCTGACCGGCATAGAATTGCCACGGGGCAGTTTTGGCAGCTTGCTCAGCGGAGGCGGCATCCCGGTTATGAATGTACTGGTAGCGATCAAAGTGATGCTGGGTGCCTGGGCACTGCTGATGATTCTGATAAGATATCGGGGATTACTGTAGAAATCAGGTTTGCCATGTCTCTTTGCACCAGGCTGAGCGTGAAGAGAACAATCGCCGTCCTGCAGTTGATATATGCGATATTGTTGCTGGGCTTTCCGTATGCAAATCTCGAACGTTGTCAAGGGGATCTTCACGCTTACTACTACGCCGTGATAGCGCCTGTGCAGGGGGAAAATTCTTATGATATGGGCGTGCTCAATCACCTTGCGGGCATCGTATACCTTTGTCGTCGTGCGTGACGTATGTCAATTGGCTGCCGCCGGATTGGGGATGAATGTACATCCCGGTATACTCCTTGGTCTGTGGGGACTGTATTTGTACGCGATTCACCGGATACCCGCAGGCATGAGCAGAGAATATCGCCTTCCTCAGTGATTTTTTACCTTACTCGTATCTGGAAGAGTACCGAATTAATCGGCCCTCCAATACTGCATCGGGATATCGTGGCGGATACAGTATGTATTGTCATGAGTTTATATTAATGTGCCCGGATTTCATATTTGGTCATCATCTCTACAATTACCAGAAAGGTTTAGTAATGAAAAACTGGCTGACTCCCGAATTCTGGCAGAAGGTATTGCAGGATACGGTGCATTGGGGTATACAGGTGCTGCCCTCAATTTTGTTGATATTGATTTTGGCCTTTATTCTACTCAAGCTGGCGAACGTGCTGGTCACCAGGCTGAAGCCCATTATGAACGACCGGATGCAGAGCGGCGGCAAGCTGGATGCCTCCGAAATTGAAAAGCGCGTCGATACGCTGGCCGGCATTTTAGCTTCTACATTGCGCATAACAGTCTGGGTGGTTATCCTCATGCTGTTGCTCAAGCGTTTGGGCGTTGATGTAGCGCCAATCATTGCCGGAGCCGGAATAATCGGCCTGGCGGTGGGATTTGGAGCGCAGGAGCTTGTGCGTGATTTTATCTCCGGCTTTTTCATGCTTATGGAAAACCAGGTGCGCACGGGTGATGTTGCCATTGTAAATGGTACCGGCGGGTTGGTTCAAAATGTCGGGCTGCGGACGATCGTATTGCGAGACCTCTCCGGGGTGGTGCATGTCTTTCAAAACGGGAAAATCAATACACTTTCCAATATGACCAAAGAGTGGTCGGCCATGGTCTTCGACATCGGAGTAGCGTATAAAGAAGATACCGATAAGGTCGTCGAAATCATGAAAGCCGTTGCCGAAGAGCTGCGCAAAGATGAGGAACTGGGGCCGAAAATTCTCGAGCCGATGGAGGTTTTCGGTGTGGACGGATTTGGCGACAGTGCCGTCATTGTCAAGGGGCGCCTGAAAACCAAGCCCATCCAGCAGTGGGCAATCGGTCGAGCGTATCGGCGACGACTGAAAAAGGCATTCGACGAAGCCGGAATAGAGATTCCTTTCCCGCATCGAACTATTTACTGGGGCGAAGAAATCAAGCCGCTCGAAGTGAAGCAGTAGTTTTGCGGCAGGAAATCCGCTCGGCCTGTGCATAGAGTCAGGCATAATTTTTGATTCAATGAGAATTTGCAGGAAAAGTGTCGTCCCGGGTGCGGTCGTTCGAGCAGTACCCGGCCAAAGACCATCTCTTTGACTTGAGCGTGTGCCGATCAGGCTGTATGCCGGTGCTGTTGTGCGGAATAATCGACGTGCTCAGACAGGTGCGAAACCAATCAGGAGGGAGTTACTGCATGACATCAGTAGAAATCTGGCCGGGCAAGCCCTATCCACGCGGCGCTACCTGGGACGGTGCGGGTACCAACTTCTCATTGTTCAGCCAAAACGCGACCGGTGTCGAGTTACTGCTGTTCGGTGAATATCAGGAGGCACGGCCCGAAGAGGTTGTTCGTCTGCGGGAAAAAAGCGTCGATACATGGCATTGCTATCTGCCCGGAGTAAGTCCCGGACGTAAATACGCCTACCGGGTATACGGTAAATACGATCCTGCCAACGGACATCGCTTCAACAGCAACAAGCTGTTGCTCGATCCCTACGCCAAAGCCATTGCCGGGAAACTGACCTGGAATGATGCGTTGTTCGGGTATAAAGTTGGTGACAAGCGGGAGGACTTGTCCAAAGACAGACGCAACTCATCACTGTATCTTCCCAAATGCGTCGTGGTCAATCAGGAATTCGACTGGGAGGGGGACAGGTCCCCCGGATACGAATGGAATGAAACGATCATCTACGAAGCGCATGTCAAGGGGCTTACTGCGTTGCATCCGCTGTTGCCGCCCAAGCTGAGGGGAACCTATGCCGGACTGGGGTCACCCTCGGTGGTCGACTACCTCTCCAAGTTGGGGATTACCGCCGTCGAGTTGTTGCCGGTGCAGCAGCATGTGAACGATCGCTACCTGCTCGACAATGGATTGACTAATTACTGGGGTTATAATACCATTGGATTTTTTGCACCGGACTGTACCTATGCGAGTGGTTCAAATCGTGGGGATCAGGTTAACGAATTCAAAAATATGGTGAAATCCCTGCATGCCGCCGGCATTGAAGTGATCCTTGACGTTGTGTATAATCACACGGCCGAAGGCAATGAGAAAGGGCCGACATTGAGTTTTCGTGGCATTGACAATGCCGCTTATTACAACCTCAGCCCGGAAGACAAACGTTATTATATGGATTTTTCGGGGTGTGGCGGCAGCTTTAACATGCGGCAGCCGCGCGTGCTGCAATTTATTATGGACAGCCTGCGGTACTGGGTAACCGAAATGCATGTCGACGGCTTCAGGTTTGACCTCGCTTCGGCTTTGGCGCGAGAATTTTTTGATGTTGACAAGCTCTCGTCATTTTTCGACATAATTCTGCAGGATCCCGTGCTTTCGCAAGTCAAGCTTATCGCCGAACCGTGGGATCTGGGGCCGGGCGGCTACCAGGTCGGCAACTTCCCCGGCCTGTGGACCGAATGGAACGGAAAATACCGGGATACGGTCAGACGCTTCTGGAAAGGCGACGACAGCCAGCTTTCAGAGCTGGGTTATCGAATTACCGGATCGAGTGATCTCTATCAGAGCGAAGGGCGGACTCCGGGCGCCAGTATCAACTTCATCACGTGCCACGACGGATTTACCCTTCAGGATCTCGTCAGCTACAATGAAAAGCATAACGAGGCAAATGGAGAGGAGAATAAGGACGGCAGTGATCACAATGACAGTTGGAATTGCGGCGTTGAAGGACCGGCGGATGATGAGGAGCTCAACCGGTTGCGGCGCCGCCAGATGAAGAATTTCTTTGCAACGCTTTTTCTGTCCCAGGGAACACCGATGTTACTTGCGGGGGATGAATGCGGTCATACGCAGCTTGGTAACAACAATACCTACTGCCAGGACAATGAACTCACCTGGATGAACTGGGATCTGGATGAGCACGCCGGCGATTTGCTTGAATTTGCGCGCAAGCTGATCTGGTTCCGCCGAAAACACCCGGTGTTTCGCCGCCAGCATTTTTTTCAAGGTCGCCCTTTGCTGGGCAGAAATGTTAAGGACATAATCTGGTTCAAAGCCGACGGCATGGAAATGAACGAAGACGACTGGCAAAATGACGGATATAAATTTATCGGTGTATATCTTTCCGGGGAAGGAGTACTCGACAGAGACGAACAAGGCAACCGCATTCTGGACGATTCGTTTTTGCTGTTGCTCAACGCCTGGCACGAAACCGTACGCTTTAAAATTGCATCCGGAACAGGTTCGGGTTGGCGGCTGGCGTTTGATACCTGCGATTTGAGCGCGTTTAACGAAGGTGAGGGAGCGTTTCTTGACGGTGGTGTAGACGTGCAGGCGCGCAGTTTTGTTCTGCTGGTGCAACCCCGGGATTCAGCCTCGAAAAAAAACATGGCGGATTCGCCAACGTCCTGAACATTTCCCGCCGGCAAGCCGGTTTGTGCCGGTGTTCTGGTGGTAGCACTTTACAAAGGTAGCTCACGTATGATTCCCCGAATACCTGTTGCAACTTATCGCATCCAATTTACGCCGCAATTCACCTTTCGTCAGGCCCGCAGCATTATCGGCTATCTGGCTGATCTCGGCATTTCGCACATTTACGCGTCCCCCGTATTTGCATCCTGCCCCGGGAGCATGCACGGCTATGACGTATGTGATCCCAACGAAATTAATCCCGAGTTAGGGGGATGGGATGAGCTCGTTGCGCTCATTGACACGGTGCATGCACACGGCATGGGGTGGATACAGGATATCGTTCCCAATCACATGGCCTTCGATCATCGCAATCCCATGCTGCACGATGTGCTGCAACACGGGCCGAATTCAAAGTTTTTCAGATTTTTCGATATCGATTGGGATCATCCGTACGAATATTTGCACGGAAAAGTACTGGCGCCGTTTCTGGGCAAACCGTATGGACAATGTCTCCAGGACGGCGATTTACATCTGGTATATAGTGGTCCTGGATTCAGCCTCACTTATTACGATAAACATTTTCCGGTGCGGTTTGAATCCTACTGGCTTATTTTCGGAGAAGGCCTGGAAGCATTCTTAGCACAGGCCGGCGATGAACGTGAGGCCGCTCTTAATTTTGCCGGTCTATTATACACGATTAAGAATCTGCCGGCCGACGCAGACGCTCAGGAACGTTTTGCTCAGACCTGGATTGTAGAGACAACGTTGCACCGATTGTATATAGAATTTCCCTATGTCAATGAGTATGTGCAATCATGCCTTGACAAGTATGATGTTGAAAAGCATGGCGCTGACGCTGTCACCAGGCTGGACGAACTGCATTATGAACAATATTACCGCTTGTCATTCTGGAAGGTTGCCGCCGAGGAACTCAATTACCGCAGGTTTTTTACCATCAGCGACTTAATCGCCATCAAGGTTGAAGACCCCGAGGTGTTTGCCAATACGCATAAATTAATTATCGATCTGGTCAATAAGGGGATGTTTGACGGTCTGCGCATCGATCATATCGACGGTCTGTTCAATCCGGCCGAATATATTCTGCGTCTGCGCCAACAGGCTCCCAATGCCTATATCGTTATCGAAAAGATACTCGAGCAGGACGAAGTTATTCCGGACGACTGGCTGATCCAGGGCACGACCGGCTACGACAGTCTCACCCATATCAACCGCCTTTTTTGCAATAATGACAACCGCCGTATCCTGATTCGCATGTATAACCGGTTTGCTCAGCATAAAATCGATTTTGACAAGCTGGTAGTCGACAAAAAGCGTATGATCATCGGCCGGCACATGGCGGGAGACATCGATAATATTGCTCATCTGGTCAGGCGCATCTCCGGCAGCGATATTCAGGGTCGGGATGTTACGATGTACGGGCTCAAGCGCGCACTGGTTGAGTTCATTACCCACTTTCCCGTGTATCGCACCTATACCGACGGAACCGGCTTTCGATCGGTAGACAAACGCTATATCCGGGAGGCGCTGGGCCACGCTCGCAGAGAGTTGCCGCAACTGGTATCCGAGCTGGCATTTCTGGAGCGTTTTTATTTGCTCAAGCTGGGTGAGGACGTTGATGAAGAAATCCGGATTGCATGGACCGTGTTTATTATGCGCTGCCAGCAATACACGGGGCCACTCATGGCGAAAGGCATAGAGGATACCGCTTTTTACATTTACAATCCGCTGGTAAGCCTGAATGAGGTGGGCGGCTGGCCCGCGTCATTCGGCTTGTCGGTTGCAGATTTCCATCGGTTGATTGCCAGACGAAAGAAGAAGTGGCCGCATGCGATGAATACCACGGCAACCCATGACACAAAACGCGGCGAGGACACCCGCGCGCGCATCAATGCACTTTCGTGTATTCCCGAAGAATGGTATAGCCATGTTCGTAGCTGGGCGCAGCTCAACCGGCGCTTCAAAAAGCGCATCGGCAGTACCTATGTCCCCGCGTCCAATGAGGAATACCTCTACTATCAGACCCTGGTGGGCGTCCTGCCTTTTGATGGAACGATTGACGATGCGTTCGTCACCCGCATCAAGCAGTACATGCTCAAAGCTATGCGTGAAGCCAAAGTGTATACTGCCTGGATTGAGCCGGACACCAATTACGAAAACGCATTGATAGACTTTATTGAAAAAAGCCTTGATGCCAATGCAAATCAGGCTTTCATAAACAGCCTGCTTGAATTCCACCGTAAAATTGTTCCTGCAGGAATTCGCAACTCCCTGGCACAGGTTGTTTTGAAATGTACCATTCCCGGGGTTCCCGACTTTTACCGGGGAACCGAATTGTGGGATTTCAGCCTGGTCGATCCCGATAATCGACGTTCGGTTGACTATGAGGAATGTAAGCGCTGTCTCGGTGATGCAGCTAAAATTGCCACCTTTGACGAAATTGAGAGTCTGCTTCGTACGCAAAACGATCCGCGGATTAAATTTTTTATCGTACATAAATGCCTTCGCATGCTCAATGAGCACAGGACGCTATTTCATCGTGGTGACTATCAACCACTTTCGGTTCAGGGTGTATCGGCCAGGAAGTATGTCGCATTTGCACGAATTTATGCGCAGGAGTGTGCGCTTGTCGTTATTGAGCGTTTTCCCGAAACTTCCGACACGCAAAGCAAAAACGAAAGTCGGAGCGCTCCGCAAGCCTGGATTGACTTGAGCGATGTTTATAGCGGAGAGTATCGAAACGTTTTACTGAATGAGACTATTCGCTTTGAGGATAAAATGCCCCTCTGCGAATTGATGGGCTTGTTTCCGTTCGGCATTTTCATTAAAACAATGGCTGCGCCGGATCACAAAAGCGCACACGAAAAGCGTATTGAATCGCCTGATTCCGGTTTACCTGAAACGGTAAAAGGTGGCAATTCCTGAGATTATTTTGCATGGGGACCTGCAACCATAATTCTTCTAACACTGTACAAAATGTGTGCAAATTTCACAGGTACAGTTTTTGCGCGTTTATGCTTGTATTCCCTGTCCGCTCAAATAATCATTTTGATGTCCCCTGAATCAGCCTATATAAACAGGGGACCCACATCATTGCAGGAGGAATCGTGATACAGGATGGAAAAAAACGGGTCATTCTCGAAAACGTAAAACCCTCTGTCGATAATGGGAAATATCCGATTAAAAGAGTTCCGGGCGAATCGGTTACGGTTCTGGCGGACGTCTTTGCCGACGGTCATGATGAACTGGCAGTGGTGCTGAAATACAAACCGGTTGCACAGGCAGCCTGGAATGAAGCCCCCATGCGACATCTCGGCAACGATCGGTGGGAAGCCGAGTTTACTGTCGATGAGCAATCTATCTATCTCTACCAGGTTACCGGCTGGATTGATGCTTATGCTTCCTGGCGCAAAGGCATTCGCAAGAAGCTGGATGCGGGGCAGGACGTTGCCATCGATATCAAAGCAGGATTAGAGCTTATCATGCAGGCCGTCAAGCGAGCCGGCGGAGCCGATGCACAGCGACTCGGCGATCTGGCTTCTCAAATTGACTCGATGCAGGATGTCGCGCGCGCAACACTGCAGGCAACCAGTGATGAAGTCGGTCTGTTGATGGACCAGTATCCCGACCGAACCAGCGCGACGGCAGGTAATGAGTTCATGGTTACCGTGGAGCCCCAATTGGCGCTGTACAGCACCTGGTACGAACTCTTTCCGCGCTCGTGCACCGACGATCCATCCCGTCACGGCACGTTCAAGGATTGCGAAATTCAACTTACCCGAATTGCGGGAATGGGCTTCAACGTCGTGTATTTTCCCCCGATTCATCCGATTGGACGCAAGAATCGAAAGGGACGCAATAATGCGGTCGTCTCGCAACCCGGCGATCCGGGGAGTCCCTGGGCGATCGGCTCGGAAAAGGGCGGGCACAAGTCGGTCAACCCGCATTTGGGGACCATGCAGGATTTCGAAGATCTGGTTGCCGCCGCTCGTAAGCTTAACATCGAAATAGCACTTGACTTAGCATACCAGTGTGCTCCGGATCATCCCTATGTCTCAGAACATCCCGAATGGTTTCGCAAACGCCCTGACGGTTCTATTCAATACGCCGAAAATCCTCCAAAGAAGTACGAAGATATTGTTCCCTTCGATTTTGAATGTGACGATTGGCAGGCAATGTGGCGGGAGCTCAAAAGTATCGTCGATTTCTGGATCGGCAAAGGTATTCGCGTATTCCGTGTTGACAATCCCCACACCAAGGCAATGAGGTTCTGGGAATGGATGATCGCCTCAGTCAAGAAGGAACATCCCGAAGTGTTGTTTCTGGCCGAAGCTTTCACGCGACCGAAATTGATGCAGCACCTTGCCAAAATCGGCTTCAGCCAATCCTACACGTACTTCACCTGGCGCAATGCCAAATGGGAACTGGAGCACTATCTCACCGAGTTGACCCGCAGCGACCTGCGTGACTATTTCCGGCCCAATTTCTGGCCCAATACGCCCGATATTTTGCCCGAGTTTATTCAGTACGGCGGACGTCCGGCGTTTGTGCTGCGCCTGGCGCTTGCCGCCACCCTTGCTTCAAACTACGGTATTTACGGTCCGGCCTATGAGCTGTGTCAACGGGAGGCCATTCCGAATAAAGAAGAATACGCCGACTCGGAAAAGTATGAAATCATAAAGTGGGACTGGAACCGGCAAGACAGTCTGAGCGATTTTATAACGCGTATCAATCAAATCAGAGCTGAGAATCCGGCGCTGCAAACAACCTGGAATGTCAGGTTTTTCGAAACCGATAATGAGTTTCTGCTATTCTATGCAAAGGCGACGCCGGATTTGTCGAATGTCGTCTTTGTTATTGCCAATCTGGATCCGTTCCATACGCAGAGCGGCTGGGTGAGCGTGCCGTTTGAAGAACTCAATATTCCGCACAATCAAACCTGCCTGGTACATGATCTTATTAGTGACAATAAGTACATCTGGCAAAGCAGCCGGAATTATATCGAGCTTGAACCGGCAAAGCTGCCGGTGCACATCTTCAAAGTCAACCGCAGGCTCAAGCGGGAACATGATTTTGACTATTACTTCTAACGGAGGTTGTTTGTGGCGACGCAACAGGTGACTGTAGTGCAGGAACAGGACTGGTACAAAGATGCGGTAATTTACGAGCTGCATGTACGCGCGTTTAAAGACAGTAACAATGACGGTATCGGTGATTTCAATGGCCTGACGAGTCGGCTTGATTACCTCGAAGAGCTGGGGAT
>WJLW01000062.1 GCA_014728295.1 Chitinivibrionales bacterium | reverse complement strand
TGAGCGGCATGCAGGGAATAACATTACTGAAAAACGCGTGAGTTGAGGCAAAAACGGCAATGAATGCCAGCACAAAACCAATCCCGCCAATACGCGGCACCAGGCGTTGGTGCACCTTGCGATTGTCGGGAGGATCCAGAAACCAGGCTTGCACCGGACAGCGGTAGAGCGCGTAGATCAGCAGCGCCGAAAACGTTGCCGCGCCGGCAAAGAGGAGTGCAAAATTGAGCGGTACCCTATACATCAACATCAAAGACCTTGTCTCGTGGCCCACCATAAAACCGGGGACACCGTCATCTAACCTGAAAATGTAGTAATAGTCGAAATACCATTTTACTATTACTGCATCGTAAATGCAAGGACTAAATTTTCCTGGCGTCACCTATCGAGCATTTACCTTCGGCAAGGGAATATAAATTGTGAGCGCATCCCTGCGAGACGAAAGGCTGTGCTCCCCATCTTGAAATCTTTTCTGGAATATCGTAGTTTCTTTCTGGCTTTTTTTGTGCGCCAGGCACGACACATTTCTTGAACCAATTTGCGAGGTAATCTTTGAAAGGTATTGTCGCACTTGAAGATGGAACCATTTTTGAGGGCGAGTCATTCGGCGCGCCCGGGGAATCTGTCGGCGAAGTGGTTTTCAACACCGGCATGACCGGCTACCAGGAAGTACTCACCGATCCTTCATACAAATCCCAGATTGTCACTATGACCTACCCCCTCATCGGCAATTACGGGGTGAATGATGCCGACATCGAATCGGAGCGCGTTCAGGTCTCCGGCTTTGTAGTCAAGGAAGCATGCTCATATCCTTCCAATTTTACCAGCACGCAACCCATCGATCAGTATCTGAAGTCAGCCAATATAATTGGTGTTGAGGGCATTGACACGCGCGCCCTGACCCGCCATATCCGCCTGGCGGGAGCAATGAAAGCACTTATCGCGGCAGGTGATACTCTTGATACGGATAGCCTCGTCGACAAGGCAAGGGCATGGAAAGGTCTCGTTGATGTCGACACTGTCAAGGAGGTCACTTGTAACGACTCTTATGCCTGGAATGACATTGCGCAACCCGAGTCGGGCACAAGCTTCAATTACAAAGTCGTCGCGCTTGATTATGGTATCAAGTATAATATCCTGCGCATCCTGCAGCGTTTCGGCTGTGACGTAACGGTTTCGCCCGCGTCAACATCGGCCGAAGCGGTCCTGGCTCAGAATCCGGACGGCATTTTTCTCTCCAACGGTCCCGGCGATCCTGCTGCGGTGACCTATGCGATTGAAACCATCAAAAACCTGATCGGCAAAAAACCCATTTTCGGTATTTGCCTCGGACACCAGTTACTGTCACTGGCGCTGGGCGCGTCGACTTATAAGCTTAAGTTCGGACATCACGGCTCCAATCATCCGGTGAAAGATCTGCACACGAATGAAATAGCGATAACTTCGCAGAACCACGGTTTCTGCGTGGACATGGACAGCTTTGAGAATACCGGCGTAACAATATCGCATGTCAATTTGAATGATACGACCTGCGAAGGAATCGCCGACCGGGAACGCAATGTTTTTTCGGTCCAGTACCATCCGGAAGCATCCCCCGGCCCGCATGATTCGGGATATTTATTCAGGGAATTTGTTGGGAGAATGGATTGATGGTTGGGTGGATGAAAGAATGGTCTTGCTCAGCGGGATGGATGAATGGGGTGCTGGGCAAATGGTTTCGCAGTCAAACGCTCCTCCCCCTGTCAACAAAAACATTCAGGATCAAGTAGATGCCAAAACGAACTGATATACACAAAATAATGATCATCGGCAGTGGGCCGATTGTTATTGGACAGGCGTGTGAATTCGATTATTCGGGGACACAGGCCTGCAAAGCTCTGAAGGAAGAAGGATTTGAGGTCGTGCTGGTCAACTCGAACCCGGCAACGATCATGACCGATCCGGCAATGGCCGACAGCACTTATATCGAGCCGGTCACAGCCGAGATTGCCGAAAAAATCATCGCCCGCGAGCGACCGGACGCCTTGCTGCCGACAATGGGCGGACAGACCGGTCTCAATACGGCAATGGAGCTGGCCGAAAGCGCCGTGCTTGACAAATACGGAGTCAAGCTGATCGGCGCGGATCAGGCGGCCATCAAAAAGGCCGAAGATCGCAGCGAATTCAAAAAGGCAATGGAGCACATTGGTCTGGAAGTGCCGCGCAGCAAGTTTGCCTACAATATCGATGAAGCCTGGGAAGTTGCCGGGGAAATCGGGTTCCCGCTGATCGTGCGTCCCAGCTACACCCTGGGCGGCAGCGGCGGCGGCATAGTTTTCTCCGAAAAAGAATTCGAAAAGACCGCCTCAAACGGGCTCTATCTCAGCCGTATCCACGAAATCCTCATCGAGGAGTCTGTGCTGGGCTGGAAAGAGTACGAACTCGAAATAATGCGGGACAATGCCGACAATGTGGTCGTGATCTGCTCGATCGAAAACATCGACCCCATGGGTGTGCATACCGGTGACAGCATTACCGTCGCCCCCTCTCAAACGCTGACTGATCGGCAGTATCATACAATGCGCGATGCGGCAATTGCCATCATTCGCGAAATCGGCGTTGAAACCGGCGGCTCGAATGTGCAATTTGCCGTCGATCCCGCAAACGGACGCATGGTCGTCATCGAAATGAACCCGCGCGTCAGCCGCAGCTCAGCTCTGGCCAGTAAGGCCACCGGCTTTCCGATTGCCAAGATGGCCGCCAGACTCGCCGTGGGGTACTCGCTTGACGAAATAAGAAACGACATCACGCGTGAAACGCCGGCTTCATTTGAGCCCGCAATAGACTATTGTGTTACGAAAATCCCTCGATTCACTTTCGAGAAATTTCCCGAAAGCGCGGCCGAGATCGGCGTTCAGATGAAGTCGGTCGGCGAGACGATGGCCATTGGGCGCACGTTCAAGGAATCGCTGCAAAAAGGATTGCGCGGACTCGAAATCGGACGGATTGGTTTTGAGGCTGCCGGCTACGGCGATTTGTTCGAAAACGCTTTATTGGAGGAGCTGCACAAAGCACGGCCGGATCGCATTCTGCTGATTCGCCGCGCGCTTGAGCTGGGGATTTCCGTCGACAAGCTTGCCGGGATAACCCGCATCGATCCGTGGTTTCTCAACAACATGAAAGACATTACCGATTTCGAAGCGTCGCTCAGTACCGCCGTGCTGGACCAGAATGCAGATACCCGAATGCGTATCTTCAAAAAGGCAAAGGAGATGGGCTTTTCGGATGCACAACTGGCCGGGAAGCTGGGCACATCCGAAATCGATATCAGGCGACGCCGCCAAGCATCAGGAATTACGGCAACATACAAGCTGGTTGACACCTGCGCCGCCGAATTTGAAGCGTACACACCGTATTATTATTCCACCTACGAAACCGAAGACGAGGGCACACCCGGCAACAAAAAAAAGATAATGATCCTTGGCGGCGGGCCCAACCGCATCGGCCAGGGGATCGAATTCGACTACTGTTGTTGCCAGGCATCGTTTGCACTAAACGATCTGGGAATCGAATCGATCATGGTCAACTCCAACCCCGAAACCGTCTCCACCGACTATGACACCTCCGACAAGCTCTATTTCGAACCCTTGACCTTTGAAGATGTGATGAATATCGTCGACAAGGAAAAACCCGACGGCATCATCGTACAGTTTGGCGGACAAACACCACTCAACCTTTCGCAAAGGCTTGCCGATGCCGGCGCGCCGATTATCGGTACCTCGGTGAAATCGATTGCGCGTGCCGAAGATCGTGACGAATTTTCGGCAATGATTAATAAGCTTGATCTGCAACAACCCCCCAACGGCATGGTGGACACCGTCGAGCAGGCAATTAAAGTGGTCGCCAAAATCGGCTACCCGGTACTGCTGCGTCCATCCTTTGTGCTCGGCGGACGGGCCATGCGTATCGTCTACGACGAAAAGGACCTGCATAAATTCATCCATGAAGCCAAACTTGCCGGAGAAAACCGGCCTGTGCTGATTGACAAATTCATCGGCGATGCAATCGAAGTTGATGTTGACGCGGTTTCCGACGGCGAGCAAACATTCATCTGCGGCATCATGGAACATATCGAAGAGGCCGGCGTCCATTCCGGTGACAGCGCCTGCGTTTTGCCGCCACATACGCTTGCCGAATCGACTATCGAGGACATCCGTATCGCCACCCGGAAAATAGCAACCGAATTGAGCGTTTGCGGCCTGATCAACATACAATACGCCATCAAAGAAGAGACCGTCTATGTGCTGGAAGTCAATCCCCGGGCATCCCGTACCGTTCCCTTTGTCAGCAAAGCGACCGGTACGCCCTGGGCACGCATAGCAGCAAAGGCCATGGCTGGAAAAAAGCTCAAAGATATGCCCGAAGCGGTTGAAAAAAAGCTCGATTATTTCGCCGTCAAGGAATCGGTCCTGCCCTTCAATAAATTTCCCGGCGCCGATCCGGTGCTCGGCCCCGAGATGAAATCTACCGGTGAGGTCATGGGAATCGATCGCGATTTCGGTCAGGCGTTTGCCAAATCTCAGGAAGCGGCCGGCAACAACCTCCCGCGCACCGGAACCATCTTTTTGAGCGTACGCAACAGCGCAAAGCGCAATGTCGTCTTTCTGGCCAAGCGCATTGCCGACATGGGATTCAAAATCTACGCTACCGGCGGAACGTGGCAGGTTTTGCACAGCAACGGCGTCATTGCCAAGAAGGTATATAAAATTGACGAAGGCAAGCCCAATGTTGTGGATTTGATCAAAAGCGGCGAAATTGACATGCTCATCAACATCCCCGGCGGCAAAAAGGGTCAGCAGGATTCCAAGCCGATCCGCAGTGCGGCCGTCACCCAGGGTATTCCCTACATAACGACCCTGGAGGCCGCCCAGGCAGCCATCAGCGGAATGGATTCGCTTGCCAAAACCGGATTTCAGATAAAATCCATCCAAGAGTTTGGCTCCTCGGCAAGCAAAAATGCGGTACAAAGCCAGTACGAGGATTACCATTTCAAGCAACAACTGTGGGGGCGCAGTTGAATTTTACACAATGCGAAACGTACCATTGTAAATAAGCCACTATACATGCAAGTTGAAATGCGGGAGTTGCAATGCCAAAGTACATTTTCATTACGGGCGGAGTCGTTTCTTCTTTAGGTAAAGGAATTACCGCAGCCTCTATCGGCGTCTTGCTCAAGGCGCGTGACATCAGCGTTGCTCATCAAAAATTCGACCCGTACCTGAATGTGGATCCCGGCACCATGAATCCGTATCAGCACGGAGAAGTTTATGTGACCGACGACGGCGCCGAAAGCGATCTTGACCTGGGCCACTACGAACGCTTCACCGGCGTAACCACCTCGCAGAACTGCAACTTCACCTCCGGCAGGATTTACGACACTATTCTCAAAAAGGAGCGCCGCGGCGACTATCTGGGCGGCACGGTCCAGGTAGTACCGCATGTAACCACCGAAATTTGCAACAGTGTACGCTCGCTGGACAACACGGGCGTAGATGTAGTGATTGCCGAGATCGGGGGGACGGTCGGAGACATTGAAAGCCTGCCCTTTCTGGAAGCGCTTCGTCAGTTTTCCAATCAAATCGGGCGCAGCAATGTGCTCTTTATTCACGTCACGCTCGTGCCCTTTCTGGCCAAGGCCGGCGAAGTTAAAACCAAGCCTACCCAACATTCGGTCGGTCGCCTGCGCGAAATCGGCATCATTCCCGATATGCTGATCTGCCGCACCGAAAAGCATCTAGACAAAGAAGTACGCCGCAAAATCTCCCTTTTCTGCAATGTCGACGAAGACGCCGTTATCGAGGCATTCGACGTTCCCCACACGATTTACGAAGTGCCCCTTGAATTTGCTTCACAAAATCTCGATCACTGGATCATCGACGCGTTGGGCCTGCGGGCCGGGCGGCGCAACCTGCGCGCCTGGCGGGAATATGTCGACAAAGTCGTCAATTGCGAGCACACCATCGAAATCGCCGTTGTCGGCAAATACTCCGAGTTACTTGACGCATACAAATCCATCCATGAATCACTGAATCACGGTGGCGCCCACAACAAGGCAACCATACGCATCAGAAGCATATCAAGCGAAGACATCGAAAAAAATGGTGCGGCCAAAGTGCTCAAAGGCGCAAGCGGAATTCTGGTACCGGGCGGATTCGGCACACGCGGTCACGAGGGCAAAATCCTTGCTATCAAATATGCCCGCGAAAAAAAGCTTCCCTTTCTGGGCATCTGCCTGGGCATGCAAATGGCGGTCGTCGAATTTGCGCGCAATGTGCTTAAAATCAAGGACGCCGACAGTACCGAACTGGTGCCGGAAACAAAAAATCCGGTCATACATATCATGGAAGAACAGAAAATGATAATGAATATAGGGGGCACGATGCGCCTGGGTGCGTTCCCGGCCGTGCTTGCAAAAAGCAGCCTTGCCAGGAAATCGTACGGAACGGATAAAATCAGCGAACGACACCGGCACCGGTTCGAATTTAATAATGACTACCGCGACCAGTTCGAAAAGGGCGGCATGACGCTGTCGGGGCTTTCTCCCGACGGCATTCTTGTCGAGATTGTGGAGATTGCCAATCATCCTTTTTTCATTGCAACTCAGTTCCATCCGGAATTCAAATCCCGACCGGTTGCTCCTCATCCGCTCTTCAGAGATTTCATTGGTGCAAGTGTCGCTTACAGCAAAAAAACCGGCAAGAATTAGTTTAGTTTTTTGCTACCACGATACATTTTTCTCTTAGCAGCACAGTGTGCATAATTCCAGGCAGATGCACGACACGAGAATCAGACAACCTTCAGGCACAGGTTAGCAACATGATTGGCGAAAGCATGCATGATGAATGCGGCGTATTCGGTGCATACAACAGCAATGATGCCGCGCGCATGGCGTATCTCGGATTGTACGCCCTGCAGCACCGGGGCCAGGAAAGCGCCGGCATCGTGGCTTCCGACGGCGCAAAACTGCGCATGCATAAAGGCATGGGGCTGGTTCGACAGGTTTTCGACAACGAAGATATTTTCACCCGACTCAGCGGCCGGGCCTCAATAGGCCATAACCGCTATTCGACTACCGGCTCTTCCACGGCAAATAACTCCCAGCCCCTGCTTATCAACTTCAAGGCCGGACAACTGGCAAGCGCGCATAACGGCAACCTGATAAATGCAGAGGATTTGCGCAAAGAGATGGAAGAAGACGGTTCGATATTCGTTTCATCAACCGATACCGATGTTATCATGCACCTGATCGCGCGCTCCAAGCACGGCACGATCGAGGCGATGATCATGGATGCACTGGCACGCGTGCGCGGTGCATACTCCATGTTGTTTTTGACCGAAAACGCGCTCTTTGGTGCGCGTGACCCGCGTGGGGTTCGCCCACTTCTGCTGGGCAAACTCAACGACAGTTACTATCTTTCATCTGAGTCGTGCGCCTTTGATTTGATCGGCGCCTCAACCGTGCGTGAAATTGAAGCCGGGGAGCTGGTACGCATAAACGGCGACGGCATCCATTCGTACAAAATTCCGGTGTATGATGATATTACCCATCATGCGCACTGCATCTTCGAGTTCATCTATTTTTCACGCCCCGACAGTTTTGTCTTCGGCAGCAATGTTGACAAAGTGCGACGCAAGCTCGGTCGTCAACTAGCCCGCGAGCACCCCGCTCCCGGTGCCGACATCGTTGTGGGCGTTCCCGATTCGGCTACAACCGCGGCAATCGGCTTTTCCGAAGAGTCAGGCATCAAATATGAAATCGGGCTGATTCGTAACCACTATGTCGGTCGAACATTTATCAACCCCGCCCAGTCAGGCAGAGATTTCGGGGTTCGCATCAAGTTCAATCCGGTAAAAGGCGTGCTGAAAGACAAGTCGATCGTACTGGTTGACGACTCCGTCGTGCGCGGAACGACCATGAAGAAAATAGTCAGGCTCCTGCGCACTGCCGAGCCCAAAGAAATCCACCTGCGCATATCCTCGCCCCCGATCACCAGCCCCTGCTTCTACGGAATCGACATGCCGACCAAACAGGAACTCATTGCGTCCGGCCAGAAAGTCGATGAGATCTGTGCGTATCTGGAGGTCGAATCACTGGGATACCTCTCGACAGAAGGCATGCTTAACGTGGCCCCGCAACCCCGCGACCATTTCTGCCGCGCCTGTTTCTCCGGAGAGTACCCCATGCCGGTCAACCTGACCGGTGACAAGATCGGCCAAAGCTGCTGAGAATGCGCCTTGTCTGGATTCCCCCGCTTAGCGATGGAATTGAAAACGTTGCACGCTCGTTCGCTGAAGCGTATCTTTCGCACTGTTTCTCCTCAGCTTTAGCCCTCCTCGGCTAAGGCGACGCCGGATACTATTTAGCAAGCGCCGTGGAGCTCTTCACTCCCAGCGAATTATATATCTGCAGTGTGGCTTTAGATTTATTCAGTGTGTAGAAGTGCACACCTTTGACTTTGCTATCAATAAGATCACGCACCTGCTCGGTTGCCCAGTGAATTCCGACATTGGCAACGTAATCCGGATCTTCGGCGCGTTCCAGCGCGCGCAGCAGCCTGGCAGGATACCGGGCTCCCAGCGCTAGTTCGGCCATACGCTCGAGTGATTTGGCCGAGGTGATCGGCATGATGCCCGCAAGAATCGGGACCGTGATACCTGCATGTTCGCAACGCTCGCAAAAATCGTAAAAATCACGGTTATCAAAAAACAACTGGGTACAAATATAGTCCGCACCGGCATCGATTTTGCCTTTGAGATGCTCCATCTCCCGGAGCCGGTTTTGCGTTTCGGGATGCCCCTCGGGGAAACCGGCCACACCGATGCCCAGATGGGGAAAGTGTTTTTTTATAAATGCCACCAGCTCGCTTGCATAGCGGAACCCGTCCTTGACATCAGGGAGTTTGCCGACGCCCCGCGGCAGGTCCCCGCGTAGTGCAAGAATATTCTCGATACCGCTTGCGCTGTATTCCTCAAGGATGTGCCGGATTTCATCGCGGGAGGATCCCACGCACGTCAAATGGCTGACGACGGTGATCCCCGTTTCTGCTTGAATGCGCTTGACAAGCTCATGCGTCAGCTCGCGGGTCGAGCCGCCCGCACCGTAAGTCACACTGACGTAGGAGGGAGACAAGGGCGCCAGATTCTGAATTGAGTTGAACAAGGTCTGCGCCGCCTTTTCCGTTTTGGGCGGAAAGAACTCGAAGCTGAAGGTCATTTTGTCGCGTTTGAAAATTTCGTTGATATGCATGAGCCGAAAAAAGTATGGATTCAGGTGATGATTTCTACCGGTGCCGCCAAAAAAAGGGGGAGAAAAAACTTCTCCCCCCGCCTAGTCAAATATACGTCGGAAAAACCGGCTTAGTGCAAATACTGATTCAGAATGATCTCGTACTTCTCCTGCTTGCCGGATTTACCCTGCGGCTCACCGTTTTCTTTGATATAGGTTTCAAGTTCGGTAAATTCGGTGGTGCCGCTTTCGATTTTGGCGCCGATGCCGCTGTCGTAGCTGCTGTAGCGCTCTTTGACCATGCCGGGAATAACACCGTCTTCAATAATTTGGGCGGCGGTGCGCAAACCCTGTGCAAATGCATCCATGCCGCCGATGTGCGCCAGAAACATATCTTCAACATCGGTGGATTCGCGGCGCAGCTTGGCATCAAAGTTTAAGCCGCCCGGAGCCAGCCCGCCCTGATTGAGCACAACCAGCATGGCTGCGGTGGCCGAACGGATGTCCATGTTGAATTGATCGGTGTCCCAGCCAAGCAACAGATTACCGGTGTTGGCATCGATCGATCCCAGCAGCCCGGCATCGGAGGCCGTTTGCAAGTCATGTTCGAATGAGTGACCGGCCAGGGTTGCGTGGTTGGCTTCAATATTCAATTTGAACTCGGTGTCCAGATTGTTTGATTTCAGGAAACTGATAACCGTTGCCGCGTCAAAATCGTACTGATGAGTTGTCGGTTCTTTCGGCTTGGGCTCGATCAGCAACGTTCCGCCGAAGGCGATTTTCTTTTTATAATCGACTGCCATCTGCAGAAAGCGGGCCAGGTGGGCAAGTTCACGCTTCATGTCGGTATTGAGCAGGGTCATATACCCTTCGCGGCCGCCCCAGAAGACATAATTCTCACCGCCAAGTTCCTGGGTAACCTCAAGCGCCTTTTTGACCTGTGCTGCGGCGTATGCAAATACGTGAGCATCGGGATTGGTTGAAGCGCCATTCATGAATCGCGGATTGGAGAAGAGATTTGCCGTTCCCCAGAGCAGCTTCTTGCCGGTTTGCGCCTGAAGCTCTTTGGCTACCGCAACAACTTTATCGAGATTTTCGTTGCTCTCTTCCAGAGAAGCGCCTTGCGGAGCGATGTCTCTGTCGTGAAAGCAGTAGTAATCGATATTCAGTTTTTCCAGCATCTCGAAGTTGGCGCGCATGCGATTTTGCGCGTTTTCTATCGAGTCGGAGCCGTCATCCCAGGGACGATCCATGGTTGCCGCACCAAAGGGATCTGCGCCGCTGCCTCTGAACGTATGCCAGTAAGCAACCGAAAAACGCAAATGGTCTTTCATCTTTTTGCCCATAATTTCTTCTTCGGGATTGTAATACCTGAACGCAAAAACATTCTTGCTCTCAGGTCCTTCATACTCGACTTTTTTCAGGCCGGGGAAATATTCAGCCATGTCATTCTCCCATGTTAAGTTTGTGTTGTAGCTGTATTAGCCAGTGCTGATAGGCATCCTGATAAGCCGCGGCGTTGGCGGAATCGGGATGGATGCTGGTAATTGTTTTCAAAGTTGAGAATGCTTCCTGTTCGCTTGCGTAAACACCAGAGCCGATGCCGGCGCCGCGTGCGGCGCCCTGCGAGCCGTCGGTGTTGTAAAGCTCGACGGTCGCGTCTGCGACGGAGGCAAACGTGGCGGCAAAAATATCACTCAGAAACATGTTTGCATGCCCTGCCCGCACCGTGCTGATGGAAAGTCCCATCTCTTTCATGACATCGACGCCGTAATTCAGCGCAAAGACAATGCCTTCCTGAGCCGCACGCAGCAGGTGGGCCTTGGTATGCTGATTAAATTCCAGGCCATGAATCGATGCACCGATATTTTTGTTGCCCAGCGTACGTTCGGCGCCGTTGCCGAACGGAAGGATTGCCAGCCCGTTGCTGCCGATGTCAACCTTACCGGCAAGGGCATTCATTTCGGCATAATCGAGCCCGTGATCATCAACCGTCATTACATTGTGCTTCATCCAACTGTTGAGGATGCCGGTCCCGTTGACGCACAGCAGAACGCCGTAACGATGCTTATCCGGTGCGTGGTTGACGTGTACGAATGTGTTAACACGTGACCGGGGGTCGTAGTCGGGAGCATCACCCACTCCGTACACGACGCCGGATGTACCGGCCGTCGCGGCAATTTCGCCGGGATTGAGCACATTCAACGAGAGCGCGTTATTTGGTTGGTCACCGCCGCGGTAAGCGACGAGGGTCCCCGCCTTTAGCCCGAGCTGTGCCGCGGCTTCGGCGGTGAGCGTGCCCTGGTTGGAGAAAGTCGGGACTATTTCGGGAATGAAATCCGCCGGGATTCCGTAATAGTCAAGCAAAAAATCGGCAAGTCCGTCCTTTTTGAAGTTCCACATGATCCCTTCGGACAGACCTGAGGGCGTCGTTGTGAGCTCACCGGTCAATTTCATGGCGATATAGTCACCCGGCAGCATGAGCTTGTCTATTTTACCGAAAACATCCGGTTCGTGTTCCTTGACCCAGGCGAGTTTGGAGGCGGTGAAGTTGCCCGGCGAGTTGAGCAGGTTGCTCAGACACGTCTCTGCGCCGAGTTCGGCAAAGGCTTTCTCGCCGTAGGAAACTGCCCTGCTGTCGCACCAGATGATAGAAGGACGCAACGCCTTTTGCGCTTTGTCTACCAGCACGAGACCGTGCATCTGATAGGAAATGCCGATTGCCGAAATATCCTGCAAATCGGCGCCGGAGGCAGTTTTTATCTCGGCAAGAGCTTTTTGAGCATGTTCCCACCAGGTATCCGGGTGCTGTTCGGCCCATCCCGGCTGATGGGCGATTATTTCCAATTCCCGTTTCGGTGAGGTTGCCGAACCCACAATCGAGCCCTTCTGGCTGTCCATCAGGGTCGCCTTCACCGAGGAGCTGCCGATATCAAATCCTAAGAGTAATCCACTGTCAGGCATGATTGTCCTTCTGAAAAATTAAGCGGGGAGGGCCCCGGGATTGCTGAATCCGTCTATTTTCGACAAAGAGATTAAATATAACTTTTGACCGAAAAAAAACGCACCAAAGCGAGCAGACTGCCGGTGCCAAAAATGTGCCGGCCCGTGCCGGGATGGAATTTAATATATGGCAATCCCGAGCAAAAGCGGAAATGCCATTTCCCAAATTTTTTCTCAACAAGTGCATAATAGAACTATATAATAGCTTGTGTGATGGACTTTTACCCGATAGGTAACCTATATTACTTTCATTCGAAAACGTGTTAATCAAGCTTCCGAATTCTGATAAATATTCACTGCCGCATGCATCGAGGTTTTTCGCAACCGCACGCTTTACCTATGAATCCGACACCCTTAATCCGGTCCGAACATCTATGCCTCAAAAATCAGCACTGAAAATTTGCAGTGTCATTTTGCTTACGTTTTTGACACATGCAACGAACGGAGATACTTCAAAGCGGATCAATTTATTAATCACGCGTCCGGTTGATGTTTCTGCCCCGGGGGCGCAAAAAAATTACTGGTTTTCGGCGCTCTGTGAGCATTATTCGCGGTTCAGGCTTGCTGCGATTGCGGAAATCGGACTGCTGCCATTCGAAACCATCACGAATGAATTGCCGGATTACTCTGATCCGGCTCGGGAAATCTCTGATGCGGATTACATGAACCTGGCACGCAAACACGCCATAAGCTACACTATCGCTCAGAAGTTTGAGCTTACCAACGGCAACAAGTCGGTGCTTTATTACGCGGAAGTGCTTGCTGCTAAAAATTACGAAATCATCGGCTCCGTCGACGAGACCTATGAGCTTGAGTCCTTGAAATCAGGGCTTGACCAGGGCTACGGAAAACTGCTTAACCTGATCGGAATTTCGCTGACCGAAAAGCAAAAACGTTTTTTCGGCTTCCCGCTGCTCAGCGCCAATCCCAAAAGCCTGAAAGATGTTGGCGAATTGTTGGTTTCCGAACGCTACCGAGGCTCGCTTTCCCCGGCCGATGCCGCCCTGCAATACGAAGATATCATCAATCGTGATCCACAGTTTGATTTTGCCTATTTTCTTTGTGCACAAGCTTTTTCCCGCAGTGGACGCAGCAAGAAAGCCGCTCGCTATTATAAAAACCTTGCCGATATCATTCCCGACTACGGACCGCTCTATCACGATTTTGTTATCAATCTGCGCAAGGCAAAAAACTACAGTATCGCTTTGCAATACGCCAAAATTGGCGAAACGAAAGCTGCCGACCCGGTGCCGATTTTGCAGGAAAAGGCACTGATTTACACTGCACTGGGCAAAAAGGTCAACGCATCTCAAACCTTTGAAGACATCCTCGAATACGATAAGGGCAATACACAAGCCATGCTTCATTTTGCGCGCAATCGAAACGATAACAACCGGCCGCAGGAAGCGCTCAAATATGCCCGGTATATCCTCAAGAAGGAGCCGTCAAACGGCAACGCACTTTTCGAGCAGGGACGCAGCTACCTGCTCAACGGACAAACCGATCGTGCTTTGAAATCATTTGAAAAAGCGCTGGTTTTCCTCACCGACGATCCTCGTCCGCTGGAGTCAATCGGTGATGTTTATTTAGCGGAAGCCGATTATCCTAAAGCGGCCGATGCCTACGCACAGGCCATGAAGCTCAAGCCCAACGAACTTGACATCCATCTCAAAGCCGCAAAAGCTTATCGCCTTGGCGACCAGCAGCAGCAAGCGGCAGACCTGCTCAAAAAGGTGGAAGCGCGCTTCTCAACAAACACACTCCTGCAAAAGGAGCTGGGGCTGCTTGAACTGGCTCTGCGGGATACTGCAAAGGCCCAACGCCATCTGGAAAGCGCATTCTCCGAACAGCAGAATGATCCTCGCCTGCTGCTTGCACTGGGTGATATTTACATTGGCAGGGGACGCTACGACGATGCGTACCGCATGTTTAACAATGCCCTGCCGATCATCGAAGACAAAAACGCCTGCTATCTGGCCCTGGCCCGCCTCTACCTGGCGAAAAAAGCGCCTGCACAAGCCACCACCTATCTGCGTAAAATCATGGATGTCAACCCCGATTACCAAGGGGTTAACCGCTATTTCGCCGATGCGCGCCTGATGGCCGAGGATAAGGGCAGGGCTTTGGCCCATTATTTCCGGGAACGGGAGTTGCATGGTGAAGATGAGTATGTTCAAAACAAAATGGCCTGGTTGTACTTTCTGGCGGAAAACTGGCAACAGGCCAAAATCGAGTACCTGCGTCTGTTGCGCATCAATCCCGACCACAAAGAGGGATTGTACCGGGCCGGCATTGTATTTCTTCATCTCAAGGATGTCGGTTCTGCGAGAAATTATATCGCACTGGCCGAAAAACAGGGCAAGCCTGGGCAGGAAATTTACTATCAACTCGGTAAAGGCTACGCGCTGGTCGGTGATGCCCAAAACGCCGTCAAGGCCTATCAAAACTGCCTGGACATCGTTCCCAAACGTGAAGAAGCCTGGGTCGAGCTGGCTGAAGTATTTCTCTATGCGGGCAAAGACAGTGCCGCTGCTGAAGCCTATATCAGGCTTTTTGAGCTGAAAAATGAAAAATACAAAAACCTGCTGGCAGATGCCGGACATATCTTTTTTCGTCTCGGCATAAAAGACAGAGCCCGCAGAACATACGATCTCTTTCTGGGTAAAAAGTTTGTAGATTCAGAAGTAAATGTCAACCTCGCCGAGCTCGAATACGAAGAGCAAAAATACGACCGGGTAATTGCCCTGCTCAAAGATCTCAAAGGAGAGCGGATACAGGATGGGCCGACCATGATGATGCTCAGCGAATCCTATTACGCTACCGGCCAATACGCCAAAGCACTGCTGCGACTCGATCGGGTTATCGAGAAAAATCCGCGCCAGATCAGAGCCGTCGAACTCAATGCCCTGTGTGCCGAAAAGACCAACGATATCGGCAAAGCGGCGGCCATGCTCGAACACTATCTGAGATTCGGGGATACGGACAAGCATCAGGACTATGCCTACCATCTGGGAGAGCTCTATCAAAAACTAGAAAAAAACGAAGAAGCAATCAGCCGCTACCGGCAAAATATTTTGCGCTATCCCAAAGACATTCGCAATTACGGCAACCTGGCAAAAATCTATTACGCCCAAATGGAGTGGGCACCGTGCCGCAAGGTGCTGCTGCGTGGCATAAAGCTTGATGACGCGCCCTACGGCATGCTCAAAATGCTGGCGCGCTGCTATGCTGTGGAAGAAAACTACGACGAGGCGATCTCGTGGCTCGAAAAATATCTGACCATGGCGCCGAAGGATTCAACTTCCTGGCAAAATCTGGGAAAGATATATTACAAACTCAAGCAGTACAAAGAAGCTCTGACCCCGCTGGCGATGGCAGTAACCTACATGCCGCGCAATTTCGACGGCAACCTCATGCTCGGTCACTCCTATTATAAAGAAAACAGCATCGACAAAGCTGTCAACCCGCTTAAAGTCGCGCATGAAATCAAGCCCGACAATACATTTGTCATCGAATTGCTGGCTGATTGTTACCGGCAGAAAAAAAGCACTTCACAGCTTATTGCCATGCTTAAAAAATGGACCGTTGCAGCAACAAAAAATTACGACATACGCGTTGAGCTCGGTTCACTGCTGCTGGACACCCACAAGCCGTCCGAAGCCATCGACGTTCTGCTGGTGGCGACCAAACTCGACAATTCCAATCCGCGGGCCTACAAGTTGCTGGTGCAAGGCTACGAGCAGACCGGTAACGACAAGTTGCGCTTCCAGACATTGAAAACATTGATGGAAATAGCCTCAACCGATCCCGAAGTGCATTACGAAACAGCCCGGTACCATCTGCACAAAGGCGACGATGCGGCCGCGCGGCCGCGGCTCGAAAGCGCAATCAAGCTTAACTCCGTACACGACAAAGCGCGCTTTGATTACGCGCAGCTCTTCTATCGCCGGGGTGAGTATGCGCAGGCGCTGAACTATTTCGAAGCGGCTGCGGACATCGAGCCCAACAATGCGATCTATCTGGCGCATGTCGCCCACACAGCCTCACTAACCGGCCAGGTACAAAAATCACTTACCGCCGTCGGCAAGGCCCTCGAAATTGACAACAAGCACATTGACATTTTGCACTTTGCCGCGCTGGTTTATCGCAAAGCCGGCCAGACGGTCAAATCCCGACAACTCATGCGCGACGCCATCAGCATGCAAAGCGACTGCGCAAAATGCTGGGAGGCCCTGGGAGATGCGCACATTGCCGAGGCCAACTATAAGGCGGCCGTGAAAGTGTTAATGAAGGCCTGGGAGCTTGACGGCTACAAAGAATCCGTTGTTCTCAAGCTGGGCCGCGCGCTTTCAATTGACCAGAAACACGAAGAAGCCACCGATTTTCTCAAAATGGTTTTGTCGAAAAACCCGAAAAACAGCGAAGCGGCCTTCGAGCTGGCGCACGTCTACCTGCGTGACGAGGAGATCCAGAAGGCAGAACGCGTTATCAGCAGCCACGAACAGCAGCAAAAATCAGCCTGGACGCACCTGGCCAAGGGGGAGCTCAACGAAGCGCGCGGCGATCTGGATGCTGCCTGGATATCGTTTACCGTTGCACTGCGCCTGCTGCCCGGCGACCCGCAGGTTCAGGACGCCTGCGGACGCATCTATCTGAAGAAGCGGCAATTCGGCAAAGCCATTGAGCACTTCAGCAAAGCCCTGGCAATAGAGCCGCATAATCCGCACATGCTGGTTAACCTGGCCAAAGCCTACGACGGCATGAACGATCATAAAGCCGCACTGGAGCTGTGCGAGCCGGTGGCCAAGCGATTTCCGCGCAACAGTCAAGCGCACTATCTCATGGCCGACATAAGTCATCGCCTCGGCAATCACCAGAGCGCAAGCGAAATTGCCCGCCAGGGATTGGAGCACAGCCCGAAGAGCCCGCGTTTACATCTGGTACTCGGTCATGCTCTGGCTGCAACGGATCAGCCCACCCTTGCGCTTGATTCATACGAGCAGGCTTTGAAATTCAGTAACAAACGATATAAAGAAACGTATCGCTACATCGGCAATGTATACCGTACGAAACTGCAAAACGACAATAAGGCCAGGGAATACTATCAAAAGTATGTAAAGGCCGGCGGCAAGAATGTTGAAGCCAGGCAATTTTTGCAAATGAATTAGATTCAGAATAAAGGAGGATCTATGTCTGACCGTTCGTCGGGGAGGAAACTGCTCGGTAATTTCTTTATCAAGAAAGACCTGCAGGTCGACCTGATCATTAGAATTCTCGGTGCGTCCCTGATTTCTACCATTATTTCCGCAGGAACAATTTTTGTCATCTACTACCTGCAGCACAAAAGCGTTTTGCTCTACCAGATGCATACCAACGGCGATCTCTCCAAGGGGAATATTTTTGTCGTGATTTTGCCCAGCCTGCTCATCAGTGTTATTATCAACCTGCTACTGGCGTTTGCCATTGGCCTGTATGCATCCCGCAAATTCGCCGTACCTATTTACAAACTGGAAAACTGGGCAAAGGAAATAAAAGAGGGCAAAATTAATACCAAAATCCGCTTCAGAGAACACCGTCAGATGGGGTCACTGACAAAGAGCATAAACATTTTAACCGACGATCTCAAAGGAAAATTTCTTGAAATAAAAAAGGCCCTCGGCAATATCGACGACGCCGAACGCCAGACCACCGAAATTAAACGAATCAGTGATTTGCTCTCGGAGATGGATCTGGGCCAGACGGAATCGGAATAACCATTACGGAGAAACACGCATGCATAGAATAGTATTGTCAGTAGTGCTGGGCGCCGCGATCTGGGCGCACGCACAGGTGAAGCCGGGAGCGCAGGAACCAACCTTCTGCCGCGAGCTGCTGGGACACATGGAAAAATTTCTGCCCGATTCACTCAATCCGCTCAAACTGGCGGTTTTCCCCTTTGCCAACCAAACCAGCAATCCCCCGGCGCCGTATGGTATCTGGACCGCCGAGAAGCTGATTGCCATTATGAAAACAAAACCCCGGTTTCTCCTTACCGATCGCAGGGTTTACAAAAGAGAACTGCGCAACCGGGAATACTCGCCAAAAGATGTTATCGACGATTCAACCGCGCAGCGAATATGTAAGGAAATGGACACACCGCACATGATGGTGGGGACGATTACCAACGACGGGCTCGATCACAAAGTTGAGGCGCGCATTATAGATGTGTCGACCGGCATTATCGTCACCGGCGCGGCGGTTGATTGTTTTGAAAAAGACTTCGATGCAATTGAAACAGACTTGCTTGACAAAAGAGCAAGCGGGAGATTGCAGCCTGCGGTAGTACGTTCTATTTTGCCGGGCTACGGGCAGTTTTATCGCAAGCGCTGGGTTGCAGGGACACTGTTCGGAGTCGGATTTCTGGCAAGCGGGGCGCTGACGGGAGTCACGGTAAAACAAATGCTCGATGCAAAAGAAGACCATGAATTTTACCGTGACAGCATCTGGGAAAACACACCGATGACTGATTCGATGCAACAGCTTAATTATCCCCGTTCACATTTTGAAAAGGGATTAGAAGATCGCTGGGATACGAGAATTGAAAAACGCGGCATCATGGCTTCTGCAATCGCAATCACGACAGGTATCTGGGCACTGAACATGATAGATGTCGTCATCTCCGGCCGGGCAATGCATCGCAAATACCAGCTTTACTACACCCTCGATGCCAACCGGACGCACACATTCGTGCTGGCGTGTGAGTTTTAGAAGCCCGGCGGCGGGACTTTGCCGCAAAGAAAAGGTCGGGGACCTTTTCGATGAGCAAGGGGCGTACCTTCAGCAAGCAGCATGCTTGCTATCACAACGAAGTATCGGCAGCACTTAAACAAGCACCACAGCGCTCACATGAACAATGACGCGCCTACCGCGTTATTCCGACATTGAACAGCTTCGTCTTCTCCGGCGAGCGGCGGTCCTGATACTGCAACTGCAATATGCCGTGATAAATCCCCGGCGCTACTTTAATCCCGTTTTCGTTATAGCCGCTCCAGAATATGTTGTACTGCAAAATGCCGCTGCTGATCTTGTGCATGGGCAAATCCTTGAGCATATCCTTGTGCTCGGCGGTTGCTACGACATTGCCGGCAATATCATAGACATTCATGTAGCCGTTGAGCTTCAGCTTTTTGAGGACTTCCTGTGGATCTTGAGACGGCGGAATAGAAATCTCGAATTGCATGAAGGTTCCGCCTTTGTGCACGGTCGCCGGGTTGACGTCCGAGTATGCCAGCGAAAGCGGCGTGTAGGTAGCGGCCGGCCTGGCCGGATTCGGGCCGACGCGAATCTGATCCGCCTTGTAAATTTTCACCTGCATCTTGACGCGCTGGTTATTCAGCTCGGGGGCGTTACCGAACAGGCCGGCATTGTCGACGAGGTGATGATTCTGCGCACCGTGATTGGTCGAGTCGACACTGATGCTGATGTAATGGTCTGCCGTCAAATCCAAGCCGTTTGACATGGCGAACTTCAGGGTATCCGAGCGCGGCGTAAGAAAACCGATTCTTCCGCCCGTACCAATGTCAGTTAATATATCCGTCACCTGTACAAACGTATCAACACCTGTTTTGGTCCAGATGCGAAATACATTCGCCGGCAAATTGCTGATCAGGAAGTCGTTTTTGCCGCCGCCTCTTACCGGCTCGGTAAATATTACCGTCACAATATCCCGCGAGCGGTCAACCGGATTGGTGACCTCTTTGTACGCAAACCAGATAACCGGCCCGGCGCCGTCATAAGCCATCGTATCGTTGGCAATGACGGAATCGCCCAGCCCGACCATCGGCACGTGCACCTTCGGCTGCCAGGCGGTCTGCGGCAGATCGTTGCGCTCCTCGGCAAGGTAGAGGATGAAGCGACTGCTGTCTGCAACACCGCTGTCATTACGCGCAACACCCACAGAATCGACAAGCCAGTCCACATTCCCGTTACTGTAACTGACCTTGATGCTGTCGGTAGAGTTGAAAAAGAGCGTGTCACGACTTGCCGACAACGGTTTGTCGAAGTGGAGATAAATTCTGTCAAGATATCCGTTGCCGCTTGCATCGCGGGTGGCGGCAAAGGAGAGGGTAGCGGGCAGCGATACGATCCTGAGCCAGATCGTATCGGTAAATGTTCCGCTGTCAGTTACGAAACTGGCCGCAATGCGACCTTTTTTATCGAAGTCGAAATCCGAATTAAAGGTATTGTAATAAAACTGACGCGTACGGTTCGAACTTTTGGCAAACTGCAGATCGCCCTGCACGTCGGTCGTATCCATGTTCCAGTCGCTGGAAATCTCACCGCGCATGTTGCCGTATTTGTCAAAACCCACCGTAGTGACCAGTAACTGATCCTGGGGAGCATACAAATTGAGCGTATCGTCTATGGCTGCGGCGGAATCACGCTTGTGCCGGATGGCAATATTGTCAAGAATATCAGGCAACACCTCAAACCGCACGGTCGAATCGACCAGCCCGTTGATGCTCACGTAAAGCTGGTTCAGGCTGTCATCGTCGAACGGCGCATAATAGAGCACGAATTTTACGGTATCGACCCCGTCGCTGATGCACTGCTGCACCGTTTTCGAACTGTCGGGAAGTTGGTTAAGATTTTTCCCGGTAGATCCGTTTACCGTCACATCAGGCAGGCTGTCGCGCCCGCCAGTACCCAGAAAATCCTGGTACAAGGCCGAATTACAATACGTTCCCGGTACGGCGCCGTCCTTATTCTGCAACCTGACCACTGCGGTTATTTCATGGCCGGCGATAATCTTATCAGGCGGGGTAATCAATTGCATGGACACCTTTGTCGGCTCACCGCGTGTAAACTTAACGGGCAATGTGTCGGGCACAGTCGAATCGTTTTCAAGCGTAACCATCACGATGCCGCCGGACGAATCTGGCCTTACCGGTGAGAAACGCCAAAGCGTTGCGTTCTCAGGCGGCGCCGGATCGACGTCCAGTTGCGGCGATGCAAGCCATTTGGCGCGCACGGCGACCCAGCTCAAGTTGTCCGAGCGTTGCCCCTGAACCTGCAAGGTCGTGTCGTCGTTAGTTGACATCGTCAATGAATCGACCGGTATCGAATCGTTGATGACAATGCGCAACGCCAGGAAGTGAATATTCAGCACATCGACATCCACCGTATCAGTGAGTCCGGGGAATTCGGTACTGACGACTGCCACACGGGTCCGGGCCGAATCCTGCAGGCTATACGTCTTTTGAATAACCCCTTCTCCAATGCTGGCGATACCGTCAATGGCAGTTACTATCGAAGTATCCAGACTCGCCCATACATTGAACTGTGAATAGTCGACAAAGTTGCCCTGCGCGTCACGTACGATAGCGTAAACATTGGCGATCGTATCGATATTCGTCAATGTAACCAGGTCGATGGGATTATCGGTGTTAGGGTGTGATTGCCAGTTCTGATCCGGCTCGATTACCAGGTGATGGGGCAGCCCGGGCATAACTTTTACCTGCACCGAATCGGAGAGGGTGACCGCGCCCTGCCGGTAGGTACCGATGATCATGACCTGCTTGTAGGCCTCGACCGGCGCAAACATGGTGACATTTCCCGATGCCGGCGACAAGGAATCATTGAGCGGCTGGTTATTGACCTCGACGATTTCCCACGAAACCGGTACGGTCGCAATATCGAACTCGCCCAGGTAGATGTTGTTTTTGTCAAACAGCTTGGCGGCCACGGGAAACGCGGTTCCGGCCAGGACCGAATCAACACTGTTGGGGGGCGGATAGGGGCTGTTGTCGGGAGGACCGGGGCTGCCGACCCGGGGGAAGAGACTGAGTTTGTAAGGATCGCCAGGCTCGACGGTGATGGCCACGGAGTCTGCGCTGGCATTGCCAAGCGTGACATAGATCCATGCACTCCCGGTATCGGCGGGTGCAAAGGTCCACGTATCGGTAAAGCGGGGCGGCGCCGGGCTCGTTTTGAAATTATTGGTTATTGCCCAGTTGGCCGGAACCGGCTCCCATGCATTGTTGTCGGAGCGCTGTCCCAGTACAAACAGGGTAGTGTCGTCTTCGATTTGCATCGCAAGATCGCTGATTTCGGTGCTGTCGCCAACGACAATTTTGAGCGCGGTATAGCTGATTGAAGAAAGAACGACCGTCACGGTATCGCGCAATGAGGCATTGTCACGATTGGAAACGATCACCTGCGTATTGCCGCCCACCCGCGAGGCGCGGATGATACGGCCTTCACCGAAATTGGTATTTCCATCGCCGACGGAAACAATGGTCTCGACGCTTTGCCAGCTATTCTTCTTCGAGTAATCGATCCAGTTGCCGAACTGGTCGCGCAGCACGGCGTACACGTTTTCGACCGTATCGGCCGTATCGATAACAATGGTGCCTGCCGGATTGTCATCGTTGGGAGAAACATTGCGGTCGGGTGAAGGCTCCAAAACCAGATGATGCACCAGGCCGGCCTTTACATATACGGCAACGGTATCGGCAAACAGCATTCCGTGATCGTTCAACTCGGCAATGAAGTAAGCATTGTTGAAGGCATTGCGCGGCGTGAACACGCTTTTGTGACCGGCTCGCGGATCGAAGTTTGCGGTGGGCGGATTTCCGCTGATCTCCTGAACATTCCAGCTTATTGCCGCAGTGGGAGCCTCGTACTGCGCAAGCCAGTTGTTGTTTTTGTCAAATACTTTGGCAACGTAGCTGACGGCTTCTCCGGCTGTGAGCGTGTCGACGGTCGTGCGGGGCGGATAGGGAAGATTGTTGTTCAGACCAGGCGTGCCTTCCAGAGGATACAGTACGACTTTGTCCGGCAGGCCATACTGCACGACAACCGTAATGTTATCCCGGATAGTCCCCCCGCTCGTATCGACGATGCTGATGCCGACCGTGCCGTTTCCGGTACTGTCGGGTGTCAATGTCCACCGGTCACTTGATGACGGCGCCGAGGGCGTCAGGCTCAGGTTGGCGCTGTTCCACGCCACCTGCAGGTTGTCCCACTGGTTATTGTCGGAGCGGCGGGCGAGCGCCAGCAACGTGGTGTCCTGATCGATGCGGATAACCAGTGAATCGATATCCTTGAGCCCGCCGTCATTGACCACAATGCGCAACGAATCGTAGGTAATATCGTTTACCTCGACAAGCAGCGTATCCGTCAAAAGCGGACTACCCTGATTCCAGGCGGCAACACGCGTCGCGCCTTTCGTATCGATGCGTCGAAGAATTATGCCCTCACCAAACTCGGCCAGGCCTTCCTGCGCGGTGACGATCGAGGAGTCCAGACTCAGCCAGTTGGTGCTTTTCGAAGGCTGGATATAGTTACCGAACTGGTCCCTGATTATTGCGTGCACGCTGCGAATTGTGTCCCAGCTCGACAGCGTTATCGAAACGAGCGGGTTGTTGCGGTTGGGGCTGATGCTGCGATCGGACGATTCTTCGATTACGAGGTGATGCATGCTGTCGGGCTTTACGTAAATGCGCACCGAATCGGAACGAAAAATGCCGTCCTGATTGAGTTCGGCAATGATATACACTTCTTTGTACGCCATGGTATCGGTGTAAATCGAAAGATAGCCCGAGGTTGCGCTCAGCGAACCGCCGCCGCCGCCGCTGATAGGAGCAATGCGGTAGGTAATTGGCGCGCTGCTGTGTTTGTACGAGCCTAACCAGGTGTTTTGGTGATCGAAGATGAACGCCGCCAGCGTATCGGACTGTCCGGCGGTAAGCGTATCGGCGACCAGTGCATTGGGAAACGGCGTGTTGCCGCCGACGTAGGGGTCGTTGTCCTTGCGAAACAGAATCAGCTTATCGGGCAGGCCGGGCGTGAAAAATGCCGGCAGCGTATCAAAAATCTGACCGCCGGTGCCCTGCGTGCTGATGATGATGTTGCCGGTATCCTGCGCCGAAGGTCTGAACGACCACTGATCGGCAGAGCTGGGCGCAGTCGGATTAATGATGAGACCGGGGCTGCTCCAGTTGACGCGTATGTTGTCCCATTCGCCGTTGTCGGAGCGTTTACCAATAGCATACAGGGTCGTGTCCTGATCGGTGCGCTGCACCAGGGACGAGATGTCCGAAAGTCCGTTGTAATTGACGACGATTTTTATTGAATCATAGGTTATATCGCTCAAGGTAACCGTAAGCGTATCGGAGAGAGATGGGGTCGTTCTGTTTGCGGCAACAATCTGCGTCGAGCCGCTGTTGGCTATGCGTACAATGCGTCCTTCTCCGTTGACCGCAACGTTTTCGGCGGCAGTGGCTATGGCCGGATCCAGACTGATCCAGTCGGTTGACGGCGAGGGACCGATGAAATTTTGAAACTGGTCGCGCAAAATGGCATAGGCATAAGCGACCGTATCGGTGCTGCCGATTGTCAAACCGGTCAGCGGATTGTCGCTGTTGGGGCTTTCTGATTGCAGCGGGCTGGGTTCGATTGCCAGATGGTGGGCCGGTCCCGGCTTGATATGCAACCGCACCGCGTCGTTAAGGGTAATCCCGCCTTCATGAAACGTTGCCCGGACATCAACGGTATTGTACGCCCGGGTCGGGCTGAAGGTTGTTTTGTGGCCGCTTGCATCCGACATGCTGCCGGTAGGCGGATTTCCGGAAAGCTCGTTGATGTTCCATGTTACCGGTGCGCCGGCAACTTCGTAGGTGGCGATCCAGGTATTGTTTTGATCGAATAATTTGGCAACAAACTGCACCGTGCTTCCTGCAATGGTGTCAAGGGTCTGGCTGGTTGGCGGATATGGCGCATTGGCGCCGGCGTCCGGAATACCTTCAAGAGGATAAATGACGAGCTTGACCGGCAAGCCCGGCTGCAATGTCACGGAAATGGAATCCCGGGCCGATCCCTTGACAATGCGTATTATCCCGGCGCCGACCGAATCCGGCTGCAACGTCCATCTGTCGGCCAAGGCGGGCGCCGAAGGCGACACCTGAATGCCAAAGCTTTGCCACTCGACATCCACGTAGACCCACTGCCCGTTGTCCGAGCGGCGCCCCAGAACCTGCAGCGTTGTATCCTGATCGGTGCGCATTGTCAGTGACGATATGTCTTTTAATCCGTTATTGTTGACTACTATCCGCAAGGAATCGTAGTTGACATCCTGCACAATAACCTGCACACTGTCAATCAGCCCCTTATACGTTGCTACCGCCCATGTTTGCGAAGCGGTAACGGCGACACGGCGAACTTCTCCCTGCCCAAGCGCGGTCTGCGCGCCCTGAGCCGCTTTAGCGACGGTGGTGTCGCGGCTTGTCCAGGCCGCCGAATCTGCATACCCCGCAAAGTTGCCGAATGCATCACGCAGGATACCATACACCATGCGCGTCGTATCTGAAGGCTGCAACGTTATCGACGCCAGCGGGTTGTCGGCATAGGGACTGATCGTGCTGTCGGAGCCGGCCTCGATAACCAGGTGATCGATGGCGCCGGCAACGATGCTCACGCGCACCGTGTCTTTGAAAATGCGCAGCCCTTCTTCAAATGTAGAGATTATGTCAACGTTCGAATAGGCTTTAAGGGGCCGGAAAGTCGTGCTGTCGCCGGTGGCAAGCGACAAAACGCCGACGGTCGGATCGATTGGTGCGCCGTTTGAGGTGTACACCACTTCCCAACCAATCAGCTCCCTGAGTGCGGGATCGGTTTCGTACTGGCTCAGCCAGGTGCCGTACTGATCGAAAATTTTCGACACCAGATTATAGGTCCGGCCGGCTTCCCATTGATACGTATAAACATCGGGGCCGAGGTAGGGTTCATTGCCTGCCAGCGGACCGGGCATGCCCTTTTTGGCGTAAATCGCATTTCCGGCCGGATCACTGGGGGTAACCGTAACCGCAAGCTGTTGCGAAAGTGAAGTGTAGTCGATGGTAATGGTTCCGCTGCCGGTATCGGTCGGTGCAAAATTCCATTGATTTGCCGAGGCCGGTGCGGTGCTTGACGAATCGATATTGGCCGTGACGCTCCAGGCCACCCGAATGCGCACCCACCCGTCGTTATCGTCACCACCGATGCGATCGGTTCTGCGTCCTTCGGCGTAAATCAGCGTATCCTGACCCAGCTTCATTTCCAGGGCGGTAATAACCCGCTTTTGTCCACCGGTACCCACGACATAGCGCAGCGAATCGTACGAGGCCGGATCGACAACAACGGCAATAGTGTCGCTGAACAGGGGATTGCCGGAATTAGGTAAGTTCGTGCCGGAGACCGTTGCAGTGCCGGTCGGACCCAGTTTGGTTATGACGCCCTGGCCCTGCGCCTGATTGCCCGCATTTGCCTCGACAATCGTATCTCCGGTGGGAACCGCCCAACCAGTAGGATTACTGGTGCTGACGAAATTTTGATATCGGTCGCGCACTATTGCGTAGGCATTCGCACTCGCCGCCGAACTGGCAACAGTAATCGTATCCAGCGGATTTGCCTGGTTGAGATTCAATCCACCCGAGGTATCGGGCGCGCCCTCCAGATAGAGCTGATAGGCCACGTTGGGCAGAACGGTCACCGAAACTTCTTTGGTAACGATGCGGGAGCCGTCAATGATAGTAGCCCGGATGGTGAATGTCTTGTACGCCTTGTAGCCCACAAATGTATTGCGCCGGTTGGGGCCGGCGCCGTTTGTCAAAATACCGCCGGACGTATCACCCAGGATCTCCCAGGTGACGTTATTGGCACGCATGGTATCATCGAGGATATGGTGAACACCGAAAGAATCTACCGAGTCAATCACTACCGTTGCCGTATAGTCGATGCTGTCGCCGGCCAGGATGGTGCTGTCGGCAGGTTCCGCATCCAGTTTGATATCGGTGACCAGCGCGGGCTTAATGAGAAATACTCCCGTTACGTGAAAGACAATATCATCAAAATCGGCGTCGCCCGGCGTAAGATCTTCGAAACCGAACTCAACGGTATCGGTCCGCGCATTACGTGCCTGATCGCGTATCCAGCCGGCGACGCACCACCGTCTGCCGATCGGATAGCGGTCGCCTTCGGGCGATGACACCGAATCGGAGGTGTAGTCCTGGCTGTAAAACCGGTCGACGCCGGTCCAGCCTTCTCCCGGCGCCCGGTTTGGCCCGGTGTACCGCGGGTTGTATGAGCAACCCCACTGTGCCCCGTCAAAAACCCGGTACATGAAAAACAGCGTATCGAGATGCCCGATCTGCCCCTCAACCAGGGGATGATTCGTCAGGTTGACGCTTGTCGGCCCGGAATTGTTTTTGTTCTGGAAGAGATAGAGACTGTCCCAGCCGTTGAACGGACCGGTAGTGCCCGGCACCATGAGATACAGCCTGCCGGTACAGCCCGCCTCATTGCGATGCAGCCAGATGACAAAAGAGTCTTTGGTCGTATCCCGCAGGAAGGTTGCGCCCATGTACAGCGAGTCGGCGATCCATCCGGTTTTGGGCGGGTTGAACGGATCGGTATTTTCACCAAGATCACCCAGACCCTGCGCATACATTCCGCAGGCGAACAGTACAATCGCCAGAAAGAACTTGACGGAGAAAATTGCATTTTCTGCATGAGACGACCTGGTACCAACTGCATGACCCTCAAGATTCCGGCGAGTCATAAGTTACCTCCCCTTGCACATGATGTGCGAATGGACTATCGTGCACGCGTAAAAAACGGGTCCCTCGGATAGAAACAACAATGCACTCCACACAGCTATATGATCTTAGCTCATTTTTGCCTGTCACTATGATTCTGCGGCACTAAGACCGGCAGTTCAAGAAAAATAGTTAAGTGCCTACTAATTATATAATTAAGAATGGGGAAAAAAAAGGAAATCCGGTTTCCGAAAGAACAAATAAGTGATCGCCATCACTGCCGTTTTCAATTTCTCACCCCAACCGAGGTAGGTTTGTATTCAGGTGTCGTCGATTCGCTGCCCTGATGCATGGTAAGAGAGACGAAAACACGATACACTCCGGGGGCGGCAGGCATTTTTTGCTCATTGAGACCGTCCCAGTAAAACATCAGGTCTTTGGCAATATCGGCAGTGTTTCCCAATCCGACTACATTATGGCTTTCACGAATCCACTTTTCACGCAACACCGCAGGAATCATGTCGGTCTCATTTTCGCTTTCGTAAACAAGATTTCCGACGACATCGTACACCTTGATCCAGCCGGAAACACGCAGGTCAGCAATTTTAAGCGTATCGGGAAGCCGCAGCTTGACGCCGAAAACCGCCCCGCCGCTCTGCGCCCATTCTTTGGCCACTTTGGGATCCGGCAAGGCCATAAGCGGTTGGTCATGCACGAAGCTCTGATAGCGCGTGGTAGGCGTCATCGGATTGGGGCCGACGGCAACCCGATTGTCGATTTCACCGAAAATGGCAACCGGCTGTTTAATATTGTCGGGCACCGGGGAAGTGCCTCCCTGATCATTGACCGCTGATGAGCCCGTGGCGTCAACTTTGATGTTAAACAGGTGGTGCTCGGTGAGTACATTGCCGTTGGACATCTGAAATCTCAGCGTATCACCGTTGGCATGAATAATGCCGTTTATGCCGTCGAGTATATTCACCGGCTCGTCCCCACTTGACGAACGCAAATAGACGTTAAAGAGGTCGCCGGGATTGGTTGCGCTCAATGAGAATGTATTGCGCGTACTGTCAACCACCGGCTCACTGAAATACACGGTAACGATATCTTGGGAAGGATTTTTGACATCCCTGACTTCCTTGACTACCCGCCACACGACCGGACCTGCGCCGTCTCGGGTTTGCAGCCGCAACAGCGAGTCGGCCCCGACGATGCGATAGCCGCCGTTGCGTATGGTAACCGTCGGCGTCCAGGCCGTCTGCGCAAGCGTATCGCCCACATTTTCCTGCAGCACAATGCTGTAATTATAGCCGCTGGAATCGAGTGCGACGATATCGGCAGGTGTGAGGGTGTGCGTTTTGCCTTTGTCGTCGACATAGGTAACATCTATCGAGTCAAGCATCGTGCTGTTGAGATTGGCGACCGGCAAGCTGAACACGATATCGATTCTGTCAAGTTTTCCGTTACCCGACGTGTCGCGGGTGACGGCATTTGAAATCCGGGCGAGGGGGCCCAGGACGTTGAGGTACAGGTTTGCGGTGATGGTTGAATCGTTCGGATAGGTGGAGATGATGTCGCCTTTCTCATCCCGGGTAACGGTATTCGTGTAATAGTACAGCCATTGTGCCGGTGTACTGAGCCCGATTTGGCGCAAACTGTCCGTCGTCGACCAGTAGGTTGAAACATTGCCAATCCAGTTGCCATACTGGTCGTACGCGATCGATTTGACAAACAGATAATCGTCGGGCGATTTTATGCTCACCGTATCGCCTGTACCCTGATTGTGCTCCAGTACCAGCGTGTCAACTGCGCCCGGCTTGACGGCAAACGGGTCTGTTGTACCCGACAAAGTATTCAAATTCACCCAGATCTGATGCTGTGAATCGGTCGTGGTCGGAGCATAAAAAAGCACCAGATCAACCGTATCCGTCCCGCCGTTAAAGCACTGTACTACCGTCGAATCGCCATTCGGTCGCTGATTTATAATCGAGGAGTCATTTCCGGTATTGACAATTGGTACGGGGCGCCCTCCGGGCCCCAGCGTATCCTGATAATAAATGGTAAAGCAACTGTCGGTAGGAACCAGGCCGTCCCGGTTGGTCAATTGCACAACGGCTTGTATCGGCTGCCCGGCGATGCGATTATTGGTCGGCGTCAGGATGTTAATCGTAATTCCAGTGGGCGGTCCCGGATCGAATATGACATTGAGCGTATCGGGCGTTGCGGTGGAATCATCCTGTAAAAAGGTGTAAATGATGCCGCGTCCGGTATCCGTCGGGGAGAAAATCCAGTTGACCGCGCTCGGAGGCGGCGCATTGTCGAATTTCAAATAGGTCGACGCGGCCCACGAGGCCGGTACATCCTCCCAGATTGCCGTATCGGAGCGCAATCCCTGCACTTTGAGATGCGCGTCCTGGTTGGTATTGATCCGCAGGATGTTGCTAATCGTATCGATGACGGTGGATGGTGAGCCGGAGGTAATTCTCAATTCGAGATAATGATACGGCAACAGCGTAACCCACGCACTTCCCCGCAGCGTGGTTTGATCGTCGATGCCGTGTATCTGGGTCGTTCCCTGGCGAACATTTACATTGCGCAGAATCGTTCCCTGCCCGATGACCAAATCGCCGCTTTGAACTTTCACGATATTCGTATCCTGCGATTCCCAGCTTGTCGGGTTGGAAAACCGGACGTAATTGCCAAGCGAATCACGCATGATCGCATAGACGTTTGCGACCAGTGCGCTGTCGGTGATCTTGACGGTATCCACCGGATTGGGATCGTTGGGGCTGGCCTGCCAGTTTTGATTTGGCTCCAGATACAGAAATTTCGGCTCGCCCGGTCTGATGGTCAGGGTAATGGTATCTTTCATCTGGGTTGTTCCAAAAGCGGCAACAATGGAGACGCTGCGATGCGCATTGACCGGGAAAAAATTGATGCTTGCGCCATTGGGAGCACGATCGAAAAATCCCGATGAATCATTGCCGGGTTCCTCCAGCAGGCTCCAACTTATTTGCCGGCTGAGGGTGGGCTGATTCTCGTAGTTGGCCAGCCAGACATCCAGATGATCGAAAATTTTAGCCGAAAGCGCAAACCACTGACCTGCGGTCGCATTGGCATTGCGTGGGTAAGGGGGATTCAGCACCGGGTCCGGGGTGCCGCTCTTGGGATAGAGCACCAGTTTTTGCGCCGGTCCCGGAGTAATTCTGACGGAAACAGTATCGGGAACAGCGCCGGGATAGTTCACCATGATCAAACCGCTGCCGGTATCGTTAGGTGCAAAGGTGATATTGGTCAACTGTCCCGGTGCATTGAAAATTGTCGCCGGATCGAATGACCAGGCCGCCGGAATCGTTACCCAGGCGCTGTCATGTGCGCGCAGACCCTGCACATGTAATACCGTATCCTGATCGGAGCGGATGATAAGCTGCTCTATGGGTTTGTTGCCTTCGACCACGATACGCAGGCGTTCGTAGGCGACATCCGACAGCAGGACTGTTGCGGTATCGAACAGGAATGGTTTGTTTCTGTCAACAGCAACAATACGCGTTTGCCCGGTGCTGCCGGTACGGTTGATCTGGCCCTCCCCTTTGTCAAAGCGCGCACCGATTTGTACCGTCACTATCGAATCATCCAACGATATCCAGTCGGTCGGATTCGAATGACGCACAAAGTTGCCATACTCGTCGCGCAGGACCGCGTAGGCAAATTTGGTATTCGCTTTGGCATCAAAAACCACGGGATCATAATGCTGCGGAATATTGGGGTCGTAATTGGTTGGATCAGCTTCAATTACCAGATATTTTGCCGTATCCGGATTGACCTTGAAGGTCACCGAATCCCACAGTACATTCGTGCCTTCGGTAAACTTGACTTTGACCCGGTAGACCGAATGAGCCCGGTAGGGCGTGAATGAAGAGATGAAACTGCGCAGGTTATTCAATGTATCCGGTTCGACTGCCGGCGAACCCGAAATCCGGCTAACGCTCCATTCGAAGAGATTGATCGTGTTGAGGCTGTCTTCATATTGCGGCAGCCAGACGGTATTGCGATCGAAGATCTTGGCAATCAGGGGCGTGGTTTTGCCGGCGACAATCTCCACCGGTGGGGATTTGCGATACGGGGTTTTGCCGGCCGGATCGCCGGTAGACGCAAAAACGGTCATCTTGTTGGGATAACCCGGCAAAAAGATGACGTAGACCGAGTCCGGGGCTGCACCATATCCATTAATCCGTACCCATCCCCTGCCGGTTGCATTCGGCTGCATGTTGAACTGGCTGCTCCAGGCCGGCGGCGGCTGCTTGAGCGACAAGCTCGGTTCGGCCAGCCAGAGAACGGGTATATTGGGGTCCCAGCCTTTGCCGTCGGAGCGGTAGCCGCGGGAGTAAAGCGAGCGCGTCTCATCGGTGCGTATGCGCACAGTGTCAACATTGTAATCGGGAATGCCGTTAGTGTCGAGTACGTAAATGTTTAACGCGGTATAGGTCACCTGCTCAATCTGGGCAATGACCGAATCTCTGAGGAAAGCACCGCCTCCCAGCGGATATTCGGCGTAAATTCGTGTCGAGGTGTTGACATCGGTTCTTCTGCGCAAGTCGCCTTGCCCGTATAAAATCTCGGGGCCGCGTGCCGCAGACACGATCGTTGAATCGGCGCTGTACCAGTTGGCAAAGTTTGCCCAGTCGATATAATTTCCCAACGAATCTTCCAGAATGGTGTAGAGATATTTCAGCGTATCACTGCTGAGAAATGTTACCCGGTCGACGCCGGCGCGGGAGATGGTGTCCTGCACGATCAGCAGTTTCGCCGGATCACCGGGGATGATGTTGATTACAATATCTGCTTTGAGCACGATTCCGCTGCCGATATCAAGGGAGGCCGTAACCGTAACGGCCTTACCGGCAACAATCGGAAAAAACGTATTCGATGCTCCGGCACTCGATAATAACGAGCCCGCCGTCGGATCGCTGAGTGACCAGGCAATCTGATTGGCATAGGAGGGATCGATTTCATAGTTGCTGAGCCAGTTGTTTAACTTGTCAAATACCTTGGCGTAGATATCTTTCGAGTATCCTGCTTTGAGCGTCAGGCTTGCGGGCAAAGGCGGATTACCGAGTGCCGCGGAGGGCACGCCGGCCTTTTCATGAAAAACCATGCTATTGGCGCTGCCCACCTGTACCGTTACCGGTATCGACGTTGACAATGCATTGCGCGTTGCGCGTATGGTGCCGGAACCGGTATCTGCCGGTGCGAAGTTCCAGGCCGACTGCGAGGTAGGCGGCGGGATGTGGGAGGCAAAATTGGCCGCAAGCGACCAGTCTCCACTGATATCCAGCCATTGACCGTCCCAGCTTCTGCGGGCCTGCAGAATTAATTGCGTAGTATCGTCAATTGTCGTCGTCAGGCTTGCAATGACATTTCTGGATGCATCAACGATTCGAAGCGAGTCGTATTGCGCCGGATCGACGGTGACCGTAATGGTATCGGTGAACTGCGGGCCGTTATACGTCAAGCTATTCGCCCAGACCAGCGTAACGCCGTCATCACCCACCCTGGTTGCTTCTCCCTGCCCGACGCCCGGCTGACTGCCGACCTTTGCACTTACAACCGAATCGGGTGCAGGAATGGCATCCCATTGTGTTTGCGTGGACTGCGCGATGTAATTGCCGAATTCATCGCGAATTGTGGCAAAGAGGCTGTCGTTGCCGATATCGGTGGAGCTGAGCGTGAGGCTGCCGTTGCCGCCGACGGGGTTGTCATCGTTGGGGCGTACGGTGAGACCGTTGGGATTTGGTTCGATGACCAGGTGGTCCGGGGGGCCGGGTTTTACCCATACGGCTTGCGTGTCTGCGAGTATTCCACCCGGGTTCGAAGGATCTTCATAGGTACCAACGACATAAATAAACCGGTGAGCATTCTCGGCGGTAAACCAGGTTGAATCGCCCTGAGCATTATAAATTTGATCCCCCGGCATTGTCGTGCCCGGCAGGAATGACCATTTAATCAAATTGCTTTCGTCAACCAGGACACTATCCTGCTGGTCCAGCACATTTCCGGTTGCATTGCCGATAGTTCCCGCTACTATGGTGTCTGAAACTACGGTTAGATCCAATTTTGAAGGAATGCGTGCGATAATATTCGTGGTAATTACCACATCCGATCCGCAGGCTTTGCGCTCGGCATGGAAAAAACTGAAGCGATAATTTTGTCCGGGTACCAGGCCGGGTATATCGTCCACATCAAAGCTGCCGCCATCACCCGGTTTAATACCGCCCAGATCAAGTACCAGCGAATCATTGATGAAAACCCATACGTCGTCATCGCCGAAAAAGTCGAAAGTCAGTCCCGGCCGGTATTCGAAATCCATCTGGATTTCAGTGGCAAAACTATAGTTGACAGACGGATCACATCCACCGAGATCATGCCCGAATCCTTTGCCGTCAATCCAGAAAAATTGTTCATCGTCAAAGCGCGCAAACTGGTATAGGCCTGTTTTGGTCGGGTCGCTTTTGCCAAGGTGCAGAAAGGGGAGCGAGTCATAAATGACAACCGTAGCCATGTCGTAATTGGGGTCGTAGTTATTTCCAACATACTCGCCGGTCCTCCCCTGGTACTGCTGGAGATTATCCCACAAAAACCGCTGCGCCGTGCTGTCGTATTCATAATTGGCAGTTACATCCGGCCCGCCCGCCGCGCTGGGACGGTACCATTCATTCAGCCGGTCGATACACCATCGATTCGGATCAGTACTTGCCAGTACCGGCTTATGCATACCGTCGAGAAATGTCTCAACCCATCCCGTTTGCGTCCCCGTTGTGTTACACTTTTGAAAGTTGGGATTGCTTCCGTCTGCCCGGTAATCGTAGAAGGTCACCGGCACCCAGAGCGTGTCGGGATAATACTGGGCTTTAGCCATCTGAAATGCTATAGCCAGGATAAATACACAAAGAACCTGCCACCTGCCGGACCTTTTCATCTCATTCATCGACAATTTCCTTCGAAACAAATACACATTCCGCTACCGGGTTTCATCGCGTCCCTACACCCAGCTCACCAGCAGTTCAACCTGTTATCAACCAGAATATGGATCAAAAAAGACCAAGCACGAATATCGACAAACTGAAAAATAATGACATTCCAATATATAGTCTACTATTGCTGCATATTTTTTCATTTTTTTTGCGTTTTCGGGTTGACTTATTTGTGTTTTTAGTATCTCACAAGGAGTTACGGAGCATGAGCACATTGTATCGCCTGCCGGGGAGAAACAGTGTGGGGGCTAAAATAATGCCCTTTAAAACAGAGCGAGCATATAGTAGAATTATCGATATCAGCGGTTTGGGGGCGTAATTTAGGTACATTGAGCGAATAAACCGATCGATACTGTATTATGCGCCACCATCGTTACTTGCACCCTGCCCTAAGCTATCTGATTTGGTCGGTAGTGATACCACTGTGCATGGGGTGTACCCGCCAATCCAATCCATTCTCCGAAATCGAGCGTGCACAAGTCCACATTATCAGCACAAGCTTTGCCGACACAGATACTCTGAGCATTTTCAGCACCGAAACCCTGACTGTCGTTGCAACGGCGCGAGATCATATCGATTCCATCAGGATACACCTTCCCGGCAATCGCCTTGATGCCGACCATGATTCGATACCCGATGCGAGGTCCGTCTTGCGGTCTCCAATTTCTGCGGATGCGTATTCGTTTTTCTTTTCCTTCTGGAACACCGGTCGCAAAGCGCTGTCCATAGAAACGTTCCGATCCAATGAAACCGTCGAAACCAAATCGATCATTTTGCAGGTTGCTTCCCCACTGGGCCAGGAGCCGATTGAGGCAAATACACGCGGCACGGTTATCCTCTCAACACCACCCGTTCAGGATAACGGCGTCTGGTACCACTGGCAGATCGGCAACCGTCATTTTTCTTCTTTGTCAAGCAGCCACACGGTACAATTGACCGACGATGTAATTCATCAGCAAACCGGGTATCTCTGGGTTTCTGATTTTGATGAGCGGTTCTCTTCGCCCAAAGCGTCCTTCGAGTTTGCCGTTTCGGACACCGTCGGTCCGCAGTTCGAGCTGGTTGGTGCACACGGCGATACGCTGCGAACCGGCGCGCCTTCGTTTGCCGTTTTGTGCAACATCGTTGACGAGCAAAGCGGAGTGATATCTGCTGCAACCGTAAACGGGGATATGCTGGATGCACTTTTTGCACCGTACTATCGATACGATGCAGACCTGGCCGGTATGCAGCACGGCGACATCCTGCAACTAGACGTGTATGCAGCAGATTTTTACGGCAACGCCACCCGCGATACCTTCTGGCTTGAATATGACTCAACCGCCGGCGCTCAAAGCGGGTTTTTTATGGCTGTCATTGAACCTTCCACTGCGCATTCGGTCAGCGGCGGCAGAGAATTTACGCTGCATGCCAGGTTGACTGAATTGCTGCGAACCGGCATAGATGCCCAAATAAGCGTTATGCTTAACGACTCGCAGCATACCCCGGTCTCGATCGACACGACCGCAAAAGAGCTTTTCTGGAATTACCCACTTGTTTTAAAGGACGGCATCAATGAACTTCTGCTGCAGACGGTTGACGCGTGGGTCGGCGCCACCGACACCGTTGCCTTGACTATCAAGCTCGATGAAACCCGCAACGATACGACGCCTCCCGTTATCGCTGAAATTGCCCTGGATTCAACGATCGTGTTCGGTTACCGTGCGGTAATTCGCCATCCGAATCCGGCCCTGGCGATCATCGCTTTTGACGATGCATCCGACATACAAACGGTGACAGCTTCGGGAATGCTCCTGCAGCAGGGATCGGGTGAAAACCGCTTTGTGTGGAGCGGGAACTTGGATCTGCGCCATGCAATTCAGGGCGACACCCTGCTGATTACCGCCACCGACAATTCCGGCAATGCCAAATCTACGCAACTGATCGTTTATGTAAACCGGCCGCCGTATCTGGACACGATACTCGGCCTCCCTTCGATTCTATATATCAATGAGCGCTATCAGGGTCGCTTTCTTTTCAAAGATGACGATGGTGATACCATTCAATTCAGCACGCCGGCATTGCCTGACGAACTGGTCCTGACGGGAAGTGAATTTTATTTCATCCCCCGTAACGTGCACAATCCCGTTCCCTTTGAAATACAATTTCGACTCTTTGACGGGATAGACAGCAGCGATGTGGGCCTGGCAATTACAACATACCGCCAGCCGCATCACCCCTGTTCACTGGCAACATATTCTGCAAAAAACCTGAAGAGCGGCGATACGCTTTACCTGGAAAAGGCCAAAGGCGTTGATACCATTTCCGTGCGCATATTTGATGAAGACCCCCTGATTACCGAAAAATACTCGATACTGGTCAGCTATAACGGTACATTCACGTACCTGCCTTCTCAGGATATCGACACGAATGTATACGACATCATTGTCGATCCCGCAGCGGCGCAGGGAATCGACAGCCTTTCCATTGTCGTAGCCGATAAATCGGGAAGCATGGCGACCGATAAAATTTATTTGCAGTACCAATCACCTAACGCAACGGATGCGATAAAAGTGTATTACAACATCGACACTTCCCTGCAGAGACTATCGGAACCCTTGTATAATTTCCCTCTCGTCGTCAAGCTTGATCGCAGCAATCATTCTTTCAGGCAAACATCCACCGACCCGTATATTGAAGTAAAGAAATCAGACGGCACCCCGACCCCGTTTGAGCTCGAACGCTGGGACGGCATTGCGGAGAAAGCCGAGGTCTGGGCCCTTATCGATACGCTGAACAATGATACTAATCGAAGCTACTTTACCATTGATATAGATTATGGACGGCGCCCTCGCTATGAAGGCAATGGCGAAGTGTTTCAGTCCGACAATGGATTTGCCGGGGTCTGGCATCTTGACGAAAGCGGTGATGGTGCATCTCAGAAACCTGACCTAATGGACGCGTCGGGCAATGGGAACCACGGTATTGATTTCGTGCAGGAAGACCATGTTGAAACTGCCGTTGGCCTGGGTTTGCGCTTTGGGGGCGAGGCAAACAGAGACTACATCGAGATTCCGGACGCCCCGACTCTTGACCTTGATACGATGACCATATCCTGCTGGGCCCGCATAGATAAGCTTATCGGCGGCGGAAGCTATATCACCAAACCGGTCCAACCATCAAATCGATACAATTACAGGCTGTATGTGGACGAATCATCCACCCCGCTGTTTAAATGCCACAACGGTGGATTTGTGGGCGCAAACAGACAAATAAGGGACACGATTCACCATCTTGCAGCAAGCTATGACGGCGATAGATTGCGCTTTTATGTTGATGGCAAGCTCACCGACATTGAAGACTATGTGCTGACGCCGCTTCAGTCCGAATTTCCATTGTATCTCGGCGCAGGATTCGAAAACGGCAATCTGCACACGTTCCTTCGGGGAGAAATGGACGAGGTGAGAGTCGAGCATGTCGCACGCAGCCGAAACTGGCTGCGCATCTGCTACGAAAGCCAGAAACCCGGCAGCACATTTCTCAGGATCGAGTAAATGACCTTACGCATGTGGATTAGCTTTGGTCTAAGAGTTGCCCTGGCGGCAGTGGTGATTCATCCGGCGTGCTCAAACGAAACCAATCCGTTTAGCGACTATTCCAATGCATCGGCACATATCCTCGAGCGCAGTTTCGGGACCCAGGAAGAACGCGACACGCTTTCAATATTCAAAACAGAATCGCTCTCAATTGTGTTTGCCGCGCGTGATCTGGTTGACTCTTGCGTCATTTCGCTGCCGAATAATATGCTGGTCAACAGCAGGCTGTCGCAGCAGGCGGAATTAATCAAGCTTGACAATACGGATGGAAGCGCACTTCTGTCCGAAAGCTACACCATTCGCTTTTCCCTGTATGACACCGGCCAGACCACCATCGCGCTGCGCACCTATTTTTCAAACGGCAAGCATGAAACCCGACACTTTGCGCTATATGCTTCATCACCGCTGTCACCGCAATCATTCAGCGCAAAATCAACCGACTCCGTCATGTTGCAAACCGGTGCCGTATCTGATAACTTCGTTCTCTATCACTGGATATTCGAACACGAAAGTCTGGCGGTCAACTCCGCGACGCACTCGTTTCAGCCTGCTCACATAACGCGCGATGGCGGTATTGGTAAACTGAAGGTATCTGATGTATCGGGTGCATACTTTTCTCCGCAGCACACCTTCTCTTACACAATCAGCGATGACTCGCCGCCGGTAATTACCTATGCGGGATTGATCTCCGGCGACACGATATACGCTGCTGACTCACAATTTGTGTTCAGCGTCAACATCGCCGATCAGCAGGGCGGCGCCGTCGATAGCGCTTATGTCAACGGTCAGCCGTTCGATTCCGCCAGCGCTCCCCACTATACCAAGCAGATCGGTCTGCATTTAGCCGGAGCTGCGCCTTCGCCCTTAAAGCTTACCGTAACGGCATTTGATCAGGAACGAAATTCAGCATCACGGGATTTTTTTGTCGTGTATGATAAATCCTACATCGCGGCAAATATCGTATTTAGTGTGACCTCAGCTTCGGAGCGCAATTCAAAAACCAAACGGCTTTTCGGCTTGATGAGGTCCGCAAATAATCAGTACGTCGCCGCGCAATTATCCATTACCGGCCCCAGCAACCAGAGCTTTGACAGTATGTATTCTTTCCGGAACCCAACCTTCTGGAACACCTCCTTTGAGTTTAGGGAGGATACCACCGAAATCTCGGCTGAAATTCGCAACGTGCTGACTGGAGCCACGTATGATACCTCATGGTCGATATATTTTACCCATGACACACTCGACATGGTCCCCCCGGCGATTGCAGCAGTCCTCACCTACGATTCACTTATAATCGAGAAGGTATTCTATTCCACCGACACCATCATCCCACTCGGAGTATTCGCATTTGACGAAGCAAGCGGAATAAAGCGTTTGCTGATCAACAACCAGAACGTTTATCCGCATTCGCATGACAAGTCATTTTTCTACAAGGACAGTCTGAGCATTTCCCACCTGCAATCCGGCAATGACATTGTGATATTCACCGAAGACAGCGCCTCAAACACTGCGGTACACGAAGTCAGGATATACCAGAATACACCGCCGGTATTGCAGGGGATTGCACCTGCCGACACCTTGCCTGCCGGTCGTGCCTTTTGGGGAAGATTGCTGACCCGGGATGCCGAGAACGATGATATTACGCTCTCACTGGCATCTGCTCCAAACGGAATGAAGCTGATCGGCGACAGCATTTCGTGGACCCCGGATTCTTTGCAAACAGGCGATCATTGGGTATCGGTTACGCTGGCGGACGGCTTCGAAGCAGTAACCCAGTCGTTTCGGCTCAGTGTGCTCCCGCTGCCCGGCTATCCCTGTTCTTTAAGCATAAGCTCCACCAAGGCCGATATTCAGGGAAACAATATCTATATCGACAGTGCTGCCGGCCCGGGCTCTCTTCAGTTTGTCATACACGATGCAGATCCGCCCGCCATCGAGCAGTATGATATACTCGTTACGTTGAACAATACAATTACCCTGCAGTCGACACAAAAGGCGCGCACGTTCGCAATGTCGGTTGATCCGCGTGCTGCGAGCGCCTCAGGCGGGGAGTTGGCCGTTTCCATCCGGGATAAGGGGGGCGACAGCGACACCTTGACTTATACGATTTACTTTCGCAGCGGGCCGGTCAGTCTTTTTTATCTGAAAATTGCCTTCAATACAACGCCTGCAGGCGCCGACCTCAGCGAGGATATACACGATTTTCCCGTATACATTCTTTTAAGGGAAAGTAATTTCAATTTTCCCGGTTGCTGCACAGCGCCGCGACTGGTTTTTCAAAAAGGCAACGGAGATAAGCTGCCCTTTCAAATCGAGTACTGGGACAATTCCAATATGGCGGCCGCGCTCTGGGTAAAAATGGATACACTGCAGGCAAACCAGGATACGCAATATATCCGGCTCGTCTATGACACCTCTGCCAACGCCTTACAACAGGACTACACCGGTCACGCTGTTTTTGATACGGCCAATGCTTTCGAAGGCGTCTGGCACCTGTCGGATGAGGTTACCTCCGGATCGGCAACCGACACGATCTTCGATGCGACCGCCAATGCCAACCACGGATTCGACACGTGCGATGCGACTTCGCAGTGGGGACGAACAGGCAGGGGGCTTCAATTCGACGGCGTAGATGACGTCATTGCGGTTCCCGGAACACCATCTTTGCAGGTACAGGGCTTCACGATAAGCTTCTGGGGAAACACTGCGGAGAGTTCCACCTCGCAAAGCTTTGTGTCGATGCCATTATCCGGTATTGATAACAGCTATCAATTCTGGATGAATGATGACAGCAAAACAATATTCTGGAGCACCTCTACCATCTTGGGAGATCGAGCGATAAATTCTGGTCAAAACATAGCCCAGGATGAATGGTACCATTTTGCAGCAATCAACACTGGATACGAGATCGATTTTTTCATAAACGGGGTGCCTGTCAATGATGTGAATTTCAGTGGTGATGTAACCTATAATGGATTACAGGATCTTTTGTTCGGAGCCGACCTCGATTATGGTGTATTGGGCGTTTTCGCGCAGGTACTGCTGGATGAGATCCGCATCGAAAGTATCGATCGCTCACCCACCTGGATCAAAGCCTGCTACGAGAACCAAAAGGAGCACCAAACGCTCTATAATATTTCTCATTATTCTTTTTCCTACACGCCCTGAAGCCGTCCGCATTAACAGTAACTGAATCGGCTGATTCAACCCTGTTATACCATTTATACCATCCTCGGAGGGAATGCACCGGAAACACCCCGGGTCGGGCCGGCGCAAATTTAAGCATAAATGGGTTCTGCGCAAACTTGAATTGAATGGACTAAATTTCGCCATCAAGGTACACGCCGAAACAATCCCCGCTGCCGAAGCAAAATAAATGGTTAGCATTTTCAATGTGCTCTAATCTACTTAACACACTCCCCCTATCTCGAACAATAACAACCACCTAAGCCATGTCGTAATGTCTGCAATGTAAAGTATTCCGCCACATTTACGCTAACCACTTATTTCCGGAACCCATTGACCCCGAATGTGGCCCGCATTAATTTGAAAGGTAGTTGTTAAGCGTGTAAAGCCGCAACGACATTTCAACAAGTGGCGCCTTAAAAGGAAAACGGCAGTCA
>WJLW01000061.1 GCA_014728295.1 Chitinivibrionales bacterium | reverse complement strand
TGACTGCCGTTTTCCTTTTAAGGCGCCACTTGTTGAAATGTCGTTGCGGCTTTACACGCTTAACAACTACCTTTCAAATTAATGCGGGCCACATTCGGGGTCAATGGGTTCCGGAAATAAGTGGTTAGCGTAAATGTGGCGAAATACTTTACATTGCAGACATTACGACATGGCTTAGGTGGTTGTTATTGTTCGAGATAGGGGGAGTGTGTTAAGTAGATTAGAGCACATTGAAAATGCTAACCATTTATTTTGCTTCGGCAGCGGGGATTGATCTTTTGCATGGCTACGGGTCGATGTTCAATGGCCGCCGGCGTGAAGTACCACCCCCTGAGCAAACAGGCTGTTGCAGGCCCGGGTCTTACCGCACAAATGTCACCAGACGCTTGAACAGCTTCTTTTTCCCCTTCTGATCAACCGCCGACATGCGCAGGATATAATTGCCCGAGGCGATACCGGTGCCGTCGGTGGTAGCATCCCAGATCAATCGGTTGCGGCCCGGCGCCAGGGTGCGTCCTGCGATATGTGTCTGCCAGACCTGGCGCCCCAGCATGTCAAAAACGGCAAAGTCGACGCTTCTGACTCCCTGATACGGAATGACATAATCAATCACAATCAACCGCCGGAAAGGATTGGGAAACACACGTGCCAGCGCAAGCCGGTAAAGCGTGAAATTTTGTCTAAATCGCGCAAGATAGTGCTCATCGCCAACCACCAGCCAGCGATACCCCCTGCCGTCGGCAGATACATCGATCGTATGGGTAACCGTGTCCGGCTCATAAATTCCGTTCACCGGATCCCAGACACGCGCGTGCATCTTGTCCGGTAAGCTCATTTCCCGGATAATGTCATATATGATTCGCTGCGAGGGTTGTGTACCATTTTCGAATGCTATCTCCCAGGCATAGCCGCCCTTAACCGGCCCGGATTCCAGGGTATGTCCCTGAAGCGAATTGGTTGCACGATTGAATACTCCGACCTTAACCGTGCCGAATGACGGCGGCAACGGATGCACGATTCGCTTGTCGCTGTCGGCATAGCGGCCACAATACAGCGTGGTCAATTTCGTGCCTCGCTCGGTTTGCGCCGCCAGCGTGACATTCCAGTTGAGCGGATTGGCGGCGCGCTTCGGCAAAGACGTCGCCCCCTGCCCGGCCAGACGCCTGGTGACTGCAGTGGGCTTTGGCGGAATCCTGAGCTGGATTGCCTGCGACGAGCGATTGTAAATAGTAAAACCCTTATCGGCGGCAGGCACAATCTTAATTGAGTCACGACGGGCCTGCAACGATGCGATTATTGACAAATACAGCGGGTCGGGCATATAGATGCTGTCGGCATTGGCATTGACCCACTTGTAAAACGACAACGAATCGCTTGCGCCGCCGGTGGCATCCAACAGCTCTTTGAGCATGACGGCAAATTTAAAGGGCAGCGCAAAATCCTTCCAGGCCAGGGGCGGCAGATTAATGGTCGCATCTTTTTTGAGCGACACCGTTTTGCCGGCGCCGAAATTGACTTTGAGCGGATCTCTGGTTTTAATCCATTGTATGTTGCCGGGCGTAAATTCAAACGAAAGCTGAGACGCCTCGGAGAATTCCAGCCAGGTTGACTCCTGCGACGCCCATTTGAACAGGCGCATCATAGTGCGATCGTAAACCCATTCGGTTCCGTTCTGGCTGCCGTTCTGCATGGCGTTACGCACACTTTTATCGTGCAACTCTGCGGTGACGTGCAAGGGGAACCACTGCATTGGGGAGGTAAAAACTTCGTCGGAGTTGCTGCGTGTAATCTGGCGCGAAAGGTTAATGGTATCGTAGTGGGCGCCGTCACTGACAACCAGCATAATACGCATGCCGTAATCATCCATGCCCAGCGCGGGAAGGGCGGTCAGCACCGAATCCAGCGACGTCATAGAACCCGAAGCATTGGGGCCGGTTGCAAAGACATCTTCATCGCCCTTACCGAAATGGAGTTCCCAGCGCAGGTTTGCGATATTATCATCGACCACAAACAGATCCTTGACCGTGTCAACCGAAGTGATGGTAACGGCACTTGATGTATCGCTGTAGAAGATCGTCGTTGGCGCCACTGTATCGATCAGCAGGGCAAACGGTCGGTAGAGATCGTTTGTGTTGATAAATGCGATACGGTTGAGCGTATCGATCCGGGTATCGCGATCGACATACCAGACGCCGCCGTTATTGCGATAGATGCGGATATCCTGTGCGCGGTATCCTGCCGGCACCGAATCATACGCCAGCCCAATCGAAAAATCCAGCGACGGTTGCGGATTGGCCACATAAAACCCCGCCCCCACCGAAACAAGGCCGTTGAGCAGAGAATCGGGCGGAATTGCATAAATCAGCTTCGATACGGTATGCGGAAAGTTATTTACCGTGGAATCTTTGTGAAAAATGACTCGACGGTTGAATGCGTAAGCGGTGTCATTGGGTTTTATCTGATCAAAATAGGTGATATTCTGCCACGACAACGGGGGTGAGGTGAAGCATCGCCGGGAACTGTCGGTCGGTGCCGACTGCAGGCCGCCCTCTTTGAGCATCCAGATGCTCACGCAGTAAAGCGTATCGAACAGGATCGTCTCCCGCAGGCTGACCGTTGAGGTCGTTGCAGTATCGGTAATCTCTTTCCAGACAGTATCGATGACGCCGGGAGTATCGGCCGCAGGAGCGTCGATGCCATAGGTAATCGTAAAAAAGCGCTTGACGCCCGGCAGTTCGGGAACGCGCCAGTGCACTTTGATGTCGTGCGTTGAATCGTC
>WJLW01000060.1 GCA_014728295.1 Chitinivibrionales bacterium | reverse complement strand
CATCGGATCCCTCGGCAAGTTCAACAGCTCTGGCGACATCGACATCCATGCGTCCGAGCTGCTGCAGAAAAAATTCGCCGGTTCCTGAGGCACATTTATTGCCGGTTTCAACGGAAGCAATATTGCCGCTACTGTCAAGCAAGTAGATAACGAAATTCTCGGCGCCCAGGCCGGCAACCGCGTTGTATGCTTCATCCGCAGCACCCGGTTTTTCGAAGCGTAGTGCGTATTCGATTGCTTCGGGCTCGGTAATTGATTTCAGCTTGATTATCTCACGGAACTTGCGGCCGGTAAGCGCCACGTAATCATAGTCTTCAACCCGGACTTCGCGCAATAAATCGACAAAAGCGCGGCGGGGATTGCTTTCATGATTGCGAATGACTTTTTTGCCAACGGTGCTCTTATCGCCCTCTGTAACGAGTTCAACCAGCTTAATTGTCGAAGCACCCAGACAGATTCCTAATGATTTTTGCGACATACCATTTCCTCAAACAGGGTAAATAAGCCGGATTACGCCCTTTGACTCTGCTAAAGCAGGTCCGTTTAAGCTGTGGGTAATTGTCTGCTCCGCCACTAAACGATCCCTGTTTCGCGAGTCAAAATACTCTCCTTTTTTGTAAATTGCAAGATGGCTCGTAGGCCCCCGGAACAAGGGCGGCAACCTAATTGGTGATGCCGAGCTGCTTCAATTTACGAAAAAGTGTTGCCTTGTGAACGCCGAGTTTTTTGGCCGCTTTCAATTTGTTATGGCCGGTATCGGCTAGAACACTTTGAATATACAGTTTCTCCAGTTCCTTGAAGCTGCCGATTGCGGAAATATCCTTCAGGATCTCAGGATCGGCCTGCTTATTACAAAATTCCTGCGGCAAGTGATGCTTTTCGATCGTACCGCTTTTGCAGAAAATAAAGGCGTGCTCGATAACATTCTCCAGCTCACGGATATTGCCTGGAAAGCTGTGCGCGACTAGGAGCTGCAAGGCATCATCATCCACCGAGGTGATATTTTTGCGATAGCGTGAATTAAATACCGATATGAAATGTTCGCACAGCAGCGGAATGTCGCCGCGGCGCTCACGCAGCGACGGTAACTTCACGTTGAGCACTTTGATCCGGTAATATAAATCTTCCCGGAACTTCTCCCGCCTGACCATTTCCTCGAGATTGCGATTGGTTGCGGCAAGCACTCGCACATCAGCATCAACCGACTCGGTTCCCCCCAGCGGCTCATAGACGCGCTCCTGCAAAACGCGCAGGAGCTTAACCTGCATGGATGGGGATATGTCGCCGATTTCATCCAGAAAAATCGTGCCACTCTGGGCCCGGGCGAATTTTCCCGGCTTGTCCTTTTTAGCATCGGTAAAGGCCCCGGCCTTGTAGCCGAAGAGCTCCGATTCCAGCAACGTGTCGGGTAAAGCCCCGCAGTTTATTGCAACAAACGGCTTGTCCTTGCGCGGACTCAGCTCGTGCAGCGACCGGGCGATAAGCTCCTTGCCGGTTCCGCTTTCACCACTGATGAGCACGGTCACATCGGTAGCGGCTATTTCGGGCAGGATATTGAATATCTTTTTCATTTCCGAACTGCGGCTGACCATATTGTGAAAAGCGGCATCCTGCATCAGCTCTTTGCGCAGGCTGTCGGCCAGACGGATGGCTTTGTCGGCCTCGTCTTTGGCTTCCCTGAGTTTTGTCTCTTCGGTCAGCTTCCGCTCGGTAATATCCTGCACCTGTACCAGATATTCGGACGATTGACCATCTTCAGCCTTGAGCATGGTAACATGCCACTCGTAAAAGCGGTTGGCGCTCTTCTGGCTGTTCTGATGTGTGCATTGCGATTCAAAATGTATGTCTTTGTCCTGCTTGAGCGCGTCCAGATGATCCTTGGTGACCGTCAAGCTTTTAAACAATTCGAAGATACCATCTTGATCGGCAAGCTCTTCACAAAATGAAAACATCTCCTCAAATGCGTTGTTTTTGTCAAGTAGCATCCCCCGGCTGTCAAACAGAGCAATGCCGGCCGGAGATTGCGAAAACATGCTGCGAAAGCGCTCTTCGCTCTGGCGGAGCTGCTCCTGGGCCTGCTTGCGATCGCTTATGTCAATTATACAGTGTCGCGTACCGCACACCTGCCCGTCACGTATGATAGGCGATGAATTGATCAGGGCATGCATAATCGAACCATCCTTGCGCACCATGCGATGCTCCTGCGGAATGCCGTAATCGCCTTTGAGTATATTGCCCAGATCACCGGTTGCTCTACCGGCGTCCTCAGAATGAAAAACTTCAGAAATGCGGACGCCTCCTTCGAAATCTTCCTGGGTGTAGCCGAATGAATCGAGTCCCTTCTGGTTGACGTAGAAGATATTCAGGTTAAGATCGACTTCGCAAATGACCCCCGGCAGTGTTTCAGCCGTCTCCCGGAATCGTTTTTCACTTTCCTGCAGCCGCTCTTCGGTGCGTTTGCGATCGGTAATGTTACGGGCGATACCCTGAATGGCAATCGGTTTGTCCCTTTCCTTGATCAGTCGCGTCGTAACCTCGATCCAGACCGGATTTCCGTATTTGGTGCGCGTCAGCGTTTCAAAAATATGGGGAGTTTCATCGCCGGCAACCAGTTTGCCGACAAGCTTGAGCGCGCCGTCAACATGTGCGGGTTCCATTACCTGCCGTATGTTGAGCAACGAAAGCTCGTCCGGCGTGTAGCCATAGGTAAGCTCGGCGGCTTTGTTGGCCAGGATGAAGTTGCCGTCAAAATCGTGAATGTAAATAATGTCCTTGGCATTCTCGAACAGGTCGCGATATTTGCGCTCACTTTCGGCCAGGGCACGCTCCATTTGCTTCAGCCGGGAGATATCCACAAGCGAAACCAGGCTTTTGCTGGTTTCGGGGATCATACTGACATTGATCATAATATCGCGAACACCCCCGCCTCTTTTCTTCAGGGCAAACTCATATTCTCCGGGAACAGACGAGTCTCCCGCTCGGCGGCGCCGATGATAGTCGATAATACGCTCAAGGTCTTTCCGGTCGATAAATTCTGTCAATTTGACGCCCTGCTCAACCAGACTCGGCGGATATCCGGTAACCTCATCAACTTTATGGTTTGCCATGGAAATTGTCATATCCTGTTCGATCACCATCATGGCCGTGCCAGTGTATTCAAAAGCGGTGCGATAGTGTTCTTCACTTCGTTTCAATTCTTCGCGCAGTTGTTGCAATTCTTTTTCCGACCTCTTCAATTCTGCAACTTTGTGTTGCAATTCTTCGAATGAAAGTGTGCTTTCGCCCATAATAGTGCGTCCTTTAATGTTGCAACTCTTGTGAGTACGGTAGTGTTCAAGTGCAAATCAATAAAAAATAATAGAAACAACGTGTCAGCAGGCAACAATTGACAGACACCTATCCGGCTTCATTTCGATAAAGAACTTCAACGACATTTTTAACCAATTGCTCATCCGAAATTGTTTCCAGTTCATCCTCCGGAAAAGTGACGAGCGCCTTAAAAGTATCCGCCAGGGAATGAAACAGCCTGAGGCGTTTTTCGGGTACTATTTCATTGCGACGAATCAACGCCTGCAGGGCGATATCGGCAAGCTCATTCGTGCAGCGCTTGCGCAACTGCGCAGCAAGAAGCTTGCTGTCTCTCAGCGTGTTATACTTTTCGGCGAACAGATTTTCCAGATCGGGTATCTGCAGTTGGCGATGATGGATCACGATGGTGTTTGCGGCGACGTCGCCCAGGCGCTGGTTTTTTCGGCTCAGCAGGCAGGCCGCTCCGCCGACCAGATAGAAGACCGGCAGCGTATCTACGATGCGCATTATGTTCCGCATTATCACCTGTGTCAACGAAAGACCGAATCCCTGCTCGTCAACTACGCTGAGCCTGAAGACGCGCTTGCCGATGGTCTGCCCCCGCCACCACCACTCGAATACGATACCATAGCAGGTGGTGATGACAAACTGCGCAAGAATTATCAGCGAAACGGCAACGTCCGCACTCAACATGCCCAGCATTGCCAGCACTGAACCGGCAGTGATCACGGCAAGATAGATGATTAGCTGATCCAGAAAAAAGGCAAAGAGCCGCCTGAACGGATCAGCCAGCACCAGCGAAAAACGAACACCTTCGGGTGTGGTAATTTGGAGCGTATCCAGCTTGTTGTAGTTAAGTGAGTTCATGATGATTCGCCGAACGTCCGCAAAGGCTGAAAAACAGGATGAGGATAATTCCCTCTACACACCCGAATGCAATCTTGATGCTGTAGGGCAAATTCGGCTCGTGATACTGGGACAGAAAGGATTCAACAATCCCCGCCCATACCAGCATTATCGACAAACCGCCGATCAGCGTGACGATATCCGGCCCCGCCTTGCGAAAACGCGCTTTGAGGCCGAGCTCGTTCCCCCAGCCTACCAGCGCGCCGGCCAGCACGAATCCGGCCTGACCCGCCAGCAAAATGGCGGGAATTTCCACCATGCCGTGGGGCAAAAGCCATCCCGCAAGAAACACCCCCTGTCCGGCGGCGAGGTAGTCATACGCAACGGCGCCGAGAATAACTCCGTTATAAAAAAGCAGCAGAAACGTTCCCAGACCGAAGGTGATACCCAGGCACAGGGTCGCCAATGATACTCTGATATTGTGCGTCATCAGGAGACTCGAAAACCGCAGGTGGCTGGAGCGCGATTCCCCGGGCCCGGCGCTCTCTTCGATGCGCACGCGCTGTTCGGGAGAGATTTGCAGAAACCAGGGCAGGATAACCTCTTTTGCGTTACTGTCACGCAACATCAACCCGGCCCCGAGCAGCGCTCCCGCAACAAAAAACAGCGCTGCAAGCGCAAAGGCCTGATACCGCCGACGAAATGCCCGGGGAACCGCCTGCATAATGAAGTGCAGCGGTTTGAAGCGCAGGCGGTTGCGTGTGAGTTCGGCAATCTCGCCGTAGGCCCGCGACACGAGAGATTCAAGATAATCAAGAATTTCAGAATTACCCGTCGAGCTGCTGATTTTCACCAGATCGTTTCCGGCTCTGAGGTACAGGTAATGGAACTGCTTGATTTCTTCCAAATCGATAGTGCCTACCTCAGCCCGTTCGAATTGGTCAAGTAGTTTCTCAAGGTCATTCCAGTAGCGGCGCTCCTGCTCAATGAATCTGCTCAGGTTGACAATCATTACAAAATCTGCCTTTCCTTGATGCGGATATAGTGCGAAACGATTTGCCGGCAGATCGTGGCGGGATTAAATTGAATCAGCTCTACGCCGCGTTTGCGCAACTGGATGCGCGTCTGGTTTATCCTGCTCCAGACCAGATGATTACCGAGATGCTCGTAAATCTCATCTGTTGAGGTAACCGGATTGGCAAAAACCGGCTGGACGGCATCATCCCGCGCCACACCAACTACAACAATATGGCGACGGCTGATCAGCTCGATCGCCGCCTGCAACTCCTCGGCAGCCACCGGATCGTGTATGTGAGTCAGAATAAACACCAGCGAACGCCGCTTGAGTCCGGTGCGAATGCGGGCAGCAAGATCCCGGTAATCGGGATTGAGATTCTGTGGATTGAGTGTGTACAGTTTGTCCCGGCAGATGGAATAATGATGAGCGCCCCGTCCCGGACCGACAAGCGCATCGACCGATTCGGTAAACGTGCACATGCCAAAGCAGTCGCCCTGCCGCTGAGCTGCATTTGCCAGTATCAATGCCGCCGCAATGTATCGCTCGGCAATGGCCACATCCGGCTGACCCGAGCCGAGCGATGTTTTTGCGGTACTGTGTCGCGAAAAGTCGATCGCGACAAAAATGTGCTGGGTTCGTTCCAACTGGAAAATTTTGGTAATGGGCTGGTTCCGTTTTGCAGTTGCTTTCCAGTGAATATCTTCGAAACTGTCCCCGGGAATGTATTCGCGCAGTTTCTCAAATTCACGGCCCTTGCCAAAAAACCGGCGAGCATGCACACCGTCAATCTCCCGGTACAAAAGAAAAGCCGCCATACCGCGGAATTCCTGTCGCAAATCAGGATAGACACGGACTTCACACTCCGGCGCATGCCGGCTGCGCAGTGCGAAAAAGCCCAAACGCGAGGCGTACTCACACAGGATCCCTTCAAGACGAAATTTCCCGCGAGTTGAAGCAATTACCTGCAATTGCGCCGTCGGCCGTTCTTCCTCACTGTTGAGGGTGATGGATACAATCGATGTTGCAGCTCTTATCTGAGGCGGCAGCGCACATGTGCAGTGCAGTTGCCGCAGGGAGGGATGGTGTCGCGTAATGAATATCGGTACGGTGCAGGTATCACCCACAATGCATCTGACAACCGGCGGCAGGGAAATCGCTATGGTGCGCTTAGTGGAAAGGCAAATCAGCAGATCGAGCAGCACGCACAGCGTATACACAGTAGCTGCCGTGAGCGCTATGCGGGACGCCCCGGGCATCGCCACGGCCACACTCAAAAGCGGAATGAGCACAACCGCGCTGCATACCACCAACAGCATCCGCGGACGAATCATCGCGGGACCTCGATCTGCTCGATAATTGTCTCGGTTGCTTCCCGTACGGTGAGCCCCTCAATCTCGAATTCTGGTCTGAGTATCAAACGATGCTCAAGCACCGGCAACGACATGATTTTGATATCATCGGGGGTCACAAAATCCCTGCCCTCCAGCACGGCATACATGCGCGCGGCCAGCAACAATGACTGCGTTGCCCGCGGGCCGGCGCCGACCAGCACACTCTCGCTGTTGCGCGTCGATCGAACAATGTCCAGACTGTAAGCAACCAGTTCCTCACGAAACGTCACCGAAGGCAGAACCTTCTGCACCGCTTTGATCGCATCCCGTGACAAGACCGACTGAACTTCGCCCCGGTTAAGCCGGTCTTCCGGCGTTAGCCTCGTGAGAAACGATTGCGCCAGTTCGTGCTCTTCAGCCTGCCGGGGATAGTCCATATGCAGCTTCAGCATGAAGCGATCTTTTTGCGCTTCGGGAAGCGGGTAAGTGCCCTCAAATTCGATGGGATTCTGGGTCGCAAACACGGTGAAATTATCGGCAAGACGATAGGTTACCCCGTCAATCGTGACCATCTTCTCCTGCATGGCCTGCAACAGCGCCGACTGTGTCTTGGCCGGAGCCCGGTTGATCTCGTCGGCCAGAAGAAAGGCGCAGAAAACGGGTCCCTTAACCAGATTGAATTTCTGTTGTTCAAGGTTAAATATATTGGTACCGGTGATGTCGGACGGCATCAGGTCGGGGGTGAATTGAATGCGGTTGAACTCTGCACCCAGAATGTGTGCAAGCGTGCGCACCAGAAGCGTTTTGGCCACCCCCGGAACACCCTCGATGAGCGCATGCTGCCCTGAGAAAATGACCACCAGACAGGCGTCAACCAGCTCCTTCTGGCCAATAATCACCTTCCCGACCTCCTGGCGGATTTGCTCCAGCAACGTTCCGACCTGTTCAATATTCCATTCCACTGCAGTTTATCCTTTGTTTATATGATGGGGTAACAATTTGTCATTGCAAGCGCGCTTCTTTGTCGTGATTGGGATAAAGCTGAAGTGTTTTGTACAGGTGATTGTAATGAAGGACCGGATCCTGACCTTCACCTGTGCGAACCGCCGTGTTCGATTCATTCCGCAAACGGCGGTGAATCGCTGCGCCTTTAGCCTTTCCCAGCGGACTGGTGTGCGCCCATTCATGCACACATACCTTTACGATATCGCTGCTTTTGCGCGTCCGCCGCAGCAGACTGACCAGTCCATTCCGGGCATTTTCGGACGCCTGAATTGGCGGCAGGCCTTCCTGGGCTGCGCTCCGCAAGCGTAAGGGCATGAACTGCCTCCAGATAAAAAGCGCAAACACGATGCAGAGCCCGATCAAAAATCCGTGCAGCCGGTATTTCATGAAAAGCGTACCAATGGTAGTTTTGCGGAAAACGCCGTGATGGGCTTCATGGAAGACCACTTTTTTCGGAGATCCAATCAACCAGGCCAGAAACGCAGGATTGCGGCTTTTGAGCAATCCTTCATTGCTTAACAAATACGAATCCGACATGAGCACGATACTGCCCGCGCCCAAACGCTTCTCGATAACCACCGGCATGGTATCGATAGAATAAATTACCTGCCAGGCAGAATCATCGGTTTCAAAAAAAATTGTGGAATGCCAGACAAGTTCGCTATAGACGTCATCACCCGTTGCTGCGTTCGGTACGGCTTTCAAGGTATCGGCTCCGGGATCGAAATTTTTTTGCAAATATCTCGCATTGCCGAGCGAAATGCTCAATCGCTTACCCAGCGAGGTAGAGCGATCCTGGAGGTATTGCAGATAGGCCTGTTCTTTCAGGCGCTTGCTCAGGGTCGTATCCCGTGCCCGGGCATTCGAATCGATAACGCGTAACGAATCACTCAATCCATCCATGCCCAGTTTTTTCAGAATGCCGATAAACGAGTGGACTGGCTCGGCAACCAGACCGATGACCATTCGATCACCCGCCGAAACTCTGCGTTCGAGATCGTCCGCCGCCTTTACCGGAAATCTGCCGAGTTGGTGCGGATACATTCCCAGAACCAGGTGCGTTTTGGCACCACCGCCGGTCAGCTTCGTAAGATCCTGATAGTGTCGTCTCACTCGCAGTTGCCCGAAATGCTTCAGACTTTCGTGCAAAACCCGCGCACCAACAGGATCGGAACGCAAGGAAGAGTAAGGCGGATAATCGTCCCCGCGTTCCAGTCTTGTTTTCATTAAAAAGAAAAGCCCGGCGCCAAAGAGGCCCGCCAGCGTAATCAGGCCGACTACCGGCAATCTGGCATTACCGGTCATGGGCATAAATCCGCTCCACCTGCCTGTGAAGATCGTGCGCATCAGCCTCGCTGACCGGTCGGGAACCATACCAGATGGCATCGTATACTGCGCGAAATGACGCAAAAGCCGTATACATTTCCGGTCGTGATCGCGTGCGTTTGTAAAGCTGTCGCTGATATTCGCTGTTGGTACGCGACTTGACTAACCTCAGAAAACGGCACTCGCCGAGAAAGGCCAGCAGCGACAGAAACTGCGCCCTGACCGCCAGGCGATGCTCTCCCTCATGCAGGCACCTATCGGCCATTCGCAGCCAATCCTGAAAGGGCAGCTCATCGGCACGCACATTTTCATCAGTTAGATCGGGAGAATGCTGCATGCTGTTTGATGTGGTTTGCCCATTAGTGGCGGGAGATTGACGTACCATCCTGAATAAGAGAAATATAATGATGCCCGCAAGAATCACTCCCAGGGTAATCAGGATACCGTTCACCGAGTCAAGCAAATTGATCTCACGGTGGCGCCGCAGTTGATTGTTGCGCTCCGGGAAGAGCTTGCCGATCCAGTTGCCGATTTTTTTCAGAATCTTCGCTGATTTAATGATTACCTTTTTCGCAAATGTCCAGGTTGCCTGCAAGGCTTTTTTCAAAAATCCCGGCATCTCTTTCTGCAATTCGGTTCGTGCTTCCCGTGGCAAGCGCCAGGCATATACAGGATTTGCAAGTGTCTGCTCGATGGCCCTGTCCAGACCCGCCGGTTCCACTTGAGCGGATTCGGCGAAGACGCAGCGAAGAATACAGAGCACCCCGCAGAATATAATGCGCAACCAACGCAACAAATAGGAATACCGGCGAATCATCTATGCCCTCCGGATGAATCGATGAGCACTCGCGCCTGCCGCTGAGCTGCCGCGATAATGTCGTCACCGCTTGTTCGCGATTCGGTATAATGGCAGCGCAGGACATAGACGATTTTAATAAGCGGATCGACAACGATATAGGCGAGACTGGCCAGTGTTGCCATGAATGTGCTGTTGATCAGCGTTCCCGAATACAGTGTAAAGGGAGAATCGATATTCAGGGTGTTTTTTAATATCGTCGGCAGAAAACCGGCCAGCGCGAATAGGTTGATAAAGATGATAACTATGATCAGGACGAGAATCGACAGTACGATATGATTTTGTCCCGAGCACTGCCCGGCACGCCATATATTTAATTTGACTGCATCTGCAAAGCTGCGCTGCTCGCCTGAATTAACATTAGCGGACTGAAAAAAAGCATAAACCCATCCGAAGAGTATTCCACTGATTAGACCCAGAGGAAGTGCAACGAACTGCAAGGCATGCACCAGCATCACCACGGCAAAATGCGCACCGGACTTATGCGCTCTCTCGATTTCGGGAATACCGCTTACCAGATAGTAGACACCAGTTGCAAACCGGACCTGCCACCACTTCATCCAGAAAAAAGCAAGGGCAAGCCCCAGTGACGCTTCATGAATATGATCTGCCGCAAAAGCGCTCTTTGACATATCAGACCAGAAGTATAAGAATGCGAATACAAACGGGAGCGTACCCAGATAATAGCGCAAATACAACACCGCCGGCAGCGAGGTGACAATTTTGAATGCCGCTCCCAGAACATCCAGCGCACCAGGTTGCGTTGAGAATTGCGGGTTGGCAGCTTTTTCAGGCATGGCTCCTCGCAATCACCAGATCGTACCGTCATGAAATTTGCCGGGAATTAGCAGCAGCATCCTGGCGAGCAGATAGAAGCCGTACCAGACCACACCGAATCCGCACAGTGCAGCAGCAATATTGCCGGCACGCCGAAGCAGAGCATTGTTGCGCAGGCTGCGTTCGTGGCTGCTGCTTCGCAAACACTGAGTGCACATGAATTTCCCGTCATGCTCGGTAACACACTCTTTGCAGAAATAGCCTTTGCATTCGGGACACATGGCCGCGGCTTCCCGATGCGCGTGATTATGACATTTCTGGCGGTAGAGCGTGGCCATCTGCTATTCCTGCGGCGAAGGCTGAGGGTTTTCGGTTTGGTTTTGCACCTCCGGGGTTTCCCGAGGAGTTTGCCACTGCATTGCCAGCTCGTAAATCTCACCGATAGCTTTGCTGATTTGACGGATGCGAAAATTGAGCGGTATTTTAAACACACCTGCGGCTGATTGAATATGGACTTTGCCCATGGGACCGCGCGCGAGGTTAATAATCGCTATCGCCAGCATCGCGGCAATCGACAGTCCGCCAATAAGTGCTCCTGCGGGAGAATCGAATCCTTTGTTGACATAGGTGATACCGCCCAAAATGAGCGTCAGGAAAAACAGTATTATGGTTATTATTGCCGATACGTTGGAGCGCTGCACAATAATTGCCTGAATATCGTTAAAATAAAATCGCCGGTAGTTCTGGGCCACGGTGCTTTCGGAGATACACACTACATGATCGTCAGCTTTCCAGAATTGAACCGACCGAAGGCTGCCCCGGAATTTTTTTGAAAATCTGGTATACTCAACCGTACTTCGCACGTCTACTCTCCCCTGCTGTGGGTCAGGCCATAATAAATAAATATTCCGATAAGTATCCAGCCGATAATTTCCAGCACGCTCAACAGGAATGCAATGGCAAATCTGATTGACGACCGGGGGACGATGGAACGCTGCTTCTTCCAGTACCTGAGTGTAATGAACAAGGCTATCGGGGCCGTTATAACCGTGAAGTATGCAGCAAAAATCAGCAGCAAAGGATACAATGCCAGGACCAGCGCAATTTTGTCATACAAAACATTGCCAGTTTGCAGGTTTTTATTGTCGCCGTCCATTTTTTCACGCGAGAGACAATCGGGACACAGGCGGTGTTTGTCAATCTCTATCTCGCAGAGCGAGCAGAGAAATTTCCCGCACGAATCGCAGGCAACAACCGCGCGCTTATCGGCATGATGATAGCAGGCCGCTTCCTGCGACGCTTCAACCACCTTCTGCGCCGATACTACTTGCGGCTTGCGGTAAAATGCAGGAAAAACGGTGACCTGCATTCTGGTGCTGCACTGCCTGCATTCATAGTCGGTCGTAATTTCCGCTAAAGTATGATCAAACGGCGCCTGGCAGGCAGGACAAATCAGGAAACTGGATGCCGCCACGCTCAATTCTTTACCACCCTGGTTTTGCAGATGATATCGTGCAATGCTTTTTTTTCCGTGTCGAACGCCGCGATAATATAGCCGATTCCCAGCGTCATGCCGCTTACGATTTCGGCAAAATACCGTGCTAACGCTCGGCCGTATGAAACAGAATCACCATTGGCCGTTACTACTTTCAGATTCAATGCCATTTTGCCCGGCGTAGCTCCCCTGGACCCCACAAAATAGGTTGCATAGCCTGCCGATATCATGATTTGCAAAGCCCAGGTGATGAGTGTTCCTGCCAACGAAAAAGTAGATTCTCCACCTCTCATAAAGATGAAAATATTCACAAGCGAGAGCACCATGTTTACCACCCATAAAATAATCGCATCAAGAATTTTAGCCCAGAACCGCTGCCAGAAACCGCCATATACCGTATCTGAAGCGACGACTACGCCCTCCTTTAACTTTTGCACAAAAACCGGCTTGCATGAAGCACAAATAAATGAGTCACCGAATTTAAGCATCTCATTGCGCGCAAAAGATCTATAGCATTCCGCGCACGCCTCTTCGTCGGCATCAAGGATCTGTCCGATATGCCCTATGTTTGCTTTGATCTCCCCAAAAGGCTGCCAGTCATTCATGCCATTAGTCCAAACAAGATCGGTATCCGCGATTGCTCCTTCACCAGAGAGCCACTTCAGTCGGCTGTCATTAATCGGGCCTTGTCGCTTGTCGCTATCCAGATAATACCAGTTTGCCACCAGCCCTCCTGAATTGGAGCAAAAAGAGTACTGTTCTCATTTGGAGTCGCAAAATTGCATCCCCATGTGCAATACCCACACTCCCACATGGCAAATGCAAAATAAATCCAGACCGGCATTGCAAGTCAAGTGATGTTTAGTAAGGCAATACTGTACAGGCAGATTTTGTTTCGGCCAGGCGCTCTAGGCAATGGCAACGTGCTAATAAATTATTGGCACGAAATTTTATTGAGTATATTTATTACTATTCCGGCAGCGCAGGAATTTTGTGCTGACACGAACAAGAAAATCTCCATTGCCGTCAATCAGGTGCAAAGGGTGCCGGGCCATGTGAACAATGCGACTTCACAAACGAGATCAAAAGTGAGGCAACCATGAATGAGTTGATCTATGCCGATTTATTGCAGGAATCGCTCAAGAAGAATGCAAGCCGTGATTGTCTGCATATTAAACGTAATGGGGCTTATCAAACCTGGACGTATGCGGATTTTCACCACGACCTAAACCGGTGCACGTCCCGATTAAAAAGGGCAGGTGTCGGGCCGGATGCACACGGAGCTGTCATTGGCGCCAATTGTCCCGAATGGGTGATTGCTTATCATGCTCTTTTTTTAACTGGCGGGTGTACCGTACCGATTGACCCTAATCTTCCCGAAAATGAAATCGAAGAAATAATTCGACAGACAAGGGTGAAAGTGGTATTCTGCTCCTTGCCCTATATAAATCTGTTCAATCGCCTGTTGTCCAAATATGATTTTCTACAGCAGGTGATCGTGCTTGAACCCTCATGCGAGCAGGCAGATATTCGTTTTGATACCTTCATCAGCATGGGTGATGCCCGGGAGGATGCTTTCGAGCGCACTTTTCAGCCTGATGATCCGATGGTGATAATTTATACCTCCGGCACGACCGGCAAGGCCAAAGGCGTGGTGCTGATGCAGAAAAACTATACAGTGTGCTCCCGTTATGGCATTCCCCGCATGCACGTCATCCCCGACGATACCGTCATCGCCATTCTGCCTCTGCACCACGTGTTCGGCTTTGCGGCTTGCCTGGCTTCAGAACTGCCTACCGGCAACGACATCGTTTTCGTCCCGGTCATCAAAGGACCGCTCATCCTCGAAGCGCTCAATGACAAGCATGTTACCATTCTGCCGGCCGTTCCCCAGATGCTGGAGCGCTTTTATCAGAATATCGAAAACGGTGTACGGGAAAAAAGCGTGCCGGTGCGAGCGGTATTCGCCGCTTTGAAGGGCATTTCGGCTACTGCAGGACATATCTTTGGACAGAACTTTCGCAAAAAGCTATTCCATTCGGTGCACACAAAATTCGGCGGGAATCTCAAGCTGGTCATATCGGGTGGTTCATCACTGAAAAAGCGCTATTTCGATGGATTCCGGCTGATGGGATTTAACATTGTGGAAGGCTACGGTCTGACGGAAACATTTGGTCCGATTACACTGTGTCCATTCGACGATCCGCGCCAGGGCTCAGTCGGCACTATTTTTCCCGAGCACGAAATCAAGCTCCACAATCCTGACAGTGCCGGCATTGGCGAAATATGTTTCAAGGGGACGGTCGTTTTCAAAGGATATTATAATAATGCTGCGGCAACTCAAGCGGTGTTCGACAAAGACGGATGGTTTCATACTGGAGATCTGGGCAGATTGTCAAAGGACGGTTTTTTATTTCTCACGGGCCGGAGCAAGGACGTCATTGTGCTCGATTCCGGTAAAAATGTGTACCCGGGCGAGCTGGAAGAATACTATGCCGCTTGTGAATCCATCGAAGAGATTGGCGTCTTTGGGGTGGAAGTCGGCAGCGCCGAAACAGTTGGAGCAGTTATCGTACCCACCAAGGAGATCCGCAAAAGATACTCAATCGAACGCGCCCGGGAGTTGTTGAACAAAGAGATCTCAACGCTCGGGCAATCATTGCCCACCTATAAAAAAATCGCAGCGTTCGCCGTTTCCTATGAGGAACTGCCGCGCACTACTACCCGCAAAATTAAAAAACCGGAGTTGAAAAATCGATACGAAGCTCTCAGCCGGCAAACCGGCGCCAAAATAGCGTCAAAAAAAGACATTTCCTTTCTCGAATCTTCTTTGATGGACAGCGAAGAGTTCACAACGATAGTCTCCGGCCTCAAAGATATTATTCCCGGTCTTGATACAACCGTAGTGACGCCTCGCTCGCATATGGAAATGGACATCGGACTCGATTCGTTGAAAAGCCTGGACCTTATCTGCTACCTCGAAGAAAAATTCAACTGCTCGATTGCAGATGACGCTTTGCTCAATATTGAAACAATGGGCGATACCGTGCGTCTTTTGCAGGATGTACGGCAGCGGCAGGGCACTACCGGCTCGGAGCCGGTGTCAACACGCGATCGCATCAGGGCAGTTGAAGGCAACGACCACCTGCAACTGGAAGAAAGCCGGGATTTCCTGTACAAAAACGGTTCGGCCATTACCGGCATTCTCAGCCGTCTGCTCTGGGAATTCTCGGTCAGCGGCCTTGAAAACATCCCTGCCGACCACCCGATAATTATCGCTTCCAATCACGAAAGTGTTCCGGATATTGCCTGGATTTTACAATCACTCCCCTGGGAGATACGCCGCAAAACGTATTCCCTGGGCAAGAAGGAGCTGCTGAGCTCACCCCTGCTTTCGCCCCTGCTCAAAGGAATGAATATGATTCCCGTCGAGCGGGAAGGAGACATTGTCGAAGCCCTCAAAGCGTCAATAGCCGTGCTGAAAAGCAATAAGAACCTCGTCATTTTCCCTGAGGGTACGCGTACCCGCACCGGGGTAATGGGTCCCTTTAAAGCAGGAATCGGTTCACTTGTGCTGGAAACCCGGGCAACGGTTGTACCCGCCAGAATTTCGGGCGGATTCGAACTCTGGCCTGCAGGCAAGATGCCACCATTTCTGTTTGCTCGCAAACACAAGCCGCATCTGAAATTTGGCAAACCGGTAACCATCGATTCTCTACAGGAGCACAGTCCTGACGCCATTGCAAACGCATTACGTCAAGTAATTGCAGATATGTAAGATTGCTCCCGGATTCATTCGACGACTAAGGCGTGCACAAAAGCCCTGGCCGGCAAACTATTCTCCTCCGTCCTCGTCTTCATCTTCCTCCTCTTCAACAGGAGAAAGCCGGGCGGTTTCTTCGATATAGGTATCAATAATATTTTCTTTTGACTTGAGATAGTCAAGCAGCGAGCTGGTTTTTGCATCATCGAGCATAATGCGGGATTGCTTCGTTAATTTGGATGTATGCTCCCACTCCTCCAAAACCTCATTGTTGACCGCCAGTGCATCGTCCAGCGAAACAAATGCATACTCATCGGCGCGCAGGGCGATACAAGCGTCGGCATTGATGCAGGCCGGATCTTCAAGATAACGCAGATGTAAACGTTGTACGTCATACGTCCGTGCGATATGGTAATAGCCGGTTACAAAATATTCATCACGATGCTCGACTCTGGTTCCGGCGTATTTGGTCATGAAAAAAATATAGCGCAATTTGGATTTGACAAATGCGCTGCGGATCTTTGTTCGGGAGCATCCGTAAAAACCAAACGTACCCGATTCATAGTGGGGTTCGGGCATTATCTCCGACGGAAGCTCCTCGGGAACTTCGCGTATCGGCAATTCTGATACCGGATCAGACGTATATACTACAACCATACCTTCATCCGATGCGCGATAATCCTGCCACGGCACAGCATCATGAGATTTGACGACGATTCCACTGTTATTGAACATGAAGCCTCCCGAACTGGTCAACATAAAGCGCTTAAAACAAGTAAGCCCGCATACACTCACGGGCTTATTATAGTGCAAACTAGTTGTTTACTAATATACATCTAACCTATATTCACAGTCAAAAATTCCAGTCAAAAAATTGTGCATCAGTGAATAAGCATTGCGTCACCGTAGCTGTAAAAGCGGTAACCGGCACGAACAGCCTCATGATATGCCGACAATATCTTTTTCCGCCCGGCAAGCGCGCATACCAGCATCAACAGCGTCGACCGGGGCAAATGAAAATTGGTGATGAGTCCGTCGATCACCTTGAAATCAAAACCGGGCAGTATAAGCAGCCGGGTGGAGCCGCTTGACGCGCGCACATCACCGAATTCCTTTGCGCAATGCTCAAGCACTCTGACAACCGTCGTGCCCACGGCAATGATTCTACCGCCGTTGTTGTGCGTGGCCCTGATTTCTTGTGCAGCGCATTTACTCAACTCATACGCTTCGGTATGCATGGGATGCTGCCGCGGATCATCCGCTTCAACCGGACGAAACGTACCGATACCCACCATCAGCGTCAAATAGCTGCAATCAACTCCCTGCGTCTTCAAATTGTCAAGCAATGCGTCGGTGAAATGCAACCCCGCAGTAGGCGCCGCAATCGCGCCTTTATTTCGGGCATACACGGTTTGATACCGATCCCGGTCACAGCCCGCGGCTGGACGCTTAATGTAGTGCGGCAAGGGAACTTCTCCGAAAGCCTCAAGTATGGCATCAATTGACAACCCACAATCACAAGCTCCCGTCGACACCAGCACTCCCCCGTCAGGCGGCAAATCGTCGATACGCAATTTCACGGCAGGATTTCTTTCAATATACACTTGCATTCCTGCTGCCAGGCGACGTCGGGGTTTGGCAAGCGCCTCCCATTGGTTTAAACCGCTGCATCTGGTGAAGAGCAGCTCGATCCTGGCGCCCGACTCCTTGAGACACCACAGGCGCGCCGGAAACACTTTCGTATCGTTAAAGACCAGCCGATCGCCCGATCTGAGCAGCCCGGACAACCGGTTGAAAATATTGTGCGTAACCTCGCCCGTAACCCTGTTCAGCACGAGCAGACGGCTAGCATCTCTTTTTTGCAACGGGTGCTGCGCGATACGTTCTTCGGGAAGGCGATAATTAAAATCGGAAGTTTTCATTGAAATTGTCTCATACCCCCCAATGACATCGGCCTTGGTGCAGGCGCAGAGTGAATGAATTTATGGGTATAGATTCTCACTGTTCATAATGGGCACCGGGTCGATATCCTCTGCAAGTGCGAAACCAAAAACTTTTGCATAAAAGTACAATTCTGCAGTTGCCGCTCGCACGATTGTCTGCGCCTGCCTGAACCCGTGCTGCTCATTTTCAAATGCGATATATGCAACAGGGATGCCGTTATCTTTCAAAGCCGCAACCATCGACTCTGCCTGTGCCGGCGCGACAATTTTGTCCTGGCGACCCTGCAGGAGAATGCATGGCGACGAAAGCCTTTCTGTATGATGTACCGGCGACCGCGTGCGATAAGTATCGCGCCGTTCGGGATAGGGTCCGATTAGCCGCTGCTCGTAGCGCGACTCGAATTTATGCGTATTCCCGACCAGCGCTTCCAGGTCACCAATACCATAGCGACTGCACCCGGCCCGGAACACATCATGAAATGTCAGGGCACACAAGGTGGTAAAACCGCCTGCGCTGCTGCCACGGATTATCAGCCTCCCGGTGTCGATTTTTCCTTCCCGGGCGAGGCTGAGTACGGCATTGATGCAATCCTGTACGTCAACAACTCCCCAGGCGCCGTCCAGCCGCTGTCGGTAGGCCTTTCCATATCCGGTACTGCCGCCATAGTCAACGTCGACAACGGCAAAGCCGCGGCTGGTCCAGAATTGAATGCCTAGATTCAGGCTCGTTTGCGCCGCACCGGTCGGTCCGCCGTGACTGATGACAATACACGGGGGCAATGCAGAATCCGGCCCCCGATACTCACGATTTTGCGGCGGATAGAAATGCGCACAGGCATGCAGATTTTTTTCGGTGGGAAAAGTAAACGTTTCAGGATTGCTGAGATACCCATCATCGACATCAATCACTGCGGATTGCTTGACTGTTGAAAGATCGGCATTCCCAATCGTAAAGGCAAAAATCGACCGCGACATCTTCGGAGAAGCGCCGATGCAAAAAATACGCGTAGCCGATCCATTGACATATTCGATTTCGGTAAGCGGAAGATTTACCTGCCGCAAACGCTTTTCCCGCACGTCGACAATCCCTACATTCCAGTTACCCTCCTGCTTGTATGCGGCGACTATTTGCACGGCATTCACTACGGCATACGTTCGCATCCCGAATACCCATTGCGGCAGTCCGAATTCGGCTTCTCGGGGACAGAGCGCGCTCGCTGCGGAGCCGTCCCATTGATACAAATTCCACCATCCGGTCTGATCGGAAACAAAATACAGCGTGCCGTCACCGCTCCACTCCGGCTGAAAAACAGCTACGTCGCTGCCACCGGCAATGCATTGACGAGACACAACCTCTCCACCGTCTCCGATCTCGCTGACGATCAATTCGGTTCCGTCCCAGGGCATATTGGGGTGATTCCAGCCAAGACAGGCAAGCCGGGCGCCATCGCTGCCGAGGCGGGGATTAGAATAGAAGTCGCATCCCTCGGCGAGCGTAGCCGGACCACCGCCATCAAGATCAAGCGCGACAATCGTATTGCGGGGCTCGCTGAGCGCGGCTGCATGATCCTCGCATACGCAAATGATACGATTGCGCTGCGCATCATATTCAAGATCGGCAAAGCGGCAGGTATCGTTTTTGTAAACCAGTGTCGATGTGAGATCCGGGGTGAGCCGGTATACCCCCCGGTCGTATTGATTGACATAGAAGATATTGCGATCACGCACGGTATAGGCTCCCCCCCCGTACTCGTGCACCGTCGTGCGCACAGAATGATCGTCGGGCAACACATCACGCCTGCTGCCGTCCGGCGACTGCTTGACAAGCACGCACCTGCCCTTGTCTTCGGGCCGCCGCTCAATCCAGTATACATCGTCGCCATCAAGGCGCACTTCATACAGCCCGAGCGAACCGGCGGCAAGCATTTCTGCGGTGATGGGAGATTTCCATTCGCCAAATGGAGCTGTTATTTTGTCGGGCACGGCGTTTCCTTTCGAGTAGATCAGGCAATAAAATACATTGACCGGGCTACAAATTATTTTTTGGAACCGGTATGCAATCTACACTTTCAGACCCGATCCATGCATGCAATTCGGGGAAAGGATATCGCGATGCCTGAACTCATCACCTTGCCACGAGTCATAGACGCAGCAGGCAACCTGCCGAAATCGATTGAGGAGTATGTCGGACGGATTTCGACAAATACAAAAAAGGTCAGCATAGCCCGCATGAAGAGCCCGGCCGGCTGGGAAGAACCGGGGCAGACGCCCGAATTTGAAGAGTATACCCTTGTACTGAAGGGAACCTTACGTGTTGCTACCAAAGATACCGAATACGACGTTAATGCAGGTCAGGCAATTATTATCGAGCGCAATACGTGGGTCAAATACAGCACCCCAAAAAAGGAAGGTGCGGAGTATATCTCGGTATGCACGCCGGCGTTTTCGGTCGAGACGGTCCATCGTGACGCTTGATTTGTGCGATATTATTCAACAAAATTTCCATGAGCATCAAATTCCGGCTCAAACGGCCCGTCGGTAATCTCGCAACCGGGCAGTGAGGCGGCCTCATCATTCAAGGCTGCAGAAACAAGCATTTCTTCGAGGTGCAATGTGGTGCGAATGCGTACGATTTTTGCATCGAGCGGTTCTGCAAATATAGTATGAAATGCGGCATTCATCGCATCCTTATCAGTGTTAAATGCCGGTGGGATCCGGGCGAATTCGGGTGCGCATGAGGTTATTACGTTCGTGAGGGTGATGCGCTTGTCAATTCTGCTTTCCAGTCGCGTACTTATGAAATCGGCATTGCCGATGCCCAGTGCGTTGCCGTCCGAGTCATTTACAAAATCCCGCACGTAGATACGCGCAATACGCGGAGAATCGGGCACGCACTGAAATCCAACGACGGTCCGGCCGATGACATTCTGATCCATGCCGGTTCCACTGACCGACTTGCCGAATTCATCAACAATTAACAGATCTATTTTTCTGAACGGAAGCTTGGGCAGCATGGATTTGGCTGCCACAAGCAGCCGCTCCTCTTCGCCAAAAAGGCGATCTGCGCCAAAGGCTTTGACTATGGCAGTCTCATCGCGTTCATTTTCGACCAGCGCCAGACAGGTAACGGGCGGGATGTTAGGGAGGAGACATGCCGCCGCCGCGCGAATCACGGCATAATGCGAATGCTTCAGGAAAAGGCGATGATAGTAATCCGCACCCTTTCGTTTGCCAAAACCGATGGTCAGCATTTTGGCCGGGCCGGATTCAACCGGCGCTTCAAAACCGGTGTGGGGCTTGATGCGATTGACGGCAATGATGCGATCGGCAGCCAGCGCGCAGTTACTGAAAAAAACCTCGAAGCCTTCAGGAGTATGTCCAATGGAGGTTACTTCCATGGCGGCAGCAATCCGACAGTTCATAGTTTGCTCATCAATCCCGTAATGAGAGAGAATTGCCGCCTGGCCTTCAGGCGTTGCCCCCCCGTGACTGCCCATGGCGGGGACAATGAACGGTTCGGCTCCCCGGGATCTTACCGTGTCAACCACGGCGCGCACAACTTCCGACAAATTGGCAATTCCCCGACTGCCGACGCCGACGGCGACGCGCTCATTCGGTCTGATGCTCAGAATGGATGAACATGCCCCCAGCTCGCGGGAAGTCTCGGCAGCCGGATCGGTAACCGAGGATGCGGAAAAACGCTGCCTGATACGATAAAATGCAGGAATGTGCATGGGCTCTCCCGTGCGTATGTCGATTAGTGCAAAAGATACTTCATCCTTCCTCGCACCCCCAATCGAGTCGTAAAATAGGCTTTATTAATGTATATTTACTGTCCTTCGGCATTGTATTTGTTGAAGTAGTGCAATTTTTGTCTTGCTGTATCCCCATTCGCCAATTAACCGGCGAATAATGATACACGTTCGTCAGGTTACGGAAAGAAAAATGTCTGAAAATTTATTTAACAAGGTCTGGAAACTGCATAAGGTGGCCACATTGCCCACCGGACAGGATCAGTTGTTTGTCGGCTTGCATTTAATCCACGAAGTAACCTCACCACAGGCATTTGCGATGCTGCGTGAGCGCGGGCTCAAAGTGATGTATCCAGAACGCACATTCGCAACCGTTGATCACATTGTGCCCACACTCAATCAAGCGCGTCCCTTTGAGGATGAGCTGGCCGAAGAGATGATGGCCGCCATCGAAGCCAATGCCGCCGAGCAGAAAATCCGTTTTTTCGGTTTGGACACCGATTTCCAGGGGATTGTGCATATCATCGGCCCCGAGTTGGGACTGACTCAGCCGGGAATGGTCATAGCCTGCGGGGATTCGCATACATCAACCCACGGTGCCTTCGGCGCCATTGCGTTTGGCATAGGCACTTCCCAGATCAGAGACGTACTCGCCACCCAGACTCTGGCCATGAGCAAACCCAGCGTCAGGCAGATTCGCGTTACGGGCAATCTTGCCGCGGGCCTGAGTGCGAAGGATATTATCCTTAAAATCATGGCCGGCCTGGGCGTCAAAGGCGGGATCGGCTATGCCTACGAATATGCCGGGGATGCAATTGCCGCCCTCTCCATGGAAGAACGCATGACGATCTGCAATATGACCATCGAAGGCGGCGCCCGTGTCGGCTACGTCAACCCCGACCAAACTACGATCGATTACCTGCGTGGCAAAAAATTTGCACCCCGGGGTGAGGCATTCGACAAGGCTGCCGCATTCTGGAAGGAGCTTGCCTCGGGTGCGGATGCGCAATTCGATGATGTTGTCACCATTGACATCAACAACCTGGCGCCCATGGTAACCTGGGGCATTAATCCGGGCCAAGCTATGCAAGTTACCGACAAAGTGCCCGAGCTGAGTGCGGTTGCCGAGGAGGAACAAGAAGTAACCGAGCGCGCCTACCGGCACATGCACCTGGAACCGGGTGATAGCATTGCGGGGACAAAGATCGACGTCGCATTTGTGGGCTCCTGCACCAACGGCCGGATTTCCGATCTGCGTGAGGCCGCCGCCATTGCCAAAGGACGCACGGTTGCGCCGCACGTTACGGCGCTGGTGGTTCCGGGGTCACGACAGGTTGCACACCAGGCCGAAGCCGAGGGTTTGCATGAAATCTTCCAGCAGGCAGGCTTTGAATGGCGCGGCGCCGGTTGCTCGATGTGCCTTGCGATGAATCCTGACAAACTCAGCGGTGATCAGATAAGCGCAAGCTCGTCAAACCGCAACTTTATTGGACGCCAGGGATCCCCCACCGGCCGAACCATGCTCATGAGTCCGGCCATGGTCGCCGCCGCAGCCGTCACCGGCGAAGTGGTTGACGTGAGAGAGCTGGCCTGACGCCAAAGACAATCTTTCATTACCATCGATAAGCAAACGGCAATATCACAGCAGAAAAGAAGTAACTATGACAGCAACACCGCACATTGCAAGCGTCACCGGCACAGCGATTCCACTGCCGGGCGATGACATCGATACCGACCGGATCATTCCGGCGCGCTTTATGCGTTGCGTAAGCTTCGACGGCTTAGGCCAGTTTGCCTTCTATGACGAACGCTTCGATGAAAACGGCAATGAAAAAGATCACCCTCTGAACAATCCGCGCTACCGGGAAGCATCCATTCTGGTTGTTGGTAATAATTTCGGGTGCGGCTCATCACGTGAGCATGCTCCACAGGCATTGATGCGCTATGGCGTCAAAGCGATTATCGGTATCTCATTTGCAGATATTTTCCGGGGAAATTGTACAACGATGGGAATTCCAACAATCTGTGTCAGCCGGGAAGTAAACAAACGCATCATGCAGTCGATTATCGATGAACCGCAAACGGAAGTCGGCTTGCATCTGGATGAGTTGCGCGTCACGGTCGGCAGCAATGAGTTTGCCGCAACAATCCCCGACGACCTGCGCATGGCATTGACGCAAGGTATGTGGGACACGACATCCGTGCTCCTTGCCAATGTCGACAAAATCGAGGCCAGAGCCGCCGCAATTCCGTATATGGACGGATTTGCATAAACCAAAAGCCGAAGTCGGAAGTCTGTGGCTTTCCGGATTTTGTGGGCACTTTGGCTTCCCCTCAGCAGACCCATTCCGATTTGGCCGGGAAACCGCACGGGAAGGATCACTGAGATCAGAAGTGGAAAATGAGCACTATGAACATAACCCTAATCGGTTTCACTTCGAGTGGAAAAAGCGCGACCGGATTGGAACTGGCAGCACTTATAGGAGCACAGTATGTAGACCTTGACGAGCAGGTGGAGCAGATACATCTCAAGCTGAAGGGACAACCAATGCGTTGCCGGGAAATTTATTCCATGCTGGGACGCGACTGCTTTACCAGCTACGAACATATAGCGCTCAATCATCTGCTGGGACAACACAATCTGATCCTCTCGACCGGCGGCGGAACTCCGCTGGATGAGAAAAATCATAAGCTGCTCAAGCAATTCGGCAAAATCATCTATCTCAAACCCGCACCCGAGGTAATCATGGAGCGCATGCGCAGCAAAGGATTTCCGCAATTTATGCAGGATAATCCAACACTAAAGCATGTCGAAGATCTTTGCTCAGAGCGCAATCCCGTTTACGAGAGAGTTGCCGACGTTGTCATCGATAATACCAGTCAATCACCCCGTGAGAGTGCTGCTTCAATTTGCAAAAAACTCCGGATACCAGCGATCTCTCATCACTCGAACACAAGATCGGGCAGGTAAATGTCAAACACCTTCGGAACGCTCTTTCGCGTAGCAACATTCGGCGAGTCACACTGCAAAGGGGTCGGTGCCATCGTTGACGGATGCCCTCCGCGCCTCGAACTTGCTGAAGCCGATATTCAGCCGCAGCTTGACAGACGCCGTCCCGGCCAAAGCGACATGACGACCCCACGCTCAGAAACGGATAGCGTTACGATCTTGTCGGGAACCGAAAACGGCTTGACACTGGGGACGCCCATCGGGCTGTTCGTACCCAACAAAGACCAGCGTCCCGGTGATTACTCGAAAATGAGCACAACTCCTCGTCCATCGCATGCCGATTATACCTATCAAATGAAATACGGCATCCGTGCCTCAAGCGGCGGTGGACGTTCGAGTGCCCGCGAAACCATCGGCAGGGTCGCTGCAGGGGCTATTGCCGAAAAATATTTGCGCGTAACTCACCAGACCGAAATCGTCGCCTGGGTATCCTCCGTTGGGGATGTTGACAGTGTCCAACCGGACCTGATAACCGTGAGCCGCGCGAATGTCGACACAAACATGATTCGTTGCCCCGATCCCAAAGCTTCGAAGCACATGATGCAGCTTGTAGCAGAAGTCAAGGATGCGCATGACTCGATTGGCGGTGTGGTTACCTGCGTTTGCCGCAATGTTCCCGCCGGCCTGGGAGAACCGGTGTTCAGCAAGCTGGAGGCAAAGCTGGGGCAGGCAATGCTGTCCCTTCCCGCAACCAAAGGATTCGAAATCGGTTCAGGATTTGCCGGTACACGCATGCGCGGTTCCCGGCATAATGATCCCTTCATCAAAAAATCGCGCGGTCTGGGTACGAAAACCAATTTCAGCGGAGGCATTCAAGGCGGAATTTCCAATGGCGAACCGGTCTACTTCAAGGTCGCCTTCAAACCGCCTGCCACGATAAGTCAATCTCAGCAAACCGCCGATTTCGAAGGAAACTCAGCGATACTGGAGGCCGGGGGCCGACACGATCCATGTGTTGTTCCCCGGGCTGTGCCCATCGTCGAGGCGATGGCAGCACTGGTTCTGGCCGACAGCGTCCTCTGCCAGAATGCGATCAGGCGCGAGTGATGTTGGAAATCACCCCGACTTTGTCGAGACTTCGGCTTCGCTTCAGAAGAGGTTGTCACGATTTTGTCACGGAATCGTCAGGAAGGGACGACTCTGTTTGAGGCACAGGATTTAGGTAAACAAAAGAAGCTCAACATCGATTACGAAGGAAATTGATATATGAACACAAAAAAAATGACCGGCGCCGAAGCTTTGATTCTTGCATGCGAGAAGCACGGTGTCACGCATATATTCGGCTATCCCGGCGGGGCGAACATACCGATATTCGATGCGTTGATCGAATCGCCGGTCAAGCTCATTCTCAGCCGCCACGAACAAGGCGCAACGCACATGGCAGACGGGTACGCACGCGCAACCGGCAATGCCGGGGTCGTGCTTGTTACCTCGGGTCCGGGTGCTACCAATACCATCACCGGCATCATGACCGCGCATATGGACTCGGTGCCGATGATTATTATCTGCGGCCAGACCATTACCGCCAACCTGGGACTCGATTCATTTCAGGAAGCCGATGTTTCCGGCATATCTTACCCGGTTGTCAAGCACTCGTATCTCATAAAAAATCCGCATGATACCCCGCGCATCGTTCAGGAAGCTTTTCATATCGCCGAATCGGGGCGCCCGGGTCCGGTGCTGATAGATGTGCCCAAAGATGTTTCCTCAGCCCGTATTCAGCCCGATTTCGAACAGGAACTGGAGCTGCCGGGGTATCTCAATCCTAAGACCGCAGACAAAAAGGCAATCAACGCCGCCGCAAGACTGTTGAGTTCGGCTGCAAAACCGGTAATTCTTGCAGGACACGGGATTATTATCGGCAAAGCGGAGAAAGAACTCAAAAAATTGGCCGAAACGCTGCATGCACCTGTGATATCAACCTTGCTTGGCAAAGGCGCCATTCCCGAGACCCACAAGCTCAGCCTGGGAATGCTTGGTATGCATGGAACTGCCTATGCCAACATGGCGGTGAAAGATACCGACTGCATTATCTCGATTGGATCGCGCTGGGATGATCGGATCGTTGGCGACGCGACTGTGTTCTGCCACCACGCGTCACGCATTCATATCGATATTGACCCTGCCGAGCACAATAAAATGATCGAGGTCGATATATTTATCAACAGCGATGCAAAGATCGCCCTGACCGAGCTCATTGCAGCAATCAAGCCGGCGCCTACCAAAGCATGGCTTGAGCAGGTAGCCGAATGGAAACGGACATTCCCGCTCGTAGCAAGCACCGCACACGGTCTGGAAGCCCAGTATATTCTCAAAGTGCTTGATGAGAAGAGTGATAACAACACCATTATCGTCACCGACGTCGGTCAGCACCAGATGTGGGCCGCCCAGTTTTGCAAAACAACCGCACCGCACAACTGGCTGTCTTCCGGCGGGGCCGGTACGATGGGATTTGGCTTTCCGGCAGCAATCGGTGCGCAAATAGCCTGTCCCCGCAAAAAGGTCGTTGCCGTAGTTGGCGATGGCGGCTATCAAATGACCATGCCTGAACTGGCAACCGCCGCGATCAACAAACTGCCGCTGACTGTGCTGATACTTGACAACCGCTACCTCGGTATGGTTCGTCAATGGCAGGACATGTTTTACGACAAACGCATTGTGGGCGTCGATCTGGTAGGCAACCCCGATTTTGTCAAGGTGGCCGAGGCATACGGCGTTAAAGGTTTTCATCTGACAAAAGTCAAGGATGTCCAGCAGGTGCTTTCCGAAGCGCTTGCTTACCGCGACGGGCCAACGGTTATTCATGCCGAAGTCATAAAAGAAGACAATGTCTTTCCGATGATACCGGCCGGGGCCTCATACGACAAAATGCTGCTCGAAGCCCCGAAACAGAAACTGGCAAAACCAAAAGGAAGTACCTGATGGTGACAAGTAACAATGAACAGCATACGATAAGCTTGCTGGTAAACAACAAGCCCGGCGTGTTGATTAGAATTGCCCTGGTGTTTTCACGCCGGGGATACAACATGGAAAGCGTTGTCGTTTCGGCCGGCAACGATCCGCGGTTTTCGCACATGAGTCTCGTGGCGTCTGGAGACCGCAAGACGCTGGATCAGATCATCAAGCAACTCAACAAGCTCGTTGACGTAATCCACGCCTGCGACCATACCGGCGATTCGATGATCGAGCGTGAGCTGGCACTCATCAAAGTCAAATGCCCGGCACAGAAGCGTACCGAGATTCTGCAAATTGGGCAGCACTTTCAATGCGAATCGGTCGACTTGACCGAAAAAACAATCACTTTCGAGGCTACCGGCAGTTCCGACAAGCTTAACGCGCTGCACAATATGCTGGACAGTTACGGCATTCTGGAAACGGTGCGATCGGGAAAGCTGTTTATGATCAGGGGATCGGAGGAGACGTGAAATTGATACTGGACAATGCTAAATCAACTCAATTGCTTTAGGAGGCGAAGGATAATGAAAACATTGTGCGCACTTATTGCTTCGGGAATCCTCTTCGTTTCATTTGCAGAATCCGACACGACCGTATCCCGGCAGGAAGCCTCAATCGAGTTTGACTACGACATTTTGAACGATCCGGATCCAGCAAATCCGATGGTAGCCGTCGACAGTCACCGGGTTGCTTTCAGCATCGTATTTGTCGAGATAGCATGCGAAGATCACGACTATGAATTCGAGCGGAAAGACAACCGCCTTATCCTGACCCTGACCGCAAGCGCTGCTGATTGTGATCGCAGCGAAAACACCATGTATGGTGTGGAGGGTAAACTAGCAAACGTTCCCAAAGGTTCATTTCTCTTTACCCTGATGATGGAAGCCGGACCTCAGAGGAGCACCGTGTTTCAGGAGTGGATTGAAGTGGAGTAGGGAAAGCGATTAATACTACCTTTCCGTATCTTTAATAAGCACCTCACGTTATGTATTTTAAACCGTGCTCAGGTTCAAATTAAGGCGAATCACACGGAGTGTAGTCAGCGTCAAAAGTACCAATCCGCAAACCATATTTATCCAGGGAGAAGCAGATAATGCCGGCAGAAATTATTGATGGAAAGCAGATTGCCCGGGAAATCAGAGAGGAGCTTAAGCGGGAAGTCGAACGGCTCAAAGCGCAAGGCGTAACTCCGGGTCTCGGTGTCGTGCTGGTTGGTGACGACCCGGCATCACAATCCTATGTCAGCTCAAAAGAAAAAGCATGTGAACAGTTAGGCATGTACAGCGACGACAACCGCCTGCCTCCTGAAACCACGCAGGAAGAACTGCTTGAGTTAGTTGACAAAATGAATATCGATCCGAATATTCACGGTATCCTCGTCCAATTGCCGCTTCCCGGCCATATCGATGAAAAAATCGTCATTAATGCAATCTCTCCCGACAAGGATGTTGACGGATTCCACCCAGTGACAATCGGGCGCATGGTGATTGGCGATACATGCTTTCTGTCATGCACCCCCCACGGCATCTGGCAACTGCTGATTCGCAGCGGCGTTGAGATGAGCGGCGCGCATGTTGTCGTCGTTGGCCGCAGCAATATCGTTGGCAAGCCGATTGCCAATATGCTTTACCAGAAAAAAGAGCACGCTAATGCCACGGTAACCATTTGTCACACACGCACAAAGGATATTGCCTACCACACTCGCCAGGCCGACATCGTCATAGCCGCGGCAGGCAGACCCGACACGATCACCGCCGACATGATCAAACAAGGCGCGACCATTATTGACGTGGGTATCAACCGTATCGATGATCCCACACGGAAACGCGGCTATCGTCTGGTGGGTGATGTTGATTTCGAGGGATGCAGCAGGAAGGCCGGCTTGATCACCCCGGTTCCGGGCGGCGTCGGCCCAATGACGATTACGATGCTGCTGTATAACACAATCGAGTCGGCGAAAGCCACACTTCAAAGCTGACGGCAGTAGGTGTATGTGCGTGGCTGCGGTGTGGTTATAGCTACACTTGCGGCTAACAGCAGGATAAAAGTGCTTAACAATATACAAACCGGATCGAAAGGAAAACGATGGCAACACCGGATTTAAAATCGGCTTATAAAACGATCATGGACGATCATTTCCCGTCAACTATGGAGATTTCGTTCAGTAACGATTCCGGTAAACAGACGCTGGTATATGAAAAGGCAAGCTGGGTTATTGACGATGTCAACAAGGGCCTGCGCTACGGTGAAAATCCGGGACAGGAAGCCGCGTTGTACCGGCTGGTCAACGGCAACCTGACGCTGGGTGAGGTAGCCTGCATTCAGCCCGGCAGCTATCTGGCATCGGATATCGAGCTGCTGCAATCGGGCAAGCACCCCGGCAAAACCAACATTACCGACGTCGACAATTCACTGAATATCCTGCGCTACTTCAGCGACACGCCCTGTGTAGTCATTGTCAAGCATAACAACCCCTGCGGCGTGGCCAGGGCCGATACCTTACCGATGGCCTACGAAAAAGCACTGCTGGCCGACCGGGTAGCGGCCTTCGGCGGGGCGATTGCCATGAACCGGCCATGCGATACAACTACAGCGGAACTCATTTGTCAATCTTACTGCGAAGTTGTTGCTGCGCCTGAGTTTGAACACGGTGTCATGGAGTTGTTTGCGAAAAGGAAAAACCTGCGGGTGATGCGCATCGGCAATATAACCCGATTGCAGGAATTTATCGGCCAACGCGTTATCGACTACAAGTCACTCATGGACGGGGGCATCATTGCACAATGGTCTTACGCACCGCAAGCCACCACGCAAGACAAGTTTATACCGGCACAATCAACCTTCAAAGGAAAAGAATACACCATTTCCCGCCGGCCAACCGAGCGCGAGTATGACGATTTGGTTTTCGGCTGGCTGATAGAGTCGGGCATTACCAGTAACTCAGTCATATATGTCAAAGATGGCGTCACGGTCGGCATCGGCACAGGCGAGCAGGACAGGGTAGGCGTAGCCGAAATCGCCCGCGACAAGGCTTACCGAAAACTCGCCGACCGTCTCTGCTGGGAAAAGTATCAAACCGCCTTCAACTTGCTGGATGACGAATCAAAAAAAGCAACCATCAATGAAGAGGTTGCCGATGTCAAAGGTGGCCTGATCGGAAGCTGCATGATTTCGGATGCATTCTTTCCCTTTCGCGACGGGGCCGATGTGGGCATCAAGGAAGGGGTGAGCGCAATAGTTCAACCGGGCGGCTCGATCCGTGATTTTGAGGTTATTGAAGCCTGCAATGAAGCCAATGTTGCCATGGTGTTTACCGGGGAGAGGTCGTTTAAGCATTGAGTATTTGCTTGGATACGCTGTACCCCTTCTCCCCGACCGGAAGGAGATAAGGGTGACATCGCTGGACAAGGCAGAATATGACACAAGGACGCGGCAGGCACCCGGCACGCATCAGAATGAAGAAACCGGACCAGGCGTTGCTCGACAGATACATGCTTGTCTGGAGCACGCGTGAACTCCATTTTCATACCGGTAACTTTCCGCCAGTTACCTCCCAGAGCATCTTCGGCACCAACGCACTACTGATACTCGACATCGGCAGTGCGACGGGAGAGCTGTCTCACGCCTTGGCGGCAGATCACCCCGATTTCAACATACTCGGTATCGAAATTTCTACCAAACCAATCTGGCGTTCCCTGGTCAATGCTCATCGCAAAAATTTGCATAACGTCAAGTATCTCAAAACCGATTTCCGGCTGCTCTACCCTCTCATGCAACCGGATTCAGTGCAGGCAGCCTATCTTCATTTCCCCGTCCCGGTTCTAACGGGCGCCGATGAGAAGCATGCCATTTTTTCGGAACGATTTCTGGATGCGCTGCATATCGGCCTTGTTGACCAGGGAGTAATCGGTTTTACCTCGGATAATGAGCACTATTTCAGCGACGTGGCGCAGAGAGCTTCGCAGAGAAACGATTTTCGGCTGCTCACCGATAAAAAAGAATGCGAAGCTGCCGTGCCGCTGCATAAATCGTATTATCATGATGTATGGGAACGACAGGGAAGGCTGACTCAGCGGTTCGTTCTACTCAATCGGAAATAAGACATCCGTCGAATGCAAGGGGAGTTAGCTTTTTTAAAGATAAACGCCACATTTTCTCTGTAGTGCAACCTAATTCAATGCCGGCCATTGACTACTCCCCCGCGCCTGGGCAAACCGATTATGCAGTTCCGCTAAATGCCTCTCTGGCAAAGCACCCGACTCAACAGCCTTGACGTTTGCTTGCTGATGATGCGCATTGCGGGATGAAACAATGGCGGTATTCACACCGGCCACACTCAAGGTAAATCGCAGCGCCAACTCCGACATATCCCGGCAACCGTAGTCATCCGGATCAACAGCCATTTTCCGAATGCGGGGAAGATATTTACGCCAGTGCTCACCCGCTTTTCCCGGGTTGTCAAGGCATCGCCAGGCAGCATTGGCAATCGGTTTTTTGGCTATGACGCCCTTCTCTGTTCTTCGCGCTTCAGGCAGTGCGGAAGTGATATTATTCTGGTCAAAAAGGTTGATGGACATTTCGAGGATATCAAACTCTGGTTGTTTCGCACACCACTCAGCCCGTTCATTATCACCCGAGTAGCCAATAAACCTTATTTTCCCAGCACGCTTGGCACAAAGCAAAACATTTAAACCCTCACCTTCCAGCAACAAATCATAATCGTAGGAATGCAGCAGCATCGCATCAAGATGATCTGTACGCAAACGCGTTAGGGCCTGATCGATATCAATCATGGAAACAGGCAGCGACCGCTGCGAGCCGTCTGCATTCTTCCGATGATGCCCGCATTTGGTAACGAGGATGAAATCCTGCCGGCGATGGGCAAGGAACTTTCCAATCATCTCTTCGGAATAGGTGTAGCATTGCGCTGTATCAATAAGATTACAGCCCAAATCGAGCATATTTTGAGTCAACCGTGCAGCTTCCGGCATATCAACATCAGAGCGGATGCCGATAGCTCCAATTCCCAGCTGCGAAACGCGCAAACCTGTTTTTCCAAAGCTACAGTACTGCATATTTTTTCAAATGTTCATCATATACGCGTGTAAAACATTTCGACAATTAGGCGCTTTTTTTACAATAAGAATATAGAAATGTGTCGAAATCAGCTCAAATGGATCAATTTTGATTGGCATGACTCTTGTTTTTACTTAAGGCAATAACAAAGATAAAAATAATTCCTAATAAAGCACCTATCGACAAAAGCAGGAAGGCCGTCCGATTCGTCGGATGGCCCTTTTGCAGTGGGTCATGCTTTCGCCGGATCAACATGCCGCATAAGTAAACAAAATCCATAGTGTATTTATGCTCGCCACTGCAAAAACGCACATTTCATTTTGTCACAAATGAAAAAAATTGAGCAAATTAATACGCGCCTTTAAAGGCTGAAAATGCTGTCTGGAATATCAGCTTAAGATCATACGCCAGAGACTTGCGCTTGATATACTGCAAATCCATTCTTACCATCGTATTGAAAGTAGTTGTGCTGCGACCGTATACCTGCCAGTGACCCGTTATGCCTGGTTTGGCTTCGTATACCCGGCGCTTGTGCCAGGCATCATACTCAACAACTTCGTACGGCAGGGGCGGACGCGGGCCAACCAACGACATGTCTCCTTTGAGTACATTGATAAGATTGCTGAAATCGATTTTCACAAATGCGAATGGACGCCCTGAACGTTCGCTTCGCTTGCGTTCCCGGACTAATTCCCGCAGAAAACCAATTTCGTCACAAAAGCCATCTACATCATGAACAATTGCGGTTTCGTTTTTCTCTTGAAACTCAACGCCTATGCCTAACATTGTGAGCACCGTACCCTTCTTTGGGAGAAAGGGAAGGCAGGCGCAGGCCCGCCTTCCTTAAGTCGATATGAGCAAATTACTGCCTATGCTTTTTTGCTTTTTGAGCTAAGGCGCCTGACCCCTGCCAGACCGAAAAGGCTTAAGCTGAGCAGGATAAAAGTTGCCGGTTCGGGAACAGGAGTTACTTTGAAAGAGACCTTCATACTCTCTGCTCCGTAATCTGTTAAGGTACCGATGTCGGGAAAAGTGAGCTCTCCAGCGACATTGAACGTACTGAAGGAACCGGAATTGTCCTCAAACGAATAATGCCATCTTCCTTCAACGCCTGGGGCAGTAACGATAGGATTGGTTATCGGAAGATTGTGCGACACCGTAAGCGAGGCATCTTCGATGTTATCTTTGGTAATTACATCGAGATAACCGAAAGATTTGCCGGATCCCCAATCGTAAGCGATCGTGTTGGTGTTATCGAGTGTGAACGACAACAATCCGGAAGTCTCATCGTAGCCAAACGAATAGTCAACGGGTGTTCCATCCCAATCAAAATTGATGGTCTCTGTGAGATAGACATCCCCATCACCAATCATAGCGACTTCCCAACCATATTTGTTATCTACGGTTGAGCCCTTTCTCACGCGAACCTTGATATTGTCGTCACTCGCATGAGTTTGCCATCCTGCTGCGCTTTCCGATAAGATAAGCTCAGCCCCGGCCTGCAAAACAAAAAGCCCCAAAACTCCCAGCACCATCGGGATTTTTAGCTTTTTCATCACGTACCTCCTTTTGAAAAGTGGTTTGTTTAATTGCTTACTCACATCCACAGAACGTTTCCTTCTGTTACTCCATGTAGTTTGTAGAATTTAAATATTCCTTTCAAATTCCATGCCACTTTGGCTGATGGCTATCCTCGAAACGCTCTAAATATAATTGAATCCTTGAAAAAGTAAATATTTTTTTCCTATCGAGATTTTTCTCATCTATAATTGGCCTACCTAATAAAATTATTAACGCATGTTACGCTAATATTAGAATTTGCTTACTTTTGTGTAAAAACATCCGACATCAGTTCGGCATTGTTTGCTGACTTTTCCAAAAAAGCGGACTTCACCCTCAAACAGATTGTTTCTGAATGAGATATCGAAACTGCGGCACCTCACATCAGGGAAACCGGCAAATGTATTGAAATTCACAAATGCAGCCCGTTACTACAGGCGAATGACGGTACTTTACTTCGCGCTGCGGGACATTCAATAAGGCATCAGAAACGAACGATTGCCGGCAGTCAATGCCACGGCAATGCCCCTGACTTTGTGGGGAGCTTGGCTTATGAAATGTGCAGGAATTTTGCGGCCCCGGATATTGAACAGCAAAGCCGTTCCCGTTTTCAAAGCCGGGTATACATGCCGGTATCCGACCGGCGTACCGGCCAAGTCCCGCCGGATATGATAGTCAATGCCCACGGCACCGGAAGATAATTCCACGATACGATCGTCGCCCGGTTCAGGTTGGCCCCTGCCGTCCTGATTGCTTACGGCAATGTAGATTCTGCCGTCCGGTGAAATGCACAGATCGCGCAAGCGTCCCCATGCATTATCAAAGTAAGTCTGCTGTGAAACGACTTGGGTGCGTGCTGAATTCAACTTCAACGCGCGAATATCGCGTTCCTTGAGCGTGACCATAATAAGCGAGTTTTTGAGCGAAGGAATGGCGTCATGATGGTAATAGTCAAGACCGGCCACAGCGAGGGTAGGTGTCCATGCAGCAACAGGCTCAACCACGGTGTTTTGATTGCAATAGGTCATTTCCGACGATCGATCGCAATACCCGTGCACCTGTGGCCAACCGTAATTTCCCGCTTTGAGGATTAGATTAACTTCGTCATCATTATTCGGGCCATGCTCCGAGCTGTAAATTTTTCCATCGGGCAGTCGCACCAGGCCTTGCGCATTACGATGGCCGTACGACCATATCAAGCTGGCGGACGAAGGATTATCCGCTGGAATAGAGCCCTTTGGATTCAGGCGCAGGATTTTACCTTCGAGACTGTGCACATCCAGCGCAAGATTCTGATTCGTCACGTCGCCGGTGGTCATCAGTAGTGTCGTATCGGGCAGGAACAGAAGCCGTGAACCGTTGTGATTCGGTGCGCCGCGGATGTTGTCGAGGATAATGTGCGGATCACTCAACGTATCGCCGTCGTAGGTGAAGCGCACCAGTTTTTCGACAATGGAACCGGACGGGCGGTAGGTGTACACTACGAAAACATGGGGAATTGCCTCAAACGCGGGATGCAAAGCCATGCCCAGCAATCCCGATTCACTCTGCTCATGCACATCGGGGATCCGGTCTATGAGTATTTTCAGCTCGCCGGTAGACGGATGCACGCGGCTGATCCTGCCCTTTCGTTCCGTAAACCAGATCCAGTCATCCGGTCCCCAGAGAATTTCCCAGGGAGTGTCGAGATTTGAGACAATCGTCGCCGTGTCGAGCTGTGCCCTAGCCGCATACGAAGAGACTGCAACCATCATAAATGTACAAAAAACCGTCCTGCGCCGAAGCATATTCAGCAAGTACAGCATGTTGCCCTCTCTGCGTAAGTGCTTGTATTTAAAAGCAGTATCGTGTGCTTGACCGATTGATTAAGGTTTGAACTCAAATTAAATACAACACAACAAAGCAAATGATATGCCGCATTCTACGCCGCCACGTGGCACAATTTTTATTCGTCCATTGCCGGACGGCTGCGATTGTGGACAGCTAACTCATATCACGCGTTAAGCAGGTTCTTTGCAGAGAATTGCCCATAATGCCCAGTCCGATGAATCCGGTTTTGCGCATGACTCGCTCCTTTAACCGTGTGCTACATTCTTCCGACAAACAGGTATTTCGCATGTCCGTCGATAACTTTGCGATCGATATCCCTGAATCCCAGTGCACGATATCCTTTTATGCGATTTTCCGAGCACGTACCGTATGTTTTGGTAATGTTGCGATTTCTCAATTCCTCATACATGAAATCCCGCATGTCAAACATCACCGTCGAGTCGCCGCTGAAAATCAGACTGTTGAATAAGCACAGTCCCTCGCACATGCCGGATTCCTGCTTGTCAAGGCTGAACCCGTACATCTCGAGCTGCAACCGGTCAGCCATATTGAAATTGATTGCCATACCCGCAATAACGGCATCTTCAACAGAGCCAACGACGATGAGTTGGCTCGCATAGGGAATTCTGGTTTTGATGCGCCGGTTTTTGCGATCGACATCCCAGATTAGTTCGAGTAGCTCTGCGCTGTTGAAGGCTCGGTATAATGCACGTTCCCAGGCAACTACTCGCTCCTCGTCATGCGCATCCAGGTATGAGATATTGAATTTTGACATACTGCTCCCGCATAACCATTCAATCGGGAGAAAAATACTCGATACGCTATCAGGCCACCAGTTTCACGACACGCGGGTGGGAAATTCCACACAGGATGCAGGGAAGCTCTTGGTTGAAGAGTTGATTGCAATTCCGATACAACCGAGAGCATAAAAGCCCATCCGCGCCGCGGGTGCATGGATGGGCTTGCCGGAATCTGAAGAGATGTCAACTTTTAAAAGGTAATCATCCTCTGCGCAACCCGCCTGCCATTTGCCCGAATTGACAAAAAGTACATGCCCGCGGTAAACTGTGCGCGATCGATGCTCAGGCGGGTACGTTTATATGCTTTGACTTTGGCGACCCGGGCGCCGTTGGGCGAGATGAGCTCAACTTCGATATCGGATGCGTTGCCGAAGGTCACGGTTATGGTGTGCGACGAAACATGCACGTCAATTCCAATAACCGTTTTGGCCGAGGCTGGTTGTTGTGCAACCCCGGTGCTGCTGGGATAAAACCACATGTGCGGACGGCCTTCGGTGATTGACACATTATCCTTGCTGATTGGAATAAACTGCTCGAAATCCAGAATCTCGGTCAGGTCATCATTGAAGCGGACGGCGGTGGCACGCGGATTATGACCGGTGCACGGATCGGTACCCCGCCCCTTGCAGTCGTACCAGGCAACGTAGGTCCCCACTCTGCATTTTGTCCGGTCAAAAGCCCATTGCGTGCAGATTGCGGTATTGGTTGACATCGATGGTTTGGCAATCATCTTTTCGAGAAATACCGGATCGTTTGGAATGAGGTGATCGGTACGCGTATTGACGCTGAGCAGATCGGTATTGGTGGCAATGGCACTGTGTGCACCGCCGGTTGCGCCACCGGTGTTATAGCCGTATTTGCCGATCCAGAAGGCATTCTTATCATCGTCGGGAGAGATCGTAATGTTGCAGGTGCCGACCGGCTCGCCGCCGGGTTGACTTTTCAGATTAATCGGATCGTTACCGGAGGCCAGATCATAATAGAGTGCGCCGTCTTGATGAGCCACAACCAGCTCGTTGAGATCGGCGCTGATTCCGGCAAAGTTTCTGAAACCGTAGCGTCCCTTATCGCGCTCGACAACCAACTCGTCTTCGGCAGGATTATCGATATTGAAGCGACGAACCCAAATGCCGGTGTCATACGTATCAGTGTAATACGCCCACTGCTTACCCGTGTTAGCATCCAGACCAACGCAGAGAACGTAGCAGTTGCCGCCCGATTCAACCGCCGGAACCGGAATTG
>WJLW01000059.1 GCA_014728295.1 Chitinivibrionales bacterium | reverse complement strand
CTACGACTTCGGCGCCAAACCTCGTTCGCATTTTTGCGAGAGAGGATTAGCATTTTCAGGAATTATTGCCGAGCGGAACCTGGTAGCAACGCATTTTACGATGAGCGGCACTCACCGGAATGCCTACATGGGCAAGCCGGGCGGTTTCAAAGGCATATTCGAAAAAAATTGTCGGTTCGGTATATGTGTAGGAAATGCTCAGGCATTTTGTGCTCCTGGCGGCATTAACAATCTGTTCGGGTATCAGCTTTGGACCGCCGGGCTGGTCCCGGCGGTAGTTTTGCTGCGATATCTGCCAGTTCTGACAAAATCCGCAACGAAAGTTACATCCCGGAGTGGCAATTGAGTAGGTCAAGCTGCCGGGCAAAAAATGTCGCAGCGGCTTTTTTTCGACGGGATCGACATGCCGGGCAATGACATCACCGTAGGTATGTGTGTACAGAACTCCCTCGCGATTTTCACGCACCCCGCAAAAACCAAATTTCCCGGATTTGATGTTGCAGTGATGCGCACAAAGATAGCAACGGACAGCAGCTTCGGGCAGCTTTTCATACAGCATGGCTTCTTTGAGCATAACGCTCCTTTCCGGGGCAACGATGTACCGCCATAAGGTGCAATAAAAATGCCAGCAGCATAAGCAATTCGCCCGGTGTGTCCGCTTTGTGAATAATTGGCGTATCTTTTGATGAGGTCAATGATTGGAACCATACGGTAATGGTTGTATCTAAACGGAAAGAAAATTATGCATCGGCACTTTTGTATCGAGCAGCGCGGCGTTATGGTGATGTGCATGTTTGTCTGGTTGGGCATTGGCCTCTCCTGCAGTCAAAATATACTGCATAAAGGCGAACTGAAGCGGCGTCTCGGCCAGATAGCATTGCCGCCCGGTTTTACCATTTCGATATATGCATCCGAAATTCCCAATGCCCGGTCGATGACATTAGGTGAGGAAGGTACCCTCTTCGTTGGCACACGCACGGCGGGGAATGTGTATGCAGTGCGCGACACCAACCGGGACATGCGCGCCGATGTGGTTTACACGATTGCGGGCGAATTGCGAATGCCCAACGGTGTTGCTATGCGTCAGGGTGATTTGTATGTTGCGGAAGTCAGCAGAGTATTGCGCTATGACAGCATCGAGAGCCGCCTCACCGATCCCCCGGAACCGGTCGTGATCCGCAACGACCTGCCTGATGACCGGCACCACGGATGGAAGTACATTGCATTTGGTCCGGACGAACTGTTGTATGTGCCTATCGGTGCACCGTGCAATGTCTGCCTGCAGGATGACGATCGCTTTGCCTCAATTTGCCGCATGAAACCGGATGGATCGGGATTCGAAATTTTTGCCGGGGGCGTGCGCAATACCGTTGGTTTCGACTGGCACCCCCGGACCGGCGTCTTGTGGTTCACCGACAACGGTCGCGACTGGATGGGCGATAACCTCCCGCCGGACGAGCTGAACCGCGCCCCGCGCAACGGGATGCATTTCGGTTTTCCCTTCTGCCACGGTACTGAGACACTGGATCCGGAATACGGCGCCGGAGGCGACTGCGCAAAATATGTCAGTCCCCGGCAGAATCTGGGGCCGCACGTGGCCGCCCTGGGTATGCGCTTTTATGACGGCGCTCGTTTTCCCGGTCGGTATCGCAACCAGATTTTCATTGCCGAGCATGGATCGTGGAATCGCAGCGAGAAAATTGGCTACCGCGTCATGCTGGTACGTCTGGATGGCGATTCGGCTACATCGTATGAAGTATTTGCCAAGGGCTGGCTGCAGGGCGAAAGCGTATGGGGCCGACCGGTTGATGTGCTGATTATGCCGGACGGCTCGATGCTGATATCGGACGATTACGCCGGCGCCGTTTATCGCATCGACTATGCACTGGAGAAATGATTTCCCGGCGCATACAAAAAGCACGTACTTCGCTGAAAGAAAGAACCATCAGAAATTCACAGCACTATTCACCGAGGAGTGCATTGGCACATAGCTTGCGAGCTAGGTTCAATTCACCATCACATTATCAGCCGGCGAGGAGGCACGTTATGAAATTAAGCAGTCCCGCATACGAAAACAATGCCACGATCCCTCAGCGTTTCACCTGCAAAGATATAAATATCAACCCCCCGTACCGGATCAAAGACATTCCACAGAATACACAAAGTCTCTGCATTATCATGCATGATCCGGATGCACCATCCGGTGATTTTGTACACTGGGTCGGCTATGACATTCCGCCCACCGAAAATATCGAAGAGGGCACCAGACCCGGCGTGCAGGGGCAGAATGACTTTGGCGAAACCGGATACGGCGGTCCATGTCCACCATCGGGCAGTACGCACCAGTATGTTACTGAGCTTTACGCACTCGACACCAGACTGAATCTTCCGCAAGGCAGGAGCAGAAAGGACGTCGAGGAGGCTTTGCAAAGTCACCTGCTTGATTCGGCGCAATTGACCGGAATGTTCGGGATTTCATAATGTTACTCCAAACACCTTCTGCGTGAAAAGAGGCGCACATGTTTAACAATTTGAAAAAAGCAGTTTACCTTGGAGCCGGATTGGCATATCAGGGGGCGGAAGCGGCCGGAGAACTGGCGCGCAGCATAGCGCGTGATGCAGAAATGTCGGAAGAGGAGGGGAAAAAATTTGTCGATGAAGTAGTTTCCCGGCAGAAAAATATGGGGAATAAGCTTTCGGATGAAATCAAATCTCAGGTCGACACTGCATTGAGCAATTTCAATGTCGCTTCACGCGTCGAGGTAATGACCGAAATACAAACACTCAAAGACCGGGTGACTGAAATCGAAATGAGCCTGGTCCATCTTACGAATGATGTCAATAAAATTATGACCAAAGACAAAAAGCCGCCCGCGCAATAGGGGTGGGCAGTTTCAACTGAGATCATTCTTTTTGGCTTCGAATTCCTCTTTCGAAATTTCCCCCGCAGCAAATGAGTTCGATCGCTTTATTCATGGGTGATCATCCTCTCACCGGTGAGGTGTGTCGGACCATTTTGGGCGGGACCGATTACTACTAAAAACGCCACCTCAATCCCAATGCAGCCTGCTGCATAGTATGCAATTCATTGACAATTTCGGAAGTGGTTAAATCCCAGAAACGCACTTCATACGCACCGTCGACGCCGAAGTTACCCCGGTCGAAGCTGAATCCTGCCGCAAATGTCTGTATGTCGGTATCCACGTTCGATGCCGACGCCTGCCAGTCCGGCGTGTCATCATCATCATACTGCTCGACGAAGCGATGTGTATCGTATTCATCGTATGCATAGCCGAGACGGCCTTTCAATGCTTCAAAGCCAAGCGGCGCCTCCAGTGCCACGCCGCCTCCGCCCTGGGCCTGAGATGCGGCGCTGGACTCGGGGATGTCATCGTTTGGGCGTACGATCTGATGCGGTAACCGTCCGCGTACATCGATGGAGAGAGTCAGAAAATCAAATGCATAAGCTGCTCCCAACGCTCCTTCGATGGACGAATACAAAGCACCGGAAGTATCGTAACGAAATGCAAGACGTCCCTGCTTATTTGGAATGTAGCTGCTGACGGTTTCATCAAAGTGCACATAACGCGGCGGTCCAAAGCGCAAACCCAGACGCAGCCGTTTTACCGGCCGGTAGAGAATGCCCGCTCGAAAATCGATGCCACTGTAGCTTCGTTCATAGTGATCTTCGAAATCCTGACTCAGCGAGTCGGTCACCTGCCCGTTTATGGTACGATAAAACCTGAATCTCGTATCCTGCATACCTGTTATCAACGAAAGCGATATCCCCACACCGACGCCCGGTGCTACCTGCAACGCCGCCCCCGCTGTCCAGAAGTCGAGGTTGCCGAATGTGCTGTAGTCGCGGTCGGTAAAGAGGCGATCTCCGCCTGCATTCGTAGTTGTATTCGCGTAGGTAAATATATCGTCAAAAATGAAAGGCTTTGAATAGGTAAAGGAGAACGTAAGGCCGCCACGCTCAACCGGAACCGGCAACACAATTCCCGCCGGTGAAAAAATGAGGCGCATGATCTGATCGTCGCTGTCTCGTCCGTTTACTTCTATGTCATTTCTGCGCGCAAGATAGGTCAGGCCGGCCGAAACCTCACGCTGCTTGTCAAAGGCGAGTAGACCGGGATTGTAGTACACGGCGCTGTGGCTTCCGGTATATGCCGTAGCGTTGCGCCCCGCGCCTGTGCCGATAATCCCGGCGCCCAGTTCGTGGACCGGTGCAGATGCGGCTGTTTGTGTCAAAATGCATATCGCGCCGGCATTCAGCATGAAGCTGCCGAAAAGTGATGATGTCATACTTAATATCTCCTTGGATCTTTTCTGCGTCGCGGCTGCTTTTTATCGGTATCTTTATCATCAGAATCGTCGTCATCGTTTTGTGGTTGCCGAGATTGCGGTTCCGATTGTTTTTTTGCTGGCGGGGGGGGAGATTCCTCACGCTCGACACCATACTCACGACCGCGTCGCCGGCGTTCCCGGGGAGGTTGCTTGCGAGTGGATGGAGATGGCTCTCGAGCGGATTCATCGTGCGGGGCACGATCGGGTGTATCGCCCGTTTTGTATGATCGAGAGCGCGGGGCGCGGCGCGCTCCCCGGTCCTCAGATGGTGAAGACTTATCATAGCGGGGATATCGGTAATAGTGGTCATAATCGCGATAGTAGCGACAATAGCCGGTGTAGGGATCGTAGTAGTAGTGCGGCGGGCAATGGTCCCGGTAGCTGTACACGCGGTCGCGGATCCACCACGGAGCGTGCACATTGAGATACCAGCGGTAGTCCGCATACGTATCAAAGCATTCCAGTTCAGGGTAGCCAAAAAAATCTTGTGTCCAGAAGCAATAGCGCGGGTAGCGCTCGGTAATGATCACCGTTCGGAGACGACGCTCTTGTTTCTCTTCGGCGGGAACCTGCTGGAGTGTTGCATACCAGGTAGTATCGAATGTCGTATCGCCCTCTTCGACGATGGTGTCAATAAGCACATGAAATGTATCGGTGGCGGAGGTGTCTTTCTCTGCAATCGTTCCTGAACGGCGTGCGGAAGGATTAGACTGTCCGGCCAGCTTGAGCTGTGTGTAGCAGCCCTGCACTAATCCCAGTCCGACAAGTAAAGCGATGATGCGGAGCATAAATTTCATAGACACAACCTCGTGCTGCACATGGTGTACTGCGAACATTTAAGTATCTTATCCGCAAAATACATGCCGCCATTAAAAATCACCTTTCTGGTTTCTCGATAGGCAACTTCGCTTTCTATATGTTATGACTTGGTACCTGAAGATCTCCCTTCATCGCGGATTTGAGCTCAATATGCAAAAACAATTTGCACATTTGCGAAAATGGCATTGGGTTCGTTGCAAAATGAGGTCCGGTTGCGGCATTTATCAGGCATCAGATTTGCACGCTGCTACAGGCATAAGCCAACTGCGGTGTTGCCGGAATACGTGTGCACGGAGGGACTGAAATGGTAATGTTTCCTGAAATCACCTATAGAGGAGGAGAAGGTTATTCGTATGAGTTATCGGTACCGGATTGAAGAATCGACCCAGCAGAATATCGAGCGCATAGCAGGAGAACAGATTGCCAAAGCCCGCAGCGACCTGACCCCTGAGCGAATTGCAGACTTTGACGGCATCCATCAGGCCCGCAAACGATTCAAAAAAATCAGGTCCGTCTTCAAATTGGTGCGTCCTGCGTTGGGAAAGCATTATCCGGAACTCAACGGCATGTTCCGGGAAGCGGGGCATTCGATTTCGGAGTGGCGTGATCTCGAATCGATGGTAACGGCGTGTGATAATCTGAGAGAGTACATTTCCGACGCAACGGCACAAGATGCGCTTTCTCAACTGCAACAGGATTTTGCGGCAAAACTGGAAGAGAAGACAAAATTTACCGACCGGTTTCTCGAGCACATTGAGCGCATCGATGCGATGCTTTACGAAGCAGACAGTCGCATCGCTGAATTGAACCTCGGTGCGCAAGGCTCGATGCCTGTCAAAGACGGCTTGCTGCGCGTATATCGCGCCGGCAGAAAGGAATTTGCGCGAGCCGGTGAGGATCCGGCATCCGCACAATTTCATCAATGGCGCAAGCGCGAAAAAGATCTCTGGTATCAGGTGCGTTTACTGCATGACGCCTGGCCGCGCGTGCTCAAAGGCCTGGCCGTGGCCTTGCATGAATTAGCCAATACTCTTGGCGATGATCACGATCTTGCGCTGGTGTCCAACCAGGTGACCGAAGCATCGCAGAGCGCCGGGAATAGCCGCGGCGGATACACCGCATTGCAGGAAGATATTTCCCGTCGAAAATCGGTGCTGCAAAGAAACGCTTATCTGTCCGGCAAGCGCGTTTATGCTGAACGACCCAAAGCATTTGCCGCACGTTTTGAGAATTACTGGCAGGCGTGGGAACAGCAGCAATCGAATGCGCAAACCTAGCCCCGGTGTACGCGCCTCGCCCGGTACGTAAATACGCCGTGAATGCTTGTTTAGCACAAAACATGGTGCAATGAATACGTAATCCCCTTCACCCTAAATTCTGTCAGGAGCTTGTTATGTTCAAGGCGCTCAGTGTCGCAGCAATAGCATGTGTCATCATACCAGGCTGCAGCGCACCCGAAGTCAAAAATGCAAAAGCCACCAGACTGCACGTCAAGCTAATCAACCAGCAGGCCGGAAATGAAGTCGTTATTACCGATGCGCGCAAGCGAAACGACACCATATTTACGCTGGCTCAGATCATCAAGCCAAAAGCGATCGTCAGTCAATTTACCGGGCCCATCAGCGACACACGGATTGTCCCCTATGGTTCGGAGCATGTCGGTTATTATATACTGGGTGATAAGACCGTATTTCGCCCCCCGGCGGATGTTGACAATTATCACTTCATCGACAGCCTCAGCTATTATAGGGATGTCACGCAGGGCGCCAAGCAACTTTACAAAGAGGAAATACCGGAATAGTTTCTCACGAAACACGGGAGAGGTCTCTGAATTTTTGGCTACTGGCGCCGCAGCACCGGCAGACGCAAAGCAGGACTGTCATGGCGGTGATGGACGGCCCGGGCGGAGTGGCGCAGGAAGCGGGGGCAAGACCGAATCATTCCCCGGAAAGCTGACTGCGGTCGATGGGGCGGCGGAATTGTTTTTTGCGTCCGTGCATTTTTTTTCTGTTCAGGCGCTTTTCCCGCGCAGCGCGTGAGGGGGAAGTTCTTTTGCGTGGTTTGGGGCGCTCAGCTGCCCTGGCAATAAACGCGCGCAGTCTGTCGAGGGCTTCACGCTTGTTCATTGCCTGACTGCGATGCTCATGAGCGTCGATCTGGAGCTCTCCGTGTGAAGTAATATAGCCGGGGAATAATTCGTACAGGCGTTTTTGAAGGTAATTCGGCAATTGGACGCTTGCAACGTTGACACAGAGCTGTACTCCCGTATCAGCTTTATTGACATGCTGACCGCCCGGGCCCGGCGAACGGGTGAAGCGCCAGGTGAAATCCTGTTCGCACAACCAGATCGAATCAGTTAATTTAATCATAGGTTAACCGTTAGCATCGAACAGCTCGAATACGGGATACGTTCTTCATTTCAATATAGGCTATGGCGGTTTTGCGGCGAAAGCTACTTTTTTTCCATTTCAGCAACCTTTTCGATGGTCTCAACTACCCGGTCCGGATTCAGTGAGATGGAATCGATGCCGCTTTTCACGAGGAACTCGGCGAAATGCGGATGATCGCTGGGCGCCTGCCCGCAGATGCCGACTTTGCGTTTTTTTGCATGCGCTTTACTTATCAGATCGGCAATTGCCCGCTTGACGGCCTCGTCACGCTCGTCAAAGAGTGGCGAGAGTTCGTCTGAATCACGATCGATGCCCAACACCAGTTGCGTCAGATCATTACTGCCGATAGAAAAGCCGTCAAAACGCTCGGCGAATTCTTCGGCAAGGATGACATTCGAGGGAATCTCTGCCATGACATAAACATGCAGACCATTGCGTCCCCGTTCCAGACCTTCATCGGCGAGTACGGCAAGTGCTCTATCCGCTTCATCAAGGGTGCGGCAGAAGGGAAGCATGATCACTACGTTATTCATGCCGATCTCTTCCCGTACTTTACGAATGGCACGACATTCCAGGCCAAATCCGCTACGGTAACGATCGCTGTAATAGCGCGCCGTGCCGCGGAAACCGATCATCGGATTGCTTTCGTGCGGCTCAAAGGCGGACCCGCCGATCAGGGATGCATATTCGTTGGTTTTGAAGTCGCTCATGCGTACGATCACGGGGTTGGGATACTGCACGGCTGAAATCGAGGCAATTCCTTCGGCCAGGTGATCGACAAAAAATTGCGATTTGTCGTCGTAGCCTCTTGTCAACTCTTCGATCTGTTTGCGCGCACGGCGATCTTCCACCGAATTGAAATTGGCCAGCGCCATGGGATGGATCTGGATGCTGTTGTTGATTATGAATTCCATACGCGCCAGACCAATACCGTTACACGGCAACTGCCACCAGCGCAGCGCGCCCGCCGGACTGGCCATGTTGACCATGATATGCGTTCTGGTTTCGGGCAGGTCGGCAAAACTGATGTCTTTGACTTCATACTCAAGTTCACCATCATATGCATGGCCTCTCTGGCCCTCTGCGCACGAAAGCGTAACCTGCCTGCCGCCTTTGAGCTCCTGCGTGGCATTGCCGGTTCCGACTATGGCCGGAACATTGAGCTCGCGACTGACAATCGCCGCATGCGAGGTGCGTCCGCCGTGGTCGGTAATAATGCCGGCAGCGCGTTTCATGACCGGAACCCAGTCCGGATCGGTCATTCCGGTGACCAGAATGGCATCGTCTTCGAACGTATCGATATCATTGATGTCTTGTATGACCATCGCTTTTCCCGACGCGATTGCCTCACCAATTGCAAGTCCGCCGACCAGTACCTTACCTTTTTCCTTGAGCGAATAAGATTTCATGACACCGGTCGCTTTTTGCGACTGCACCGTTTCCGGACGGGCCTGGACGATGAACATCTCACCGGTTTGACCGTCTTTGGCCCACTCGATATCCATGGGACGACCGTAATGTTTTTCGATCGACGCTCCCCAAATACCCAGCAACAGCATTTCATCCTCATCCAGAACCGTGGATACGCGCTCATGAGTTGAGGTTTCGACGTTTTTGGTTGTCGAGGTTCCGCCGGTGGTATAGACCATCTTCTTTTCCTTTTCACCAATAGTGCGTTGTATAATGGGACGGGCTCCCTCTTTGCTCAAAAGCGGCTTGAACACGCGGTATTCGTCGGGAGTTACCGTACCCTGTACAATATTCTCACCCAGTCCCCAGCCGGCATTTATGACCACGACATCACGAAATCCGTTCTCCGGATCAAGCGTAAACATTACACCCGAGCCGGCCAGATCGGATCGCACCATCTTTTGCACACCAATCGATAGCGCTACTTTGAGGTGATCGAATTCCTTTTCCTGGCGATAGGCAATAGCCCGGTCGGTAAAAAGCGATGCATAGCATTTTTTGCATGCGTCGAGCACATCGTCCTCGCCGGAGATATTGAGGAAAGTTTCCTGCTGACCGGCAAAGCTGGCATCGGGCAGGTCTTCGGCGGTGGCGCTGCTGCGGGTGGCAACGCTCAGATCTTCGATGCCATACTGTTCACACAATTGTCGGTATGCCTGACGTATCGCCTCTTGCGCTTCTTCGGAAAATGAACTGCGAAGGAAGAGGCCGCGAATACTTTTGCCGGTTTTTTTGAGTGATGTTTTCTGCTGCGTCCAGTCATTCAGCAATCCGGCAATGGTATCGTTCAGTTCGTTTTTTTCCAGAAAGTCGCGGTAGGCCAGAGAGGTGGTGGCAAAGCCTTCAGGAACTTTGACGCCTTCATCCTTGAGACCCGAAAGCATCTCACCCAGCGAGGCATTCTTGCCGCCGACATCACCCGTATCCTGTGATTTTAAATCCTGCAACCAGCGAATATACTTGTTTTGTTTTGTCATCAGTTGCTCCTTCGGGATTACCGTTTGAGGAAGAGTGTTTTGGTGAACGTACATGCCGCTCACCCTGTATAACCACTGAGACGCAAAGTGTGTACCAGAAACACGAGCTTTCGTTACACCGCATCCGATGGCATAAGGTTTGCATTTGTTAGTAAGCTCTTTCTTGCGGATCAACAACGAAAGGCAGTATGTCACCCCAGCAGAGCAACTACCGTATCGGCACTTCCGGCTGGCACTACGATCACTGGAAAGGGACCTTTTATCCGGATGGGCTCAAAGCCGAAGACATGCTGCCCTGGTATGCCGGTATATTTTCAACGGTTGAAATCAACAACAGTTTTTATCGCCTGCCCGAAGCATCCACCTTGAAAGCATGGCGCGACACCGTTCCGGACGGCTTTACTTTTGCCGTCAAAGCCAGCCGCTATATCACGCATGTCAAAAAACTCAAAGATCCGCACGATCCATTAACAAAGCTGCAGAAGCGGCTGGAAGCGCTGGGAGATAAGCTCGGACCAATTCTCTTTCAACTACCGCCGGGCTGGAAATTCAACCGGGATCGTCTGGAATCGTTTTGTAAAGCACTGTCCGGAGACTTCACCTATGCATTCGAGTTTCGCAGTGAGACCTGGTTTGATGACGAAGCGCTGGCGGTACTTGAAGCTTACAATATGAGCTTTTGTGTCTACGAGCTTGCCGGACAGGTTTCACCGTTGATCGATACCGGGCCCATCGGCTATTTGCGGCTGCATGGGCCGGGAGACAAATACGAAGGATCCTATGACAAGAAGCAGCTTGACAAATGGGCAAGGCTGCTGCGCTCGTGGCATGAAAAAGGCAAAACGGTATATTGCTACTTTGATAACGATCAGCACGGTTTTGCCGCCGGCAATGCACGCCGAATGCTCGAGGAATGCCTCTGAAAAAAGCGCCCTAGAGCGTCAATACCGCTTAAGAGCAGCCAGATCCCATCCTTCGGGAATGCCCGCCTCACCGATCGCATAGACCTCCCCGCCCTGGCGCAGGGTCTCGACAGATGCGACATCACTCAGATCGATATCGCCGGGCTGACGGTCAGTGTGCCGCTCGATCTGGAAATTTTCGGCATCATAGCGGCCCCAGAGGTGCCGTTCTTCGGCAACAAAGAGGCTGCGTACGTTGCCCTCGCGTGCCAGACTGATCGCGTGTTCGACATTTTTGGTTATGCCGTCCGGATTCTTGCCCTGCCGGCGCACGAATTCCTGGGCTTCGCGATCTTTTTTCTGCAAGAAGAGATTTTTGACGATTTCAAGGCCCCTGCGATAGAGCTTTTTTTCGCTCATGTCAAAAGGATTTTCATCGATACCGTTTTCGAGCAGTAGCGGATAGCTGTTCGCTTCACGATACAGCGAACGCTCTTGCGGGATACCGGCCGTGATGAGCGGAACGGGCTGTTTCAACAGGGGACGGACATAGTTGTTAACGGCGTGGAAATATTCACCGGTACGCTCCGGGGCGTCTCTTTCATCGCTTCCCTGGCCATGATACGAGCCGGGCTTTCCGGCCTGCGCTCCTGGAGCGCCTTCACGAAACTGCATTCCTTTTTCATCATTATCAATCATGAGCGCTTGCTCTGGGGAGGGAATTTGCCGTGGCGTAATATCCTGCGTACCGGAATAATCACACAGGTAAAGCCTTGCCCGGGCGCGGCTCAGGCACAAAATATAGAACGGGTGCTGAAAATGGGCCATGCGCAACAGCGGCGTGATGTGGAAGCTCCGGCTTACGACACTTATTTCCTGCGGCACGGCTGGCAGCCGCACAAAACGTGCAAGCCGCGGCGCGAGAAATATGGCCAGCCCTTCATCCATGTACAACCGGTTGTCGGGATCGGCAAGGTAGTCATCGACCGGCTCGAGAATATGCGATGCTTCTGTTGAGCTTATGCCGGTTTTTGTCAATTCGTGCTGTACCTGCTTGCAGTGATTTTTCAGACGAATGCGGTCCTGCTGTTGATCCTCTCCGGTTTTATGTGTCGGCAGGTAAATAGAAACACACCATGGTGCACGGTGATACAGCAGGTCCTGAATATCTTTGAGCGCGTAACTGGAACGATCTGAAGCCATTGTTTTTCCTCCGGTACAAATACGTAATAGAATTGGTTTCGCAAACGCAATGCCAGTGCCACACGCCTGCTTTGCACCTCTTCAATGCCGGCACATGCGAATCCGCGGAAAAATTTCGCATTTTTGCGGCTCTTTGCTTTCACTTGTGGGAACAGCTAAGGCGGCACATTGTTTGCGATTGACCCTATATATAGGCTGATTAAAGAAAGGTGGAACCATGAGTTCAAAGTATCATGAAAAGCGTCATGAGGGAAACACTCCAGAAGCCGGCGAGCAGGCTGAACAACAAAGGAGCCATTCCCTCTGCGAAAAGAAGAGCAGCGAGAAGCAGGAACATCAGTCTGAAGCATCAGACTTTCATCAGCCGCCGGAATATGGTCTGGGACCTTCCGAAACCAGGGAGGCAGTTAAGCACCCGCACAAACGCGAAAGCGAAGCAGCTCGAGAAATCCACCCGCCCGCTGGCGAAGTGCAGGCTAAAGAGTTAAAGAAAGAAGCTGAAGACGCACGCTGCAAAGGCAAGGCCAAGCGCGCGAATGAATGAGTCATTTCATAGTCGACACGGGCCGGCATTTAGGTTTTAATCCGGGTTTTTAATCATGAGCCGGTTGACCAGATCCACCACACCACGGGTATACTTGGCTGCGCTGTGAGCTGAGGTATAGGCGGTCCAGGTATCGACGGTTCCCGACAGCGTGACCCGTCCGCCTTCGACCTCAATTGACACTTGAGACGGATCAGCCCCGCCGGTGCGCCGCAAGGCATCCTTTATGGAATTGGCAATTTCTTCATCGAGAGGCTGACGGGTGGGAACGACGGTGATTTCATTGGCAACTTCCTGCACGCCCTTAACGTCAAAGGCAATCTCTTCGGCACGTAACTTCTTCCAGTACATGTCAACAGAGCCGGACAAGCCGACTTTGCCGTCCGTTACCCAGACCTCCAGGGAATCGGCTGCAAAATTTGGGTACATCGATAAGATATCTTCAATGGTTTTGCGCAATGCTTCTCCGCTGCGCCAGGGTCCGCTTTTGTCATTGGCTTTGACCTTGATTTGATTGTACACCTCCGATACGCGCGAAACGCTTAATGCATCTTCGCCTGCGGCCTGCTTGATGAGATATGAGGGAGCGGTTCCGGTGAGCGTTACCTTATTGCTTGCGTCAACGTTCACATCAATTTCCGCTCCTTCAAGGCGGCCGTCCCATAACAGATGCTCAACTACACTTTTACGGATTTCTTCTGCGCTGACTGCCATGTGATTCTCCTGGCTGATATACGGTTAAAATTTCGGTATTGCTTGTTTTAGCTATGATCATATCAACTGTATGGTCAATTACTCGCCAGATAGGTGATGCGGCGAGTCCGGCGGTATTCAGTGTTTTGCCGGGCACGGTGCGCCCAATAAGGTGACGACGCCGTTTTTCAAATTTCACATTCACATCTTTCGGAAGCAGCAAAGCGAATGCCAGAGAAACATTTTCATTGCCATGCACTCTGAATTTTCCAGACGTTGATTCTCAAATTTGCGCATGGACTTTCGCATTTGCGAATTTATGCCGGGCTTTTTCAAAGTCGAGAACATGAGTTATACAACTCCTTCCCCGTAGATGCTTTTGAGTACCCAGCCTGCCGTATACGCGAGTGCGGCAGCAAGTGAGCCGGTAATCAACGTTTCAAAGGCGGCATGCAAACGCGGAAGCTGCAGCGCGGTTCCTTTTGCCATACCAATAAGAAAAAACATCACTCCGGTCAATATCGAACTTACCAGAAAAAATCTGCCAAACGACAGTTGCGGAGCGATGAACGGCAGTAACGGCACCACCCCAGCCGCAATAAATGCCAGAAAAGTTGCACCGGCCGCGCGGCGTGGATCCCGCGTGTGTGGCTGCAAACCCAATTCGTCGGTCAGCATGGTATCTAACCAGGTGTCATGATTGCCGGTCGTGGCTTGCACCGCTCTGTTCAGCGTTTCTCCCTCGAAACCTTTACGGCGATAGATCTGCCGAACTTCCTCACGTTCTCCATGCGGAATGGTCTCGAGGTGCCGTTGCTCTTCGCGACGTGCAGTAGCAACCTCTTCTGCCTCAGCGCGCGTTGCCTGATATTCACTTGCCGCCATACTGAAACCATCCGCAAGCAAATTTGCCACACCCAGCACGACGGTTACTACCGGAGTAAAATGGCCACCGGCCGTACCGGCAACAATCGCAAATGTAGTGACGCATCCGTCAATGGCGCCCAGCACAGCATCTCTGGTATAGCTTTGGCCCTGCTTATCATTGATGCGCTGTTGAATGGCCGCGGGCTGGTGCTCTTCATTCAGCTTCCTGCGGTCTTGTTGCGATTGGTTATTCATATTGGTAGCGCCCCGATCCCGGCTCTAGTGTAGTGTATCTCAAATAAGTGTGTGTTTGCGAGGAGCCATTTTCGTTCCTGTTGAGGCGCGAAGATGGCGAATACCGGGTGTATTCAACTGATGAGCAACGAAGACAGGGATGAAAAGAGCCCGTGGTAACATATT
>WJLW01000058.1 GCA_014728295.1 Chitinivibrionales bacterium | reverse complement strand
GCGGAACCCAGTCCAGTGCGCGCAGTTCGTCGAGAATTGCGCCCCGGATTTTGTGTCCGGCAAACGTCTCGAATTTAAAGCCACGCTCGGGCTCGAAGGTTTCAACCGCTTTTACCAACCCCAGAATGCCGGAACCGATAAGGTCATCTCTGTCAACTGATGCCGGCAGGTTGACGGCGATACGATATGCCGTGTATTTCACCAGGTGGGCGTATTCGACCAGCAATTTATCTTTTGCAATTTTTGAATCTGTTTGTTTATACTCTTCCCATAATTTGTCCAGATTTGACATATCAGATCCTCGCTTGGCCGATCAGCATGATCTACTTCGTTTTCGGTTTTTCTTCCTTGAAATATTTATGTTGCCGCTTTTCATCCTTGACGCGTTGCAGCAAGCCTTCGTCAACATCACAGGGTCGACGCCGGCTAACCTCTTCCAGAAGACCTTTGAATACGATATCGCCGATAATGTAACAAACAATCCAGGTCAAACAGCCGGAGATAACTGCCTTAAGCAATACCGGGATCAGTATTGTTTCGTCGAAGAGATTTGCATAATCAATACCGGCAAGCAAAACCAGAAAAAAAACCAATCCGCTTCCCAGCAGAGCCGCTCGCTTAATCCAGTATTTCATACATTCACATCCTTACCTGCTCTGTGGATTAATCCGGCAAAAAAGCCGCGATGCGCCGGTTCGGGAAGGCCACAGATCATACGACATGCGCTCTGTATGCGTGCAGAAACTACGTGCCGGGGATGCTCGAGCATGAACACTTTCTGATGTTTAATCGTGCGCGAAACCTCTTTTTCAAACGGCAAGATTCCCAGCAACTGCAGGGGATCCCTTAAGAATTTTACCACCAGTGTATTGAGTCTGTCAAACGAATCACGCCCTTCACGATCGGAGCCGGCCATATTGACAATCCCGCCGATTCGCTTGACATTTTTCTCACGGAGCACCTTGACCATTGCGTAGGCGTCGGAAAAGGAAGTAGGTTCGGGAGTGAGAACAAGTACATTGAGATCCGCTGCGGCGGCAAAAGTTGTCGTTGTCGCACCGATACCGGCCGACGTATCGATAACCATGAAGTCATAGTCATTTTCAACCCGGGCAAACGCCTCGAGCAATGCTGCAAGTTGAGTTTGTCCCAAATTGGCCATACGTTCGAGTCCCGACGCCCCCGGCAGTATGTCAAAATTTGCAGGTCCGGAACAGATGACATCCTGGAGCGATTTCTCTCCTTCCACCACATGCGAAAGAGTTGCTTGCGGCGCAATACCAAAAAGAATGTGAACATTGGCAAGTCCCAGATCGGCGTCAAGCAGCAACACTTTCTTTTTCAGCCGCGTCAGCCCTACGCTGAGCATCAGCGCTATATTGGTTTTACCCACTCCCCCTTTGCCGCTGGTAACGGCGATGCTGCGCGCCTTTCTAGCGGCAGACTTTGCCGCAGGCACCCCTGCCTGCGGTGCACCCGAGCCCTCGACAGCTTGCGCACGCACCATTTCGCGCAATCGTCTTGCCTGATCGATCACCGTGACGTTCCTTTCAACAGACGTTTGACGAATGCGGCCACCCGGGCCGGCTCAATATCGTCGGGCACGCTTTGACCGGCGGTGAAATAGGAGACCGGAATGCTGCAGGCGTTGGTTATATTCACCATATTGCCGACTTGTACCGTTTCGTCGAGTTTGGTAAACAACAATCGATTAATGCCGACCGATTTGTACGTTTCAACAACATTGGCAAGATCCGAATCCTTGGTTGTCGCGCTCAGGGTCAGATGAATTTCGTCGGGCTTGAGTGCATCGATAAAGCTGTGCAGGTGCTGCATGTGTTCGACATTCCGCTGACTTCTTCCCGCAGTGTCAACCAGAATCACATCACTGTGTCCGCAGGCATTGAGGATGCCTTCTATTTCGTCGGGTGCAAACACGACATGCAATTCGATACCGACAATATCGGCAAAGGTGCGTATCTGCTCGATGGCGGCGATGCGATAAGTATCGGCGGTTATCAGCGTGATATTTTTCTGTTCCGTGAGCGAGAGTTGCGCGGCGATTTTGGCCAGTGTTGTGGTCTTGCCCGATCCGGTAGGCCCGACCAGGGCGGCTATACAGGGCCCGTTTCTTGACTTTTCAATCGGCTCTGCAGTTGGCAGGCGGCGAGCGAACTCCTCAATGACAATCTGATCGATTCTGCCGCCGTCTTGATTGTAGCGCGCACGAATTGCGGCAACGATTTCGCGCGCCAGCGGTTCCCTGACTTCTGCGGCCACAAGTCTGCCGATAAGCTTGGCCCAGCCGCCTGTGGGAGTGTCGTCGGTTTGTGAAAGGGACGGGGCGGCATCACGGGATTGTTGTCCTGCTTTGGTTTTGAAAAGCGTGGCAACCATCTCTTTGAGAGAAAGAATGTCACCTTTGAGTTCTTGATACATCGCAGCGGTTTTATCGGTATTCTCCCCGTGCTTTTCCGGCGCCGCAACGTGTGACATCTGACCAAGGAATTCTCTTGGCGACGCGCTTTGATACTGCGCAACCTCGGCGGGCGGTTTCTGGGGACGCGGCCGTTGGTACAGCCTGGGCTCCTTCACGCTGATAGCCTGCATTTGCACGGTTGGTGCACCGGCTTCATCGATTGCGGCAGTCACCTCTATTTCGTCCTGATTGCCAAGCGCAAACAGTTTTTTGGGGATTTTGCGCGTTTTAAGTATAACGGCGTCATTGCCCAACTCCTGTTTAATCATTGCCAGCGCTTCACTCATCGATCGGGCGCTAAATTTCTTAATTCGCATAAGCCTCTCCCATCATTGCCATCATTGAGACAAAGTACCTTTGTCAAGGGTAATCATTCCTGTCGAGCGTATTTCGACACCGGGCACGATCTCGTTGTATGACAAGACAACAAGCGTTCGGAACTGGCTTTCGGTCAGGCGGCGCAGTTGAAAGCGAATAGTTGGCGAACAAATGATAATCGGGATGTCATTGGCGGCGCGCGCATTTTCGACCTGTTCGCCAACCGCTTCGAGAATGCGTCCGACATCGCCGGGTGAAAGCGCCAGCCTGAATCCGGTATCGGTCTCCTGCATGCTGCTTTCCAGCTTTGCTTCGAGATTGGGATCAAGCGTGATGACCGCAATGAGATTTTCTTCGTCTTTGTAAAGTTCGCAAATTTGTGCGGCAAGCGAATTGCGAACGTATTCTGAAAGTATGTCGGGATTTTTATTCTTAGGTGCAATATCAGCAAGCGTTTCGAGTATCAGACCGAGATCTCTGACCGGAATTGATTCGCGCAATAAATTTTGCAGCACCTTGTGGATCTCACCAACCGATAAGAGATTCGGGATAAGCTCACCGACCACCGTCGGCTGTGATTCTTTGACATTGTCAACCAGATTCTGTACGTCCTGGCGCGTCAGTATCTCGTGTGCGTGACGCTTTATTATCTCGGTCAGATGAGTCGCCAGCACGGCCGGCAATTCGACAACGGTGTAACCCGCCATTTCCGCCGCTTCCTTCTGACTTTCGGTAATCCATATTGCAGGCAGTCCGAAAGCGGGTTCAACGGTTTCTATGCCGCGCAATTTGCCCGAAGCATTACCGGGATTCATCGCCAGATAAGAACCGCTCATCAACTCGCCCCGGCCGACCAGCACGGTGCGGATCTTGACCCGGTATTCATTGGGCTTGAGCTGGATGTTGTCCCTGATGCGGATCGGCGGGATAATGATACCCAGATCACCCGCCAGTTGTCGCCTGATCATCGTGATTCGATCCAGCAAATCGCCGCCCTGTGATTTGTCAACCAGCGGAATTAGCCCGTAGCCGATTTCCAGCTCCATCGGGTCAACCTGCAAATAATCCTCGGGCCGCTCCTCCTGGGGCTGCTGCGGGGATTGAGGTTGCGCTTCGATGCGTTCTCGCTCCTTTTCTTTAGCAAATCCGGCGTAGGCGCCGACAAGCAGCATCCCCCCCAGCGCTATAAAGTGTATTTTGGGAAAGCCAGGTATAAGTGCGAACAGCACCATCACGCCACCGGCGATTACCAGCACGCGCGGATACCGAAAGAGCTGGCCGCCAATTTCATCGCCCAGATTCGATTCGGACGCATTGCGACTGACCAGCATGCCCGCACCGGTCGAGATCATCAGGGCCGGTATCTGACTGACCAGTCCATCACCGATGGTCAAACGTGTATAGGTATCAAGGGCTTCCATAAAATCCATGTTGAGTTGCCAGACACCGATGATGAATCCAGCAATGATGTTGATTATCGTAATAATGATTCCGGCGACGGCATCCCCGCGCACAAATTTTGATGCACCGTCCATTGCCCCATAGAAATCGGCCTCCTTGGAGATTTTGGAACGGCGAGTACGGGCCTGCTCTTCGGTAATCAGTCCTGAGTTGAGATCAGCGTCAATAGCCATTTGTTTGCCCGGCATTGCATCCAGGGTAAATCGTGCGGCAACTTCAGCGATACGCCCGGCGCCCTTGGTGATGACAATAAACTGAATCAATACGATGATGATGAAAATAATAAAACCGACAATTGCATTGCCGCGGGTAACAAACGTACCGAACACCTCGATCACTTTGCCGGCGTCTGCCTGACTGAGAATCAACCGGGTCGTAGCAACATTAAGCGATAATCTGAAAAGCGTAACCGTCAGCAACAGGGATGGAAAAACCGAAAAGTCAAGCGGCTCCCGATTATACATGGTTGACATAAGAATAATCAGCGCTATACACAAATTAAGAGACAGGAGCAAATCCATGAACATCGTCGGTATCGGTATGATCATAACGATCAGTATCGATACCACGCCGGCTACGATAAGCAGGTCCCGCCGTTTCAGAATAGCCTGAAGAATCGGATTGTTCAGTGTCGTATTAAGTGATGTTGTAAGGTTCATGGAGATTGCGTCACAATAATGGCAATGTGTTGAGAATCCGTTGTTGCCGCCTGGTCGGCTACCACAACGGTAAAAGTATCCGCATACGTATCGTTGCGGGATGCATAGACAATTGAATCAACCGTCGCAATTTCGGTTCCTTGAAACAGCCAGCTATAACTGAGTACATCACCGTCCGGCACATCGTTGTCATGCGCGTGGGCTTTAATCGTGATTGATGCCGCGCCGGTGACACTGTCTTCGATGATCGTATTGCCGGCAGCAAACATGCCGGTTTCCGCGGGCTTGGTTATGACAATACTGTCGAGCTCAGGCACAGCATTGAGCACGGCGATGATGAAACTCACCGTATCGGCCGTCCCGATAGAATCCGTCACGGATAGTGTAATAGTGTCACTGGATGTGCTGTTCACGCACAGGTAGTCAATGCGCGCCGAATCACTGCGGGACATAGTGACGGCGGCATTGGTATTGCTCCACCGTACGGACGTTTGCCCAAGCAGATATGCATCGTTTATACCGACGCGCATGACAAGGGAGTCGCCACCCGACACCGGCACCGAATCCGGGGCACCAAACGAGGTTATCGCATAGATCGAGTCGGGGGTAACCACAGTAACCGTATCGATCGTCAAGGCTGCTTTTGTCGAAATGGCAATGTGCGCCGTATCGGAATTTTTCTTGTCCCGTACCTGAATTATAATCGTATCGGCATAGGCGTTAGCTGGAGCGGCGTATCTTGCCAGCACGTCGGCAACACGCGTTAATACAGCCACGGAGTCATGACTCGCCTTTGTCCAGGAATAGACAAGACTGTCGCCGGCATCGGCGTCATGAGCCCACACTCGCAGGTCAATCGAATCATCCGGCATGGCCGTCCAGGAAAGCATTTCCGGTGCACCATAGGTTGAATCACCAATCCTGATGCTGTCAATTTCCGGGGCATTTCCAAAGGCGCCGTGCAAAAGAGCGACTTTTGCACTGTCGCGCCCGTTGCGACCGTCATCAACAATTGCGAGAAGCGTATCAACGGCAACGACCGTATCAGTCAATGTATCGGTGCACCCGGCGCCCGCGCATGCATAAACGATACGCGCAGAATCTGTTCCGCTGATGATACTGCCGCTCTTACCGCGCAAGGACGTCCAGGTAATCGTCAAGCGATCGTTATCTGCGTCCGTAACAAAAAGCCGCCCCTGCAGGGTATCAAAAAAGGTCCGCTGATAGGTAAAGGAACTGTTGCCGGACGAGGCAAACAGGGCCGTATCCATGCGAATACTGTCGATAACCGGCACCGTATTCGGCCCGAGAAATGACAGCACGAGTTTTTTGCGCAAATCGCCACCTGCCCCATCGTAAATGAACATTGACAACGTATCTACAAACATTTCGTCGGGCGTGCGATAATTGATAAGCTGTCCATAGCGATTCCAGGAGATGTCACGCGACGACGCCCAGGTCACACTCAGATTTCCGGTTTTGTAAACATCCGATATAACAGCCTGAATGGTATAGGTTCCCAGTGAATCAAGTTTTTGTGTCATGACCTTTGCATATATACCGTCAACAGAATCGGTATTGACGGTAACACGCTTGAGCACCGGAGGAATATTATCAACAAAGACGGTTACCAGGTTGCTTCTGTCAATTCCTCCCCGCATTTCGACAAAAATCGTATCAAAGTAGCGTCCATTGGTATCTTTGCTCAACGGCAGGTGATCCCAGTAGATGTCGGCCTCCACTGTCGTGACCATGTCGGTCGATCCTTGAAAGGGATCGCGCAGGAAAGCGGCGCTTCCGCTCCACCATTGCAAGGAATCTACGCGAAAGGCTTTTTTCGATTTGACAAGCAGCGAAATCGGATTATTGCTGAATGATGCCGTATCGACTCCTTCCTCGTTTATGCTCAACGAAATGGAATATTCCTTCTCATCGCTCAACGGCTGTGTTGCGCAGGAAATGCCAACTATCACGACACCACTCAAGAGCGCCAAGCAGGCAAGCGTATGGCTGAGCGCAACGCGAAAAAACATAATGTGACCATTATGAGAATATTGTGACATCATGCAGCCGTCCTGTTCTGAAGCCTGTAGACATAAGCGAGTATCTCCGCTACCGCCGCAAAAAATTCGAGTGGAATGTCATCACCGGGTTCCACTCTATCATACATGGCGCGCGCCAGGGGCTTGTCTTCGACAATGGGAATAGCATGTTCGGCCGCGACGTCTTTGATGCGCCGGGCAATTTGTCGTTTCCCTTTGGCTACGACTCTGGGCGTGGCCATACTATCGGGTTCGTATTGCAAGGCAATGGCGATATAGGTCGGGTTGGTGACCACCACTGTAGCTTTGGGGACTTCCTGCATCATACGCCGTCGAGCCATTTCCCGCTGCAATGAGCGCACTCTCCGTTTGACTTCGGGATCGCCTTCCATCTGTTTGGTCTCTTCCTTGATTTCCTCTTTGGTCATTTTGAGCTTTTTCTCATGCTCGTAGCGCTGATAGCCATAATCCAGAATTGCCAGAATGATAAGCACCAGAATGATTCTGAAGATGACTTTAAACGCCATATCCAGCAGAAAAAGCCAAATCGTCCCCACGGAAGCGTCAGGCAATTGCAGAAATTTATCGTAGTCACCCTTAATAGTTGCGTAGGCAACCGCTGCAATGATTATAATCTTCAGCACGCTTTTCAGCGCTTCAACTACCGAACGCAATGCAAACATTCTCTGGATGCCTTTGAGCGGGTTGATCTTATCCAGTTTGGGCTCCAACGGTTTGGCGGAGAGCAAAAAGCCGATTTGTATATAGTTGGCAAATAAGCCGACGGCAAGGGTGCAAAGCGCAAACGGCATTAAAACTCGAATCGTATGGGCGATGGTTTGTTTCAGATAAAGAAGCAGGTCGGCCATTTCGGAGGGTGGCTCACCGATCATCCTGGTGGCCTGCCGGAACACACCAACCATTTCGCGCATCATCCACGGTCCCGCAATACGCAGTGCCATTATGCCAACCAGCAAAATAAGCACGTTATTTACTTCCGTACTCTTGGCTACATCTCCTTCCTCACGCGCTTTTGAACGCCGCTTCGGCGTTGGGGCTTCGCTCTTTTCCTGAAAACCTTCGTCTGGCATAGATGCCTATCCGGTTATGTGTTTGAGAACGCAGAGAGCGCATCCCGCTCGGCAGGAACAGAGAAGGCAAGGAAATATGCTGTTTCTTTTTGCAACTCTCTGTCTTGCTGTTGAGTTATTCGCATCTACGATTTAGCTCTTTCTCTGCGCGCTCTGTGAATCTCTGCGACGTCGCGCTCGGCTACAGTCACGCAATCAGATGCAACATTTTCCAAATATCCTGCATCAGCACGTTTACCATTTTTTTAAACATATCAGCAAGTATTGGCAAGGCAATTGCAGTCGTCCCGAGTCCGAGAGCGATCTTGAGCGGAAAACCAACAAAAAAAACGTGAATCTGCGGCACGGTTCGGGCAATGATTCCCATTGAAATCGATGTCAAAACCAGCGTCAGAAAAACCGGAGCCGATAATTTCAATGCCGCCTCGAAAATGCCGCCCACCATGGTGGTCAGCACATAGGCAAGTTTGCCACCTGGCAAATGCGCGCCGAACAGGGGGATGACTTCGAAGCTTTTTTGCATGGCCAGTACAAAAAAGTAGTGTCCGTTAATCAACAAAAAGAAAAGCGTGAACACCAGAATCTTCAATTGGCCCATTGTCGTTACCGTCGTGTTGGTGAATGGGTCGACTAACTGTACAAATGCGAAACCGATCTGAATATCGATCAACCGGCCGGCAAACTGTATCGCCGTGAACAAAAACGTGGCGCCAAAACCAATAAGCAGGCCAACAAATATTTCCTTGATGACCAGCAACGCAAAAAGCGGAACGGAAAATGCAAAATCTATCGGTCCATGCTGTGCCACCAGCGGATGCAGTATCAAAGCCAGGGCAAAGGCAAAAATCACTTTGAGCTGAACCGGAGCATTCTGGGAACCGAATACCGGCAGCAGCGCAATCATGGCGAGTAATCTTACAAATACTGCAAGAAATAGAACTATCTGATCCGCACTCACATTAGCGTAGGTCATAGGTTTCAATTGGTTATTGTGGGTATCAATTCAAACAATCGTATGGTGTAGTCGATAACCTGTATAATCATCCACGGAAGCATGGCCAGCAATACACTCACCATAGCCAGAATTTTAGGAATAAACGTCAAAGTCATTTCGTGGATCTGCGTAACCGCCTGAAAGACGCCGACCGCCAATCCGACAACCAGCCCGGCAATCAGCAATGGCCCCGAAACAATCAATACCAGTAAAATCGCCTGTCTTCCTATGTCAACAGCAAGGAGTGGTTCCATGGTTTTGCTCTTTCGGTTGCAAGTAATGCTTTGCAGTGTTCGTCATTGAAATGATACCACCAGTTGTCGCACAATAAGATGCCATCCGTCAACCAACACGAAAAGGACAATTTTAAACGGCATTGAGATCATAATCGGCGGCAGCATCATCATACCCATTGATAAAAGCACGCTGGCTACGATCATGTCGATAACTAAAAAGGGAATAAACAAGATGAAACCGATGATAAACGCCGTTTTCAACTCGCTGGTTATAAACGCAGGGATAATAACTTCGTAGGGAAGATCGTCAACATTGCGGGGAGCCGACATTTTTGAGATGCGCACAAAGAGCGCGACATCTTTTTCATGTACCTGACTGAGCATAAAAGTTCGCACCGGCGATCCGGCTTTCTCCAATGCCTCCTTCCAGGTAATTTCTTCGGCAAGGTAGGGCTGGATGGCACTATCGTTTATTTCACTGAAAACCGGCATCATAATGAACAAGGTCAAAAAAAGCGACATGCCGACCAGCACCTGATCAGGCGGCATGGTTTGCGTGCCGAGGGCTCTGCGGAGAAAAGAAAAGACGATTACAATACGCACAAAGGAGGTAACCATGATCAGAATCGACGGGGCAAGCGCCAGGATGGTAATCAGAAACAGAATTTGCAATGCTACGGCCACATCGGCAGGCTTGTCGGTTTCGGTTACCGAAAGCGAGACCCGCGGCAATACCTGCGAAAACAGCGGGCTTGCAAAGAGCAATATTGAAATAAACGATACACGTCCCGGCCCACGCAAAAAAGCGCTCAAGCCAACGGTTGTTCCGGCCGATATACGAAACAGCGGACTACGTGCCGTCGGGGAGTTAGGAAACGCGGTGTGTATCATAATCTGTGCCTCACCATTCCTATTTCTTTCCCAGTTTCATGAAAGAGCCGAGCGCATCTTTGAATCGCGTCATGGAAACAACGCCTTTCGAGGATGCAATAAGCTCGACCGCTTTGTCGCCCTCAATTTTCTCGAGCAGATTAATCGAGGTAGGTGTCTGGCCAACGAGATATACGCCATCAAGCATTCGCACCAGCACCATACTCTTGTTCTGGCCCAGCGGCAAAACTTCAAGTACATCCATCGATCCGCCACCAAGCTTTGAACCGCCGGCAATGCCGCTTTTACGAAAGAGCCACGCAAGGACAAAGATAATCACGATGAGGAGCGCTAGGTACCCGACAATGCGTAAAGTAACAAACAGCAAATTTTCCCGGCGGCGATCTTGAATCCCCGAACCGGAACCGGATGTTGCGGACGTATCCGTCCGGTCATCATAGCCTTGCAATTCCTGCTGCACTTTACCAATGAATTTATCGGAGTCAAAAGCGGCATCGCGTTCGCTTCGAGCGGTTACTGCAGACCAGCAACAAACAAGCATCATGACGGAAACTGCACATATCGTTTTCATATCAGCGCAGGCTTTTAATACGATCTTCGGTTGATACGAGCGACACAATACGTATGCCGAAATTTTCATCGACAACGACGACTTCTCCTTTGGCAACTACTTTACTATTGACCAGCAAATCAACCGGCTCACCGGCCATACGATCCAGCTCCACGATAGAGCCGGGTGACAGCTCGAGAATTTTTTTCACGGAAATATCGGTCCGCCCCAGTTCGATCGAAACATCCAGTTCGACATCAAGCAGCATACCAATATTTTTCTGGGATGCAGGGGATACGGCCGAAGGAGTTGCGGCAAACGAATCCGTGCCCAAATCCGCAGTTGCGCCCCCGCCGTCGGTGGCAACTGAAGCCAGATCGTCAAGCTCCGCTTCGCTGAGACCGATCTGTGCCTCCTCATTTTCGCCGGAGCCGCCGATCAGCCCCAGCTTGTCCATGAGCTGATTACTGAGGTCGCCCGGAACCAGATACGCCATGTAGGCATCGTCAAAACCCTCTACGCTCAATTTGATAATCGACATATCCGATTCGTCAATAGGTACCGGCGGATTTGCCGGGTCGTATTCGGCAACCTCTATTGTATCAACCGAAATGGAATCATTCAGTTCACTGCCGATTGAGGTTGAGTAGGCTCCCATAATTTGATTGGCCAGTTCACCGATTGCATCTTTGTGGTCATCGCAAAACTCGGCGCTGCCGTCGCCCATCATCATCAAGTCGGATAAAATGGCAACGCACCCCGTCGTCAGAATCATATAAAATGAGCCGGAAAATCCTGACTTATAGGGTATGGTCAGACATAATGCAGTATCACTGATTTTATCGGCCAGTGCCTCCGACTGTGCAGGTTCACATGATTCCACTTCACACGTGACGGTTTTATTCAGAACCGTTGATAGTACGGAACCTGTTTCGTCGCTTATGATATCAAATGACTTGCGCAGAGCATCATAGTTCTTTCCGCCCGATTCGCCGGACTGTTCACCAGAGTCAGCATTCGCACGGAGCAATTCATCAATTTGATCTTGAGATAATAGTTCACTCATCGCTACCCGGAACCTCCTTCACAAGAATGCTGTTTACTTTTACGGCCTTTTTGCGGCCAACCAGTCCCGATTTTCCGGACATTTTCGTTTTGTTGCCTATTTGAATCATGAGATCGGTTTTATGGGGCTTTTCAAGGCACAGAACGTCTCCCTTCTGCAGTTGCAGCAGGTCTCTGATTTTGAGCCGCGTTTGACCGATCAGCACCGACAGCGGCATGGTGACTTCTTGAATTTCGTGCTCAAGCAGCCCTCTGGTTTCGGTGGTGGCCGTGCTTTGAGAAGATATCCAGCTCTCACCGGAGAGCTTGTTGATTACACTTTCCAGCACGACGTACGGAAAACACAGGCTCATGAGACCGGATGCATTCTGCATTCTGACCTCGAGCGATATGAGAATAACGGTTTCTCCCGGCGGTGCAATCTGTACAAACTGCGGATTGGTTTCGTAGGTTTCGATTCGCGGACTGAAAACGCCGATATGCTCCCAGACTTCTTTAAGGTCGTTCAAGCTGCGCTCAACAATGCGCCGTATGACATTTTCTTCGATAAGCGTTAATTCCCGGTTTTGCTCTGAGGGGCGCCCCTGCCCTCCAAACAGTCGGTCGATTATAAAAAAGACAAGCGAAGGGTTTATTTCGATAATGGCGTTACCTTCAAGCGGCTCCATTTTAAAAACGTAGATGCAGCTCGGATTGGAAATTGACATTATGAATTCCGAATACGTCAATTGATCGACGCTGACAAGCTCGATTTCAACAAAGGTTCGCAGGAAATTGGTGAGCGTGGTAGAAAATTGTCGAGCGTAGCCTTCGTGCAAATTCTGCAGCGTACGCATCTGGTCTTTGGAGACGCGGTCGGGACGCCGAAAATCATAGAGTGACAGCGCCTTGTCGCTGTCGTCCTGCTCGAAAGGTTCCGGTTCCTCACTCGGTGCACTACTACCACCGAAATCAGCCGATTCACCACCGGCGGAAACTGCGGAGAGAAGCGCATCAACTTCTTCTTGTGATAAAATGTCGCTCATGCGAAGTGTTCCTTGGCTGCGGTGCCGGACATGCTCATATTCACCTCAATTATTGAATGATGAACTGGTCCAGATACACATTACTGATCTTACCCGCCTTTTCGGGCAGGGAGCTGTTTACCCGCTGCACAAATTCTTTGCGAATACGATTTTTGGCGTCGGGCTCATTAAGCTCAACCAGGGTTAATTGTGACAACTGATTAATGAGCATATTTTTTAGCTGCGGCTCGCGGCGGGTGATCACTTCAACGATGTTCTTGTATTCCTTCTCATCATATTCTATCCTGACGCCGATTTTTAAAAATCGTTCTCCATCCGTGCCGGCTATGTTAACAATCGCTACAATCGGATTTTCGTGAATAGTCCCGATCTCCGTTGTGGTCGGCGCCATCGATTCGGTTGAGTCTATGCTTTCCTGTTCGGTCTCGGCCGTCTTTTTTCCGGGAGCAGTTGCCATGATAATCGCAAACGCCAGAATGCCGTTGACAATCACGATAACGGAAATCACGACAATCAGCATCAGCATGTTCGACTTTGGCTTGTCCTGCTTCTGCTTGGCCTTTTCTTCGGCTTGTTTCGGAGCTTCATCAGCCATAGTAGCCTCCAGAGCGCTTTTTAGCTCTTTTCTTTCTTTTCAAGATACTCAACGTAAATTTCAATGCGTCGGTTTTTCCGCCTGTTTTCCGGGGAAGTATTGGGAGCAATGGGACGAAACTCGCCGTAACCGACCGCACTCATCCGCGCCGGATCGATTCCGGTGCGTTCCACCATGAATTTGAGAACATTCAAAGCGCGCGATGCAGACAGTTCCCAGTTAGAGGGAAAACGCGTCGTGCTTATAGGTGTATTGTCGGTATGTCCTTCAATCCGTATTTCCGCTTTGGGATCGATATTGATGATCTCGACGAGTTGGTAGAGCAAATCAAAAAATTCAGGTTTGATTGCGGCATCGCCGATGTCAAATCCGACCGGATCGGCAATCTGTATGGCGATGCCCGAATCGGTAACTTTTACTTTGATGGCATCCTGCATCTTTTCCCGCTTGATCGCCTGTTCGATTTTGCGTTTTGCCTCAACCGCCATGCGCTTGTTTTGCTCGTTGCCGCCAAGGCGCGGCGTTAACACATCTTCGGTAATCATCACGGTAGGGAACGATTCAAGCACACCGCTGAATGCATTCTGAAAGGATGAGGCTGCAACCATAAACTTGGCAGGATCGATGGTAGACATGGCCAGGAGCATAACGAAAAAGCAGAGCAACAGGGTCATCATGTCGCCGTAGGTCAACATGTACTCGGGTGCGCCTTTTTTTTGTTCTTCCGGTTTTCTGGCCATTTGGATTGCCGGCCTATTTGGATTTCATTGCTGCTGCACGCAGGCTAGGTTCAATAAATGCCGTTAATTTTTGTTCAACAATGCGCGGATTGTCGCCTGACTGTAATGACATGATTCCTTCAAGCATTAGCTCTTTGATCAGGATTTCTTTAGCGGAATACGATTTCAATTTGTTATTCAATGGCAGGCAGAAAATGTTGGCAATCATCGATCCGTACATGGTTGTCAGCAGTGCAACCGCCATATTGGGACCGATAGAGCCCACGTCACTCATATTACCCAGCATAAGTATCAATCCGATGAGCGTACCGATCATACCAAATGCCGGCGCCAGCGTGGCCGCAGTGTCGAGTATGCCTGCGCCGATCTTGTGGCGGTCTTCGATGAAATTAATTTCGGTTGTCAATATGTCCTTGATGAGATCGGGTTCCGTTCCGTCTACAGCCAACTGAATGCCCTTTTTTAAAAATTCATCCTCAATTTCCTGGGCACGCGCCTCAAGCGCAAGGATACCTTCACGGCGTGCCTGTTCGGCAAAGTCAACCAATTGCTTAATAGTTTCGGTAGGCGTTAATGTTTTTACAAGAAATGCATTTTTCATTATGCCGGCAATTCCCATCAGCAATTTCGGCGGGTAGGCGGTGATTACCGCACCGATTGTTCCGCCGACAACAATGAAGATGGATGGCGGATCAATAAATGCGCCCATATTTTCGGGCTTCATGCCAAAAAGCACAAGTCCGATGCACAGCACTAATCCGATAATTGTTCCAAGTTCCATAGCTTACCTGTTACGACGACTGCGTATCTTGCGGCGGCGATTCATTGCGTTGTACCACCGATACAGTCTGGTTGCACAGTTGTTTGTATTTGACGGTTTTGCGAACGACATCTTCTATTGAATTCTTTACCACTAATTTCTTGCCTCCGCGCAACGCGATAATGGTGTCCGGCGTTGACTCGACAAACTCAATGAAATCAGCATTGAGCACAAATTCATCACCGTTTAATCTTCGCATGGCTATCATAACTATGTGCTTCTGTATATAGTGGATAAGGGATTCATTTTATTTGCGTTACTTTATTGTATGATACTTGTTACCTTAATTCAATAGCGCAATACCGCCATTTCAATTAACTTGTGAGAGCAGAGGCGGGAGCACGCTCCCGCCTCCGCAAAAAGCTACCGAACCAGTTGTACCAGCTCCTGCAGCAATGAATCACTGGTGGTAATCACCCGTGCATTTGCCTGATAACCGCGTTGAATCGTTATCATATTGGTAAACTCGGTTGCCAGCTCGACATTGGACATTTCGAGTGCGCCCGGTTTAATTTTTGACGACGATCCGATTCCGGGGCGTTGCATAACCGCTTCACCGGTATTGTTTGACTGTTGATACATGCTGTTGCCGATCTTGAGAAGACCGGCCGGATTGTTGAATTCCGCAATGTAAACCTGGGCGATCGCCTGGCTGACGCCGTTGGAGTACAAACCCGAGATTTCTCCATATTCATCGATGGAGATCTCCTGTAGCTTGCCCATCGGGTAGCCGTCCTGAAAACGCGCCGCCGTGGTCGAAGGAGAGCGAAATTGCGTAATGCCCTCAAACGAACCCGGCGAACCGATGTCCAATTGGATCGAGACGATGTTGGAGCCGTTCATCGGATCGAAGCGAAACTGCGTCGAGCTATCGTCGAAGGTAATTGACGCAGGCGATCCATCCTGACCAAATGTCAAAGTGCCGGAGTTACCGCTCAGTATCTGTTCGCCGCCGTCCATGGTGATATCCCAGAGCCATTCATTTGGGGTACCCGTATGCGTAAAAGTAGTCGTCATGATGTGCGAGTCACCCGATTCATCGTAGACGACAATCGAGGTCGAATGGCGTCCTACATCACGCGCATCCTGAATAGTATCCGTTACCGTGTTGGTATTGAATCGCGTTGGTGCGGTTGCATTATTGTTCGCATTGTCGGCGGTAATGGCAATATTGGTCAACGAAAACGCCTCTTCCATCGGGCCGCGAATCGTGACCGAGCCGTCGGGAATTCGGTCGCTGGGCGTATTGGCTGTGTTCATGGAAACCGACAGGTTGTTCTGTGGCGTCCCATCATACTGCGGCAGATTGAACGTCTGCTGGACCAGGTCAAGCAATCCCTGCAAGGTGTTGATCGAACCAGCCGTGGCGCCCGAGGGATCATACACAGCCGATTGCGGCACCGTCGTGTTCCCGCCGATCGAACCGCTCACCTGTATCGTATCCCCATTTTCCAGACCCATCGTATATCCGGCTGCGTCATAGATGTCGGCAATGGCATCGCCGGCGATTGCCGGGCGCCGTAATGCAGCAGAATCAACGCCTGTCGGATTGGTTGACGGAATACTGGGGCCCCAGGTAAAGGCGTTTGAAACATACGAATTTGAACCGGGCCGGCTGCTTGACAACATGAGATTGTTGACCGTCGCTCCGCTTGCGGTCACATTGATCGTACCGTCGGCGTTGATCGTTGCCTGATTCAACGGGCTGTATGGCGGGCTTTGTATCACGGTATTGATGCTGGTAACCAGATCGGCCAGCGTAGTCACATCGGTAACAGACAGCGTAACCGGGGTTGCTCCCTGGGCCGAAATCGTGATCACGTCGCCGGCCTGGATGCCCAGGGAATTTCCCGCATCGTCAAACAGGGTCGTCAGGCCATTTGCACCCGCAGCATCCGCCAGAAATCGTTGAGTATGCGCAATAGTTCCCAGTCCTTCCGAATCGGAATCGAGGTTGGAAGAATACTGAACCTGCGTCGTGGTATTGGCCGGGGCTTTCTCGCCGAAGGGGATTCTGACATCCCCGATGCGTGAGCCGGCCGGGTAGTCGCCATTGTTGTCGGCCATCATGCCCTGCAGGGTAAAGCCGTTGGTCGGCGATACCAGACGTCCGGTGGAGTCCATTTGCAATGAGCCGTTACGCGAATAGAACGTTCCCTCGCCTGACGAGTACGCAAAGTAGGCGCGCCCCTCGATTGCCAGATCGGTAATCTGTCCGGTTGACTGCAAATTACCCTGATTGAGCAGGGTGTCTATCGATCCGATGGACATGCCCAGTCCCACCTGAATGGGATTGGTTCCACCGGCGTTGCCCGGGGGACGTGACGATCCTTTGAGTAATTGCGCAAGCGACTCTTCGAACGTAACGCGGCCGGCCTTGAAACCGGTAGTATTGACATTGGCAATGTTGTTGCCGGTTACGTCCATCGAAACCTGATGATTGCGCAATCCGCTGATTCCGCTGTACAGTGATCGAACCATGGGAAAACCTCCTTACGGCGCCGACAGGTCCGTCCGACTGGGTAAACCGCTTCGTTCATTCGGCGGCTTTGGGCATCCGCTTCTCACCGCGGGCGGGAAGCAGACCTGCCAACTATTCTGCCAGTACGGTACTGTCGATGTTGGTGACAATGTTGTCGTTCAAGTGAGTTCCATCCATGGCTGTTACCACCGTCCTGTTTTTGACACTTACGATAAATGCCAAGTCCTTCAGCAATATGAGTGAGTCCTTCGATCCTTTCTGTTCGGCACCCCGGACGGCCTTGTCCAGTTTGCTCATAATTTCCGGCGTCACGTTGATGTTGCGGCTCTTCAGACGCGACCGGGCGTGTGACGAAAACCTGAGCGTTGAGCCGGCTTTGGCGAGTGCATCGGCAAAACGGTCCCCGCCCGTTTTCGGGGGCGTGACAATCCCGCTGCGCTGCGCCCTGATTCGTTCCTGAAGCGCGAGGTTCTGAATGTTCATGAGTAGCGCTCCCGTGCTCAGGCCGCCGCCGTTGAGATATCGATGATATCCGACAACGAAACGATGCGGCCGTTCATCCTGATCTGAACATTACCGTTTACATTGCTGAGTCCGTCCACAACCCCCTCATCGTATGCGTATACCCAGGGATTATTTTCGGATTCTTCCAGATGCAGCGAATAAACGCCTGCCTCGACATAGGTCTGTCTGTTGATTCCCGCGCCGTTCCAGGTAACCGTTGCGGTTCCATCGCCGCTGTTGACGGCTTTAAGCCGCGCAACGTCCCGGCCCGCTGCATCCCTGATAGAAAGCGTAGCTTCGGAGCGATCACCCAGGTAAACCTTGACGGTCGCCGGTGCATCGGGCGATCCGCTGAAGCTGACCGTATCCCTGGCCACCCGTATTTTCTTGCCAAGCAGCTCCACTGCCGAGGCCGGTGAAACACCTCCCGGTGCGCCGCCGGGCGATGACGCGGATACATCCATGATGTTGCCGACCGGCAGTTCCCTGCCGCCGATCTTGATTAGAGCGCCGTCTGCCGAGAAGCGAATACCCTGCACGACATCCTGTCCAAAAGCATAGAGCGAAGGATCATCCTGCTCGCCTTCGATCTGAATGCGATAGATACCGGATTTTGCGGGGCGGCCGCTATCCAGCATGCCGTCCCAGGCCAGTTCCACTGAGTTCTGAGCATCCTTGTCGCCGGCGTGCAGCGTTTTGACGATTTCGCCTTCGCCGTCAAGCAAGTTGACAACCGCGGTATCGTTATCGCCAAGATGGACACGCAACTCGACCGGCACGCTTTCGGGACCCTGCAGCCGCACATCAGTTTGACGTATGCGCACATCCTTGCCAATAAGTGAAACCGATGCCGCATTAGTGGTGGATTGGGCGCTGAACTCCTGAGCAGCAACGGTTTTTTCGAAAGACTCCTGCATATTCTCAACAGCCTTTTCGATGTTGTTGCTGCTCTCGATGGCGCGCATCTGGGCCAGTTGCGTCATGAACTCCGTGTTCTCCATCGGACTGAGTGGATCCTGCATGCGCAACTGGGTGACCAGCAGCAACAAAAAGTCGTCCTTTTGCATCTCGTTGCCGCGGTCGGTAAACAGGCCCCCGGTACGATCGCCGGTTACCGTGCTGGTCGAGGCATCCAGCTTACCGTCCTCAACCGAAGCGCTTGCTTTATAGACATCCTCCGTGTGCGAAGGAATCAGTGAACTGATGCCGCTTGAAAGTGATGACATACGAAACCTTTCTCAGGCAAAGTATTCAACAGTGTTGTTTCCATACCGACGACCGGTATCGCTACCCGCCGCGACGGCGCTTTCTGCCGCCTCAAGCGGTTCCCTCGATTGGGAGTCGTGTACAACCGCTCCGTGGGCTTTGCCCTCGCGGTCGGTTGACTGGTGCGAACCTTCTTCGGCCGAACCGTTATCAACCGATACCTGAAACGATCCCATGCGCAGGTTGTGCTCGGTCAACGCGTCGCGCAACTGGGGCAGATTGCTTTCGACAATCGCCTTGACTTGCGTATTTTCCACGTTGATGCGGGCAACCACGATCTCTTCCTGGATCCTGATTTTGAGCTTGACCTCACCCATAGATTCGGGCCGCAGCGTCAGACGTACTTCGTTGAGTCCGGTCTTCAGGGCAGTGGTGACCTGATTAAGGATCTGATTCATCACCGCTTTTTCGATATTTTTGAAGACTGTATCGACGTTTTTTTGTCCGAGCACGGCGCTCAGCGCGTCATAGCCGCCGGATTTGCTTAATACATCCATAACCGGCAACCCCTGCTCATCCATGCGCAGAATCGCTTCGTTGGGGTTAACGGTCCAGATTGCCTGCCAGGATTTTACCGCGTCGATGCGTGCAATCGAAACGTCGCCGCCGGTCTGCGATGTGGCATTTGTCTGCTTGACATCAAGCTTGAGCATCTGCCGCAGAAGGGCGGTATCATACGCGGCGGCAAAGGGGGCTTTGAGCTCCGTTGCGACAAGGCCCGACACCTGCGACACGGTTGTTTCAGGCGTCAATGCCGGAACCGCAGCTTCCTGTTGCGGGCCGGCAAACCCTTTTGCAAACGCAACAACCTTGCGATAAATATCCTGCAACTCCTCCTGCTGCGACTGCATCAGGTGCGAGAAGAATTGTTCCAGGTGCTGCATCGGCGTGGCCAGCTTTGACGGATCAGTCGCCTGCATGAGACCGACATCCAGCGCAATGCCCTGTTTGTCGGCCACTCCCAACGCAACTTCCTGAGAGATGCCCAGCATTTTGAAACCGATCTGCATGTTAAAGACTTCAACCCGCAAAAGCTTTTCGGCCTGTGCCAGTTGAGGTCCGTCAAAAGTGCGACCGTTAATCTCAATCGGCTGCTGTGCGTCGGCCGCCTGCGCCATGATCTGTGCCATTGACTGCATAACGGCAACCATCTCGGCAAACTGTTCGATCAGACCCTCGTTGGGTTTGTCAAGCTTGAGTTCGGAGAGATCGCCTGCCAGATTCAGGTCCAGCTCGTGCGAAACGGTTATTAGCGACTGCTTGATGACGGCAGTTGCCTGGTCCATAGCCGTTGGAGCCTCCTTCATCTGTAGCGCAGCCTTGTGCGCGGCGTTCATCGCTTCTTTGACGGCGGCATGCTGCATGATCGAAGCTGTCGTGGCTTCCTGCGCGTGCACCGGCGCCGGTGCGTCCGCAGCCACGCCGGACTGTTTGTCAGATTCGACCTGTATGCCTTTCTGTTTCACCGGCGTGTCCTGTTTGACCGGGTTCTCCTGCCTGTGATCGACATGCCGGCTGTGCGCTGCTTGACGCGAGACAGCGCGCATGGCTTCGGCGGTTTCACGTTCGCTGCGCGTCGACACCGATTTTTGGGCGGATTCGTTCTGCGCGGCGACATGACGATAAACGCGCGTAAAGCGACTGCTCGAAGCGAATTCACGCCTGACGCTTGACGATTCGGAACGACCCGGCGCCATCGAAGCGCTCCCGCCCGTGCTTGACCTATGCATCGATTCCGTGCTGCGAGCTGACTGAGAAACGGATAGATTCAGTAACAGTGCGTTTTGTTCCATGTTTTTCACCTCCTTTCGCAGTGTTAAGGGTTGACGAATTATAATTGTGAAACGGGTTTTCCAATTTTTCTGCTGATTCGGGATGCCTTTGCCTGTGAGATGGCGGCGACGATTTTGGCTTTCTGCCGGTCGTCGTTAATCGAGGTGATGATATTGATCACCAGGTCGTCAGGCAGCGTCTCCAGAATCCGGGCAGCCTCTTCGGCACGCATGGCGCCGTAAACTTTTGCGAGTTGGCGTATGCGCTTCTTGTCCAGCTCGGAACTCTCGGCAACCAGCTTTTCCAGATGCTCACGTTCCTGTGCCAGCTCGGTTTTGGTATCTTTAAGCTCCGTTTCCATCATTTCGATATGCTTGAGTTTTTCGGCCAGCTTTTCGTTTTTCTCGTCCAGTTCCTTTTCTTTTTGCACCAGGGCCTGATAGGTTTTGGAATGCGCAGCAACCAGAGAATCACGTATCTCCCTGATTTTGAAGGTCTTGAGCTCTTCCTTCCCTTCGGTATCCAGTCGCGGACCGAATTCGACGCGGGCCCGCCCTGTTGCGAGCAGAAAGACGAAGAACATCACCCAGAATGACAAAAAAACAACCGCGGCGATTGACATGATATCTTTGGTTTTAAAATCCATAACCTGTCCTTAAGGATAATGGCCACTGTGTCTTGAGCAATGGATATGCCACCACCATTATATAATGGACCAGCAGATAATTAAACACTTGAATTCAGGGCAATTAGGATGAGTGTAGCGAAACCGGTTTATGCGCTTTTGATGGATAAATTGGTCGCAAACAAGGTAGCTTCTGCCCGGTGTGGGGCAAAATGTTCCCGTTGAGGGTTGTGCTTTTTTTTGTATTCAAATCCGAAAATACCGAAAGCAGGCAATGACCATTCGTCCGGGCAGCGATCCGTTACAATGTTTTTGAAATCCGGCATCTTCCTCATCACTAAATCCTTGACGCACTATCGAACCGGTATTAATTTACGTTGTTGATATTTTGATTCATTATAACAATGTGCATAGCAGAACTGAACTTCAAATTAAGCACAGGGATAGATGAAGGCCGGCATGCCTGAGCCTGGTTCGCATAAGACCCCGCATAAGGGAACGGCAAGTGCTTTTGTTGAATGGGCAGGAGATTTTGACCTGCCTATTTTCCGTGGCATTTTATAATACGATATCAAGATTATGCCTATGGAAAGCCCTCCGAGAGATACGTATCCTCCCTCCATGGCATGCAGCCAAAAAATCGTAAGGAGATTAAAGCCCAATGGCAAGAGAATTTCATGACATCAACTTCCCGGGATTTTCATTCGATAAAAAGAAAAACGAGCCGAGGGAGAACGAGCGTATTATCGATATCGACGAAAGTGAGCCGGTAGAAAAG
>WJLW01000007.1 GCA_014728295.1 Chitinivibrionales bacterium | reverse complement strand
TGTGTGTTTGCGAGGAGCTATTTTCGTTCCTGTTGAGGCGCGAAGATGGCGAATACCGGGTGTATTCAACTGATGAGCAACGAAGACAGGGATGAAAAGAGCCCGTGGTAACGTATTCGTATTTGAGATACACTACACTAGGCCTTCCCTAACAATTCGCTAAATTTAGGAAATCACGGCGCAATGCAAATGATTACCAAAATACCGGGCAGCAACGGCTATATCGAATTGACCTATTCAAAAAAGAACTACCTGCCCAGTGGGTCAATGCAGCACAGGCGGCTATCAACAAATCTTCCGCACCCGTATCTTCAACCATCCTCCGACAACCATCGCGCTCACTCACGCGATTGGATAAAGCTGCGCAGACGATCACAGACCTCTTTCATTGTCTGATAGCGTTCGTAAATATCTTTCATGCACGTCAGAATGATATCATACAGGCCATCAAGACCATGCGGGGGCATGACCGGGACGGGTTGCCGGCGGGCAAGCTTTTCCAGGACATCGACGGTGGTGTTATCGACATTCTTGGGATGAAAGCCGAAAAACAGCTCGTAGCAGACCACTCCGAACGAATAGATATCGGTTCTGAGATCCAGACGATCGGGGTGAAAAATCTGTTCGGGCGACATATAAAACTGTGAGCCGATAATGACGCCGTCGTATTTGTCATCAATACTTTTTACCCACCTGACCGTACCAAAATCTCCAAGCTTGACTTTGATGGAATCGGCCGCGTTGTCGGTCAGCCTGCCATGGGAGTCGACCTTTGGCAATGCGGCATCGCGTGGGAAGAGTATGTTTTCGGGCTTGATGTCACGGTGAAAGATGCCGGCTTCGTGCACATTCTGAATTATTTCTGCAATACGCAGCATCAGCCGCGCCTTATAAAGATAGAGCTGTTCACTGTCGGCAAAATTGGATTGGTTGGCAATGAAATCTCTGAGTGTCTTGCCCATTTGCTCCATGAGGATGAAGCGAAAGTCGTTCTGGCTGTCAAACTCGCCATGATCGTAAACCTGCACGATGGACTGCGCAACCCGCGGCGATAAGCTTTGTCCGAGATGCCATTGCATAAACGACTCGTTGCGAAAACGCTTCTTGACATCCTTGACTCGCATTTCTTCTCTGACAGAATCGTACTTCTGCCCTTTGCGCACAACCGTCAGTTCTTTGCGCAGGATCTTGATGGCAAAATCTTTCACGCCGTCATAGTCGGACTGCGCCAGAAAAACGTCGGCAAATCCGCCCGTACCGATATGGTCGCCGATGTAAACAGGCGGCCGGTGCTTGCGGAAGGTGTCTCTGATCCGGGCAAAGTAGGCCTTGAGCTTGCTGCTGTTGCGAGTAGGCGATGGTGCGTCAAAGGTCAGCCGTATCGGCAGTTTGTCACCAATTTTCGCTACAATGCTGTCTATGTTTTTAAACGTTGTTGTGAGCATGGTTTCCCCTGGTTGCCCGATGCCTGATGTTGAGTCAATGATGCTGAATAAAGCGTCCTAATATACACAAAGGATATGGTAGATCAAGGAAAAGATCAATACCTTATTTGTGAGCTTTGCAGATACATTCCGTACCCGGAGCATTATGCTTGCGCAAACCACTGAAATTTATTTTTATCCGGCACGGCTTGCAGTTAGCGACAGTCAGTGCCACGTTGCTGACACCGGAAAGTATTAGTGGCAAGATGGGAGCAAGACGTTTGCCGGCAAAGCCGGAGTCGAACCTGAAATCAGAATAAGCGAGGCTATGCACAAAAATGTTTTCAAAGTGTTACTGATCACACTTGGCACAGTATGCGTTGTGCTGGGGGCGGCCGGCATTTTCCTGCCCCTGCTGCCGACAACGCCATTTCTCCTGCTGGCCGCGGCCTGCTATGCAAGAAGCTCTCAGCAATTCTACCGATGGCTGACAACCAATAAGTATTTCGGCGAATACATCAGAAATTTCAGGGAACATAAGGCGATACCTCTGCGGGCGAAAATATTCTCGGTAAGCCTGATCTGGGTGACCATTGGTTTTTCGATTGTGTGGATCGTTCCCCTGTTTGTCGTAAAAGTACTTCTGCTGGCGGTAGCAGTGGCTGTTACGCTACTCATACTTTCATATGAAACATTGCGACCTTAACCCTCCGCAGTCGTGTAGGGCGATTCAAGCTCCGATTTGAATTCAAGTCCGTAAATCTCCAGGACGGTGATAAACAGAGCGGCAATAACCGGGCCGATAATGAATCCCATTATGCCAAAAACGGCGATTCCGCCCAGAGTGGAAAAGAAAATCATCAGATCGTGCATCTTCGCATCGCGGCCGACCAATCGCGGCCGGACGAAATTGTCAAGATTCGAAATTACGACCGTACTAACCAGTGCGATGCCTATTCCCTGCCAGAGGTTGCCGGCGACAATCTGGGCCGCAGCAGCAGGAAGCATGACCAGCCAGCAGCCGACCATCGGTATTATCGAAAGTATTACCATGACAAATCCCCAGATGAGCCAGGTATTTATGCCGAAGAAAAACAGCGTAATGCCGCCCAGCGATCCCTGCATAACTCCAATGAGCAACGTCCCCTTTATCGTGGCGCGGGATATCAGCAAAAAACGCGAGAGGATCATATCCTCATAGTCTCGCCGCAAGGGGCTGAGGTAGCGCAGCCGGCGTACGAATTCCTCTCCGTCCATAAAGAAGTAAAACATCGTAAAAATCGTAATAATCAAGCTGGTCACCATACCCAGGATACCCGTGACCCCGGCCGACATGCGGTCAAACAGAATCGAACCCACCCTGCCGGCAGTTTTCATGCCTTCCCGCCACGCATTTTCCAGATCGATGCGGTCGAGCCGGAGTCGCTTGACAATGCGGTTATCACGAAATTCCTGCCAGGCGCCGCGTTCGCCTTTTGCAATCATTTTGCGAATTTTGGGTTGGGTGGAACTGTAAAGCTCGATAGCCTGCACGGTTACCAGATGGATGAGAATATAGGTCGGCACGAGCAGCCCGACTATGAGAACCAGGCAACTGAGAGACGCGCTGACTGCCTTGTTTTTGCGCACAAGCTTTAAGAAGAACCTGTACACTGGATAAAAAAGCGTGGCAAATGTCGCCGCAAGCACGACAGGCACGATAAAGATACGCAACATGGGAATCAAGGTCAATCCAAGCCCGATCAGCATTACCATAAGAACTTTACGATTCAGACCTTCTCCGCGCGAAGGTAGTGAATCCGGTGCTTGCGTCGTTTCAGCGGGCGGGTGAGCGGATTGCCCCGCGGAAGATTCCACCGGCGTCCCGGTGATTTGCTGCGGCTTGTGCGGCTCCGTATCGGAGGTCCCCGCGTTCTTTTGGTGCATATCACCCTGAGACAGGGTACCAGAAGATTCGGGTGCGGGAGACTTCGGCGTCGAGTTTTCGGGTCGGTTGTCGTTGGTCATGGTAAAATCTCTTGGTGAATGTTGCTGAAAATGATTTAGAAAATAGTTGCCCGCAAACACATGCGTTTTTAGCGCGGCTCATTAACTCCGGCCGCACATTGCTTCTGTGTTTTTACGTGCCATGCCGGGAGTTTGTGTATTTTAGGTTTGATTCGCAAGTACAAGGACAAGTCTGCATGAATACGATCCACATAATTATGGACACCCTGCGCCGCGACCATCTCGGGTGCTACGGAAACAACTGGATTAAAACACCAAACCTTGACGCGTTCGCTTCACGCTCCGTTGTCTTTGACAGATGCTACACCGGAAGCTTTCCCTGCATGCCGGCACGTCGCGATTTTGTAACCGGGAACTTTGAATTTCCCTTTCGGGGCTGGGGTCCGCTCGAAGAAAGCGACACACCGCTTGCCGAACAGCTCGGCGCACACGGCGTTACCACCGGACTGGTCACCGACCATTACCATCTGTTCCGTGAAGGCGCCGGCAATTACCACTGGCAATACGACTGCTGGCACTTTATTCGAGGCATGGAAGGAGACAAGGTTTATACCGATCCCGCGCATGAGCTCGACATTATCTACAATTGCGACCCACGGCGCATTGCCGGTTCGACACGCGAATACTATTACCGGTTCAAGCATTTTAACATGAAGCGGGAGGAAGACTGGCCGGCCGCGCGCACGTTTATGCAGGCGTTTGACTGGATATTCCGAAACCGCGGACATCAAAACGATATTCACCTGCAGATCGACTGCTTTCCCCCGCATGAGCCCTTCGATCCACCGCCGGGCTATGCCGAATTATACGATCCGGAATACCAGGGAGATCGACTGACCGTCCCGTCATATCGCAAATGGGCGGAAGAGTATTCCGAACGCGAGCTGCGCAATATCCGCGCCCTGTATGCGGGGAACGTCAGCTATGTTGACAAATGGTTCGGCTATTTTATCGATTCGATCGAACGCCTGGGGATGCTCGACACTACGATGATCATCGTGTCAACCGACCACGGCACCTATTTGGGCGACCACGGCTGGACCGGCAAGCTCTTTACGTACATGTACGATTGCGTGGCACATATTCCCATGATGGTGTACCATCCTCACATCCCTCATCGACGTGAATCGGCACTGGTGCAAAATGTTGACGTTGCCCCGACGATTCTGGCCGCATCAAATATCACAGACGGCCCCGCCATGCATGGCGCCAACCTGCTGCCGATGCTCGATCAAACAGAATCACTCGCACGCAATGCCGCCCACTCAGGGATGTTCGGCATCACACATGTTGTCAATGACGGGCGGCATGCTTTACATTTGCACCACAATCAGAGCCGCGATTTATACTGGCAGGGCAAGGAACCCAGCTACTTTGCCTTCAAATGGGATCTGGGCGCGGTTGAAGCTGGCCCGCGACGCAAAGTTCTCAGATCGGAACAGGCTTACTATCACCCGCCGGCGCTTTTCGATTTGCACGACGATCCGCAGCAGGAAGTAAATCTGTACGGATCAGAGCCAGATCGTGTCGAAGCCATGCAGAATGAGCTTTGCCGATTTTGCAGTGAAATTCAGGCCCCGCCGGAGTACCTTTCCCGCCTGCTTAGCGAGCCAACGGGCGAACGGTCGTAACCGAAACATCTGCGTTGACCGCACCGAATGCCAGGCGGATGCCAAAGGCTTCCTCGAGTGCCGAAGGTACTGCTTTGCTGCGAAAATCCACCCGACAGGTTGAGGTGGCATCATACCAGCCCCCGCCACGTATCACGCGTTCTGCACCGGAAACCGGACCAGACGGATTGGTGACCGATTCACCGATTCCATCGCGTATCCTACCGTCATACTCCTTCTCGGCAAACCAGTCCCAGCACCATTCCCAGGTATTTCCCACCATATCGTGTATGCCGTATCCATTCGGTTTGTGACTGCCTACCGCAGCCGGCTCGATACCCGAATTCTGCGCATCTTCTCCTGCCACCAGCGTATTACCATTGGGATACTTCTTGCCGCTCAGGCCGCCGCGCGCGGCGTATTCCCATTCCGCCTCGGTCGGCAGGCGATAGCCGTTTTTCGAAAAGTTGATGCGCCAGGTTGATATGTCTACAGCCTTTTCGAATCCTTCCATTGCATTTTTAAACGCGGCATAGGCCATAGCCCCATGCCAGGACACGATTTCGACCGGAAAGCTTTCCCTGCCGCGATCGACAACAAAGCTTCCGGCAGATTCGTCAAAGTCAAGGGCGGAGTAATAGTAGTTCGACGGACTGCTTTTCAGCATGCACAGGTCCTGAGAATCGCCGACAGATGTGCGAATTATCTTGTCGGCAGTAACGATCACCTTTTCATTGTCCAGTGCCCATTGCATTACCGCCGCAAACTGTCCGCAGGTTACCTCATACATGCCGATTGAAAACGATCCTACATGTACTTCCCGCACAGGAGTCGCCCCGAACAACGATCCACCGGCAACATCGCCCTGCAGATACTTTCCGCCGCTCAGTACAATCATTGAATCCTGGGCGTCCGGCAAGGCTTTGCCGTCGCGCAGAATACCGCTTGCTGGACTGTCATATACAAGTGGCGCAAAACTCGATTTCTTTTCGATGCTTTCGCTGCGGTCGGGTGCGAGGGTGCAGCCGGCAAATAAGAAACCGCAAACCAGCATGCTTGCTGCAATGCGTGTTCTGAAAGTAGCACTCTGTTCCATAGTTGTATCCCTGCAAACAATTATTGATCGCATCACCCCTGTTGTTGCCCACTGTGCAAGGTAATTCCGCACAAAGAAAGAGACCTGCACAACAGATACAATTATTGCAGTGGTTTAAAAGCTTTTTATCAATGCAAATTCAGATGAGATTCCTCAATCCCGCTAAGTGAATGCAATGCATAAATATGCTTGAATTTCCCTTAACAATGTTGCACAATTTACTCTTGAATCTCAACGTTTGCGATATAGTACGGTGAACCGCATATGGGCAGAACCTTACTGCATACTGTTATCAGCTTGGTACTGCTGTTGCAGGGCGCATTTGCCGGTGACAAGCTCTTCGTATTTTATCCCACGCCGGCCCGGCCTCAAACTATTCAGAAGGAGCTGGCCCGAAGCTGCCCGGACTTTGAAGTTACGGTATTTGGCAGATATAAAGATTTCGTACTGAGAATAAAAAGGGAAAGTCCTGCCGCAATTATCGCTCACCCGCTGATTGTCGACTCTTGTCGGGGCTATCGGACAGAAAAAAAAGGGCTGTATGCTAAAAAAACTAATGAGTCGTTCGTCCTGGTATCACTGGGCAATCCGGTAAATACGGATTCGTTGCGCGCATTGACAATCGGCGTGATTGATTTCCTGGGCCGCAACGGCATGCAGAGTTTTGTTACGCAATTTTTCAGCAACCAACCCAGAATAAAACGGGTCACCAAGCTCGAGGATTTGCTTCCGCTGCTATCTTTTAATATGGTAAATGCAATACTAGTGCAGGAACGTTTTGTTGTCTACCTCAAAAGCATTTCAAAGCGGCAATTTTCGGTGGTAGCTTTGCCCGAATCACAAACCGGCATTCTCAGCATTGCCACGCGCAAAAGCACAATCCTTGATCAGGCTTGCAAGGCATTCGGCGAAAACAAAAAACTGAACACAATGTTGGGAGTTGACTCGTGGCAGTAAACCGACCCAGACTGCTTCCGAGATTGCTTGTGTTGCTCTGCATCGAGCTTGCGGCCGGGCAAAAGCCGATAGTGCTGACTTTGCGCCCGCCCGGCGAGAGCTTCAGGCAGGTGTCTCAGGGGATCAGAAATGAAGTTGAAGAAGAATTCATTGTACATGAGATACTACTAAATCGAAAGCGAACTGCGCACAGTATCTTCTCCCGCATCGATACCATCAATCCCGATGCGGTGGTGGCTATGGACAATGAAGCAATCGATCTTTTCAGAACGTTTGAGCAACAGCATCCCGCGGATACGATTGCGGCGATTGCCTGTATGGGGGTTGATATTCCTTCGGCAATTGACGGCCTGCGCAATGCAACCGGTGTTTCCTATGAAATCCCGATCGTTACTGCATTGGTCAATTTACGTTTAATACTGCAGCGCCCGGTGAGCAGGATAGGCATTCTACACCGGCCTTTTCTGCAAAAATTCATCGAAGAAAACCGGCCCTATTGCGAGCGCGAAAATTTCATGCTGATAACCAGACAGCTCCCGGCCGCGGCGAAGTTGACGCCCCGTCTGTTGAAAACTGAATTGCTTGCCTTCATCAACCGAAACAGACTTGATGCACTGTGGATACCCAACGACAATAAGCTACTGACACCGGATCGTATCAAAAATGCCTGGGCGCCGGTCGTGCAATCGACAAACATTCCTGCGGTTGCCGGCGTAAGCGTCCTGGTCAATCCGGGCGTCGGCGTCGGCGCCTTTGCGGTGTTGCCCGATCACAAGGCGCTTGGATCGCAGATAGCGCAGGTCATATATGAAGGACTGGATAATGGCTGGCAGTATGCCGGCAGATCCGTGGAGCCGCCGTTGTCGGTCAAAAAGCATCTGAACTTCGCCATGGCAGAAAAAACCGGCGGATTGAGGCCAAACGCTCAGGCCGGTGTCGACACGGTATTAATGAGTGATTCTCAGCGCGGATTCCTGCTACGCCGAACCACTCGCGGTGCTTCCGAGTTGTCGCTTGGAGACTTGCTCAACATGCAGGTAACTTCGGTAACCAAAAAAACCGAAAGCCTCAGGGATGTGGCAACTTCAATTTATGTGATCACCCGGGAGGACATTCGCCGCTCGGGAGCTACCCGTCTGCAGGATGTACTCAATCTGGTGCCGGGCGCCTTTGTTTCGAGCATGACGTATACATCCACCAACGTACTGGTACGGGAAGCTTCCGAAGTCACGGCAATGAGCGTCAACGTTTTGCTTGACGGCGTACCGGTGCTTAATCCGATCATTGGCGGCGTGTTTTATGAAGGATTGCATGTACCGCTTGCGGAGATTGAGCGCATCGAAGTTATCAAAGGGCCGGGCGGCACAATATACGGAGCAAATTCGGCAACCGGCATAATCAATATTATCACCAAAAATGCGCATGAATCGGAAGGACTGTACCTCGAGCACGCTCAGGGGTATCCCTGGTTTGCATCACAAACGGCCCGATTCGGCTCAAAGCTGTCGGAATCAACAGCGCTTTCCGGCTTCATCACCGGTAAATACCATACCGGATTTCCAAAGAATCCGGATTTCGTGGGTGACACCCTGTATGAAGGCAAGCCGGATGTAGATACCATCCAAAATCGCTTTAATGATGACGAAGAAGGCATAAGTTATGGTCTCACCGCCGGACTGGATTTCGCCTCGCAGGTAACCGAAAGGGTTCGATTCACAGGATATGGCCTGTATACCTCGAATCGCATCAGAGAATATACCTCACTTGCCGCAGAATTGCCCAACACAATAGTATTTGCGCAGCCGTCGGACAGTTTCTGGCTCGAGACAACCAAATTCGACAATTTCATTCTCAAAGGAAGAGTTGACCTGAGCATCAGCGATAGGCATTCTCTGTTTATGCATGTCTATCATTACAATTACCTCGACGTATTTATGCACAGCACCGGCTCAGGCAGCATCGTTCCCAATTTCAGCGTTACCGAATTTGAGATTCAGGAAAACATTGCCTTTTTTGACCAGCATCCGATTTCGCTTGAGATTATCGGTGGAACCAACCTGCGCATGATCCATTTCAAAATCGATACAGCCAGCACGACTCAGCAAATCTTCGTCGATCCTGTTAGCCGGGAGTATCTTGGAGCACTGTTTTTGCAGGATAAAGTTTCTTTTTTTGATTTTATCGACGTAACAACCGGCCTTAAGGCTGAAATCTGGACTCTTATCGATGACTACCCGCATGAGGCATGGGAAAAGCGAACAAGCGCGTGGGATTTTCTCAAATCGTATCCGGAATATTCCCCTAACATAAGGCTGGCAGTTAAACCGACCGAGGACCTGACGTTCTGGGGGGCCTGGTCAAGAGCCGTGACGACCCCCGCCTATGTTCACACCAATATGGAATTGCGCCGCAATCACATCCCTCCCGCCTGGGCCTGGGCCTTTACTAAGACCTGGCAGAGCTTTGATATTCTGGATCCGTCAACCACGTCGATTCCTGATTCGCTGAGCACGCCGCCCGGGGCGGGAAAATGGGTTGCCCTTAAAACAACCGAAGACCTGGAGCCGACCGAATTCAAAACCGCGGAGCTTGGATTCAGAACTTCTTTGCTGGAAAACTCTATAATCGATATCAGTTCATTCTATTCCAGATTCAAAAACAATTTCAACACAATAACTCCCGAAAATAGCGAGCTGGTGTACCAAACAGCTCCTTCCCGAGTCATTCCCGGCGATACGATTATTCCCATCTACTGGACCAACGATATTGGGGGAGAATCATACGGGTTGGAATCTATTTTGCGATCGAACCCATTCGATTTTCTTACGTTCGAATTGTCGTACTCGTTGTTTTTCTGGAATATCAGAAAAAAAGATACTGGCTCCCTGGACGGCAGATCCCCAGACGGCGTTCCGCGCGTACCCCGGCACATCGGACGAACCCGATTTTATTTCGATTTGCTACAGGACATTTATATCACAATAAATACCATGATTTTTTCCGAATTTGACAATTCGCATCCGTATAATTACACCAGGCAAAAACAGGATACCGAAAACGGTGAAAGCCGTGAAAAAGTTGCTCCCGGTTTCAAAATCGACATTTCAGTTGAGAAGCATTTTCTCGATGAAAAGCTATCGCTTATGTTGTGGGGCAAAAATTTGACCGCAAGCAATACGATTGAGTCTTACTACTGGTATGTCCAAACCTACCCCCATACCGTTCATCGCACATTTGGATTGAATATCTCCTATTCCTATTGAATGCGGATGCTAATGTATTTTCTTCTCAATTAAGTACTTTTCATTCAAAACCATTTCCAGGAGTATTCTATGTCAAGCATAATTGTTTTCCTCCTTGTCTTTATCGTGCCCATGATCGCCTTGTTTGCCTGGGTTTTTTTGCGTCCCTCCAAAATTGACAAATATGCAGAAGAAGAAAAGCGGAAAACAGAGTCTGGATCACAGCAATCTTCCTGAGTACAAAGACATTCTGCTTTCATCATCTTTTTTGATGAAGAATGCTGTTTGATATGCAATTGGCAGGTTGTGCAGGATTTCAAAAAAAGGCCGGTGCCGCCCCGGCCTTTTTTTGAAAGGAGTAATGCTGCTTAAAAATGGAGGATGATGCAAAAAAGGAGGAATTTCATGTTCTGCATGTTCTGTAATTATTACGCAGGCATGAGAAAATTATTGTGATTATATTGCATTTTTTTTCGAGCTTGAAATTGCACCCCTCTCGGAGAACTCCGGTGGGGAGATCTCGAAATCGAGATGATTATGCCGCATAATTTGCTGAAAATTGCGTGCGCGGCAGATTGCTGCTGCACACCCTCACACCTTTTCAGGTTGCACCTCTGCCGACCCAAATTACCCCTTCATTGCGATTACCTGCCATGCTGTTGCCCTGTTGATGTAGTAGTGAATGCTGCGACAATGTAGAACCAGTGGCGAACTACACCGCACACTTTCCCGGCGTCCTTGTTTTCGGCATACAGACTTAACAACCGGTTGGATTGATTAAAATCTGCACTCTAAATCATCCTCCAGCGTTTTTTAGAATTTCCAAATATAAAATTTACAATAGTGATTTCATGCTTGTCAGTGACGCGTGTCACCTTTTGTGTATTATTTCAAAAAAAAGACATGCAATAATCTGGAAAATGAACGCGCAGGACATGGCAGGGGACACCCGGCAGGTCGCGCGTATCTAACTAATACGATGCATCGGTAAGCATTGGCTGTCTGGTTTGATCAACCTTGAACTCGTCGAATTACCTCACATAATCATACGTACAGGAGAGTGTTGTGCCGTTGACAATTGCTGAAAGAACCCCACAAATACCAATTTGGCATATATCTCGCCAGTCGAGCGATCGACATGACCAGGGTATAGAGCTGTTTCGATAACTGATTAAAAAATTGCAGGTTAGGGCAATTTTCGATGTAAAATCATTGTCTCGCCGCGAACCGGAGATACCGGGCTTACAACTACTTGCCAATTCAATGCCTTATCTCGATAACGGCAACATCGGTCAGTTTCGTCGGCGTTTGCGTGGATTAATCAATGAGTTAGTGCAGGAAGAGATTCGCGATTCTATTGGCGAAAAATTGCTTATGAAGATGCAGCGCAACGATCGCAAGGTCACCGGATTCGATTTTCGCACACCCACTCCGTTGATGGCAATCTGTTACACGGAAGGGTCCCGGAAATAAGAGTGGCTCAAGCGTTCGGGAAGACGCGACTCTCGCCGGACGGCAGCCATGCGCTGGGTAACCAATGTAATCATGCACGGCCTCAATGAGCCACGGCTTGCGATGAAATGATCGATGCGTAGCCCAAAGAAATGAGTTTATCACTTAAGCTATGATGTATTTTCGATACTATTCACCAATAGTCGATGGTCTTAAGCAGGAGGATGCTTCTTGGTTCTCAAAGCAATTACCCGCTATCAGGTAAAGATACAATCCATTCGCCATCTCAGCGACACAGCCTACGTCATTCGCACCGAGCGCAAGGGATTCGAATTTAAGGCAGGTCAATTCGTCAATGTTTCGCTCGAGGATGACGACACAACCCGCGAATACAGCATCTATTCGCCCGAAGACGTCGATTGCCTCGAATTTCTCATCAAAGAAATCCCCAACGGATTCATCTCCAGGCGCCTTAAGCTGGCTCAGGAAGGTAGCCTCCTAACCATCGACGGGCCCTACGATGAGGAATTTACTATCCAGGAGCACGAAATTGAGAATAATGAGTATGTTCTCATCGCCACCGGAACCGGCATTGCACCGTTTCACTCCTTTGCCCTGACTCATCCGAAGCTCAACTACCGGCTGCTGCACGGAATTCGTGCTCCCAGCGAGACTTATGACAAGGGCGACTACAAAGAAGGCTGCTACGTTTCCTGTGTTTCACAAGAGGATGATGGAGATTTCAGAGGTCGCGTCACCCACTATTTGAAGGAACACCCCCTCAAGGGCAGCGAGATTGTCTATATCTGCGGGAATGGCAATATGATTTTCGAAGTAAGCGACTCACTGATAGAGCAAGGCTTCTGCGAGGATCGCGTGAGGACGGAGATCTTTTTTTGAGGGGAATTGGAGATCAGGCGGCCTTTTTTTCGGGCAATGACCCGCGGAATATAAATTTCAGCAGCGTTGTACCACCGCGCAGGAGCCGGCCGAACTCTTTTGGCTCTTTTATCCCCTGCTTGAGCTTGGAGAACACATACGACGGCCGCAGGTAGAATTTGCGCCGGGCTTCATCACACCAAACGACCAGCTCATCCCAGCTCACATCCGGCGTGCTGACGACGGAGTTGTGCAGGCCGTCCTTTGTAAGCCATTGATCGTAGGAATCTTTGGTGATGTAGCCTTTACGAGCCGCCCAGTCGTATGCCTTGGTACCGGGATAGATCATGATCGGGTAGAACTGCGCCGTATCCGGGTTGATTTTCAATGCCATATCGAGGGTTTTTTGCAACGACTCTTTTGATTCACCGGGATTGCCGACCAGAAAACAACCATGAATCAACACCTTAGCTTTTTTGGCATTGCTGACGAAATCATATATGTTATCGACTTTTATTTTTTTCTGCATGTTATCGAGCACGCGTTGATCTCCGCTCTCGAATCCGACACAAAGCAGGCGGCAGCCGGATTTGCCGATTGCTTCGAGCGTTTCGAGATCGATATCCGCCCGTGAATTAGCAGACCAGGTGATTTTGAGACCGCGGCGCATGATTTCATTCGCAATATCGACAGCGCGGTCTTTGTGCACCGTCAGCGTATCGTCTTCAACGAAAATCTCCTTCACGTACGGAAATTCTTTATTAATGTATTCCAGCTCATCAACGAAATTGGTTACGCTGCGATAGCGGTATTGATGACCCGTCATGGTTTGGGGATAAACACAGAATGCGCATTGATGCGGGCAGCCGCGCCCCGAAAGTATGGTCATTACCGGATGCAGGGACTCCCCATAGAAGAATCTGTCAATTGTCTCACGGTCAAAATGCTTTTTATATACCCGGCTGGCGAAGGGCAGTTCATCCAGATTTTTAATGTAATTGCGCCTGCCGTTGTTGTTTATGTTCCCGTCCACCCGTACCCAGAGCCCCTTGACTTTGGTTATATCGGTATTGTCTCGAATGGCGATGGCCAGATCCCGCACAGTATAGTCATATTCGGCAACGGCAACGGCATCAACCTTTTCGCTGATGTTGATGGTCTCTTCGGCCGTAGCGGATGCATGCGTGCCGACCATGACGGTCTTTGAGCCGGTTAAATCTTTGATTTTAGAAGCAGTTGCGACGTCGTTGTTAATGCTGCCAGTGGTCGTGTCCAGCACGGTTAGCTCCGGTTTGAATTCCTGTGCGATTTCATACACCTGATCGTGATCGAGGTCCATTGCCGGGGCATCGATAAATTTTACGTCGAATCCATTATCTTCCAGCACGCCGACAGCATAGGCCAGCCAGTATGGATAGTAGAGAGTCGAGCTTTTCGTCACGGCGGGCGAGCGCGAGGCGCGGCTGTACATTTTCATGAACGGCGTATTTAAAACGAGGACTTTCATGTGGAACCTCTGGATGAGGATGGGATATAAATCTATTACGAATCGGGGACTATTATATTAAAAATAATTGAATTTTGCTTGAGCGGGTGGATAGCTATAAGTCCGGTTCACTATAAGTCGAATCAATACTAAAGCTGAGCCGATATTCCGAACTCCTCCCTCACGGCCGGGGCTCGGTGTGGTACCAATTTGGAATTCGGCATTTATTTGATTTCCGCCGGCTCACCCACTCACCACCGGATACAACCCCCACAAAACCAAACCGGTAATCACCGGCACACTCAGATTGTCATTGACCTCAAAAGATCCCAGTTTAATAGGAAACAACTCTTGCACGGTTATCAGCAACGATCCGACAATCATCAGCACAACCGGTATCGTGCCGTTCCAGGCATCCAGCAATCCGGGAGCGTTGGGGAAAAGAGCCACAAACATCGCCATACAGCACACAAAACAGGCTATTGAACCCTCCAGCGACTTCTTGCCGATCTTGATGCGCCCGATGCTGATGCCTACCAGCGCCGCTACCGCATCACCCCAGATAAAAAGCGCCAGCACCATGGCGGCGATATGCGAACGGTGGTAAAAAACAATCGAGCAAATCAGGGAAGCAGCAACAATCCAGGTGGCGCCGGTCGCTTTGTTACTGGTCTCTTCCTTGCGTAACATATAACCAAATAAAGAGTTAAAGAGCCGGTTCAGCCAGGGAATCCGGAAGCGGCCAATCTCAACAACCGCAAAAAAAACCTGAAACAATGCAAGAATGATTATGGGATACATGCGCTCTGGCAGAAATGCGGGCCCGAAAGAAGTGTTACTCACCCAGCCGGGGATGTAGAAAATGCCGCCCGGGATGACGATGCCAAAGATGAGGTGCAAAATTTTACGTTGAATTTCTTCACCGCTCAGGGCCATGCAATTCCTTTCATCGATAATTAAGGGGGAAATCCCAATGATAATAGGTGTAGGACGAGTACGTGGGTTCCAGTCGCAGAACAGGTGTGTGCGCGGTATCGTTGAGAATCTTTCCGGTATCATTGACCTCCAGCGGTGCCGGACCGGCCGGGATCCAGAGTCGCTTGACGATAAAGGAAGTATCCGCTCCAACGGCGGTGAACAGGGAAACATAGCTGTGTTCGCTAACATCTACCTGAAGCAGGTAGGTGCTGTCTCCCTGCGGCTTGAAATTCTTTGATTTTAGCTTTGTGCCCACCCAGTAATACTGTGCGCCGTTTTGTTCGGCGATGAAAGTCTGTCCGAAACGTTTCCAGACGGCAATGCCGCGTGGTTCGATAAACTGGTTGTCTTCCTTGCCGTAAGAGCCGATCACATCCAGCATCTTCAGGTGCCGGCTAAGTTTGACGACACAATGCTTTTTGATGTCGGTCAGGTATATGTTATGATAATAATCGACCGCCCCATAGCAGGCCTGGTGACCACCGGGAAGAGTGATTTTTTTAATGACAGTACCGTCGAGCCCTATTTTCCAGAGCCGTCGGCCATTTTGATCGGTACAGAAAAAGAAGCGGTCTTTGTGATAGTGGCTCCATCGCATCGATCCGTCGGCCGCCGCCACGACTGTGGGTCCCTCCTGGAAGAGCTGAACGCCCTTTGCTGGAATGCGTTTGATAATTTTGCCTTTGGGACTCATGATGACTATCCGCCGGTTGCCCCGGTCACTGACGACCAGCCATCCTTGTTCGGTGAGCGAAACCTGCTGGGGGCGTTTGAGGCCCGGATCGCCTGCCGACTTGCCGGTCAAAGCATCTACCCATTCCACTTTTTTTTGAGGATTGAATAAATGCACGATGCGATCATTGCCCCAGTCTGCAATGTAAACATTCCCCTTTTCATCGCAGGTAATACCTTTAGGGAATTTCAGCTCATCTTTACCACTGCCTTCGCGACCGTATGAAGCCAGCCCCCACATCGACGTGTTGTAAATAATCTGATGCTTGCCACTATTTACACCGTAGACAACAACTTCGTCATCGTCCTTTTTTGTTGACGGATCGTCGCGCGAGACCATTTTGGCCGTGGCAAGTCCCTGCGGATCTTCAAATGAAGCAAACGGCCCCAGAAACATTTTGAGATGTCCCTGCGTCGCTTTGCGAATTCCATAGGAATGGCCATAAGGCGGGAAAACAAGCGTTTGCGGATGCACAACGATGGCACCGGCAAGCGCCACGAGCAGCACGGTGTGAAAAAGAGGCATTGTACTTTTCATTGACTAATTCAGCATCCTGTTCGTAATCACCTTTGCGCAGAGTGGCAGCAGTTCTGCGCAACACGCAAAAATCGTAAATATACATCAAGCATACCATGTAATCCGGTATCGCATCAATATATTTTAATTCGGTTCCGGCGACGATTATTTCACCGGTATCGCGTTTCGCCTGAGCAGTAACCTGTAGCCACGAAAGCATTTTATTGCATATGAAACCGATTGTCCTTGCCATGCTGATCTGCGATTATTATTATCGCGATGCACATACCGGCAAAAGCATATTGTCGGGCACGTTCAGCTCGATTAACAGCCCGTCCTTCCCTTCCAAACATGGCAATTGTGCAGTATACATCGCGCTGACGGATGTGGCGGTCAGTGGACAGATTCAGCTCGTCTTTAAAAAAGAGAATGGCGAGTTTTCGATGAACCTGCCGCCTTGGGAAGTGAAGTGTCCCGAAAATCGGCGGGGGGTCGTGGAAATCGGCGGCAACATTAACGGCCTGCCGTTGCCCGAAGAGGGGTATTACGAATTTGTCGTATTATGGAACGGAGATGAAATATCCTCACGCCGGCTGCGTGCCGTTAAAATCGATATAAACGAGGGCCCGCCGATCAGCGGCGATAAACCACCGATACCCCCGCCACCCCAGACAGACGAATAGGAGCATTCATGGATGTACCGACCATACTGATACGCATTGTGGGCATTATTTTTGTTTTCGGCACCATACGATCTATCATAAATCATGTAACCGGAGACATTTTCAAAATCGAGCAAAACAGCAAGGCGCCGGCGTTAGCCCATGCGCTCCAGAACATTGAACAGGGCATGGACAGAATATCGGCATTTGCTCTGACGTACAGTGGCATCGGCTTTGTTATTCTGGGTGCCAGAAAACTCCTCGACCTTGTATATGGCGCAGTGCAACCTGCCATGACTTCCGCCAGGCAATCTGCATTAAAGAAAGTTCTTCCCGCACAAGCCCAGAGTCAGGCGAGGCGCACCAAAGCAACGGCACCCGTAGAGGACCCCTCGGACGCTTCGGTTATGCTCAATCGACTTTTTAACGAAGCGCTGTTTGTCTTGTGGTTCGCCTTTATGCTGCTGTTTTCGGTGGGTATGATCGTTAATAATTGAGGCGTCTCACAAGGCACAGTCATTTCCAAAAAGCACACCGGCAGCACGAAAGTCCTGCGGCAAGGAAGCTTTGAGTTTCATTGCCTTTTGCGTAAACGGATGCTCGAATTCGATTATATGCGCATGGAGAGCGTGCCGGTCAAAACAGTTGTACACCTTGTAGGCGAAGGGCCGTTCCAACGGCTGAAGTTTGAGCGCCTGCTGCCGCAACCCGCCATACGTTGCGTCCATAACAATCGGCCGCGACCAGTGTGATGCGTGCACTCGTATCTGATGAGTTCTGCCGGATACTGGGAAAAAATTAACGATGCTGATTCCGGATTCATGGGCAAGCAATCGACACTCCGTTACAGCTTCCCTTCCGCTGCGCATCACCGACTGCTTGACGCGATCACGCCGGCTGCGCCCAATCGGGGCGTCTATAATCTCCTGCGGCGGCGGGAGGGGGCCGATGCAAAAGCCGATATATTTTTTGCGTATCTGCCGGGCGGCAAAAAGAGCGCTGAAGGCGGCATGTGCTTCGTTGGATCGGGCAATCAAAAGTATGCCGCTGGTGTCTTTGTCAAGGCGGTGAACTATTCCCGGCCGTTCGGGAGCGCTGCCATCGGACAGATCAGATGCATAGTTCAGCAGCGCGTTGACGAGTGTGCCTTTTTTATTGCCGCTACCGGGGTGCACCACCAGGCCGGCGGGCTTGTTGACCGCGATGATCCACTCGTCTTCGTAAATAATGTCGAGATCGATGGATTCGGGCTTTAATTCGAACGCGTGCTCGCGTTCGACAGCGGCGGTATCGATTGTTATCCTGTCACCGCCTTGCAGTCTGGTATTTTTTTTAACCAGATCATCATTGACCCGAATACGTCCCCGGGCAATGGCCTGTTGCAGGCGTGAACGTGAGATCCCCTGCACAATTTCGGCAACGAATGCGTCCAGGCGCGCACCGTTGTGTTGCGGGTCAACAGTAACCTGCAGGGGTGAGCCCTCTGTGGCCATACGCGCTCACCCGCTATTCTCGTTGGACAAGCTTTGCGCGGGCGTGGCCGGCTCCTGCCGAGTGGATTGTTTCTTTTTGCCGAAAAATTCATCCCGAATGAAGCAGAGCATAATAATGGTTACGCCGACACTTACGTAACTGTCGGCCATGTTGAATATGGGCCAGGGATCAAACGGTGCAAAACCCAGGTCGACCTTGATAAAGTCAACAACTCCTTTGTGCATATGCAAAACCCGGTCCGAAAGATTACCCAGTGCGCCGGGCAGAATCAAGGCAACCCCCAGACGCATGAGCCAGTCCTTTGACTGGATATTGGCATAAAAGTAAAACAGCAGGATGACGGCAACGATCGAAAAGACGACGAAAAATCCATTAAGTGGAAACCACGGCAGTGCTTTGCGCGGATCAAGCCCGAAAATGGCCGCTTTGTTGTATACCAGCGTAAATTCCAGTGTCTGTCCGATCACACTGCTGGTTTGACCACGACTCAATTTCGTTTCGGCCAGATTTTTTGTGTAAACGTCAATTGCAAGTCCTATAATTGCTATAACGGCCAGCAAAAACCATTTATTCCTCACCAATTTCATATTCACCTGAGCCTTAGGTTGATGATTGCGCTTCGAGTATTTTTAAGCAATTGAAATATAGCATTTATCAAAGCCTTATGAAACTGATTACCGGCCTTTTTCATCTCATTCGCTGGCCCAACATCCTGTTGACATCACTGAGCATAGCGCTTGGCCACTGGTTAAGCCAAAGCAATCGTACCGGTTTCGAATTGCTGTTGTTAATGGCGTCCGGCATGTGTGCTGTCTCATTCGGCAATACCATCAATGATATCATGGACGTGGAAACCGACAGGATTGCGCATCCCGAACGGCCGCTGCCGCGCGGCGATATCTCCCGTTCGACTGCATGGCTATTTGCACTGAGCAGCCTGGTTGCCGGGCTTGCATCTGCATTTGCCGTTTCACGGATATTTGCACTTGCGACGCTGGCGCCGATGATTCTGCTGGCCGGGTACGCACTCTTTTTAAAAGGAACGCCACTCATCGGCAATATCGTGGTGAGCCTGCTGGTTGCTTATCCCCTCCTGTACGGATCGCTGAAAAGCGGGACCATGCACATCCTGCTGGCGCCGGCATTGCTGGCATTTATTTTGAATCTGCTGCGCGAAATCGTCAAGGACGTACAGGACGAGGCGGGTGACAGGCAAGCGGGAATCCGGACATCGGCCTCATTGCCCGGGTACCTGCTCACAACGATTATGAGAACGACGACCCTCGCCTACCTTGGACTGATCATGTTACCCTGGTGGCTGGGGCACTTTGGCGCTGTTTACGCTCTGGTCTGCAGTATCTCCGTGGTTCCACTGCACCTCTATTTGTCCTGGCGCCTCCTGCACCCCCGGTGGAATTTGCATCTCGAGCGAACCGCTCTATTGATAAAGGTGGAGATGCTCGGCGGACTCGCCGCTCTGGCACTTGACAAAACCTTCACGCTCATCCCGCACTAAAAAAGGCGCCTGCACAAAAGCAGACGCCTAGCAGTGTTCATCGAGGGGGAAAAAGGCGCTATTCGGTTTTATCTTCCTCGGAAGATTGCGGTTGAGCGGATTCTTCAGCAACCTGCTCCTCTTGAGCCGGTTGTTCCGTAGCTTCAGGAGCGTCGGCCGCATTCTCGCCATCTTCGGATGCTGCTTGATCTGCGGGAGCTTCTTGAGCAGTGTCCTCTAAGGTGGTATCATCCGCTGTTTCAGGTACGGTCTGCGCTTCGGCTTCGGCTGCAATCTCAACGGCCTTTTCCTCTGCTGTCGACTCTTCAGACGGATCTTTGAGGATTTTCTTCTCCTTCTGTTTCGCTTCTGCAACAGGATGTTCCTCACAGTACCGGGCAAACTCTTCGTCCTTGCCTTTGAAGTATTCTTCGATGCTCAGAACGATTTTTTTACCTTCGGTGTCAAATTCAATAACAGTTGCGGGAACGCTATCTCCAACCTTGTACACATCGGCGGGATGCTGAAGCTGTTGTGCAAGTTTAGCCAACGGAACGAAACCCTCGACATCTTCGGCCAGGTTGACGATCAAGCCGCGATCAAGAATCCGGGCAATTTCGCATTCGGTTTCGGTGCCTACGGCAAACTGCGACGCAAGTTCATTCCATGGATCCTCGGAAAGCTGCTTGATACCCAGGGAAATGCGACGCTTGTCATTATCGATATTGAGCACCTTGACTTCGATAATATCGTTTTTCTTGAGCAATTCACCGGGATGGTTGATCTTTTTGGTCCAGGACATATCAGAGATATGTATCAGGCCGTCTACACCCTCTTTGAGTTCGACAAACGCGCCGAATGCCGCGATATTGCGCACCTTGCCTTTGATAATCGAACCGACCGAAAATTCCTCATATACATTTTCCCACGGATCCGGCTCAAGCTGCTTGAAGCCCAGGGAAATTTTCTGGCTTTCGCGATCTACGTTCAGAACGACGGCTTCGACAATATCGCCGATGCCGACGATTTTCGACGGATGCTTGATATGCTCGGTCCAAGACATTTCGGAGATATGGATAAGTCCTTCGATGCCTTTTTCAAGCTCCATGAATGCGCCATAATCGGTGATGGAAACGATTTTTCCGCGTACCCGCGAACCTTCGGGAAATTTGCCTTCGATGCCTTTCCAGGGGTGATCGGTGAGTTGCTTGAGCCCCAGCGAAATGCGCTCCTTGTTTTCGTTGAAATCGAGCACCTTGACTTTCAGCTTGTCGCCAAGCGCAACAATTTCGGAAGGATGATTAACGCGTCCCCAGGACATGTCGGTAATATGCAACAGACCGTCGACGCCGCCTAGGTCGATAAAGGCGCCAAAATCGGTGATGTTCTTGACCGTTCCTTCCCGCACCTGATCCTTATCGAGTTCGGCGAGGATTTTTTCGCGCTGAGCCTGGCGGTTCTCCTCGAGAATCACACGACGCGAAACCACGATATTGCGTCTGACTTTATTGACCTTGATCACTCTGAAATCGAATTCCTGGTTGATCAGTGCATCCATATCGGGTATCTGGCGCAAGTCGATTTGTGAGCCGGGCAGAAAGGCGTCAACACCAAAAAGATCCACAACAACCCCGCCTTTAATGCGGCGCTGTACTCTGCCGACAACGGTTTCCTGGTTTTCGTAAGCATTGTAGATTTTGTCCCAGACGCGCAGAAAATCTGCACGCGATTTGGAAAGGATAATCTGGCCCTCGTTATCCTCGACCTGTTCGAGGAATACTTCAATTTCATCGCCGGGCTTGTATTCATCAACATTTTTGAATTCGCTGAGCGGAATGATGCCTTCGGATTTGAAGTTGACATCTACAACGACTTCCTTATCGGTGATGCGCAATATTTTCCCACCGACAACCGACCCGTCAACGACTTTGGTTACCGAGTCTCCATACTCTTCGAGGAGTTCGTCGGCTTCGCCGGGTTTGTAGAAACTTTCTTCAAATTCAGCAAGATCTACCTGATTGCCGTGTGCATCAACACCGAATTGAGGCGTTTTTTCTTCTATTGCAGTTTCAGACATGAGACATACTCTTTCCCTCATTTATGCCGTGAGGGGCGGGAAAAGGTTTATGAATCTGTGCATTATTTGCAATTGATGGGCAACGAAGCTGCACGGTCAACTGCCGGATTTACATTTTTGTGCGGCGCATACGATACGTTCCACCTGCTCGTTGAATGCCAGTGACGTCGTATCAAGCACCTCGGCATCACCGGCCCGTTTGAGCGGACTGTTGGATCGCGTCGAATCTTTGCGATCACGCTCCCGGATTTCGGCAATCAGCTCGTCCAATGATTTCGTAATGCCTATTTCGCAGAAATCCTTTTGGCGCCTGCGCGCACGTGCCTCATCGGATGCCACCAGGAAGAACTTTACTTCGGCCTGCGGAAACACCACCGTGCCGATATCGCGTCCCTCGCATACGCATGACGCCTGTCGGCCAATGCTGCGCTGCTGCTCAACCAGAATTTTCCGCACAACTTCCGGTGCGCAGTAATCCGAGACGTTTTTCGTCACCTCATCACTGCGAACCGCCCGGGTGACATCTTCATCATCCATCCAGATGCGGGTATCGGGAGGTGAGCCGCAAAAGCAAAGTTCGGTTGAGCCGACGATCTTGTGCAATTCCTGCTCATTATCGGCTCTAATCTGCAAGCGCAGGCATTTCAGGGTAATTGCGCGGTACATTGCCCCGGTATCCAGGTGGACAAACTTGAGCCGCCTGGCGACTTCTTTTGCGGTCGAGCTTTTTCCGGAGCCGGCCGGTCCGTCAAGTGCAATTACCATACCTTCACCGCCTTATCCCGCATCAGGGCGAGAAAAGGGAAATTTATAGAAAATAAATCAGCTATGCCTGAATTGGCAACTTTACGAGTCGATTGGGAGGAAGCAGAATTAACCCAAGAGCAGGGAAGAATTCATAAAAAATGCTCCGGCCACGCATGCCGTAAGAAAACAGGCAAATGTTGCGGCAAGCAGGGCTCTGAATGCAATCTGGGAAAGCATTTTCGTTTTTGCAGGCGCTATGGCCGCGGTTCCGCCGACAAAAATTGCCATGGAAGCAAGATGTGCAAATCCGCACAGAGCATAGGTGGCAATGACAATCGAGCGCGGATTGTGCAGCTTTCCCGATTCGATTGCGCTTGACAAAGCAAAATAAGCCGGCACTTCCGTTTCCAAAGCACGCTGTCCGAGCAGTTGGGCCACCATCCCGGCATCTTCAAACGGAATGCCCATTATCAGCGCAAAGGGATAACAGATATATCCGGCCAGTCCTTTGAGCGACCAGTTTATGTCAAGCGTGACCACGTTGCCAAACGCTCCCAGAATAGCATCGGCCAACGCCACCAGCCCCAGCACTGCGACCAGCAACGCGACTATCCCGACAATAAGCCTGATCCCCGAATTAGCGCCGTTGATGATGGCTTCGAACAAATTGGCGTCTTTGTGGTAATGCGGCTTGATGTCCAGGCCCAGCGTCTCGGGAGAACCGGTTTCGGGTATGAACATCTTCGACATTACCACAGCAGCCGGGGCCGACAACACAGAGGCCGAGATGAGGTGAGCGGCAATCGTGGGAAACTTTTCCTGCAGCGCAAAAACATACAGTGCCAGCACATTGGATGCAACCGTCGCCATGCCTGCTGTCAACACGGTGCAGAGCTCAGATGGCGTCATTTTTGCCAGATGCGGCTTGATGGTAAGGGTCGATTCGATTCCCACAAATATGTTGCCGGCCGCGCATACCGATTCGGCGCCGGAAATTTTCATCAGCCTCGTAAACAGACGTGCAAATTGACGAATGAGCCAGGGCATCAGGCCGATAAAATAGAGGATCGATATCAAAGCCGAGAAAAAAATGATCGTCGGTAAGGCCTGTACGGCAAAGATGAAGCCGTTCTTTTTTTCATCTGTCAACGACCCGAACAGAAACTCTGCACCGGCGGCGGATGATTCGATCACGACATTAACAAGATTGTTGGCAATCAGGAAAGGATTATGCTTTTCGGGCATTTCGGCAAGAACGACGAATATAAAAAGCCCGGCGGCCAGTTGTATTCCCAGTCCCCAGACAACAGCGCGCCAATTAACATTTGACCGGCAAGGCGACACTATCCAGGCAATGGCCAACAACACAAAAATTCCCGCAAAACTGACCAGATTATACCACTCCATACCAACCTTCCGATACGAAACTGCACCTGTTTCAAAATAACAATCAGCTTTGCAGGTAAACAAGTATTGTGCATCCGCCGGTCACGGGCGTATTGACAGGAGCGGCTGGAGCTGTTTGAATGCGTCAATCAAAAAGACGCTGCCGTAATACAAGAGCACGAAACTGCTGACCAGAAAGACGCCCTTTTGGAATCTCGCACCAAGAAAGCTATTTCCCATATATGCCGAACAGCTCAAAAACGTCAACCACACAAGATCGCATGCCCAATGCACCAGCGTAAAAAGCGCAAAGCCACCCGGCCCGAACTGCTTTGCCTCTGTTATCAGTTTAATGCCGATTGCCGCCCACCACAGCAAAAAGTAGGGATTGCCTGCACTCATCAGAATGCCGGCGCCTACATCCGAATGTTTGGGCGATTGTAACTCGAGGTTTGTTACCGACAGGCTTCCGAGCAGATCAATTCCCAGATAGAGCAGGAAGGCAGCTCCGGCAAAAGTGATGGATACCTTTACATGCGGAATACTGAACACGGAGCTGAAGCCAAAAAGCAGCAGCAGCATGAGCGGAATCTCGACAATTCCGTGCCCAAAGGACATGCGGATTCCTGCCCAGGGTGAACGCGCGCCTTTACCCAGCGCAACCGCCGTCATCGGGCCGGGAGCCATCACACCCGAAAATGAAATCAGGACAGTATGCACTAAAAAGGCGACTAGCGACATGCGCGAATGTTCCGGCGGAATTTAATCATAGAGAAAAGATATGATAACAAAGCCGGACAGCGAAGCCGAGGAGGGAATTGTAATGGTAGAATTGCTTTTGTTGCGAGCAAACCGGCGGCTCCAAATAAGCTGCCCATGCAGGTTGAACACTTTGATTGCCAGGGCGCGCAAGGGGATATCCAGCTTCAACGGTTGTGAAAGAGCGCGGACGATAGACTGTCCTGCATACGAATTGGGGCGCACCTGCGTCCTGGACTGTTTCGTCGCCGGCGCCTCGTGTCCGTTGGCGGTGCTGTTTTCGCTCACGAACAAAGTGATTGCACCCGTTCCCCGACGCTGGGGGACATCATCATTCATTAACTCGAGCATGTTTTCGCCGAACTCTCTGACCAGCACCTTCCATGTGTTTGAGGGTGAGCTGAACCCGCCATGCCCGGCCAGTGAGAGGCAGCCATTTTCGACGTAATACATCGGCGTTAGAGAATCTCTGAGAACAGCATTCGTATAGCTTCCCAGGATTTCGGTTTTTCCGCCGTTAGCCGTTTTGACCAGAACGCCTCCATCAAAACTTGAACTCTGCACATTTGAGAGTCCCAGAATCCACAGCAAGGCGCCGTTATTTTCGATTTTGATATTGTTGCCGGAGAAGTGCATTTGACGGCCATATACCCGCTGGTTTTCCATAAAAGTTACCCCGGGGGTAGTTGGTGACTCGCCGTAGCTGTAGTCTTCGAAAAAAACATCTCCTTGTGAACCGACATTTTTATAGCGCAATCCCATCACGCTTTTGAATATTACCGTACGATCCGCTTTGTGTAAAACCCGCAAGAGGGGGATTCTCTTATTGTCAATGAAGGGTTCAGCACTTTCAAGGCCTTCAAAGAGGATTTCGGAATGCACACCTTCTTCAATACAGAAAACAGCGTTGCCGATCACTCTGGATTCAAGTCCGATGAGACTCCTGACAGAGCCCCTGATATAAATCGTATCCTCGGCACTGGCGCCCAGGAAATAGGTTTTGCCTCCAGTAAAGTATACCGTTGACTTTCCTGCATCAATTGCCTGCTGCAGGGCAGGAGCATCGTTGGTCCTGCCGTCCGCCCTGGCACCAAACTCCTGCGGCGAAGCCCACTGATCAGGGGGGCCGCGGGGAATATCGGGCACCGCAAGCGGCTGCAGGCGTAATGATTTCGCCGACGAAGCACCCAAGCGGTACGGCCCATGCGATACAAACTCGTTGATCGTATCCGATACGACCGATTTCGAAAAATCACCCCGGCTGTCATTTTTAATCAGGGTATCATAGCCTTCGGCCTTGATATCTCTGGCAAATAAAAAGCCGCGGTTATAAATGGCAGGAATGTCTGGTGCATTTGCGTTTGCCCTCTTCAGCACCGCATCCACCAGAGTCATAACGCTGTTTTCTGCAGAATTATATATCCCGAAGAATTCTCCGGTATATTCAAGATTTCTGACCGTCAGGTGGAAATTGCGGTTTATGATACCGGGGCCGGTCTGATCCTGCAAAATAACATTTTCGATGACCGCGGAATGTGCCTTTCGCTCTGATACGATACCGCTATAAAATCCCTTTATCAGCGCGTCTTTAATGAGCAATGGACCATTATCGGTCGTGCTCAATACATTGGAACCCAGATCGATACCAATTCCACTATTATTGTTTTCACCCAGCAAAGTAACCTTGCGAATACTGCCCTGCGCGTTGGCGTCGAATTGTATGGCCGATGCTTTTGGGTTTTTGCGCCCCACATCAATGGTCAGGTTGCGTATCGAATTGCGATATCGCTGCAATGAAGTTGAGCCCAGCCAGACGACACCTTTGGGTGTGATGTCCATTTGATTGAGCGGTTGAAAGGAGGCCGAAGAATCTTTTAGCCGTATTATGGTGCTGTCCCGGCTTTCGCCTTGTATGACCACCCTCGAAACATGCCGATTAAAAAAGAGCTGATCCGAGACAAGATAAACGCCCTTGGGCAAGTATATTATGACATTCGGATTGTTCCGGATGTTTTCTCCGATAGCTCGGGTAAGCTCCGCAGTAACATCTGTGGCGCCGTCATTGACCACTCCGTACTGCCCAGCAGTCACATTAACCACTACATCTGAGGGGAACCGGATATCTTCAGCGGAAACCGTCGATAAAACGGCAAGGATTGTAAGGATTGCGATGAACACGTTGAGTTTCTTCATACTCAAAAATCGCTGGTTGCCGCACAGCACGAATGGGATGACACAGCATTCACAGAAAAACTTTGCATAAGGCAATATAGCGCAATAATGAGCAATGTGCTGCAATTAATTCGGTTAAATAGAGATAGATCACCCCCTGGTTCCAGGGAAGCTTTCAATTATGACAAACCGTGGCCAACGTAACCGGGTTGCCTTCACCGACTCCAGGAGCATTTGGTTATATCGAAATAGTAAAAGTAGCGATCACCATCTGGAATTGTCTCTATTTCGATGATATCAAACAATTTGTCCGTATCACGCGAAATGCTCTGGGCAACAACTTTCCATTCTTTTTTGCGCTTACCGTACTTTTCGCTGATGAATTCGTACTCTGCCTGCACCCCTTCTTTCTGATTGGTGGCTCCGATAATAACGATCGCATCCACAGGAGACCCCCCTGCACCTCCCTTATAGTAAAAAGTGCCGCTTTTTGCAGGGTCGTCGCCGGTTATAATTTTAAATGATTGGCGACTTGCACAAGACGCCAGGAAAAAGCTCCATAAACATAACACCAGTGTTCTGCAGTTGCGACCTGCGGATCGTGCCGTAAAATCTTGCTGCATCGTGCGTCCCTTCACCCGGAAGATTCTTTGCTTGTGTTTGCAATGCAAAAATATACTATGCTTGTGTATCGATAAAGGAAAAAAGGCGAAAAAATCGCTTCCCCACTCGCATATCTCAGCTAATTGCGAAATCCTTCAATCTCGCTCGAAAACGGGCTGTCGCCCACCGAATTGTATGCCTTGACCTTATACCAGTAGGTTGAAGGAAAAGAGAGGGGGGCATAATCGTCGTACCTGGTAATCAAAGTCGTTCCCACCAGGCTGTAGTTACCCGTTCGGGTATCTGCTCTGTATACCTTGAATCCATTTGCGGCATGTCCACTGGCAGCCGGCGCCCAGGTCACACGGATGAACCCGCCGGCACTTGAATCGCTAAGCGAGGTGGGTGCCGCAGGCGCCTGTACCGGCTTTCTGAAGCCACTTTCCGCCGGCGAGCTGAGCACGCTTTGTCCGGCGGGATTTGCCGATTTGACGCGGTAATAATAAAGAGAATCGCTGGCCACGGTGTCGAAATGAAAGGTGTCTGACAGGGTGCTTACCAGGGTAATATTCCTACCGGATTCATCGGTTCCTTTAAAGAGCTGATAAGATGCCGCACCGGATGCCGCAGACCACGAAACCAGAATCGTATCAGTAAACAATCCACCCGAAGCCCGCACCCCGGTTGGCACTTCCGGCAACACGAGCTTTCCCGGTCCATACACCGGGCTGTATCGGCTCTCTCCGCGATTATACGCGGATATCCTGTAAAAGTACGGCAGGGCAGTTGAAACGGAATCTGTATATTCGGTTGAACTTGTGGAATCAAGCAGGGTGAATACACCTGCACTATCGGTGGCACGATATATCACATAACCCGCGGCCCCATCAACGAGTGACCAACTTACCAGAATATGCCCGTAATCGCTGGTCGTCTGAATACTTGACGGATAGGCAAGCAGTTGGGCGGATTGAGGGGGGCTTTTGCTGCCCAGGCCTGCAATGCCACCGGTGGCGATGCGATAATAATAGGGCGTATCCAGTGAAGCAACCCAATCGTGGTAAACCGTATCGGTAGTAGAATCAATCAATGAATAATTGCTTGATGCGGATGAGCGATAGATGTAGTAATATTGTGCCCCCTCGATCCTTTGCCACCAGAAATGGATATGGTCCCCATAGCAGTAGCTGCAAATGCTTACTGCCGGCGCTAAGGGTGCGCTCAGTTTGCCGGAGCGGGTATTGGAATAGCCGCTTTTGCCGATCGCATTGTAAGCCTCGACTTTGTAGTAGTGCAGACTGTCATTATCAAGCGAATCGTGATATGATGTCTGAGTCGTGCTGTCATACAGTTTGGACACATACGCGGAGGCGGATCGATAAATATAATAGCCGTCCGGCTGCGATCCGGAATAGTTGCGGCTCCATGACAGATAAACAGAGCTTGCGCCATTAGTGACACTGAAGCTTGCCGGTATAGCCGGATTCGACAGCGCGCCTCCTTCAAGGTAGGTGCTGTAGGGCGATATTTTCACACGGTTGTATGCACGAACCGCATAGTGATACCGCAGCCCTGCCGTCAGCGGTGTGTCTACATAGAATGTGTCGTTTACGGTATCAATCGCAGACCAGGCATATGCCGAGCTAAATCGCCTGCTGACTATGTAGCTTTGTGCTCCCGCACTTTTATTCCAGGACAAATACAGGCTTTTTATTTTGTCGGAAGCTTTCAGGCCGTAGGGTGTTGCCAGGTTCAGCGAACCGGTTGCGCTGTCTGAAGGATCGCTTACGCCGTATGCATTATATGCTGAAATCTTGTAAGCATATAGCCCGGTATCCCGAACTGTATCACGATAGTAGCAATGGGAGGCCGGAAGTGAATCAAGTAGCGTGAAATGGCCGTCGGGCAATTGTGCCCGGTAAAGCAGATAGCCCTCAGCCCACGATTGGCAATCGATATTGATTCTGAGAAAATTATCATAGGTAACGGCAGACGGGCGAGGCAGCTTTTTCATACGGTATCCGAATGCATAGTTGGAGGGCGTCCCCGGACCTTTCGTGCTTTTGCCCGCAATGCGGTAGTAATACACCGTATCTTTTTCTGCGAATGCGTCCTGAAAAACCGTGTCGGAGGTAGAATCGATCAAAGCGTAGTCCGATTGATACCTGTCGGTACTGCGATAAATGTAATAGCCCATCGCGCCACTGAGCGCTCTCCATGCAACCCGGATGTAGTCGGGATAGATGCCCGTCGAAGCTGAAACACCAGATGGTGATGAAAGTCGCTTGAGATAGCCAGCGTCGCTGCTCGAGAGTGAGCCGGGCAAGCGGGTTGAAGAGTAAGCGGCAGCTTTGTAATAATAGGTGTCGGTATCGGGTACGGAGTCACGATAGAAGGTCGCTGCAGTGCTGTCTATTTTGACATATTCGCCTGTCGACGGCATTGCGCGATAGACATAGTAGCCAGAGGCGTCCGAAACCGAATTCCAGTCGAGGTAGATAAAATCTATATAGGTACCATTAGCTGCAGAAAAACTGTAAGGAGCAGATAATCTTTTACGATAACCAGAGCGGGCGGTTGAGGGCAGTGAGCTTTCTTTTCCGTATGCACTATTAAAGGTAACTTTGTAGAAGTAGGTATCGGTGGTCGGGACCGAATCATGGTAAACCGTCGAATTCGTGCTGTCTATCTTAACGTATGGGCCATTCTTGCTGCTCCCGCGATACACAAAGTAACCGGCAGACTCATTCAAAGCATCCCAGGAAATCCGTATATAATTTTTATAAGATCCACTCGAAACGGAGAAAGAAAGAGACGCTATTCCCGTATAGGTGATGAATTCATTAGGGCAGAGATTACTGACACGACCCAGCCCATCTCCGGCTGCCGCCCGATAAGAGTATGAGTTTGCGGAATCGACATCAAAATCATAATAATACGTATAGCTACCTGAATACGAAAAGCTGGTTTCGGCAACGGTGGCAATCAGCCGGTAATCGGCAGAGCCGGCCCCTCGCAGGAGGTAATATTTCTCGGCAGAGGAGTAGGAGGCATTCATCCTTATCTGAACGGCGGCGGGAAAATTTTTCACCGAGATCGAAGGAGAACTGAGCGAAGCGTAATACCGCCACCCCATCAAGGTATCCCCATAGAGATTTTCACCATTTGTGTCATACGACGCAAGCAGGTAATAGTGCGGGCCATATTGCTGAGGTTCATCATAATAGCGCACCGCTGAGGAACTGAACCAGGCAGTATCCACCAACAATCGATAGGGGCCGGTCAGCGAGTTCGAGCGGTAAAGCCGGTATCCACCACGATTGTCAATACTACCGTGCCACCTGAGCTCTGTATAGGTAGAGTAGTTTGAGACATAAAAGCTGGAAGGTGGTTGGGGCGGAGCTTTGGTGGAAGCAGTAATAAAACCGGATGAATCGATAACGTTGGAATCGATGTCAACGACCAGAATTCTATACGATATCGTGTCGCCAGTCTTAATATGGGGTACCAGTGCCGTGGTATCGGTTCCCGTGTACAAGAGACTGAAATTGCCCGTCGAATCTTTCAGATACAATTGATAGGTAAGTGTATCATACGGTCCATTCGGATCACTGGCCTTGAAATATACGGCAAGGTTGCCGTGCTGAGAGGCCGAATTAAACATAACCCACCTGCCCGAGGCAACGTAAAGGCTTTCGGGCGGCTGGTTGTACTGAAAATTATCGCCACGGGCGTCATACGGATTATTCCTGCTGAAATCGCCGTCGTGGCTGCATCTGAAGACAACCGCGGCACAGCATGCCATGCATACCATCACGACTGTTCTCATACATGGTTTCCTCTCAGAAGGGAATTGAAATAGCAAAGCCCAGCGCAAAAAAACCGCCGATTACATAATTGGCAACACTACGACTCCGGTAACGCTCGGCGTCACTCTGTGCATCGCTTTTCTCCTGCCACAAGGCGTCTATGTCGGCCTGGACAGTTGCTGCCCGGTATTTGTCATAAGCGCTATCTCGCTCATCGTATTTGCGCCGGGCTTTGGCTGAATTGACAATGCCGATTATGCCGAAAAGCGCCGCTGTTGACCCGAATACTACCCGACGGGCATTGCGAAATTTGCGGCGCCTTGCATCGTTGACCGAATCGACATAAGCCTGAGCAACCATAACAATGTGCATCGAATCGCTCCGGTACTTATCAACGGTAACTTCCTGAGTTGCCGGAACATATTCTTCCTTTTCGACGCGCACGACATGCGTACCGGTGCGAATTTTTTCTGCTTCCCAGGGTGTTTCGCCCACTTTTTTTTGATCGACAAATACCGTCGCGCCGGACGGCTCGGAAGATATGACCAGTGTCGGCAGATCGGGGGCCAGCCGCACGGTTATTTTCTTTTTCGCATGCTCCTTGAAGCGCAACGTTTTGGTGAAATATTTGTATCCCGCTTTGGCAAGACCAATGGTATAGGCGCCAGGCGCCAGGCTGTCGGATTTGAATGGAGTATTTGACCGGATGGAATCATTGAGCGTAAGCTGAGCGCCCTGCGGAATAGTATGTATCGAAAGGGTGATTGCCGAACGCTGCTTGCGGGGGACGACTTGCCGGGCTGGTGTTCGTATGACTCTCACCGCAGCACCAACAGCCTGCCTCATCGACTCATGCCATGCCTTTTCATTAGATAAATCCAGCGTATCTCTGACAACGGCACCTATGGCGTTTTTGCTCACATCAGCTATCGTCTGATACAACACGACGCCATCGTGGGCATGCGCAAGGCGAACGGCAACAACCGCCGAGACGCCCATGCGCGTACCGATTCTGAGCATACATGCTTTGGTCGAGCAGATTTCGCTGCTGTCAAATCCATCCCGACGCAGGTGCTTGCGTACATCTTCAAAGTCAATTATCGTGACTTCCGGCAGATGATAAAATTTATCGGCATAGGTGGTGAGTACCCATTTGTTATCCACATCAATTCCGGCATCGATTGCATGCGAGGCAAGTGCAATCACTACCGGCTCGCGGGCTGTTTTCTTGCGGGGAATTGACCGGGAAGCAGAATCGTGTGTCATGTCCTGAGCCGCGCACATGGCTGTCATACCTAAAATGCCCAGAAATGTACATACAGGAAGACAACGGACCATCCTCATATATAACCTAGCCTTAATTTAAGCAGCTTTCTCTATAGTCGGCAGCCGGTTGATACATCAATTATAAAAGGAATATATACTTTCCGTTCCTGAAAACACAAACTAAAACAACATTATGTTGGGCAGCTTCGGCAGCTTACACAAACGGCTTTATGGCCGATGCGATACCGGCTTCAAACAGTGTATCGGCACGGATGCCGCTGCTGAGCAAATCTGAGCAATCCAGTTGGGAATTTTGCGGGCGGGGCGCTCCGGGCGCAGGATTATTGTCGGGCAGGACAAGATCAAGATCGACGCCCAGAATTCGTGCGATAGACTGCGCCATGCCAAACTTCGTATATGCCTCAGCATGCGCCCAGTGATAGACCCCACGCATATCACCATGCGCACGCCGAAACAGTATCTGCCTGATGACCGAAGCGACATCGGCGACATGCGTCGGATAGCGCTGCGCCCAGTTATCATAGGTCAATTGCCGGCGAGTCATGACCCGGCGAGCCAGCTTGGTAACCGGTGACTCATCGAGTGTTTCGACATGACCATATAAGACCGGTACACGCAGAATCAGAGACTCGGGCGCCAGATCCTTGACATTCTCTTCTCCTTCGAGCTTGCTCTTACCGTATACATTGAGAGGATGGGGCGCATCGCCGGGAGCATAGGGCGGATTGACGCCGTCAAAAACATAATCGGTCGAAAGGTACAGCATACTTCTTGAGCAAGCTGCGCACCATTGAGCTATCCGGCGGGTAACTTCGACATTGAGCAACTGAGTACCGTCCGGATCGTTTCGGCACGTGTCGGGGTGACGCTCTGCAGCGGCATGGACAATAAAATCGGGATTGACGTCTGCAAGGCAGGATTGCAGGGCCGGTGGATCGGTCAGGTCCACTTTGTAAAGGTCGCCTTTTGCACGTGAAAAGGCCGTACCTACAACGGAGAATTCGGCCGCGTTCTTCAGCTCCTTAAGGATCGCACGTCCCAGAAGCCCGGAGGCTCCCGTTAAAAGTATATGCATGCCGCAACCATTTTAAGTGGGAAATTCAGCCGAAAATGCACCCCTTCCGGATCACTGATTCTGCGAGGAAGCTCCCTGGGGATCTTGAGAAATTTTGAGATACTTCTCGATAAATTCGTCGGGTCCCAAAACTTCCATATCTATCTTCAGACTCATAACTTCATCACGGGAAATTATTGTTTCACGGCTGGGTCTGTCATTGGGGATTTTATATGAAACAAACTGTGTCAAAGGCTACCTCCCGGGAATTGATCTGGAGTTTCTTCGGCATTACGATCAAGTGTGGCAGGATATTTCATAGTAGTGATTTGTCGGTCCTTTTATTCATATCATTACACATATATAGTATAACTTATTTACCGCTCCAGGTGTCAAATTCTCCACACCACCAATCTTCATGTGTACTGGATTTAATCAAAATGAATCCGAAGGCTGATGCGGCATCGATAATTTCATCGCGTTCTTCGCAAAGCTGGCCTGTCCAGATGAACGTTCCATCCCGGCAAAGCAAACGCTTGACGTGGCTCAGCAGCGGTTCTGATCGGGACCGAATGATATTCATCACAATGATATCGAAGCATTTTTGCGAACGGAGCGCATCCGGCGCGGCAACAATCAAATCGATACGCCCGCCTATCTCGTTGAGCCGCCTGTTCTCTGCCAGATTTTCGCAGGCGCACGGATCGATTTCGATACCAACACAACACCCGGCTCCAGCCTTGTCCGCCAGAAAACAGAGGATGCCGGTGCCGGCGCCAATGTCAAGGACACGGGGGCGCGTATATTTTGCTGCAACATCCTGCAGCGCCCGGCAGGCCAGCCTGGTGGTAGCATGATGCCCGGTGCCGAAGGTCATTTTCGGCTCGATTTTGATCCAGTGTTCACCGCCGCGCAGTGCGGGCGGTTTCCATTCCGGTGAAACCCAGAAATTGACCGCTATCTCAACCGGTTCAATTGATGTCCGCCATGCGGCATTCCAGTCACGTTCTGCAATTTCTTTGATCCGGGCCCGAAGCGAGGGGGCCCGCTGATGCAGATTTTCGAGCGCAAGGCGGGCGTCCTGCGGTGATGAAAAAAAAGCATTGATGCCGTTGGGGTTGTCTTCCAGTCCCGCAGGAAAAAAGGTACAGAGCAGGGCGGTTACCGTGTCGCACTCTTGCGTTGTGCAGGTAACGGCAAGCAGCCAACTTGACATCAGCGTTTAATTTCTCTGGTGCGCTTGATTGCGCAAAACTCGCCGCACATGCTGCACAGCTCCTCCTGATTGGCCGGCAGGGAATCGCGGTACTCCCGGGCTTTTCGCGGATCTATGCACAGCGAGATCATTCTGTCCCAGTCGAGATTCATCTTGGCCCGCGAAAGCTCATCATCCCAGGCAAGGGCCTTTTGGTTGCCGCGCGCTATATCGGCGGCATGTGCGGCAATCCGCGAGGCCACCACCCCTTCGCGCACATCATCGACCGTCGGCAGGCGCAGATGCTCGGCGGGAGTTACATAGCAGAGAAAATCGGCACCCGACATGGCCGCAAGCGCTCCACCGATGGCTGCCGAAATGTGATCATAGCCCGGAGAGATATCGGTCACCAGCGGCCCCAGCACATAAAACGGGGCATTCTCACATAAGCGTTTTTGAATCTGCATATTTGCAACGACCTGGTTGAGCGGCACATGTCCGGGCCCTTCAACAAAAACACCGACGTGCTTTTGTCGCGCCCGTTTGACAAGCTCTCCCAGAATCACCAACTCATCGATCTGCACCCGGTCGGTGGCATCGTGGATCGCTCCCGGACGAAAGCCGTCACCAAGACTGACGGCCACATCGTATTCGGCCAGCAATTCCAGCAAACGGTCGTAATGTTCGTACAGCGGATTTTCCTGCCGGTTTTTGTCGATCCATTCCATCATGATCGTGCCGCCGCGACTGGCAGCACCGGCCAGACGGTCGACCTCCTTGAATCGCCGCACCGATTGCTGCGTCACTCCGCAATGCAGAGTTAGAAAATCAATACCCTGGCGGCAGTGCGTTTCGATAATTTCAAACAACTCGTCGGCGCCCATGTCGAGTACCGACTTTTGTTGTTGACGAGCTTTGAGTGCCATCTCGTAGAGCGGTACGGTACCGACATTAACCGCGCATTGAGCGAGAATCATTTCCCTGATTTTTTCGGTATCTCCGGCAGTGGACAGATCCATAATCGCATTCGCGCCATACTCAACGGCTATCTTCATTTTCTCGATTTCATCTTCAACACAGGCTTTTGAAGATGACGTGCCAATATTCGCATTGATTTTGATGGTTGTGCCACCCCCCAGCGCAAGGGGCGCAACGTCGTGATTTTTATTGCGCGAGATAACAATGGATCCATCAGCTACGCCGCAACGGATGTGTTCAGGTGTAACACCCTCTTTATCTGCGACATATTTCACTTCATCGGAAATTAAGCCCTTTGCGGCTTGTTCAACTCGAGTCATATAACCGGCACGCTCCTGGAAATCAGTTAATCAATCTCTTAAAATAAATCATTTGACAGGATGCCCTGCCCCCGTTTCGGTTGAACCTGATTATTCCATTATCTATATTTTTCGTTTCTTTTGCCTTAAGCAAAGCGAGGTGTGGCATGAAGAAAAAACTGACAAAAAAAGAACTCGTGCACTTTCGCAAAAAGCTGGAAGCTGAAAAGCAGCGTGTTCTGGAAGAGATGGGTGATCTTTCCAAATCCAACCTGAAGACTTCGATCAGCGATCAGTCGGGCGAAAATTCACGCTACAGCTATCATCTGGGCGATGTGGCATCTCTTTCCTACGACCGGGAATTTTCGATGGGCCTTTCCGAGCGTCAACAGAAATATCTCGAGCAGGTCGATGACGCACTTCAGCGCATCGATGAAGGCACCTATGGTATCTGCAAAGTTACCGGTGAGCTTATTCCACTCGAACGCCTCGAAGAAGTGCCGGTGGCAAAATACTCGGTTAAGGGCAAAGAAATCATGGAAAAACAAAAGCGCGCCGGCATCAAGAAATAACCAATCCTTGCGGAGCTCTACATATTGGCATCACCTTTTTGACAAGATGGCAGAGCGCGGCAAAAGTGCTCGTACTGGTGGTGACGGCCATTCTGCCCATAGCTACAAACGCCGGCAACTCGTCCCGTATTATCCATCAGGATTCGCTGCGCTCCTACCTTCTTCATGATTCCGATCAACTGCTCAAACCGATTTCCCGACTCATCAACAAAACCAACTCAATTGCCGGTTTGCCGGTGTGGCTGGATTCTCTGGGTTACTTTGAGGCTGTATATGACACGCTGACTCCCGACACCGTGGTCATCCACAGCGGTCCCCGATTTGTAATCGACAGTCCGGTCGTTACGGGTACAAAGCTTCACGTTGCGCTCGATTCGCTCATTCCATACACAATGCCGTGCGCATTCGATGCGGCCCTGATCAATGCGCTGGGCTGGAACATACTGGCATGGTTTGGCGAACAAGGCTATCCCTTCGCGCAAATGTCACTGAACCTGAACAAAGCTTCCTCGCAAGTGCGACATGCCGTCCGTCCCCTTTTCAAAATTTCAGCGGGCAAAAAATGCGTATTCGGCGCCCCGGTATTTTCGGGAAATGAAAAGACCCACCGGCAATTGCTGCTCTATGACATATCATTCAATCACGGTGAACTCTATCGCACCCGCAAAATCCAACAAACGATTCGCAAACTCAAGTCACGCTCCTATATCGCAGATGCCAGTCCCGGCGCCCCGGTTTTGAGCCGGAGCAGTTTCCCGGATTCTCTGTTTGGCGGGGAGGAAAAAACCGATGCGTCCATCGCTGCGCATCAGGTACTTGCTCCCATAACTATTGCAGAAAACACCGGCCTGGGAGTCGATGGGGCCCTTGCCTATCAATCTTCACAGAATGGTGAGCCGCGGCTGGTGGGGCTGATCAATTTGTCGCTGCTCAACGTTTTCGGCTGGGGAGAATCCGGTGATATGCAATTTCAGGGGGAAGATTCGCTACTCTTGTTTAGCATCGATATAAACAAGCCCTGGCTGCTGGGTTATCCACTTTTTGCATCGACCGGCTTCGGAATGGAAATCCGTGAAGAGCAACACGGCTATCTGGAGGGCGCTGCAGAGCTGCTCTACGAAATCCGTCCGCTATGGCAGACCGGAATCAGGCTGCGTGGGTATGAGGTAACCTTGCCGCAAACACTCTATGACTCGACCGGCACTGCTGCAGCTACGACCCAGGAAGAGCGAAGGTACACGGGCGGAAGCTTTATCTTTAAAAGACTGGCCGAGCGTCTGCAAAGGGGCGCATTTGCACGTCGGGTAACCATCGAAACCGGCGCAGGCATTGCCGACAGCGCCGGGACACGGTTTAGCAGGTGGTCTCTTGAGCTTGATGCAGGAATTCATGTTCCGTTCCGGATGCGTCACGCCGTTTATGCGAAGCTGGTTTCAAAGAATCTCATTACCCGCCAGGAAGACCTCGCCGATGTCGAACTGTTCAGAGTCGGTGGTTTTGAATCGGTACGCGGCTATGCCGATTATCAGTTTCCGTTGCGTACTGTGGCATTTATACAACTTGAATACATTTTCTACTTTGCGCGAACCGGATCGATTTATCTTTTCGGTGACGCAGGAACCGGTTTTCGAAAATCGGTATCATTGCAAAGTGAAAACCGTGTCGACCTGTTCGGTTTTGGCCTTGGTATCAGAATACCTTCCCGGCTCGGTATGCTCTCGCTGGAGTGGGCCCGAAATTATGAAGAAACACGCGGTTTCGGGCGTATTCATGTCCGGATCAGCAATGCACTGAGCTCGAATCGATGGAATTAATAAGCATGCGCATTAAGCTTATCGCCGTTGTCGTATTGACCGGGTATACCTTGTCAGGGAGCACCTGTCGCTTTGCCGAAACGCTGTGGAAAGGGCTTGACCAGCGTGACAAACAGGAATTGCTGCGCGAAGCGCCGCCCCGGGATTCGGCATGTCTTTCTCACTACATCAAACGCGCAACGACTTCTCCCCACTTGATCAGGCGTGGGGAACGCTTTACTAAAACGCTGTTTACTCGAATCGAAAACAGCGGCCATTTTCCGTTAGACTGGTTGCATGCACTTTGCATGCTGCCGGCCGACAACTCGGGCTGCACTGCATGGTTCGGCTTATGGGAAACCTTGCATGGGCCGTGGCAGCAAATCGGGGCCCAACTCAGGGAGCGTGGCGATATAGCAGGTGCTTCACAGCTTATGCAGGCTGCCGAGCAGGCCGGACAGCTCAGAGATTTCGACTTCATGCGCTGGGCGGAATACGAAATTGTGCTGGGCAACTATGACAGAGCCGCACAGATTATCTGCACAGCCCAGAATGCCAATCCGCGCATCGCGCCCATCATGCAAAACCAGCTTACCAACGCTCTGCGGGACGCCGAACGCCACGCCATTACAGCAGCGCTGCAGTCATATCAATCATGCTGCTTCGCAACGCACGGTCTGGACACGGTCAAGACGCTGCACTGGTTTCGTACTGCCTGCCGGCGATTTCATCTGGAAGAGCAAGAGGTTACCATACTTGCCGGCCTGCCGTTTGAAGGTTACGGTATTGCCGAGCGCCTGGCTGAAATTGCCCACTCCCGTTTTTCCATGGGGGCATTCGCCTCGGCCGTTCGACCGGCAAAGCACGCCTACCGGCGCTTCCGCGACAAGCACCGGAAAGCTGCGCTGGCAACCATTATTTACCAGTCATTCGCATCGCAGAATATCACTGACTCAGCCCGCATCTGGCTTGCAAAACTCGACATGCAATCGCCCGCCCATGTGCATACCGCAATAATCCTCAACCAGAAGGCCGGATTGCTGGTTGAGGCTGAACGGCTTCTTGCAAAGGTGGCACCATCCCGGCATCGCGATACGCTCTTCCTGCGCCAATGCCTGTATGCACACGAATTGAAAAAAGCGCAGGCCTATATAGCCGACTCACTGCGGCAAGCCCGTCGCTGGAGGACGCAGTCACTTGAGTTGAATCTCTGGCGCCTGCGTGTATTGCTTTTTGCACAGCAGCCCGACAGTGCCCTGCAGGTGCTTGACTCGATGCGGTATCCGCCGTCATGGAAGCATGCAGGTGAAGTGCTTCAATACAAATACGCAGCCGCACTCATGCGCGGCTCCCCGTCAGAGCTGAAGGGCTGGGCGAAATGTGAATATTACCTGTATCTCCAACACTATGAGGGTCTGCCGGCCCGGCTTGCCCCGCAACGCTATAGCACTAAAGCGCGGGAATATCTGCTGCTGCGTATCAGCCTCCCCCTGCTGGAGGCTCAGAACTCCACCCCCATCGTCGAGCTGCTGGGCCGATACTACTCCGAGGAGGTCGGCACTCAGTATCGCTTCGTGTACGCCAGGGCACTGGCACGCAACGCTGAAGTTGAAAAGGCCCGTTCCATTCTTGAAAAGCTTATTGTAGAATATCCTCAGGATGTATTTTCAACCAAAGCTCGTTTACTATTGCAGGAATTTGACCAATCGTAAGTTACGGAGCGCACCATGAGCATACGATGGATCAAGAACGTCGTAATCGACGGAGAAAAGACAATTATCGAAGTCCAGCTCGGTGACAAATTCATTGGTGACAAATGCTATACGCGCATCGGCAATGAAGTTGAGCGCTGGTTTGATAATATGTTTGAAGCCAGAGAAGATATTCTGTCGCAGGGCATCGACATTCTTCGCAACCGCCTGAAAGATAAAAAAGTAGCCTGCCCGGACGGACGCGAGTATGACTGGACCCCTTAGTAAACCACCTCACGGGCGCCCGGTTATTATTCACGGTCATTTTTATCAACCCCCGCGCGAAAACCCATGGCTCAATGTCGTAGAAAAGCAGGATTCTGCATCGCCTAGTCATGACTGGAACGAACGCGTATTTGACGAATGTTACCGGCCCAATGCCTATTCCCGTCTGTTAACTCCGCAGGGAATGATCAGGGGCATATACAATAACTACCGGAACATGAGCTTCAATTTCGGGCCGACACTGTTCAGTTGGATCGAACGCGTGCATCCGGATGTTGCCGAGCGCATAATTGCGGCTGATGAAGAAAGTCTCGAGCGTTTGAACGGGCACGGCAATGCACTTGCGCAGGTATTCAACCATATCATCATGCCGCTGGCGTCCCGCAGAGACCAGTTGACCCAGATTCGCTGGGCCAAGCAGTTTTTTAAAGAACGCTTCGGGCGGGAACCGCAAGGCATATGGCTTGCCGAAACGGCAATAAACAACGATACCGTGCGCTGCCTGATAGAAGAAGGGATTCGCTTTACTATACTCTCTCCAACACAGGCAGCGGCTTTCCGAATGCTTGACGAAGAAGAATGGACTGCCACCGATTCATCTGCACTGGATGCGCGCCGTCCTTATCGCATTTTTCCCGATGAAGGAAACGATACGGAATACCTTGATGTTTTTTTCTTTGATGAAGCGCTGTCCCGATCCATCAGCTTCGGCGATACCCTGACCAGTTCGGACAACCTGGCAACCGGCCTGCGGGTGTGCTTTGATACAGCATCACCGGAAAACCAGGTGACCGTGGTTGCCACCGATGGGGAAACGTTCGGACACCACAAGGCGTATGGCGATATGTGTCTGGCATATTTTTTTGCCGAGCGAGAGATATATCGGGATCTTGAACCGGTCAACTTCGGTTGGTTTCTTGAGAAACACCCCCCCCGCTTCGCGGTACGTCTGAGCAATGCAAACAGCGAAGGGACGGCCTGGAGCTGCGCCCACGGAACGGGACGCTGGTATCGGAATTGCGGATGCCATACAGGCGGGGATCCGTCATGGAATCAGGCATGGCGTACGCCGCTGCGCAGCGCTTTTGAAGAATTGCAAATATCGCTTAACGAGCACTACGGGCAAGTCTGCGGCCGACTCGGAATTGACGCATGGCAACTCCGTGACAGCTATGCCCCATTGAACGCGGCCGATATCAAAAGTGAATTTGAGCATTCTCTGCGGGAGCACTACCATGATTTAACGATCTCGTCGCACGAGGTCGAAATTCTCTATCGCCTGCTCCAGTCGCAAAAGTACATGTTGTACGCCTACACGTCCTGCGGATGGTTCTTTGCCGACGTCACCGGTATCGAAACTGTGCAGAACATGGCCTATGCTGCACGTGCACTGCAACTGGGATTGCCGAAAAAAAAGGCTGAAGTGGCAAGAGAGCTCATGCTGTGCAAACTCCAAACGGCACACAGCAATTTGCCCGGTATGAACGGCAAAACGGCCTTTGATGCGTATGTCGCTCCCCAGCAGTACAGCCTTGCCCGTGTGGCATTTGCACAGACCTGCCAGAAAATGCTGCTTGACGAACAGAATCATCATCCCCCGTGCCTGAACTTTGACATTGTCGCCGAAGAGGCTTTCCGGTATTACCACAACGGCTCTGACTATCACGTATGGACCGCTGCAGTTACCAATGCGACGACCACCGAAAAAGGCCGTTTCGTTGAATTGCTCAAGCGCACCAGCGACCACGAACTCGAAGCATGGCTTCTTCCCGCCGAGAGCGGAGAAATTGACATAAACGACTACCGTGAGCCCGAATCGATTAAAAGCCGGAAAAACGCGCTGCACCTTACGCTGGCCGATCTCTACGCCGATACTCGCGAGCGTATCGCCCGAAAATACCGGGCAAAAACAACCCTAACCACCGGCGTAGGTTGCAGTGAATGGCTTGACGATAAAGAAAAAGAGCTGCTCATGCTGGTGACGCTTAAAGCAGCCTTGCCGCAGACAATTCGAAACGCCGTTTCATTCGCGCTCACGGCACAATGGAACGAAGTGATACACAGTCTCAGAGAAGCGCAGATTGACACCGGCGTCTTCGAGACCTTGCTTGCCGTCTGGAAAAAATCGGTTTCTTTCGATGCGCCAATTGACTTCAGCGAAACTGCGCCGCTGTTTCAAAACCGCCTGTACGAGGAGTTTCAAGGATTGGCCAACGGGCTGGAGGAAAATGCATGCGAACGCATCAGGGCCCTGCTCAATATTGTCGACAGATTCGGCATTCCCATAGCAAAAAACAGCCTGGAAGACCGTTTCTATCATATCCTGAACACGCAAATCAGTGAATTGCACCAGTCATATGTCAGGGCCGGCAAGCAATCGGGTAAATCAAAGGACCTGTTGCTCTACGCACTAAGCTTTGCGCGGCGAATGAACTTTGCAACCGATCGCTACAGGCTTTGAAGGAAAAAAGAAGTGCTGCAATTGATTTTCTCATGTGCCCAAGATATATTTAAGGTACGAGTACGAAAAAACCCATGTAATGTAAGGTGCCAGCAATGATTGTGAGGACTGCACTTGATTTCTGAGAATTACATTTTATTCTGGTTTATGCAGCTTTTTATTGTACTCCTGAGCATTTCCCTGGGCAGATCGTTGCTCATTTATAGAATTCGCAAAGAAGAAAACAAGCATAAGAAGCTTGAACTCGAGCTCTTGAACAAACGCAGTCACCTGATGCACAAGGGAAGGCCAAGTGACGCGAATCTGGACGAACTTCTCTACAAAGCTAAGGTACAGCAGGAAATAGACGACATTATTCGCAAGAGCGACAACTAGACGAACTTCATCGTAATCTCCCGCGACAACCCTTTCTTTGCGACAGCCCTGCCGGCTCGGCTTAATTGCCGGTTTGATGAGATCGCTGAATTTATTTTGCAAAAATGTAAAAAGATGTTGACACGACTTGAAAATTTGATTATACTTCTTCCTGAAATTTCACGCTACCAGGTGAGATTTGGTGGAGAAGGGAGGTGAAACCATGCTAAGAGACGATTCATTCGATGCTGATGAGATTCTCAGAGACATGGATGAGCAATATCCGGATGAAGTTGCTGTTGATGACGACATGCGTGAGTTGGAATTCGGCACATTGCATGACGACGATCAGAACTTCAGGGATATGGTTAGCGACCTCGATACAACCGAGGATCTCTGGGAATAATTCATAGCAATTGCTCACTGAATTAGCGCAAACCTACAAGGCGAACTTGAACCAAGTTCGCCTTTATTTACTTTACCCCATCCTGCAATTACTCTCCGTCAACGAGTGAGCATGAGCCAAAAAGATATCTATTTTGTATCAGACGCGCATCTTGGCATAGATCTTCCCGGTTACAACCAGCGAGAAAAGCACCTTTTGTCCTTCCTGCGCTCGCTACGCGACAAAGCGCAACAGCTTTTCATCGTCGGCGATCTGTTTGACTTCTGGATTGAATACCGGTATGCGATCCGGCCCGATTACTTTCATGCTCTGCACGAACTGCAGTTGCTGCGCGAAGGCGGTGTTGAAATTCACTATATGGCCGGCAATCATGACTTTGCGATCGGATCATTTTTGCATAGCGCACTGGGAATTCACCTGCATCACGATCACCTCGACACCACCCTGCACGGCAAAAGGGTTCATATCTACCATGGAGACGGCTTACTGCGGGATGATGTCGCTTATCGGGTCCTGCGAACGGTTCTGCGAATACCCGGGTTTCAACGCATCTACAAATGGCTGCACCCGAATATAGGGATTCCCTTCGCATCCGTGTTTTCGGGCTCGAGCCGTAGGTTTTTATCCCACCGCATGAAAGCGCAACGCCTTGCGGAGTACCGTGAGCATGCCAAGGCCTTTATTGACAAAGGGGCCGATATCGTTATTTTTGGACACACGCATCACGCAGAAATAGTGAAGTGGGACGACAAGATATACCTCAATACGGGCGAATGGTTGCGCAGATATCACTACGCGACCCTGCGCAACGGCGCCATGCATTTGTGGGAGCACATTCCCGGCGCGTCGGCTCAGGAAGTACCGGCAATCTCCTGAAGTGCACTGCAGAGCAGATCGTAGGTTTCATCCATTCCCTGCGAGATCACTTTGGTGTCATGAATTACCGGCATAAAGTTGGTGTCGCCGTTCCAGCGGGGTACGATATGCAGATGAATATGCTGATCGATACCGGCCCCGGCCACCCGACCAAGATTCATACCCAGATTCGCCCCGTCGCAATGTAGTGTTCTGGAAAGCGCCTTTTTGCAATCCCGCGCCAGTTGCCACATTTCAAGCATTCCCTCGTCGCTTTGTTCGTCAAGCGAAGACATATGCACATATGGAACAACCATCATATGACCGTTATTATAGGGAAACTTATTCATGATAATAAAGTTACGTCTGCCGCGATACAGTATCAGCATCTCTTTATCCTTGTCACGCTGTGGTGCTTTACAAAAAACACACTCGTCATCGGGATGGGTGATGGACTGAATGTATTTGACACGCCACGGCGCCCAGAGATTTTTCATACGAAATCTTTCGGTAATGGTTTTTGCTGAAAGTAAAATAGTATCTTGTGATAACGACGATTTACCTTCCACCGCCGCCAGGGATGGCATTCAAACCTCGATATATTTTAGTTGCTTGCATTATCGATAATCAAGTTGATATTTTGTTTCACATTTTAATGCAGACCCCTTTTTAGCTCAGGACCGCCCATGGCAAATGACTATTCGCTTGGCGTATGCAGGCAACTGCTGCAGCTCGCAAACGATCAACAGCTCCACCGGCCCGACCGCATCGTCAGATACGAAGCAGGTGATACCTTGCAGTACAATCTTGTACCGGTCATTACCGATGATCCATCCCGAACGATTCCCGCAGAATTCGCAATTGACAAATTCGTGGGGGGAGGATTTGCCGGGCAAGTCTACCGGGTCAGGGCCGTGGCTCTTCAGGGCAACATTCCAGGCTTATCCGTTGACACGCATTATGCGCTGAAAATTCTGATTCCGCCCTCGAAAGGCTCACTGTTTTTCCGCAATCTGCTCTATGGTATAGGTTTTCAAGCATCATTTCAACTACAATGCAACCCAACGGCCGCGCGTGCGGGAGCCTTATGGCAAAAGTTGATCAGACGGGGAGCGGGCATCAAATTCGGCGACGAAAGCTGTGTCAACGATGTCCATGCGACCTTCGTGGATTCGACCCTGGGCAGTTGCGGTGAGATCAGCAACTGGATTGACGGACGTACCTGGCGTCTGGAAGTGGACCAGTATATGGATCTGCTGGGTCGCTGGAAGCGCGGGTGCCGGGTCGACACATCACGGCTTGGTTCTCCCGAATTTCGGGCAAAAAAGCAGTTTATGCACAATTTTGTCGACCTGTTGCACGAGATGGGCGCGCACGAATTTGCGCGTCAATACGAATGGTCGACCTGCAAGAGCCAGCCTAATTGTCTCAAGCGATTTGAATGTGATGACGATCCATCTGCGGGTTTAACCGCTGTTGACTTCCGCGCCGGGCTGGCGCTTCTGCCGTTTTTGCCCATGAGCCCGGGAGATGTTGTCCTCATTCTGAAAGGACTGGTGCGTGGCAGCCTGGTGCAATTTGATCGGGGAAATCTCAAAAAACTCGAATCCTATCTCACCAGACATGAGGAGAAGTTTGCCGACCTCAAGCCGCAATTGGAGCAGCTTAAGCAGGCCGAAGACGTCTATCGCAATTCGATTCCCGACATCACCCACAACCATATCCGACTGCTGGGTAGCGCGAAGCTCTGGTCGACTATGACGCAAAGCGCCGTAACCGGCTGGAAGGTACGCAATCACATTGACGCAAAGCACGAGACGGCATTTCGCACATCGTCAATCAGCACGATTCTGTTCTACTGGATCGGCATAATTCCCTTGCTGGGCCCAGTCCTGCGCAAAGCCTGGGGGCACGCGGCCTGGCGCACCCACTATGCAAAGCTGATAGCCAGCCCGGCCTATTTCGGCCGTGCGGTCAAAGCCATTATGGCCGAAAAGGTACTGAGCTGGCATCGGGCCGGGCGGGTATCTGAGGCAAAGGCAAAGCGCCTTGCACAGTCACTGCCCCGATTTGCTTTACATGTACCGATATCGATACTGCCGCCGGGATTGCACAAATTCATAACGGACGGGGACTGTTTCAAGGAGCGATTGCACTTCATCATCGTGCGTCCGGTCAAGTTGTATTTCAACGCTTCGCTGCGCGAACAATGGCTGCGGGACATGGTTGAAGAAGGACGCAAGAAAAATATCATTACCACCGAAGATGCAGAAGAGATCCTCGGCCAACTCAGAGAACCCTATATCCAGAAATATTTGAAAAGCCTTGCCGTGCATGTCTGCACGGTTCCCATTACGCAAGTTGTTTCGATAACTGTCGCATTTGTCTACATTCTCATGCACCCCGGCATGTCAAAGCAGGAAGCATCTCTGGCTGCAGCCGCAATTATCGGGCTCTTCCAGGTCGTTCCCATATCCCCCGGTTCCTTGACGCGGGGGCTTTACGTTCTCTATCTTGTCATTCGGGAGCGCAATTTCAAGGATTACAATATCGCCGTGTTCCTTGGTTTTTTCAAATACGTAGGCTACCTTGCTTTTCCAATTCAAATGACCTACCGGTATCCGACCCTGGCACGTTTCATGGCCGGGCACTGGGCAACCGACGCCGTGCATGTGGTTCCGGTATTTGGAGAAAGCGGCGCACTGCTGGAGCACTGGGTATACGGCATCTTCTACAACTGGCCGTTGACCATCAGGCGAAAAATTAACGCCCGCATGACATTCCGTCATAATTTCCCTGTTCGCTACTGGCATGCAGCACTCTACCTTATTGCTGCTGCATCGCTGTTTTTCGGCGCCGGTCTTCTCTTGGTTGAAAACCGGGGTTCACTGCCCGGACTCAAAGAAATCTGGTATCTCATGCTGGGAGTGCCGTTGCTTCTGGGAGCCGGAATCACAACCGGCGCTGGCTCGCTGTCACTGGGCAAACGGATCATTCTGGCAGCACTGACCGGCCTGGTAACCGGCCTGGCCATGGGGAGTATTACACTCTATTTTGACCCAACGCTGATGCAAAATACCGGCAGCATTATCGGTATGTTTGTATGGCGGGCCTTTGTACTTACGATTTTTGCTACTGTCGGGGCGATTCTGACCGAATTGATGCTGCCCGACCCCACCCTCAAACTCACGGTGCAGGCATAAAAAAGGGTGATCGCATGATCACCCGTATGTCAATGTCTTGCCATGTAATCGCCGCTTAAATCCCGACCGTTATACCGCCGTTGATTAAAACACCATATCCTTTCAGTCCAGCCTCCTCGTCCATGTCTCCGAACGGTACCTGCAGTTTGCCGTCGAGGTAGAAACCAATTGGCACAACGGGCAATTTCACCATGCTGCCGACAATAATATGCATGCCGAATTTGGGCACCGTCATGCCTTCGAGGACTTTTTCCACAACCGGGCGCAAGGGGTGATTTTCAGGCTTGGTTCCGGGAGAGCCGGTGAGTTGGGTTGCCAGTTGACTCAAATCGCCGTTTGATGCTTCAATTGCCCCGTCAATAATATCTCCCACCGTTTCTTCTACCATTCCCGGAGTTATAATTGGAGTAGCAAAGTGTACCGTCGGTCCACCGCCCGCGTACAAACGGAAAATTTTCAATTTGTTCGGCACTGCGATAATATTTTTGCGCACCGTAGCATCGATGTGCAATTTAGCATAGGGCGTTCCATCCAGTCCAAAATAGGCATATCCGAAATTTTCCAGCGTCAGCGCAATGGTGTCCTCCATCACGAGAACCGAGCTGTAATCTCCGGTTTCATACACTTCACTTACCTGATCCACGGTCAGGTTTTCCTGCCGTACGCCCGAAGGGTAATTGAGCCACGCCTGATATTCCCACACGCCGAAGTTGAGCGATACTTCTATAGCGTCAAGCACGGGAATAATATCGATGAAAATCTTGCCGCCGAAATTAAAAATCGTCCGGCTCCACTCGCTGCGCGACAGCGTTACCGGCAGGGACGCACTGAAATCTGCGGCCTGCACTCCTGCCGCACCGGTCAGGGTGTCGATGAACGCGTTGAGCTCTGCTGCCGTTATGCCGATTTGCGCGGCCAGTGAATCGGCGATCGGCCCCGAACTACCCAGAAACGTTTTAAAATCGGCAGGCTGAAAAAGCTCTTTCATCGTGACCAGTTCGTTGAGGCTTTCATCCATATTCAACGTAAAATCAAATCCCCAGTGTGCACCCACCCCGACAATTGCGTGCGTCTGCATCGTTAAAGCTGAGACCAGCGCTAACGCCGTGAACAATCTCCTCCACTTGCGCATACTTCCTCCTTTGGAAGGGTAAAGTTGTCTGATAGCCATAGTTATGAATATAAAATAATCCTGAACGGCCATAACAGAAGGACCACTTCATCAATTGATAGCCAGTAGTGCGGTCCACATCTTGATCGGCCGATAAGTCCAAAGTATAGATCTGACACTCATCAAATCAGAAGAAATTGTGCCCGCCAATGTAGAGAGTAAAACATGCGGGGAAGGTGCGCCTGTAGTCAAAATATTTCTTTCCGGCAGCGACATCATTCTCATTATAAATAAATTTTAAAAACGACTGGTGTTTTTAGCAAAGCGTTACTTATATTATCACTTCATTTCATCAGATTCCAAGAGCTGCGTGAAGGCAATTAGGACATTTGTATGTAGGAACCCTCTAACCAAAATGGACGTGTGTCATGTCGGTTGGCAATGCAAAGCAGGATTTTTTGGGTCCGTTCAAATATTCATCTCATAATTTGAGCAGTGACAACAAAGCCCCCGGAACCAATAAGCTGCGCAACAAGTCGGTTGATCAGTTTGTCTCCCGCACGCCGGGCGCTGAAGACCTGCACCTCAAAGAAGGATCCGATGCAATCGACAACGGCACGGTGCTGGATTTTGACCTCGATATCGATGGCGGCCAGTGTCTGTACCTTCCGCCTGGTTGCCAGAGACCGGGCTGCTTTTCCAGGCCCCCTGCCCGCCGTTTTCTCACAAAGGACCCGCATGGACAAGCACTATCTGCGCATGGCTATCGAACTGGCCGCAACTCACAGCGCATCGGGTGAAAACGGCCCGTTCGGCGCTGTACTTGTCAACAACGGCAAGATTGTCGGCACAGGATGGAACCGGGTTGTACAAAGCAAAGATCCAACCGCACATGCCGAAATCGTTGCCATCCGTGAGGCATGCGCGGCATTGCAGAGCTTTTCGCTGGAAAAGTGCACGCTTTACACAAGCTGTGAACCATGCCCGATGTGTCTGTCAGCAATTTACTGGGCGCGCATCGAGCGCATCGTCTTTGCCGGCACCAAAGAGGATGCCGCGCGCGCCGGATTTGATGATGCGTTCATCTACCGTGAGATCGGCAAAGCATGCGCGGACCGTTCGCTGCCGATTTTGCACTTGCTACGTAACGAGGCCAAAGCGGTATTTGAAGCATGGCGGCGCAATCCGTCGAAACGTAGCTACTGAACCGTTGCGAGCGATCAGGGCCGTTCTCTATACTAAAATACTACTACCGTATAAAATTCAAAATGAATAGTTGGCTGCCGGATGAGTACTCACGCAGCGAGATTCGCTTAAGAATAATCATTGTTCGTTGCCAATCAGGCAACAGGCGAGTATAAAAGTGGAGATTATTTCAGTGCGATGCAGGAACCGATATGCAGCCCGAGGCGCCGAGCGGCATTGCCCTGATTGATTGAGATTTCGATCAGCCCGCCAGAACCTGTAATCGCCAGAGGCATACCTGCCGCAACCTCCTGATAATAAGCATGTACCGGTAAGCTCATGCCGTTTGGCAGGTATGCCTGGTAGACGCCGGGCGGCAGCTTTTGCAGCCTATCCGTATCAATTGAAGTTATTGCATTGCCGAAACGGTCGATGTATACCACCTCCCCTTTCAACTCCCGCGAAGTAATCGTAGCTTCGGGCCAGGCAAGCTCGACCGGATGAGGCAAAGGATCTCCGCACTCGGCCGGTGCTACACCGGCTGCAAGATGCGCGGCGATCGGAGCAAAAATATCACGCCCGTGGAAGGTTGTGCTCAATTTCGAAAGCATGAATTTTGAATTGGTTCCGCGACAGGTGGCAACCGGTGAACAGGCTTTCAACATATACGAAGCGACGCCATTGTCCGGAGCGACAACGAGAGACGAATCGGTTTCGGCAACCAGGACATCACGTTCACTGCCCACGCCCGGATCCACAACGATAAGGAACACCGTCCGATCCGGAAAATAGCTGTAGCTTGACAACAGGACAAAGGCTGCCTGGCGTATGTCACCCGGCGTAACGGCATGCGAAATGTCAACAAACTGGGCACGGGGGCAAATGCGCAGCATCACCGCTTTCATGGCGGCAACATACCAGTCTTGCGTACCAAAATCCGTCAGCAAGGCAATCGTGCTCATATGCCGAAACAGTCCGTGATCAATGCGTTGAGCTTGCGTTCGAGCACTGGATATGAATAATATTTTCTTCCCAAGTGATAATTGTGCTCGACATATTCCCGGCGCATCTCTTTGTTCATGACAACCGCACGGGTTGCCCGGATAACATTTGTAGAGACATAGCCGGGCATTTCGATAACTTTGAATCCTTTCGGTTTGATATCAATTGTGTAAATCAAATAATCATTTACTACAATGGGCTTTTTAAAGTAGATCGCTTCCAGAAATGCATTGCCGAATCCTTCGAAATTTGAAGGATAGGTAATCAGATCGGCATGCGGATAGATGTCGTTGAGGGCATATATTTTTCGTCCGTCCTCGGTCTGGCTGCGATGCTCACCGATAACGTCGGAAACAAAAAGCGTATTTACATTCATGATTTGCGAATACTCACGAATCCGCTTTTCATAATCATAGCCCTCATCGCCGGAAGCATGTGATATAATCAGCTTGGATTTCAAGCCCAGCCTGCTGACCAGCTCTATAGCGTGTTCGATCCCCTTGCGGGGCACAACACGGGTCGGCTGGAGAATGAAAGATTCGTCATCATCGATCTCCAGCGCTTCGCGCACGTCTTCCGAGTATTTATCCACGGCGGGGGGCGGATTATGAAAATCCATAATATTGGGAACGATGGTGGATGATATTCCGGTTCGTAAACTCAACTGATTTGCTGCCGAGGAGTTGATGACCACGTGATAGACATTGGGGATATGCGGAGGGAATGCCATATTGATGTATTCCCAGATCGAGTTGACCATGAAGCGCTTGCGTTCCCAGTAAAAGTCGTGATGGTGGCCGATAGTATAGGTTCCGGTTTCCGAAATGGTTTCGGTTATGGCGAGTGAAAGCGGAATGTTGAGCGGTATGCTGAGCGCGTTTTCGGTAATAAATAAGTCGATGCCGAATTCATGCTTGAACTTGTATAGTTGTTCTTTGAGCAGCTCTTTGTACGACATGATTTTGCGGGTGACTGCGCTGGAGCGTTTTTCATCGCCATAGCACCGCACGTAAATGTCACGAATTTCGGGATGCGTAAAATGCGCTTCGCTCACCAGAAAACTGCGATCGGGCGGACGATCGAGTTCACCGGCAAAATAGTAGCAGGTATGGCCCATGCCCTCCAGCACGTTGGCCCATTTCTCGGTTTCGAGCGACACGCCGTCGGTTCCGGCAAAACGAAACGATATGAACCCAATCGCCAGTTTTTTTGTCATATGCGAATTATGAACATGAAAGGTAAAAAAGCAATTTCACCCGCCAACAGGGAGAAATTGCTCCGGTTCTGGATGCTTGATGTCGCCCTGAACTGCGATTAGTCCTTGACGCAAGCGGAGGATATCCTGACAAGCAATTCGTTGACCCGTTGTGCATACGCGAGTGGATCTTTGGGAACCTGCCCCTCGGAAACGATAGCCTGATCGTACAATAATTTGACCCACTCTTCAAGCTGCGTGTCTTTCGGATCTTTTTCGTAAAGGCGGTTCATGTTCCTGAGGATGGAATGCTCGGCATTGATCTCCATGATACGCTTGGTCGGGTTGACGGTCTGGCCCATGGATTTCATGATCTTTTCCATATGCGCACTCATTCCCCCATCCTCGGCAACCAGGCAACACGGGCTGTCTTTGAGGCGCGTCGTGACCCGCACTTCCTTGACTTCGTCGCCAAGAATGTTCTTGATGCGCTCGGTCAGTTTTTTGTACGAAGATTCGGCCTTTTCCTTTTCTTCTTTTTCCTCTTTACCGAGTTCGCCCAGATCAAGATCCCCCTGAGTGACCGACTTGAGCTGCTTGCCGTCAAAATTGTAGATGTCATGTACGATGAATTCATCGATCGGATCGACCAGATAAAGCACCTCGATACCCTTATCCCGGAAAACCTCCAGGTGCGGGCTCTTTTCAACGATGTCTCTGCTTTCGCCGGCGATATAATAAATATCTTTCTGATCGGTGCGCATGCGTTCGACATATTGCTTGAGTGAGGTCACCTCTTCGGCTGTTGCCGCGTTGGATGACTGAAAACGGACAATTTCCAGCAGCTTATCTTTATTCTCGTAATCGCTGTGAATGCCTTCCTTGAGCACCGCGCCGAATTGGGTCCAGAATTTTTTGTACTCATCAGGCCTGGTATCAGACAGCTCCTTCAAGGCGCCGACTACTTTGCCCACCAGATTCTTCTTCATCTTCTCGACAATCGGATTCTGCTGCAGGGTTTCACGCGAAACATTGAGCGGCAGGTCTTCCGAATCGACAACCCCCTTGATGAATCGCAGGTATTCCGGCAGAAGTTCCTTGCAGTCATCCATTATGAATACGCGCTTGACATACAGCTTGACACCATGTTTGCGCTCGAAATTGAACAGATCGAACGGCGCCTTTTCCGGGATAAACATCAGATACGAATATTCAAGCAGACCTTCGGCCTTTTTGTGAATAATCTTCAGCGGCTTTTCAAATCCATTCAGAGAGTGCTTGTAGAACACCTCGTACTGATCATCGGTAACATCCGCAGGTTCGCGTTTCCAGATCGGCTTGGTTTCGTTGATAATTTCTTCTTTACCTTTGTCATCGGGCAGGTAGATGGGAAAAGCGATAAAATCGGAATACTTTTTGACAATCGACTTGATCTTCCAGTCTTCGGCATATTCTGCCTCTTCTTCTTTGAGATAGACGGTAATTTCGGTACCGCGGCCGGGCTTCTGGGTCTCACCAATAGCGTAAGCATTTTCGCCGTCACTCTCCCATACCGTGGCAGGCCCCTGATCACCGGCACGCTTGGTTACCAGCTTGACTTTAGAGGCAACCATGAACACCGAATAAAATCCCACGCCGAATTGCCCGATGAGATTGGAATCAAGTTTTTCCTTGTCTGACATCTTTTCCAGCAATGCTTTTGAGCCGCTGCGCGCGATGGTACCGATATTCTCGACAACTTCCTCTCTGCTCATACCGATGCCATTATCGGAGATCGTAAAAATTTTTGCCTTTTTGTCAAGTTTTATGTGGATATCGAGCGTGGTGTCTTTACCCATAATTTCCTTGTCGGTCAAAGACTCGAATCTTAATTTGTCGAGAGCGTCAGAGGCATTGGATATGAGTTCCCGCACAAACACCTCTTTATGGGTATACAGCGAGTGGATCATGAGATGGAGCAACTGCTTTGCTTCGGTCTGAAACTCTCTCGATTCAAGGTCTGCAGTTTTAGCCATGAATTTTAACCTCCGTAAAGTGTGTCAAAAAGTTGTGGTTTACCAAAAAATCTTTTAAAAATACGTTTTTGCAGCCTTTTCGTCAGGATCTGAGCGAAAAAACAATTCAAGTAGCATATGGATAGTACCGATATAACGAACAGGATCGATCTACTTTTTCTGCAAGGACGCAGACATGCCAGTGGACGGAATCACGTATAACCCCCTTTTTCGCCGGCCGCTTACCCCTATTAGCCCTTCCCATCCTACACCGCCGCCCCGCAACGCCACCGAAGCTACCGCGCAAAAATCTCCCGGGACCACCGGGGAGGATTCCGCCAATATTGCGGCGAACCCGGCGGTTGAGTTAACCGATGAGGAGAAGGGCCGGGTTGAAGAGCTGAAACGCACCGACCGGGAAGTACGTGCTCACGAACAGGCCCATATCGCGGCAGGCGGCCAATATGTTACCGGGGGCGCCACATTTGAGTACCAAACCGGCCCCGACGGCAAACGTTACGCTGTGGGCGGCGAAGTTTCGATAGACAGCTCCGAAATTGCCAACGATCCAGAAGCAACAATTCGAAAGATGCAGGTGGTGCGCAAAGCCGCGCTGGCGCCGGCTCAGCCGTCCGGGCAGGATCGCTCGGTAGCAGCGGCCGCCGCCCAAAAAGAGGCACAGGCCCGACAGCAGGTGATGCAGCAGAAAATGGAAGAGGCCCAGTCGGCAGATCACCCCGAATCCACCGACACCGATCCGAATCACCGCCCCCGCAAGGATGCAGCCTACAACACAGCCGGCAAGGCCGATTCAATTGCTCCGTCTACCTCTTCGCTTGTCGACATATTCGCTTAGCAGCTTGACTTTTTTAACGTTTTTAGAGATAATTTAGAGGCGCTGAGACTCCCCGGCCCGATCGGTTCCCACGAACAGGCCTGGAAGCGCAACAGTGACGAAATCTCCTGAGTAAAGGCATCAGCGTGTCACCTAAAATCGGCAGTGTGCTCATTGTAGACGACGAAGCGATAATGCGCGGCATGCTGGAAATCGAACTTGAAGAAAAATATCACGTTCACACCGCCAGCAATGCTGAAAAAGCTCTGACAATACTTGACAAAGAGCAGATCGACCTGGTAATTTCCGACATCAACATGCCGGGCATGAAGGGCTATGAGCTGGTACGAAAAGTGCAGGAGCATTATCCCGGCACCAAAGTCGCTCTCATTACCGGCTACAATGTCGACGACTACGTGCGCATGGCCAAAGAAGGCAACATCTCCAATATTATCTCAAAATCGACACCGTTTAATTTTGACGAATTCAACTCGGTCGTGTGCGGACTGGTGACCGAAGAGATTTTCGGCCTACAGCGCTACCTGTTGCCCGATTTCGCAGTAGTCAAAGAGTATTCCTTGACAAAATCAATCGAAATCAGCGACATTGAGAGCGATATTGTCAATACAATCGCCGGATTTCATCATCCGCAGCTTTTTGTACAGATTTTGCTCGAAGAGGTTATCACCAATGCAATCTACCACGCTCCAGTCAATAAAAAAGGCGAGCGCAAGTATGCAAAGCATTCGCAGGTTATACTTGACGAAAGCGAAAGAGTAAATATCATTCTGGGCAAAGACAACGAAAAATACGGCGTATCGGTAACCGACCACAGCGGACGCCTCACCAAGGAGCAGGTGCTTTACCGGATAGATCGCCATATTCACGGGGAAGGCCTGCTGGATGAAAATGGACGCGGCCTGCACATGTCACGCATGTATGCCGACCGGTTTATTGTCAATATCAAAAAGAATACAAAAACCGAGGTTATCTTCATCAATTACCTGGATGAGAAATACCGCGGCTCAAAGCCCATCTACATCAACGAAATTTAGTCTCGCCTGTTTTGTTGTCCTGCGATTAAATAGCCTTTATTCTTTGCCGACATTCAATTATTTTGTTTAAAGGCTTAAACTCATTTTATACGATGAAGTCCATATATTATAAGAGCTTACAATGATTTTTGCGAAATGAATCATCTGCTTATACCTATTTTCGGCATTCTTTTAGCTTCATTTATCTGTGGTGCGCAGACGGTGTCCGACAGTGTGCCGGCCTGGAGTCTGGACAGTATGCCGTACGAAAGCATCGGCGATGACACACTTTTTTCAGAAGAGCGGGGCAACCTCCTCTATCTTAAAAAGCGTGTTGCTGTTAAGCCTTTAAAAGCCGGACTCGGCTCAGCTCTCTTGCCGGGTCTGGGCCAGAGCTTTCAAAGCAACTACGTCAAGGGCAGTCTGTTTCTCGGATCGGAAGTGATCTTATCGCTCTTTGCATTTAACCGCTACTACGATTATGCCGTGACCCGCAAGGAACGCATTGATTTCTGGCAGGATTCAATTATAGAAAAGTCTCTGGAAAGTTCGCAAACACTGCACATGAATCACCTGCTCAGTCAAAAAGACTCACTCAGCGGGCTGCCGCCCGACACGCTCGAACAGCGGCGCAGAAACCGTATGGATTCGAATGACGAAGCCGAACTGAACGCCTTCGTCGTGCGCAAGCGCCTTGAGACGGCGCGCTACGACCGGAATTTGCAGAAGGCGGTATTTTTGAATATCAGCTCCTGGATGGGCGGACTTTATGTGTACAACGTTATGGATGCACTAAAGGGTACCGGCTATTTTTATGACGAACTGCCGCGGGATCCTCGCAAGGCGGGCTTGCTCTCCGCCATACCTGCGCTGGGGCTTGGGCAGTGGTACAACGGTTCACTTTCCAAGGCCGGAATGATTTTCATGGCACAGACATCTCTGGGATTTATGGCAATTAACTATCATTTCCAAATGCGTGAATGCGAACGGATAATCCTGCAAAACGCCGATTCTGCAACGGTTGCCGACGTAGGTAGTGATGGGAGATCGGATCAACAGCTCCTGAACCTGCGCAAGGAAGCAGCCGATCTTTTTCAAACCGAGCTTGAACCGGACTGGCAGGTCAGACGACGAAACGCCTTTCAGAGACGCAATACCTATTTATGGTACTCGATACTTTTTTATTTCTATGGCATTTTTGATGCCCTAGTTGATGCTCATTTGCATGATATAAAGCCTAACTTACGCTTGGAGCCTGATCTTGCGTTTGACGGCACGTCTCTGCATTTGAGCTTTAATTACTCTTTTTAACGCCTTAAACTGCTGAATTTTTAAGGCTATTATGTATTTTACATTTTCCACTAAAACCTTGCAAGGGGTTTACAATGGCTGTTACATTAAAAGACATCGCAAAACGCGCCGGAGTGACTGCTGCAACCGTATCGATGGTAATAAACGGCAAACCGAACATATCCGAAGGTACGCGCAAGAAGATACTCAAGATTGCCAAGGAACTCAACTATTATCCCAATGTGATAGCACGCGGGCTGGCGACCCGCAAGTCCAATGCGATCGGGGTGATCGTGCCGAACCTGGCATCCAGTTTTGTCATTCGTATCCTGCAAGGTATCAAGAGCACCAATCGTGATGTCGATTATACGGTGCAGCTTTTTGATACTATCGGCCAGAAGGAAAATGAATCCCAACTTTTCCAGCGACTGGCGCGTGAACGGCGCATCGACGGCGTTATTTTGATAGGCGCGCTGGTAAGCGACGAAGAACTGCATATCTTTCGGGATGAAAGCGTGCCCTGCATCGTAGTGGCACGTAAATGCGATATTCTGGATTCGGTTTATGTCGACAATGCCGGCGGCGCAAAGGAAGCTACCCAATATCTTATCGGTAAGGGGCACGAAAAAGTCGCCTGTGTAATATGCAAAAAGCAGAACCTGCCGACCGCAGATCGCCTGCGCGGCTATCGCGAAGCGCTTGAGCTGCACGGCAAACCCCTCACCGAAGAGCTTATATTCGAAGTTGAGGACGATACGATGGCGCATGGCAATGCCGTGCTGAACGAGATCAAGACAAACTACCCCGAGGTAACGGCAATTTTTGTTCCCGCGGGTGACATGGTTGCTATCGGTATCATCAAGCAGGCCAAAATAATGGGAATTTCGGTACCCAATCAACTGGCGGTGGTAGGCTACGACGATATTCCGGGGGCCGAGATAATCGAGCCATCGTTGACAACGGTGCGCCAACCCAAGCTTGAAATGGGTGATTATGCCATCAATATGATCGTCGACAAACTCGAAGGAAGAGAGTCGGGCATCAAGCATAAAGAGTTGCAAACCAAATTCATTGTACGCGAATCAACATAAATCAATTGCGCGAATCGTCAATCGCACGTATATTTGAATAGACGTTACCAGAGGTTCCACAATCTCCGGTCGACGATCTCCGTACTCACTCAGCCGGGTACCAGCCTCTGATAGCTGGTTCCTGGTTTCAGACCGCAGATTTCTGAAAAGGGGGGTGTACTGGCTTTCGACGGGATGTGTGAAACTCGAGCAGCATGTCGAGGATTATCGGTTGGCCTCGTAAATCATCCGATAAAAACAACAATTGCCGAAGACTATTCTTTTGCAATGGCTGCCTAATTTGAGCGGCCAGTCTATCATGTGAGTGCGTTCGCAGCATGGTAGACCCGATGAGAGCGCTGGTTCGGCCGGGGTGCGTTGACCGGCCGGGCGAGATCAATCGACGCTGGCTGTTGGGTGAGCTTGTTCTTCGGCGCACCAGGCAGTGAGATCAAATGAAGAACTAAACATGTAGCGGCTCGCGCTGATCGCTTCTCGGACAGGGGTTCAATTCCCCTCACCTCCATAAATGTTGCAAGACGAAGACATTGGAGTTGCGTCTTGAAGGCGGGGTTACGCAACTCCAATGTCGACTCGCTGCCCAACAGCGACACTCACTCACTTGAACGGCATCGCCAGATGCTATTTTGAGGCGTCTTTCTCAACCCCATTGGCAGGTACAAACATGCATGCAATCAAAAAATCCAACAAGCTTGCCAATGTCTGCTACGACATCAGGGGGCCCGTTTTACGCAAAGCCACTCAACTGGAAGAGGAAGGCTATCGCATCTTCAAGCTGCACATCGGCAATCCGGCGCCCTTTGGCTTCGATGCGCCCGAGGAGATTATTCATGACGTAATTGTCAACCTGCGCGAAGCCCAGGGCTACTGCGATTCGAAGGGACTGTTCGCCGCACGCAAGGCCGTCATGCAGGACTGCCAGAAAACCGGCATTGCCAATGTGGAAGTTGAGGATATTTACATAGGCAACGGCGTCAGCGAATTGATCGTGCTGGCAATGAACGCCTTGATCAACAATGGACAGGAAGTATTGATACCCTCGCCCGACTACCCTATCTGGACGGCCGCGGTGCACCTGTCCGGGGGCAAACCAGCCTACTATCATTGTGACGAAGCAGCGGACTGGGCGCCCGATCTCAAAGATATCGAAAAAAATATTTCGGGCAAGACCCGCGCAATTGTTGTTATCAATCCCAACAATCCGACCGGCGCCGTGTATCCTCGCGAGATTCTCGAGGGAATCGTCGAATTGGCGCGCAAACATGAGCTGATCGTCTTTGCCGATGAAATCTACGATCGCATTCTCTACGACGGTGCGCAGCATATTCCGATAGCCTCCCTGACCGACGACCTGTTCTTTTTGAGCTTCAACGGGCTTTCCAAATCATATCGCTCAGCAGGATTCCGGGCCGGCTGGATGATTGTCAGCGGCAACAAGGCGATTGCCACCGACTATATCGAAGGACTCGACATTCTGGCAAGTATGCGCCTGTGCTCAAATGTGCCGGCGCAATTCGGCATACAGACAGCTCTCGGCGGCTATCAGAGTATCAGGGACCTGGTGAGAAAGGGCGGCCGCCTGTACGAGCAGCGAGAGCTGGCCTATTCCATGCTCATCGACATCCCCGGCATATCATGTGTCAAGCCCAAAGGCGCGTTATACCTGTTTCCCAAAATTGACGTCAAGAAATTCAACATCAGGGACGATCAACAATTCGTGCTCGATCTACTGATGCAGGAGCATGTTCTGATGGTGCAGGGCAGCGGCTTCAACTGGGCCAGACCGGATCATTTCCGAATAGTGTTTTTACCGCCCAAAGAAGAGCTGGAAACGTCAATCGGCAGGCTGGGGCATTTTCTCAGCCGCTACAGTCAATAAGCGGCGCTTTGCTCATTGACGTCAAAGGAACGGATGGTTTGAACCGGCTTTTTGTTTTTGTAGAAATTTTTCCACAAATAATAAAATCCCTCAAGCAGGCGGTTCGCGCTCATCTTTGCCGGTTCAAAGACGACATTGCCGGTATTCCAGAAGGTATAGTCGCGATGGTAAATGCGATTCTGCTTCTCGGCCAGTGAACCGAACGGAGTACCGGGGAAAGGTGTATTGATATAAAATTCGGCAAGATCCACACCGGCATCCTCGCAAAATTGCAGAATGCGGTCAAAAACCCCTTCGTCATGATCGTCAAAACCGATGCCGAATGACGCGAAGTAATGGATGCCGGCATCTCCATTCATGTGCACCAGATCGATGCCGGCCTGCCACTCTTGCCTGGTACAATCGGGACTGAGCAGGCGGCGTGAAATGCGGTCAAATCCCCACACGGTATACATCGAAGTAGCGCCTCCCGCGGCAAGCGTTTTGTAGAGTTGAGGATCGGGGCGCATCATCATGGTCGAGGCCATAAAGATGCTGACGTCAAGCTCGGAGGTACGTTCCATCAGTTTGAACAGGTACTTCTCGCAGCGTTTGCCGGGAATCATAATCGTATCGTCGGCAAAGTAAAACTCTTTATACGGCATGCTCTGTATGTCCCGAACAACCTCGTCAACCGGTCGAAAGCGCAAGGTCGGGCCTTCTTTGTTGGGTACCGGACACATATCGCAGCGCACCGGGCAGCCGCGCGTTGTCAGCACGATATGCGCGTTCCACGTATACTTGTCGGAAGCGAATATCGAGCGGTCGGGTATGGGCATCGAAGCAAGATCATAATTATCGGGAGCCTGATATAGCTTCTTCAGATTACCGGATTTAAGGTCGGCCAGGATCTGGTCCCATACCGGCTCCACCTCGCCAACGCACACGGCATCGGCATGCTGCAATGCTTCGTGCGGGATACCCGTCGGATGAATGCCGCCCAGTATGACCTTTACACCGCGGGAGCGAAACGCATCGCCGATATCATAGGCACGCCGGCCCTGGGGCGTAAAGCAGCTTATGGCCACCAGGTCAACCTTTTCATCAAAATCAATCGGGTCGCCGATATTATCATCGGTCAGGCGCAGCTCTATTTCTCCGGGCGTGCACGCAGCGAGAACAGGCAGACCCAGCGAAGGCGGCATGGTATAGTTGCCGACCAGATGCTCGCGGACAACTTCGTCAAGCTCTGCGTGTCCTTCGAGAAATTTTTTGAACCGGGGATAAATCAATCGTATCTTCATATTGTGCGATATCGATCCAACGACCGGCTTTTTCTTATTCCCCAGAGCGGGGCCGGACCTATCGAGAATAATTTTGGATGTCGCATAAGCATTGTACATAACGTTCCATACACCTCCGCCGGGCGTGCCCCAGTGACCGGTCTGGTAGAGATTTTTGATGTGCGTGGTTTTTGGCAATTTGGCTTCGCCGTACATTTCTCTGGTATTTTCAAATCCGTATAATGCGCCCGCGGTATTGCCGGTATAGCGTTCAAACGTATCGGGTGAGCCGATTTCGATCAGATCGACCAGAGAGCGCAAGCCGGGGATAATTGTATCCGCCCGGTCAAGCATCTTTTCGGCCACCAGCTGTTTTTCGCGTTTCCAGTTGGTTGATGCTTCCTGCTCTGCAAGTGTCAGCAGGGTCAAGGTTGGTTGCGTTTCTTTAGAAGCCGCCGTGAGCAGGCAGAGATGATCTATCACACCACTTTTTCCGGCACGAATATTCCCGTAAATATCGGCATGCTTCCCAGTTTTAAACCAGAACGTGATGTTATTGCCGTCCAGGCGTTGCGTCACATCCTCAGAGAGCCCCAGATACACGCCCAGTGACGATACGGACGGCCTCAGATTGGCCAGCCGTTTTTTGATCAGCTTGCGTTGATTGCGGGGGCCCAGCATTTCAAAGTGCAGATTGTATGGGCTGATATTCGATACAACCAAGTGCGTTACGAATTCTTCTCCATTGACCGTCAAGACCGAACGCGCACTGCCGTTTTCCACCGCAATCGATGCGACCCGAGATCTGGTGCGCACCTCACCGCCGCGCGTCGTGATCGCCGAAGCGAGAGCAGCGGCCAGTTTGGCAAACGAGCCGTCTGCGTAATGCGAACCTTCCAGGAAGTGGATCACAAACATCATCGCATAAAAAACGGCAGGAGCATAATCCGGTGGCGTGCCGCCATAGGGCCACATGGCGTAGAAAACCTGACGCAGGAGGGGATCGGAAATAAAATTTTTGATATACTCTTCGTAGGAAAGATTGTGATAGCGGCGAAGGAAGGTGATGTCTTCCTCACGATAGCAAAATTCAAAATCGAATATAGGCCGGGCCAGAACATCGTAGAAGCGACGCATATCACTCAACAGCGCATCGATTTCTGCATGCCGGTGTGGAAAACGCCGATAAAGTGCATCGACAATGCGGTGTGAGTCTGACGGAACCGTAAAAGAAATTTCGGGGGTAATCAGCCGATACATGGCATCCAGACTGACGGGCGAAATCAGGTGGTCCACTTCCAGTAATTTGAGCAGGTGCATAATCATGCCGTCATCAGCCAGAGGAACCGAGTGAATGCCGGAGTCGAACCGGAACTTTTTGCGCTTGAACTGGTGCGCATAGCCGCCGATCCTGGTATGCTGCTCGAGCACCAGCACTCTCTTGCCGGCACGCGCCAGAAAGGCACCGCAGGTCAGGCCGCCGATGCCTGCACCGATAATGACTGCATCATAAGCATTGTTCATACGCACAACTCACACACAATCACCTCCCGCGCTCAACGACAAATGGCTTCCGATCGTCGGTGCAAACCAACTGGGTAATTTTGCGTCCCGAATTCAGAGCGCTGAAAATGCCGCCCGGCGGATCGGTCCATTGTCCCGCCATGTAGAAATTGTCAAGCCCCTTCACCTTTTTCGGCAGTGCCTTACCGATCATGTCCGGAGTGGGCGCCCAGCCCTGATAGCTTCCACGGTAAACGGCGGTATACCGAGCATAGGTTGCCGGTGTCGCAACATCTACGACGTCAACGGCAGATGCGGGAAATCCAAGGAGCATCTCCAGATGCTGCTGCACAAATTCGGCAACGCGCATTTTCCGGGAACGGTACTCGTTCATATCAGTGTTGCGCAGGTTGACCCAGTAGTCGTAATCACTGGTGCGCAGTTGCACGATGACGGCGGTTTTGCCGGACGGGGCAAAACCGGGCTCATAATCGCACACGCGCACTACCATGAATTTCATCTTGCGATCGTTGCCGCAGGTAAACGGCTCTTCAAATTCGACTAAATGGCGATGATAGCCCGCCGGCAATTTCTGATTGATTCCATAGGAAATTTGTATCATGGAGGGGAAGAGGGTCTTGGTCTCAAAGAGCTTACGGATCTTTGGCGAAAGATACTTTCCACCCAGAAGCCGGTGATGGTTGAAATATAAATCAGCAGTTGATATAGCCGCATCGACCGGCAGCTCACCGCCATCCCGAAGCTCGATCCCGCAGACACGGCCTTTGTCAATTACGAGTTTGTCAACGGCCATGTTCAGGCTGACGGTTCCGCCGAGAGATTCATACTTTTGACGCAGAATAGAGATTATAGTACCGGACCCGCCGACCGGATGCCCGGCATTGCGCATGTGCATCCAACCCAACGGCAACAGCAGACCGGCCATCGAAAAAAACTCGTGCCGGGGGAATATGTATTGCACGGCTCTGCGAAGAGGATCGCTGCGGATCCGGCGTGCAAACCGTTCGATCGAAACGCCTTTCCACCTGAGGAAAAACCACAGCAGTTTCCGGTTCCCGGCCATTACTTTCAACATGTCGGCCAACGTGAACAGCTCCGGCGTTTTATCGACCGGAAGCGAGATATCACTTACCGAAGCGATTGCGCTGCAGAATTGACGAATGATACCCTTATCGGCCGCTGCGATCTTCAGCATTTCCTGTTCAAGCTCTGCAGCATCGGTACGCACCTTGAATATTGTTCCATCATTGAGCTGAATACTCATGAACTGATCGAAATCTATGAGTTGAAGGTGGGCAACATCCAGCAGCTCATTCATAACCGGATAGAGACTTGACTGAGGCGAAGTACCGGTGAGGTATTCCGTGCCGCCGTCAAAGGTGTAACCTTTGCGCCGCCAGGGCGTCATGACGCCACCCAGTGAAGGTGACTGCTCGAACAGGTGCGTCTTGTATCCATTCATTTGCATATAGCAGCCTGCCGAAAGACCGGCAATGCCGCCCCCAATAATGCCTATTTTTTTCTTTTCGTTCATGATTAATTCTGGTAAGGTGTCAAACTACGAAAGGAATCTCTTCATGCAAAAAATACCATTGTTCGGGATACTCACGGGCCATATTTTCTATTAGTTCATAGATCGCTGCAATCGGCCGGGGATGATCGGTTGCTATCTTATGGATTTGCAGGTGATACGTCCCATTTTGCAGCCGTACCATGAACACGGCAAAAATAACAATATCAGCATTGGCAAATTTCAGCAGTCGATCCAAACCGGCTCCGCCCCACACTTTTTTGCCGAACAGCTCCACCTCGATACTGTACGGGGTTTTCTCATCAACCATGCTCAGCAGTATGCCGCCTTTGCGCAAAACCCCGGCCATTTCGAGCGCGGCAGCAGTGCCGGCTTTGCCGATCTCAATGAACTCAACGTTACCAAAAGCGCCACAGCGCGCCATATCGGCGGCTTTGCTCCGAGCACGATCCGACAGCTCCGGCGACCGGAAACGCAGTACAGGCGAAATCGAAAGCTTATGGCGCAAGCAGGTGGGTACAATCAGTTCAACGGCTCCGAAGTGACTTGACGCAAGCAGCACGCCTTTTCCCTGTGCGGCAACGGCCTGCACTGTTTGGCAAGCCTGATCGGCGTTGACATGCGAGGTAAGAAACTCACCATATTCTTCAATGGAATAGCAAAAGGGCAGAAGCTTTTCAACATAATGCAAAGCTATATGCCGTTTGACCTCTGCAAGCAGATGCTCATCGGCGGGCAATCCGCATTCCTCCAATTGAGTTCGCAGCAGTTCATGCTCATGGGAATGGCTGCGAAACCAGCGTGCGGTTCTCTCCTGCACCTTACGATTAAGCGTATCGAAATTCAGGCCGGGCAGCTCGGAAAACAGCTCCTTTTGCTGCAGAAATTCACTTAGTCCCATAGGTACTCAATATGCGCACGGCAGAAGTGAAGTGCGAACAGTACATAAAAATGACGCTCATCTCACCAGCGTGAAATAGAGCGTCGAATTAGAAGACCGGCAGTGGTGTACAAGCACGCTATGCCTTTTCGGCAATATATTTCTGGACGGTGTGTGCGCACTTATCTATTGAGGTAATATTAGGAAATTCTGATTCTGGAATTGAAACACCAAATTTCTTTTCCATAGTAGCAAGAACTTCAAGAAGCGCCATTGAATCAAGACCCATATCGTCGATGAAGCTTGCCTCGTCGGTAACTTTCTCTTCATCGATGTCCATATCTTCGGCAATTTCAATTATGAATTCGCGAATGGCATCCTTGATTTCAGACAATTCCATGTTGTCTATCTCCTCACTGGCAGTATCGGTTTTGAATGAGCTTGTTTACTTTAGACGTTCTTTAATATAAATGAACCGCAATTACCGTCGCAGGAACTCGACAGGAGCAGCGCATACGGACTGGAATCGGCTTGCACATTACCGGTTACGAGATTAAGGTTTTCGACGGCCTCATAATCGGTTCCCACGCCGGTGATCCGGTTGTTTTGAAGGTCTGCAAGAGCACACATAGCAGAAAGTATATCCGAAGCACCGTAACACTCACCGAAATGGCGCTTATATGCCGTAACCGGTAAGTGAGGCGCCGTATCTCGCAAAGCATGAGCGATGATTTCATCGCCGGCAGCGACTCCATTGGCACTGGTTGCAGCAAAAGCAAGCTGAGAAGCAGAAAGCGAAGCATCGCTAAGCGCGGTGTGCATCGTATGAGCCAGCACATCTGCCGCCTCAGCGGCGATGGGGGCAAACCCGGTAGAAACGGCGCAAACCTCAGCGATGACGTTTGCATTGCGCGCAGAAGCATGTTCGGCTGTTTCGAGCAGCAACATGCCGCAGGCTTCCCCGGGGATCAGTCCGTCGGCGCTTTTTCCATGCGGTTGTATGCTGCCGGATGCAGAGAGCTGACCGCTACGCTCGAATCCCAGCAGTTCGTAATAGCTTATCTCCTCTACACCGCCCGCGATAATCCAGTCGAGATAGCCCTGTTGCAGATAATCGCAGGCATAGCACAGGGCGTCCAGGGAAGAGTTAAAGCCGGTGGAAACAGTGGTACTCAATGAACTTATCCCGTATCTGATATTGGCGTTGCTGATCGGGGAATTGATAACGGTATTGGCAAAAGCCTGCGGGTTGACAGAATTTACGCCGTTCTCAATTGAATCACTAAGAAAATCACCGATGCTCTGGACACTGCCAAACGAGGTTCCCAGACATAATCCGGGACGATCATGCGCGGGCGCCTTCGCAAACAGCCCGCTAAATCCGTTTTCCAAAACACACAACAGCAGCTTGGTGGCCCAATCCTTGGTTCGTAACCCTTTCCTGCCCAACACTTCTTTGGGCTCCAGGCCGCTAATTCTGAAACAGGGCAGGGCCGCGTCAAATGCATGAAATTCAAACTCACCGGCGAAGCCGGGCGTTACAGCGCTTCCCAGATTCTCGCACAATTGCTGCCAAGAGAGCCCGAGAGCGCTTATCGATTCATATCCGGTGATTACAATCTGCTTATTCATGTTAAGACTCAATTGGTGAATGAGCTGAGCACCAGTGAAGATGTATTACCGCCAAAGGCATAGGCATTGGATACGATTATCCCCGCATTGCATTCACGTGCCGTATTGGGAACATAGTCCAGATCGCAATCAGGATCTTTCTCCTGGTAGTTGATCGTGGGCAGGATAATGCCATGTTTGAGCATAAGCACGCAGGCCACGCCCTCTATTGCTGAAGCCGCTCCCATGGTGTGCCCCATCATGGATTTTATTGATGAGACCGGAACATTGTACGCCTGTTCGCCGAACACTTCTTTGACAATGCTTGTTTCGGTCTTATCGTTTTCACCGGTGCCCGTGCCGTGCGCACAGATATAGTCGATGTCTTCGGCGCGTATGCCGGCATGCTTGATTGCACGACGCAGCGCCTGGATCCCCCCGCTTCCGGCAGGATCGGGGATAGTCATTTTGTAGGCATCACATCCAAGTCCGTAGCCCAGAATTTCGGCATAGATCGCGGCGCCCCGTTTTCTGGCATGTTCGAGCTCTTCGATCACCAGCACTCCCGCGCCTTCACCTACCGCCATGCCGTCGCGATTTCTGGAAAATGGCTTGCACGACTCCGCCGCGGTTGCCAGCAGCCGGTTAAACCCCGTAAAGGCAATTCGCGAAAAAGGATCGCTGCCGCCCGAGATAACGACATCTGCTTTATTCAACTGTATGAGGTCAAGCGCATAGCCAAATGCATAATTTCCCGCCGCGCAGGCCGTTGGTATCATGGTTACCGTACCTTTGACCCCAAAAGCCCTGGCAACATTTGCCGGTATGACAGCGCAGGGGTATTTTCGGGGCAGAGAGGCTGGAATGTCGCTTGCCGATGTATCGTATTTTGTACGAATGCCCTGTTCGAGTATCTGCGGCTCCCCCATGGTAGTACCCATACTAACCGCTATTCGATACGGATCCAGTGTATCAATCGCAACACCGGAATCCTGTACAGCCATGCGCGCAGCAGCAACAGCAAACCGGCTTGATCGACCCATCGACCCGATCTCGTCCTCGGTGCAATACCGGTTTGCAACAAAGTCTTTTACTTCACCACCAACCTTGGTTTTAAAATCTGAGGTATCGAATGAAGTGATAGCTTGAACGCCGTTGGTACTGTTAAGGGCGGCTTTCCAGAAAGCATCGACACCCGTGCCAATAGGAGTGATAGCGCCTAATCCGGTAATAACGGCTCTTTTTTGTGTCATTTATGGGAGATACGCTCCTCAGATGGACTCTCTGTAGCCCAGCCTGATAGCATTACAATTGTGTAAGAAAATTGCCTATCTAAAATAGTTAATACATATAGGAATTTCAATAAAGTGTCTGCTTATACCGGCACTGAGAAAAATGCCTTAACCCTTGCGAGCAGCGAACATAAGCTGGCCCTTAGCGACGGTCCTCTCACCCACAACCGATTTGGCTGCAACCAGAGCATTATCGCCAAATTTCTTCTCTACGGTTATCGTGGTGATAAGCTGATCGCCGGGTGTTACCAAGTCGAAAAAAGACATTTTTGCAACTTTGCCTAAAACATATACCGTATTCTCCTGCAATCCACCGGCGGATTTGGCCAGCAGGAAGCAGGCTGACTGAGCCATGCTCTCGATGATATACACGCCCGGAAAAACAGGCTTGCCCGGAAAGTGCCCCTGAAACTGAGCTTCATTAATTGTAATATTTTTCAGGGCAACAACCCGTTCGTTCTCAACAAACTCTAAAATCCGGTCGATAAGCAGAAACGGGTAGCGATGGGGAACATTCTGGACAATCTCGTCAATGGAATACATGCGCGGCTCCTTGCGTGAATGACCGGGAAGTGGTCATGCCGTCATTCCGCCGTCAATTGCAAAAACCTGACCGGTCATATAGCGTGCCCTTTCAGAAATTAAAAAAGAGACGATTTCTGCAACATCCTCAGGCTTGCCAAGCTGCTGCATCGGGATCTGCCTGATAAGCTCGGAGAGGATTTTCTCGGGAATTTGAGAGGTCATATCGGTGTCAATAAAGCCGGGAGCTACGCAATTGACAGGTATTCCCAGCTTTGCGGTTTCTCTGGCCAGTGCTTTGGTGAATCCGATGATCCCGGCCTTGGAGGCGCAGTAGTTGGTTTGCCCGGCAACGCCATTAATTCCGCTCACCGAACTGATGTTGATAATTTTGCCCTTTTTATTTTTCATGAAATACACGATCAGGTGCCGGGTTATATTGAAACAGCCATTCAGATTGGTGTCGATAACCTCTTCCCACTCGTCCCTGGACATGATAAACATGCTCTTATCACGGGTTATGCCGGCATTATTGATCAACACATCAACATCTTCATGTAGGGCCGCTTTGGCTTGTGAGACAAATGCACCGGCAGAGTCAAAATCTGCAACATCGCACTGCAGGGCGATTGCTTGTCCCGGGCCTTCCGCCTCAATGCGCTCGACGAGCTCAGCGGCTGCGTCCTTATTTGATTTGTAGTTGAAAACAACGGTGTGGCCCTCCCGGCACAGTTGCTCTACGATGGCCCTACCGATACCGCGCGCTCCGCCGGTAATGATAATGTGCTTGCTCAAAGTGGCTCCTTTGTCAAATCGATTGATTCCTGCGGCCGGCTACTTCTTATCTTCAGCGGCTGAAGTGCATTTGCTCATATTCATCCAGGTATCGGTATGCTCCACCGTATCGGCATTGATTATAAGAAATGCAGGTTTGGCCAATAATGTCGAATCATTTTTCCACTTGTAATTGTATCCCATTTCGATAATCAAGTCTTCGTTGCGAACCGTGGCCCTCAGCGTGCTGTCATTCATTTTATAGAAACCGTTCCCGCTCACGCCTTCCTCGGTGCTGCTGGAAACACGCAGCGAATCCCGGCCGGTGAAATGTATAATCAAGCCTTCCTTCTCGATGCACCAATCGCCGCTCAAGCCTTTTGCGACCGAGAATGAGTATCCAAAAACACAAAACGCCAGCGCAGCAAAAACCGGGAAATGTTTCATGATCGATAGCCTTACGCTACTGGTTTGTTCAATAAAAAAGGCGGCGAATAAGGGGCCGCCAGACATTAGCAAATATAATAAATCTCATGAAGTTGACAGAATTCTCCTGCGGAAACGCACCTATCGGATGCTGTTGCATTCAAACGACAGAGGATATCCGGCTACATGCATTTTGAAAAGCCACAGGTCTTGCAAACTGCGCAACCGCCTTCGTGCTCCATCATGCCGCCGCACTCCGGGCACTGCGGGCACAGCCCCAAGTCAAGACTGGAGTAGGCGACCTTCTCGTCCGAGTGTACTCCGCTGAGACCAAAGTCCTGAAGGGACTTTTCCAGCACTCTGCCGATCGCATCAGCACAGGACAGGTACATTTCACCGTCATTCCATGTGGGCACGGGGCAGCGAATGCCGCGCAATTGCTCGACAATGGCCCTGGGCTCAACGCCGGACCGCAGGGCAAGTGAGATCATACGGGATACGGCTTCGGAATTTGATGCAGCGCATCCACCCGATTTGCCCATTTGCGTGAATACTTCACACACCCCCTGATTATCAGCGTTGACATTCACGTACAAATTGCCGCAACCGGTTTTGGTTTTATAGGTGCGTCCCTGAGTTATGGCTGGACGGGGACGCGGGATGATGGAGCCGGCAAATGCCACTGAAGCTGAAGAGCCCTGCTGACCACCGGTGCCTGAAGTCAGCACCTGATTGGCGCGCGAGCCGTCCCGGTACACCGTTACTCCCTTGCACCCGAGCTCGTAGGCGTACCGATATACTTCCTCCACATCAGCTTTGGTTGCGGAATTGCGGAAGTTGACCGTTTTGGAAACGGCATTTTCGGTGTATTTCTGAAACGCGGCCTGAATGGTGATATGCCAGCGCGGCTCAATGTCATGCGAGGTGACGAAAATGTCACGTATACGCTTGGGAATACCATATATCTTGTTTAAGCTGCCGTGCTCAGCAACCATCTTCATGAACTCTTCGGAGAAAAACCCCTCTTCTTTGGATATACGCTCAAAGGCCGGGTGAATCTCCAGAAAATGCTCTCCGTCAAGCACATTTTTTTCGTAGACAATCGAGAAAAGCGGCTCGACCCCGCTCGAACACCCTGCGATCATGCTGATGGTTCCCGTAGGTGCAATGGTGGTCACCGTAGCATTGCGCATGGGCACGCCGCCCTCCTTATCAAAAACAGAGCCGGCAAAATGGGGAAACGTACCGCGTTCCTCGGCCAGTACAGCACTTGACTTACGGGCTTCTTCCTGGATGAACTTCATGATCTCTTCGGCAAGATTGGCTGCGGCATGCGAATTATAAGCAATACCGAATCCAACGAGCATGTCGGCATATCCCATGACCCCCAGGCCGATCTTGCGATTGCCTTTGGTCATGTCTTGGATTTCCTGCAGCGGGTACTTATTCATTTCGATTACATTATCAAGAAAACGAACTGCGGTGCGCACCGTTTTGCCCAGCTTGAAATAGTCTACTTTGCGTACCCCATCTTCTTCACGGATCATATGTGCAAGGTTGATAGATCCGAGATTGCATGATTCGTAGGGGAGCAGCGGCTGTTCCCCGCACGGGTTGGTGCTTTCCATCCGGCCGACATGCGGGGTCGGATTTTCTTTATTTACTTTGTCGACAAATATGATACCGGGTTCGCCGTTTTTCCAGGCCAGCTCGACGATTTTTTTAAACACTTTGCTGGCGCTTATGTGACTGACCACTTCATTGGTATGGGGATTGACAAGCGGATAGTCTTCCTTTTTTTTGAGGGCTTCCATGAACTCATCGGTTATAGCGACTGAGATATTGAAATTTGAGAGGGTGCCGTCCTTTTCTTTTATCTCGATGAAGTCCATAATCTCGGGATGTTGACACGAGAGAATTCCCATGTTGGCGCCGCGGCGGGTCCCGCCCTGTTTAACCGTTTCGGTTGCAATGTCGAAAACACGCATGAATGACAATGGACCGCTCGAAACTCCTTTGGTCGATTTGACCTGGTCGTTTTTGGGACGGATGTTGGAGAATGCAAATCCGGTACCCCCGCCGCTTTTGTGAATCAAGGCAGTGTTTTTCACCGACGAAAAGATCTCTTCCATGGAATCGCCGACCGGTAAAACAAAACAAGCCGAAAGCTGTTGCAATTCCCGTCCGGCATTCATCAATGTTGGAGAATTCGGCAGAAAATCACGATCGACCATGAGGTTATAAAATTCTTTGGTCCAATACTCTTTGTCCACTTGCGGATTGATTCTGGTCTCTGCTTCTGCAATGTTGTCGGCCACCCTGAAAAACATTTCTTCGGGCTCCTCGAGTGGTACACCGCTGTCATCTTTGACGAGGTAGCGCTTTTCGAGCACCTTTTTTGCCGTATCGGAAAGCAGTGCTTTTTTAGCAAGCAATTCCTGTTTGAGCGCCCTGACCTGCTCACGCATACCATCGCCGTTATCTTTTGCTTTTATAACAACGGACTTGACGGTTTTGGGATTCGGGCTGACGGTTGCGGTGGGACCTTTGGGAGCCATGGGCACATTCCTCCTCATTTGTATGAGTTGTATGGGGTGAATCTATCCGGTTATGCATCCTGTCATACGCTGAACACGACCGGTGAGCACTCTGTTTGCGGCCGAAATACGCAGAATGTACGTTAAAGACTGGAATGAAATATAGGATCAATAAATTGTGTTGTCAAGAGCAAAAAGGACAGAAAAACACAATATATGGTATACCCTTTGCTGCATAATTTTAGTCGAATGCTAGCAAAACAGCCATACCCTTCCCTAACTCTCTCAGTTTCAAAGCGTTAAAACATCGCCCCTGCATGAACTATTTTATTGCACATTATTATCCACAGGAGGTACATGTGGCCGAGATTGCAGAAAATGACGTCTTAAAAGAACTACAGAACCGTGTTGACAACCTTCGGGGGTATCTTTGACATAGATGCCAAGAAGACGGATCTGGCAGAACTCGAACGTCAAACCACGGCATCTGATTTCTGGAACAACAATCAGGCTGCGCAGGCTGTTCTCAAAAATGTCAAGTCACTCAAAGACCAGGTCGATGCCTGGCAGAAGGCGCATGATGAATGTGAGGATGCCCTGGCGCTCTATGATCTTGCAGCCGAGGCACAGGATGAGGATTCATTTTCCGAAGTTGCGGAGCAGATAGGTGCTCTAAAAAGGCACATCGATCATCTCGAATTCATGCGCAAGCTCAGCGGTGAGGACGATCGCAGTCCGGCCGTGCTGAGTATTCACAGCGGCGCCGGCGGTACCGAAAGTTGCGACTGGTGTGATATGCTCTATCGCATGTACACACGCTGGATCGAAAACAAGGAATTTACCTTTTCTGTACTTGATATCCTCCCCGGTGACGAAGCGGGAATCAAAAGTGTTACGATCGAGGTCGACGGCGACTTTGCTTACGGTCATCTCAAGGCCGAATGCGGCGTGCACCGCCTGGTGCGCATCTCGCCCTTTGATTCGAATGCGCGACGACACACCTCATTCGCCTCCGTCTATGCGTATCCCATCATTGAAGACGCCAACGACCTGGAACTTGACGAAAGTGAAATCAGGGTCGATACGTATCGTGCCAGCGGGGCAGGTGGTCAGCACGTCAACAAAACCGATTCGGCCGTGCGCATGACCCATCTTCCCACCAATATTGTTGTGCAATGCCAAAACGAGCGCTCGCAAATAAAAAACAGAGCAATGGCTCTGCGCATTCTCAAAGCTCGTGTGCGCCAGCATTTCAAAGAAGAAGAGGAAAAGCAGCGCCGGGACAAGCTCGTCGAAAAGAAAAAAATTGAATGGGGCAGCCAGATACGCTCCTATGTATTGCATCCTTACAATATGGTTAAGGATCATCGCACCGGCGTGGAAACTTCCAATACGCAGGCGGTACTGGACGGCGGCATCGATGAATTCATCGAACACTATTTACTCGTATTTCAATAGCCAGCCTGCTCTTGCAGTCCCTTAGTTGTGGCGGCTGACTTTTGTTTTCATGCGGTATGATATCAGGTGAGGCTGCGGGGGCGTTGCGAAGGCGAGTACCGACCATGGCGATGTCCAGATTTGTCCGGACTTGAATGTTACCGTGCTTTTGCACAGTAGAAGGTACTCACCGGGCGAGGAAGGAAAGGTAACGCTATTTTCGGAATAGAGCATGTCTTCCACCAGCTTGGTGCTGCTGCGGCTAAACCATCGCATTTCGTATGAATAATTATATCCGGCCCGAAAGGTGACAAGCGAGAGATTGTCACCCAGCGCTTTGGCGATGAGCGGCTGGTGATTGCGCGTGAGGTTGGGAGCATTGGGAAAAAAAGTGCTGTTCCACACGCCTGCAAACGTATCCTGAGCAGCAGGCGCGCTTTTGTACTGTCCGGTGAAATTTTCCATTTCAACCCCGGCAGTGCACCTGAGAATACCCGCAACAGCTTTGGCTATATCCGGATGCGGCTCTTGCGGAGGGTGGCCGAACCAGTGCAGAAAGTCGGCCACTTTCCGGCGATATTCATCGGCTGACAACAATTTCGCATCATTTTTATCGGGAAATTCATTCCGCTCTGCAAAGGCAATCAAAGCGTCGGTGTACTGCTGCAGTGCTTGCTTTGCGAGCCCCTGGTTTTCGGCGCGCCGAGCCTCCTCCAGGTAATCCGGCCTGGTTGACATATACAAAAGCACTCCACCGGCCGCAAGCACGATGATTATGACAATAAGTATGGTTTTTTTCATAAAGCACTCCGGCCTCTTGAGAGTTGCAGGTTGGTTTTAAGAAGGAAAATAATTAATCAGGGCTGCGGGGTTCAGCTTTTGGTGTTCGAATAGGTAAACTCACTCCACGGTGGCGTTCTGCATCGATCAGGTGTCTAATTATCAACTACACGGCAGGAGATGCTTCCGGGAATGGCTGTGGAAAGCCGCCACACTGCGCATGACGACCACAAGGCAGTTGCTCGTCGTCACCTCCCTGCACTTGTTCAACACGGCAAATGATTCAAGCTGCACAGCATGGCGCAGGGGGCGGCTTTTTTATTCCAGAAATTTATCCATCAGGTGCAGCAGCATGCGCATATCAAGGCGGTTCTGATTAATGAAAACCGTTCCGCTTTCAGAGAATTCACTTTGCGAAACGTGCTTCGGATTGACATCGAGGATAAAAATGCGCAAGGGAGCCGGCTCTACTCCCTGTCGCGGCTCATCATCGTACAGGACGATATCCAGCGGGCGTCCAGGCTCGGGCATGGAAATGGCGATATCCGCGGCAGCAATGTCATCGTCGGCCGCATGCTTAACTTCTGCAACCTCGAAACCATGCCGACGAAGCGAAACGGTCAGCGGGTGAAATGCGGCATGATGCCCGTGTATAAACAAAATGCTGCCCAGACTCTTTGCGGGTTTGTCCAGTCCGGGAATGCTGCTCATGCTGCCGATTTTCAGGTACGAGGCAAACAGCTCGAGCTTCTGGTATATCGATGAAAAAAAATGCTCCTGAAGATTTTGAGAAATTTTGAAATCATAAAGCATTGCCTGTGGTATTTCGCGCAGAATTTCATCACAACTATGTCCGATGTTCATGGCTTTTGACAGTTGGTTTGCAATAAACACCGCCTCTTGCACTATCCGATCGGCGATCGGGGAGACCTGAACTATACGCTCCGGATTATGGTGATTGAGTAAGGCCTGAGATATTGCCGAGGGAAAATTCCAGTGGGTCGTTAGATAATGTGCCAGATCCGCATGCGTAAACCCCAGCAAGCGTTGCTCTGTTTCAACGAATGGGCAAATTCTGGAGGTGGTCTCGTCCAGCAGCGTCTCGAATACGTCCAGAAAGTTGTTATCGAGAGGAATTTTACCCAGGTCGTGAATCAAACCACCGACAAACGCCAGTTCCGGACGCTTGAAGTCACAATCCATGCAGAGCTTTTCGGCTATCAATGCGGTGGACAATGAGTGCAGCCAGAACTCCTGTCGGGAAAAGCCGGATTTTGAATGCACCTGGGTCGATAAATCAATAAGCGCCAGGCACGAGAGCAAATTCCGGGTCTCATGAAACCCTAGCCGCACAACGGCTTCCTTGAGATCGGTGATACGCTTTGAGCGTTTGGCGTAATAGACCGTGTTGACGACTTTGAGAATTGTTGCCGAAGCCGAGAGATCTGATTTTATGCACCGCGCCAGTTCATCACAGCAGCTTTCCTCTGCGCCTATTATATCCAGTGCTTTCACGACCGTATACGGAAAAGCCCATTGCTTCTGTGCAATGATGACCGATATCTGCTCGAGTTTGGATTGTGTCTGAATAGTGGGATCGAGCAGCTTTTCCCCGATCCGGGCGGCATCCTGCCAGTTGACGGCGTCGGTAGTATCCACCGGGGCAATCAGCCGGGGGGCGGCTACCATGCGCTCGATTTTGCCCAGCAACACGGAGAAATTGAAGGGAAACTCGACAAAATCGAGCAAGAGATCCTGCTGATCTTTCAGGCTCTTGAGTTTTGCGGTGATCACCTGCTCAAGTCTGGATTTCAGAGCACGGGATGCAATGACGAGCATGCCGATTTTTCTGGTACGCTCCATTCGCCTGAGCCGGTTGATCAACAGTATATCCCGCATATTTTTCTCGGTTATATCACCGATGATAAGATCGGGCGTAAACTGATTTGCCTTAACGTTTGCAATAAAGGCGGACGGAGCCTGGGTGACGCGATACTTACACTGCAGCAAGCCGACGGTCAATACGTCCCGTATGCGCTCACGCCCGGAAAATATCAGCAAAAGCGGTGATTTCGGGTCCGCTTCGGGCCGGACCGTTTTGTTATCGGTTTCTTCACTCATGACACACTCTATACCGTTTCAAAGGCCGGCCGTTCTTCTTCTGGCAGCAATTCGAATTCCTTTTTAACGACATAAACAAACTCCCGTTCGCCAATGCCCCGGATTGACGCCTTCTTTTCGATGAAAATATCCTCGAATGCAATATTGAATCCCGATGCATCAATCCCTCTGGCGGAAAAAACAAATGAAAGCCCGTGAAATTTCTGCAGACGAGCGCAGATATTAATGCACGGTCCGACAAAATCCTTCCCCTCCCCGATCGGAAAGACATTCCCGCGTGCAATGCCGCATCGCAGGCGCTGCGGTGGATCAACATACTTGCCTTTGATTGCTTTGAGGAAGGCCGGATAACGCTTACAAAAATTATACAGTGATGCAATGATATTGCAGAGAAATCTTTGCAGATGCTCCTGCAGTTTATCGGATGTCAATGACCTGTCGATGCCGATTATCGAATCCATATGTATTCGCCAGAGAAAAAGAATTCCGTCACCCATGAACTTGGAGAAAAAGGGGAGCTCCGCCCACAGGGTATTCTCCTGCTCGTCGTCAACCAGGCTTTCCTTGAGCGTAGCAAATATCCAGTTGGTAAAGTCGCTGATAAAATTCGGAATGGCCAGTTGCGGATCGACCTGCCTGGTGAAATTGGTAAATCCCTCCAGATCAAAATATACCGACAGCACTTCCACCGGTCGGGATGGCGCTTTCAAATCGCCGATGCGCAACAGACCGGCGTTGAACGCAGTGAGATCACCGTCAACTTCCACTTGAATGCCCTTGGTCGGGTGGATGATATATTCGTATGCGGGAGTAAAGTCCATACCGGCTTTCTGCGCGCAGGCGCCACCTGCGGATAATAATATGACAACATATCCGATTTGCTTCGTTTGGATTGATTATATCAGGTTTACGCAAATTTGGCAAATCATAATTTTGGGTCAAGTCCGGCCGTCAGGCGAAATGCAAGCAAGCTTACCGTGCAGGATATTATTTCCGAAAACGCTGCAGAGCTTACAGCATTGCCGATCACTTCCTGCGCCGCGGCGGGCCGCCCGTATCTTTGAGATTGTGAAGCGGCTTAATTTTAAATTTAATCGCCGCAGTCTCCCCAATCGCTTCCTCTATAATTTTCGAGCTTTTATACGCGTCGGGGCTTTCGTCCAGTGTGCCCATGCCCACCGATGTTGAAAATATGCCCTGCATCTGCTCTTTGAAGGCGTCGACGGTAAGTTCCTTTTTAGCCTGAGTGCGACTCATCACCCGCCCTGCTCCGTGGGGAGCGGAATTGTTCCAGACAGCATTGGACTTGCCTTCACATACCAGAATGCCGTCCCGCATGTTGAAGGGAATGATCATGCGCTCGCCCGTGTAGGCGCGAATAGCGCCTTTACGGATAATGAAATCGTTAAAATCAATGTAATTATGCACCGTTTCAATAGTTTCAACCGGCTCGACCTTGAGCGTATCGGTGATTATTCCGGCCATATATGCCCGATTCTGCTCGGCATAGGTCTGCGCAAAGATCATGTCGAACAGATAATCCGCCGCCATTTTACCCTCGAGCCATTCGAGTCCGTTGAGCGAGATGTCATTGAGTTGGGACGCTGCTTTTGCCTGCTTAATCAGGCGCGGGATATCTTTTGCGCCGGCCGTGGTTCGAATCGATTCGATCATGGCGCGCAATTCATTCTTTTTGTTTTTCTTAATCCACTTGGCGGCCATGTTCTGCCAGAAGTCACAGACACGTTTGCCGAAATTGCGCGAACCGGAATGGACGGTAATCCAGTAATCATCTACACCCGAGATACCGATTTCGATGAAATGATTGCCGCCACCAAGCGTGCCCAGCGAGTTTTTCGTCCTGCGTGCTGCGCCGCCGATTATCTCACACTTCTCCAAAAACCAGTCATTTGTGTAACGAGGCGGTTCGAGTCGTATGCCGAATTCGTCCCGATACGCCGCGCTGAACTTCTCGGCCTTGACGTTTGCCGCATGCCAGGGAAACTCTTTTTTCATCTTGAGCACAGCGTGATCGTGCACGTTATGGCCGAACGGGATACGCCGGCGAAGTTTGTGATCGAGCAACTCAAACGACATCGGAAAACGGTTGCCGATATTGGTTGAAAGCATTCCGCAGCCGATGTCAACGCCCACGACATTTGGGATGATCCTATCGGACAATTTCATCGTAAAGCCGATCACCGATCCCTTGCCGGCATGCGTGTCGGGCATGATAGCGACCGGATTGGTAAAGGCGGCATGGTTGACAAAAGTGTGGATTTGCGAAGCACAGATCGGCTCTACATCGTCAATCATGACTTTTGCCGTGGTATACTTGCCTTTAATTTCTATCATGTGCCGTATTTCCTGACGGGGAGCATGGATCTTCAATCATTCACAAATCGTGCACATTGGTTTATTACACCATGTGCAATGGTGTCGGCGTATGGACACCAGCGTGGAAACATCATCAAGGTACAGATATTACCGTCATATATGATGAAAAATATTTTGAATCTGGTTCCGTGTCGAGCAAGCAGCTCCTCATAGGCCTGCGGAACGGAATAGTGTACTTGCTTCAATCGCAAATGCCTGAATCCTTTTAATTGATAAATAAGGCAATTGTCCGAAACGACAAATCCATTGATTGCCAGGTTCCAGACGATACGTTCGGGAAGGTATTTTGCGGCGTTGGATACTTTTACCAGACCATCGAACATAACATTACCCTATCTTATGGCTGGAAGATCGGCACACCTTTTTTCATCGGGTGCACACCGGGGATGCAGCCGGACGATTAGTGCTGCGGATTTGTTTGATGCACGCTCTTTTCAGCCTGCATCTGGATCCTGCATTCATGCGTTTCGGGATACTCCCAGGTGGATTGCAGAAACTTCATCGGCATATAGCGCAGGAGCGGCGTATTAAAAAAAGACCCCTTGACAAGATCGACGTGCAGATCTCTGCTGTACGGCCGCCACGCTTCGGATAGCAGCACATCGCCCGGCGCGGCAATGTCGGCAAGCAACAGTCCCGAGCCACATTCGAATGCCGCTTCAGGCACATCGAAGGAGCGATAGTGTTTTGTGTGCAAGGTTTTAAAATGGATACGCCCTGCAATAAGATCAAATGCAATACTCCATTTCGTATAATCCGGCTGCTCGGCCTGCTTTAGCACAAATCGGGCTTTGGCAAGGGCGCTTGTATGTCCGGTATCATCTCGGCAAAGATGGTGGGCGGTACGCATAAACCGGTCCTGTGTTCCGCTTCCCGATGGAATGGGCCTGCTGCCACCCCAACTTGCATATTTGTCCAGGCGAGCCGCCGTGCGGTGATAGGTGCTGTTTGTCAATACGGCCACCGGAAGTCCATCCCCCCGGCTTACTTTCATTCTGCCATGAAAGAATTCGATAGCGGCACAATTGCCCCCGGCATCCGCCACCAGATAATGAACTTTGGCTTTCGAAACCGGATTGACACGTAAAAATTGATCGGTTGCGATTACGTCGTCGACCGAGCTGCAATTGTCCAGTTGATATTGCACCCATTGCATGTTGTCTATCTCTTTGCGTTTATCGGCAAAGAACGGATAGATTGAGATCACATGCCACATGACGCCAATAGCAAGTCCTGTTTCGTTCATACCGCAAATAGGAAAGTCTATGCCGTACTGATTAAAGGTAATGCTCCCGTAACTTGAAACCCATTCTGCCGGATTTTTCTGCTCGAAAGCTGTTTTGGCGATACACTTATTGTTCTGAACCAGATATCCTCTCCCAAAGAGCCAGTCGTAATTCATGCCAAAAATGAGCGCGCCCTTTTCCTTGAGAAAAAAAGTTGTACACGCGCGGCTGCCGTATGAAATAACCAGCACCACGATTACCATCCAGAATTTCACCGTCTGAATCCTTCTCTGGAGTTCCCGTTCGGCTCGAGAAATGGCCGGAATCTTTTGCTGGTAAAGGAATATAGCATTTTGTGACTGGAAATATACTATCGGTTTGACCAATGCTCCTGTCAGCGTGCTGCGCAGCAGACGCTAAAACGGATGCCCTGCCCACCTGTGATTCGGGCCTGAGATATGTATAGAGCTGATTTTGGTATCGAGCTGCGCATAGGCTGCTCCTTTTAGCACGACCACTGCCAATCGCACGTTCAACCTCCGACTCGATAGTGCCTTCTGCCTTTTCTATGCAGAACAAATCGTTCTCATAGCGCACGACAGTGTTGATCAAATGCTCCGACCAGGATGATGCTGGGGACTGGCCGGGCGCTAGAATGGTTCATAAATGTATGGTATCTCCCCTTGTCTTTGTGCACTAAACATATGACAGAGAATCAGAATTGCAGCACCGGCAATTGCAATATGAGTAGAATCAGCATAGTTTCGCAGCACATCTCTGCAAAAGCTTAACTGCGCAATATGGCAAATTATTTGCTTATTATCAAACGCAACCGCGAGGTATGCAAAAAAAGAAGTGTCTAACTTAGTCAACATTACTAAAGGAACCATAAGGAGCAATAATGAAATTTCTGCGCAAAGCAATCCTGCCTATCGTCATTTTGGCAATAGGCATTCTTATTATGAATGTGATGGCGTCCCGCGAAAAAGAGCAGCGGCGCAAACCTTCCAGGCCCTTCGAACGGGCGGTGGCCGCAAAGATTGTCGAGTACACCGACGCCAGGCCGCAAATTGTTGCGCTTGGACGTGTTCGGGCCAGAGACCGTGTGCGATTGACCCCGGAAGTGCCCGGCATTGTCCTGAGCAAAGGATTCGTTCTGCGCAAAGGAAGATCGCTTGCCAAAGGTGAGCTGCTCTTTCGAATTGACGATAATGTTGCCCTCAACAATTACCGCACGACCCTGAGCGAACTGCTCAATGCCGTTGCCAAATTCCTCCCGGACCTCAAGACCGACCTGCCCGACTCCTATTCCAAATGGGAAACCTTTTTCAGGGAATTGACCGATTCGAATCTGCCTCAACTGCCAAAAACATCATCGCCTCGGGAGAAGCTTTTTATCGCCCGTTTCAATTTCTACCGGCTCTATTACATGGCTCAAAACCAGCGGCTTACGTGGGAAAAACACTTCATTCGTGCTCCCTTTGCCGGGGTAGTCGCCGATGCCGCGATCTCGCCGGGATCTATGGTGCATGCCGGCTCAGCGGTTGGAACAATTGTACGCAGCGACATAAAAGAAATCGAAATTGCGCTGAGTCAGACGGAAGTCCGCTTTGCCCGCGTTGACTCCAAAGCAGAAATTCGCATCGGCAACCTGACTTATCAAGGTAAAATTGACCGAATTGGTGATATAATCGACGACCGGATGCAAACCATCCCGGTATTCATTTTGCTTAACGGCAGGCAAGCTCCGCAAATCAAGGACGGACTTCTGGCGGAAGTTCACCTGCAGGGTCCGGCGCTGTCAAATGCCACCGTTTTGCCGCGCGCGGCATTGTACAACAAGTCGGAAATGTTCAAAGTTGCCGGCGGCATGCTGCAGCCCGTTGCGGTGGAGACGGCATATCTCAGTCTGCAGGATGCCTATGTTACCTCGGGACTGCACAGAGGTGATACCGTCGTGGTTGAATCAATGCAGGACGCTATCCCCGGCATGCGGGTTAAGGCCTCTGTGGTGAACTGAAAGGCCGCGACATGAAGAAGCTGGTTGAATACTTCATCAAATACCCCGTCTGGGCCAATGTCCTTATGGGGGCAATTCTGGTTTTCGGTGCAAGCTCGCTGCTCAATATGAAAACGTCTTTTTTCCCTGAGCTGGAAAGCAAGGTCATAACTGTTACCGTTACCTATCCGGGGGCGTCACCAACCGAAATCGAAGAGGGAATTGTCCTCAAAATCGAGCGCAATCTCGAAGGCATTCAGGGCATCGACCGTACCTCATCCGTATCCCGCGAAAATATAGGTATTATCACCGTTGAAGTAGGTGACAAATATAGCGTTGACAAAGCGTACGACGACATCAAGAATGCAATTGACCGCATTGCGGATTACCCCGAGGGCGCTGAGAAACCACTCGTTGCGGCGCAAAAATTTCGGGCGCGCACGATATCGGTGGCACTGTTCGGTGATGCCGATCTCTGGTCGCTCAAGGAACGTGCAGAAGAATTCCGGGAACAGCTTATCGCAGTCGAAGGCATCTCACAGGTCAGCTTGCAGGGATTGCCTTCCCGAGAGATTGCCATTGAAGCTTCCGAAAGCGATATGCGCAGATACAAATTGACATTTGCAGATATTGCACAGGCGGTCCGGGCGGCCAATATCGATATATCCGGCGGAACATTGCGCACCCCCGAAGAAAGCATCCTGATTAGAGCCTACGGCCGCAAAGATTTTGCCGATGAAGTTGGCGACATCATTCTGAGAAGCCTGGAGGACGGTACTATTTTGCGCGTTCGGGACATTGCTTCCGTTAGGGAGAAATGGGAAGAATCGCCAAATCTCACCTTTCTGAATAATCAACGGGCAATTGTTGTCACCGTCGACAAAACACGAGAAGAAGACCTGCTTTACATAGCGGAAAAGGTCAAAGAAGTCGTACCGGCCTTTGCAGAGATGAATCCGGAGATCAACATTCAAATAGTTGAGGATGCAACGATCCTGCTCAAGGAACGCATTGATCTGCTCAGGCGCAACGGCATCATCGGCTTTGCGCTGGTGATAATCGTGCTTACTCTTTTTCTGAACTGGCGCATTTCGGGGTGGGTTGCCGTCGGCATTCCCATATCATTTGCCGGAATGTTCATCATTGCCAACTTTGCGGGCATTACGCTCAATGTGATTTCCCTTTTCGGCATGATCATTGTTGTCGGAATATTGGTCGATGATGCCATTGTTGTTGCTGAAAGTATCTTCCAGCGCTATGAGCAGGGCATGCGCGCCGAAAAAGCGGCGGCAGGTGGTTTGCTGGCGGTGGTAGCTCCGGTCTTCACGTCGGTATTGACGACAATACTGGCATTTACGCCGTTTTTTTTCTTCCAGGGGCAATTGGGTAGCTTCATCTGGCAACTGGCGCTGGTGGTTGTAGGAACGCTGATTTTTTCGCTTCTCGAGTCGTTTTTTATTCTTCCCTCGCACCTTGCGCATTCAAAAGGACTGCAACAGTCCCGATCCGGCAAAATGCGCAAAGCGCTGGAATCATTGCACCTTTTGCTTGCACATCGGTTATACGCACCGGCGCTGCGCTGGTCGCTTAAAAATGTACCGATTGTTCTTGCGATCGCCCTTGTGTTCATATTCATAACCTCCGGTCTGGTCCGCGGAAAATTCGTCGAGTTCAGTCCCCAGCCGTTTATCGACCGGGATGAGGTTAACATGAATATCGCGCTTACCACCGGAACCAATGAACGGGTGACCGATTCGGTACTGCATATGATCGAACGCAAAGCGTGGGCTCTAAACACGCAACTCAAGCAAGAACGGCCGGATAATAAGGACGTCATACTTTCTGTAAAACGGGATGTCGGCAGCAACAGGCTCGGTGATGAAGGCAGTCACGCGGGGCAATTGACGGTAGAGCTGCTCCCTGCCCGGGAACGAAACATGCGCGCCTATGTGGTGGCAAACCGGCTGCGCAACTCGGTCGGCATGGTGCCCGGCATGCAAAAGTTTTCTTTTCTTAACAGCTTCTGGGGCAAGCCCATATCGGTCTCCCTGCTCAGCGACAACCTCACCGAGCTGGAAAAAGCCAAAAACCTCCTGAAGGCCAGGTTGGCTGAATTTTCCGATCTCAAAGACATTGTCGACTCCGACGTGGAAGGACAGCGGGAAATAAGGCTTACCTTGACACCTGCGGCTCATGCGGCGGGCCTGGCACTGAGTGATATTGCCGGGCAAATACGCCAGGGATTTTTCGGATACGAAATACAACGCTTCCAGCGCGGGCAGGACGAAATTCGAATCTGGGTGCGCTACCGAGATGAGGATCGGGCGGCTCTCGGCTATCTCGAAAACATGCGTATCCGAACTGCGCACGGGCAGGAATTTCCGCTAAAAACTCTGGCAACCCACCAAACAGGCCGCGGCCGGGCGGCTATCCGCCACCTCAACGGTCAACGGGAAGTCCGCGTTGAAGCCGACATGGCAAATCCTGAAGCCTCATCTGCAGCGATCATGGAGGAAATAAAGGACAAAATTGCCCCCGAAGTACTCGCACGGGTGCATGGTGTGCAAGTTTCTTATGAGGGCCGCGAGCGCAACAATGCAAAATTCGCCGAATCATTCAAAACGTCTTTTCCACCTGCGCTTATCGGCATTGTGATTTTGTTGATTCTCGTGTTCCGCTCGCCACTGCAATCTTTGCTGATTATAATCATGATCCCGTTCGGCCTGGCCGGTGCGATCTGGGGGCATTTTTTTCACGGCATGCTCGTTTCCCGATTGTCAACTTTTGGCTTGATTGCCCTGGCCGGCATCGTGATAAATGACAGCATCGTGCTGATCGATCAGATCAATATCAATCTGCGCAAAGGCATGGCGCTTTTTGATGCCGTGCACGCAGCCGGAGTTTCGCGCCTGCGAGCTATTGTGCTAACGACCATTACAACCGTTGCCGGAATGATGCCGCTGATACTGGAGAACAGCACTCAAGCGCAATTCCTGATTCCAATGGCGATATCAATTTCATACGGGCTTATTTTCGGCTCGATTTTTATTCTCTTTTTCGCACCGACGCTTTTTATGATACTCAACTCAGTACGGTATTATTATGAAAGAGTATTTACCCGAAACATATCAAGAGAATCTGTTGAACCGGCCGTGCTCGAAGCTAAACGGCTGGGAGAGTTTCCCCCTCAACAAAGCATGCAAAATGAAACCCCTGCATAAAAATGTGCAACCCGGTTTGCTCGTGGCGGTAATACTGCTTAGCTGCGCAATACTGACCGGTGCACCGGCCGTATCGGATACCTTGACGCTCGACCGGGCAATCGAAAAATCGCTTGGAGCCAACTTCAACATTCGCATCGCCCGAAATGCTGCTCAGCAGGCACGCAATCGGAACAAATTGAAATACGGCGCTCTGCTGCCACAGCTACATGCACAAGCAGGTTACGAACATGCCGAAGCGGAATCCGACAATGCAGCTCCCGTTGCTTCGACGTCCGCATCAGATGGTGAAAGCTACACAGTCGGAGCGTTTTTAAACTGGACGGTCTTTGACGGGTTTCGTATGTTTCACGCTTACCGCCAGATTGGCGATCGCGTTGATCTAGGCGAGGTTGTCAGCCGCCGGCAAATCGAGTTGACGGTTGTCGAAGTCATCACCGCCTTTTATAACTTCGCATCCGCACAGGATCTGCTTGACATTGCAAAACAGCAGCTTGAGCTTGCCAAATCATCATATGCCCGGAGTCTTGAACGCCAAAGGCTTGGCGCTGCCACCGAGCGGGAAGTGTTGCGTCACAAGGTAGTGCTTAATGCCGACTCGGCAGTAGTTTCTTCACGAGAAATCGAGCTACAGGTAACTCAAAGTAAATTGCGTGTCCTGCTGGGTGAAGATCCGCTGGGGCCGGCGCCAATTAGCGCCGATTTCAGAGTTGAATCGCCGGCGGGTGATGTGCACTTGTGGCTGGAATTGACCCGCAAACACAACGCAGATATTTCTATCGAAGATATTCAGGAGCGTATTGCGGTAAGCGACCTTGCCATTGCACGCTCTGCATTCCGGCCGGTTCTTGCGGCAAATGCATCGATAAGCTTCACCCGAACCGATTTTGACCTGACGCGGAGTGCTGTCGGCTTATCTGCGACACTCCCATTGCTCTCCGGATTCCAGCGCCTGACTTCCGTGCAAAATGCCAGGATCGAAGCATCCAGTGCGAAAATGCGCAAAAAGTATCGAGAACTGATTATAACCTCGCTGGTCACCGAACAATTTCTGCGACGCGAAAATGCGTACGCGCAAATCGCATTCGAAGAGGAAGCCGTTGCTGCAGCACACAAGAACCTGGCAATAAGCCGCGAGCAGTTTGAACTGGGGAACAGTGATGAATTGGAATACCGTGAAGCGCAGCTTGATTTTTCCCGCTCACGCACTCGTTTTGCTGCAGCGCGATTTCAGTATGCGCTCAGCGATGCCGTTTTGCGCCAGTTAGCCGGTCAGTTGACGGTAGAATAAGCCCTTTTGCGCGGTTGTCGGCCACCATCCCGTTTCTATGCTTGTGAGGTCTACCCATAAAAATTGCAGCGCTTTCGCCTACAGGAAAGCGCTGCAGAAAAATTCTCAGGCAAAGTTTGTAAGCTACTCTTTGCCAGCAACCAGGACATCCAGATCAATCGAAACTTTATTGCCGACCAGCACACCGCCTTTGTCCATCTGCTTGTTCCAGTTGACACCGTAATCCTTGCGATTAACCGTCAATTGTCCATTGATGCTGATGACATTTTTGCCGTACATATTCTTGACTGGCCCCTTGGTCGAAAAGGGAACTTTGACCTCTTTCGAAACGCCGTGCATGGTAAGTGTGCCGACTGCGACATAGCCGTCGCCCTTTTTTTTCACACTTTTGCTCTCGAAGGTTATGTGCGGGTATTTTTCGACATTGAAAAAATCCGGTCCCTTCAAGTGCCCGTCGCGCTTTTCGTTGTTGGTGTTGATTGAGGCGACTTCGATCTTACCATTGATCTTGGTTTTCGACGGATCCTTTTCATCGTACACAAACGTGCCGCTGAATTTGTCAAAGGCTCCTTTTACCTTCGAGATCATCATATAGTCGACGCTGAAGGTGATGGCCGAATGAGCAAGGTCAACCTCGTACTCATCGGCAGAGGTGGGTGTCGATGCAAGCAATACGGCACCAAATGACAAAAGCACTACAAGTAGCTTGTGTTGCTTAGAAAGTATGGACTTCATAGGCCCTCCCTGAAGAAAGTTGATGGTTTGCCGGTGCTTTTCGTGAATCATCTTAGTCGGCGTGTGCAAATATATCTTTCGCCAACTCGAAAAGCATATCAAAATCATAGAGCAAATAACGTGCTCGAATTTGACGTCAGCCGTCAAGAGGCAAGTTGACTCTTTTCAAGGTCGAAGAGATTATTTTACAAATGCCGGGACGTTGCAGCATATACGTTCATTGTTAAGAATGCAATACATTATTGACTTTCAGAACGCCTGAGAATTGTACCATGCACACTTACCTCTCGATTGTTGAAACCATTCTCAAAACAGGAATCCGCAAACCAAATCGAACCGGCATCGATGCGATAACCGTACCGGGAATGATGTTCGAGCATGATATGACGAGGGGGTATCCGCTGCTGACGACAAAAACGGTCCCCTTTCGCCTGGTCGCCTCAGAGCTTGAATTTTTCATAAAGGGCATTACCGACAAAGTCTGGCTGCAGGAGCGCAACAATCACATCTGGGATGAATGGTGCAGCCCGGACATCGTGGAGTATGGCCATGATGAGGATACCAGGCAACTCATGCTGCAAGAGCGGGAGCTGGGGCCGATTTACGGATGGCAATGGCGCAATATCGGCGCAAAGTATACCTCTTTCGACAAGCCCACCGAAAGCAAGGGTATCGACCAGCTCAAAGTCGTGGTTGACAAACTCAAATCCGATCCCGACGACCGGCGCATGATCGTTACGGCCTGGAATCCCATGGACTTTCATCGCATGGCGCTGCCGCCGTGTCATTACTGCTTTCAGGTCACCGTCATCGGCGACAAACTCAATCTATTGTGGAATCAGCGTTCTGTTGACGTAGCATTGGGCTTGCCGTTCAACATTGCCAGCTATGCACTGCTGCTGCATCTGCTTGCCAAAGAGTCCGGATTTGACGAAGGGCGCCTGGTTGGATTTCTCGCCGATACACATGTGTATGTCAATCATGTCGACGGATTGAAGCTTCAACTTTCAAGGGAGCCGCTACAATTGCCTCGACTGGTGACCGAAAATTTCACCACTATGTTCGACTGGCAGTACGAAGATTCGCGTGTGGAAGAATATCACCATCACCCCCGTATCAAATTTGACATTGCGGTGTAAGGACAGTTCATGACGGAAATCATTATTATCGCGGCAGTCGCCCGCAACAATACTATCGGCAGTAAAAACACCATTCCCTGGAGCATCAGGGAGGATTTCCAGCACTTCAAAGAGCTCACCATGGGCCACCCCTGCATCATGGGTGAGGTAACGTTTGAATCGCTTCCGCAAAAGTGGCGTCCATTGCCGGGCAGAGAAAATATCGTTTTGACTTTTGACAAAAACTATCATCCGCGGGGAACGACAATTTTTTACGATTTCAAAGACGCTGTCGCCTATGTCAAAAAAAAAGCATACCCCAAAGCCTTCATCACCGGTGGCGCCACGATCTATCGCCTGGGCATGGAGGTTGCCGATACGCTGGAGCTGACACGCATCAACAAGGATATCGCGGGTGACACCGTGTTTCCTGAAATCGATGAAACACGCTGGCAACTGGTCCGCCGCGAAGATGCTCAAGGACTGGACAGAGTTTCGGGCGAGACGGCTTCATTCAGTTTTCTGCGTTATGCAAAAAGATGAAAACACCTACACGCTGCGTCTGGATGATATCGTGCTGCAAACGACGCCGGACGAGGCAATTGCACAGGCGTTGCCGAATGCACTAACCACCGCCTGAAATGGACTACCTCGCTACACTAAGCCACGCTTAAAATTAAACATCACCGATTCAGGAATTTTTGCTTTTTGATGGTAGGCCTTCACGACCGCGCGTACACTCTTTTTGCGGGGCGTCATAAAGCTGAGATCGATAACAAAATTAGTTATACCGAGCTCATGCAACGTATCACGTTTATGCATCAGGCTCATCGGCCTTCCTCCTACCAGGTAATAGAGTCCGTACCTCCGGGCAACAAAAAAACTATCCTGCATATTGGATACCACTACATCTTCGGCCACATCGGGCTTGATGCGGGAAATGAACAGGGGTGCACTGGCAAAAAGGTAGCATAGTGTTTTTTTGTGATTGAGCCTTTTCAGATTGCGCAGGTCATCCTCGAAAGAACAGGCGATTTTAGCCGCATTGAACCGGGAATACACCTGATGAGCGGCGGCGTTCATCGACCAGAGCAGGTAATCGGTCCAGAGTTGCAGGGGCTTTTCGATGAAGGCGAGTTGACCTATGTTACTTGCGCACAGACGCGATATGCCCTTTGACGCGAGTTTCGCTACCATTTCGCGCCACACATGCATCTCGCTCTGCGCAATGAACGGCGGCAGGCACACGATTATTTTGTCACCCCAGAGATTCAACAGCCTGGAATCGACAATGAAGTTCCCGGCGCTTTGAACATCACACGCAAGCATCACTCCACTAAACTCTTCGGGGTTAAGCAGGTACAGCCATTCGAGCGCATCAACCTTGACATAAAGCATATCATCAAGAGGCTTGTGATGAGCCTGGCGTTGCTGATTGTACTGCTTTGCAATTGCACTTGCTTTAACGATGCGCTGGTTGCATTTTGCCGGCTTTACGTGAATTTTCGGGACACTTGCGCCTGACACACTGCTTTTTCTGCCGGTAAGGTGAACGGCATCATTAACCGACATTTGCGCAGTATCGCTCACAACACATTCGAGAATGCCGCCTTTGGTGCTGCTATTCACTACTTTGCAGCTTCTGCCGGGCATTCCGCCTGACGGCTGGATACGGATCGTATCGCCTGCTTCAACCGGTTCCCGGGTTGGCAGAAAAACAGCATCACGCGTCACCCCGCTAATTCTTCCCAGATAGATTCCGGTTCCTGCGGTGCAGCCCGACTGGATAATACCTTCCTGCTGTACACCATGCATGAAAAGCGGTGTTTTTTCCCTGCCGAAATCTTTTTTGAGTTCCTCGACAAATTCCGGAATCTGCTCCGGATTGTCAATTGCCCGGCGATACGCGGAAACAACAGCATGAATATATTCGGCACCCTTCAAGCGCCCTTCAATTTTCAGACTTTTTATGCCGACTTTGGCAATACGCGGGATCATTTCAATGGTCGACAAGTCTTTCGGTGAAAAAAGGCGTCCCTGCTGCTGACCGTCAAAATGACGCCGGCACACCTGGGTGCATCGCCCCCTGTTGCCGCTCATGCCGCCCAGATAGCTGCTTGCCAGACACATTCCCGAAAAAGAGTAGCACAATGCGCCGTGCACAAAGACCTCGAGTTCCAGCGATGTTTTCTGACTTATGCGCTCAATCTCGCGCATTGTCAACTCCCGCGCCAGTATTGCCCGCTGCAACCCAAGCTCTTCGGCAATGTCTACTCCTGCGCTGTTGTGAATCGCCATTTGGGTACTGCCATGCAGCTTCAGTTTCGGCAGGTGGCGCTTGACAATTTCGACGATGCCGAGATCCTGCACGATCACGGCGTCAACGCCGATTTGGCCCAGTTGATCTAATATTTCAACGGCAGCCTTCAGCTCAGACTGCTTTATAAGGGTATTGAACGTCACATATACTTTCACCTTTTGCTTGTGTGCGTATGGCACCACAAAGGTGAGGGTTTTGAGCGAAAAATTCTTGGCGCGAATGCGGGCATTAAAATCCTGCACTCCCAAATAGACTGCATTCGCTCCGGCATCCAGCGCGGCGTGAAAGCTTTCCAGCGTGCCGGCAGGGGCCAGCAGCTCCGGTTGTGCAGACGGGTTTGACATTCGTGTCATGTGACGCACCTAAAAAAATAGAGACAGACTACGCCTGTCTCTATCGAATAATTGCATTTTCTGGCCGCCAATCCTGTGCGGAGGGCAGTGAATTGATTTCAGTTCAATTAGTAACGGTAATGCTCCGGTTTGTAAGGACCGCCAACCGGGATACCGAGATAATCGGCTTGCTCCTGTGACAATTGAGTCAGCTTTCCGCCCAGTTTTTTAACGTGCAGGCGGGCGACTTCTTCGTCAAGGTGCTTGGGCAGGCGATAGACGCCAATTTCATGTCTCGTCTTCCACAGCTCCATTTGCGCCAGCACCTGATTGGTAAATGAATTCGACATGACAAATGACGGATGACCGGTTGCACAACCGAGGTTCACCAGACGCCCTTCGGCCAGCACATACAATTGATTATTGCCTTTATCGGGAAAGGTGTAGCGATGTACCTGCGGCTTGATTTCATCCTTGATGACATTGGGATATGCATTGAGTTTTGCAATCTGTATTTCACTGTCGAAATGGCCTATATTGCAGACAATAGCCTGATTTTTCATATTTGCCATGTGATCAACGGTAATAACATCCTTATTGCCGGTTGTCGTGACATAGATATCGCCTTCGGGAAGGGCATCCTCCATGGTCGTTACTTCGAAGCCTTCCATCTGCGCCTGCAACGCACAGATAGGATCGATTTCGGTGACCAGAACACGGGCGCCAAAACCGCGCATCGACTGAGCACAGCCCTTGCCGACATCGCCGTAGCCGCAGATGACGACATTTTTGCCGGCGACCATGACATCGGTAGCTCGCTTTATGCCGTCGGCAAGAGATTCGCGACAGCCGTAGAGATTGTCAAACTTGGATTTGGTTACCGAATCATTGACATTGAATGCCGGGGCCAGCAGTTCCTGGCGTTCCATCATCTGATACAGGCGATGGACACCGGTAGTGGTTTCCTCTGAAACCCCCCGCCACTCTTTCACCCAGTTATGAAACAGCTTGTCTTTTTCAGCCGTAATTTGCTTCAGTGCGGCATAGAGTTCGATTTCATCTTCGGAATCCAGTTGCGTATCGAGCATGGAAGGATCGTTTTCTGCCTTATATCCCAGGTGGATCATCAGGGTGGCGTCACCGCCGTCATCCACGATAAGCTGCGGACCCTTGCCGCCGGGAAATGCAAGCGCCTGAAAAGTGCAGGTCCAATAGTCTTTGAGTGTTTCACCCTTCCAGGCGAATACGGGCACGCCACTCTGGGCAATTGCGGCGGCGGCATGGTCCTGGGTCGAAAAGATATTGCAGGAGGCCCAGCGGACATCTGCGCCAAGTGCCGTCAGTGTTTCTATAAGCACGGCGGTTTGTATCGTCATGTGCAATGAACCGGAAATGCGCACGCCTGCCAGCGGCTTGGAATCACCATGCTTATCACGCAGGGCCATAAGACCCGGCATTTCGTGCTGTGCGATCTCTATTTCCTTGCGCCCCCACTCCGCGAGTTCAAGATTGGCAACTTTGTACGGGGTTTCTTCCCAAAGTGATATTGATGGCGCCATAGAATGCAGCTCCTTTTGAATTGTATAACAGAACAGTAATTAGCTTGATTTAGGTCGGTACAATATAGTTCATTTAAGATGATTAACCAAAGATCAGCGGGTCAGCAGACGCCAATGACGCATCAGTTTGGGGAAAAATACCACTGTAAGCTTGAGCACTTTGACAAGGGGAAGTGTGAAGTTTTTCTTGCGATCGACGGGCTCTTTAAATATTTCCGAGCCTGCTTTGAGCGCGGCAATTACTTCCTGGTCGGTCGATTCGAGAAAAACGCGCAGGAGGATCGCGAAGATTTTCTGCTGCCGGCGCTGAGTTTTCTTCCATTTGGAGCAATAGCCGCGTACGAGCGTGGCGTTGTTTGCGTTACGCTTTGATTTCAGCAGAGATGTGACTGCAAGGGCGGTAGATTCAAGCGCGTTCATGATACCGCCGGCCGTCAGGGGGTTCACCTGCCGGGCAGCATCCCCGATAATCATCACATTATCACGCACCAGGCTTTTGGGGCAGATTGCCAGAGGCGCGCATCCGCAAATGAGATTGTCCTTGCCGACATCACCAAGCTGCGCGTGAATGAATGTGTCGAGATAGTGCCGGGCAGTGTGCAGGTGTCGTCGCGGTCCGTATATCCCGGCTCCCACGGCTATGTGGTGCATACCTTTGGGAAAAATCCAGAGATAGCCGTGGGGGATAATTGACGCCCCAACGAAAAAATGCAGCAACCCATCGCGGCAAAAATCGCTCTCGACTTGATACTGCACAGCGCTGAAACTGTCCCGCAGCGCAAGGTGCGTAGTGAGGCCGGCCCATTGCCCGACCATGCTTTCGCAGCCATCTGCGCCGATAATATAAGCTGCGTCAATGGTTGCACCATCCCGAGAACGAATTCCAGACCATCCTCTGCGCGCGCGGATCAAGCCCGTGACCGCTGATTCAAGCCGAATCTCGGCCCCGAAGTGGCGGGCCTTTTGCGCCAGCCACTGCTCGAATTTGTCGCGATGCAGGAGCACGCCCGCATCAGTTAATTCACGCTGCAGGGTAAAACCGTTATTTACATGTGCGACAAAACCAGCGAAATCTCCGGCAATCCACGATTCATCAACGTCAAAAAACCGGCTAAGTTCGGCGCGGTTGCCCGTAGCCTCTCCGCAGCGAACGGGCAGGCCGATATGTTTTTTGCGATCGACAATGCAAACGCGCCACCCCTCACGCGCCAGTTGCATACCGGCAAAGAGTCCGGAGATGCTCGCCCCGACGATCACTGCGTCATAGCGCACGGTGCGACTCCTGGGCAACAACCGCCGATACTGGACAAAAAATTAAGCATGCCTTGCAATTCGTACATGCATCCGTAATTTCACACTCCTCATCAGTAATAAAAATCGCCCTTTCCGGACATACCGAGGAACATCCTCCGCAATGAGTACATCTGTGTTTATCGATGAGCACTGCTAACCATCCTCCATAATCTTTTGCAGATTGTTACCTATCCTTGCTGCCATGCATGAATTGAAAAGTACTATATTTAATCACACCTGTATAACCTGTATAAATAGTAAAGGTTCTCACAACTTTACAACTTTATCAAGGTTATCCGCACCTCGCACTACATGCGGCGCAGCAATTTCCAACTAAATTTCCGTGAGGGAGAATAGCTTGAATCCGGCTACCAGACTCGTTTTTTGCACGCTTTTCTGCATTTCATGTTACACCATTTCAAACGCCTCACACCCGCACGATTCGCTGCAGCTCAGGATTCAAGCCGCAATCAGCACGGTCAAGCCTGCCCTGGTGCGCATTCACGTGGTTGCGTCTGAGTTCTACGAGGGCAGGGAATCCCGCTACGAAACTTCCGGCAGCGGCGTGATCATTTCTGCGGACGGCCATGTCGTTACCAACCATCACGTTGCGGGCCAGGCGCGACGCATCAAATGCGCGCTGGCCGACAAGACTGAAGTCGAAGCGAAGCTCATCGGCACCGACCCTTTGACCGATCTCGCCATTATAAAACTGCTTGGCTCTGATACCACAACCTATCCTGCGGCCGAATTCGGTAATTCAGAAGAAGTTGCCGCCGGCGATGCGGTACTGGCCATGGGCAGCCCGCTCGCCCTTACCCAATCGGTTACCAGCGGCATCATCAGCAATACCGAACTGGTCATGCCCCAGCTCTACTGGCCTTTTGACAAAATGACCATCGAAGGTGAGGACGTCGGTTCGATAGTCAAGTGGATCGGCCACGACGCAGCTATTTTTCCGGGCAATTCGGGCGGCCCGCTCGTTAATCTGGACGGGGAGATTATCGGCATCAACGAAATCAGCCTGGGCATCGGGGCGGCCATTCCCTCCGCCATCGCCCGCAATATCGCCCGTGAATTGATACACCGCAAAAAAATCGAACGTAGTTGGCTTGGTCTCGAAGTGCAGCCCCTGCTCAAACACGCCGGGCAGGAACGCGGCGTACTTATCAGCGGGACAATCAAGGACTCTCCTGCACGCAAAGCCGGGGTCAAAAGCGGCGACATCCTCGTAGAGTTGGCCGGGAAGCCAGTACGGGTGCGTTTTTCCGAGGAACTGCCGGTTTTCAATATGCGCGTCATGAATCTCAAGGTCGGCAAACAATCAACCCTGCGCGTCGTACGCGACGGCAACGACACAGCACTAACCGTAGTTCCCGAAGAACGTGAATATATCCGCCAGGAAGAGAAAGCGCTCAAACACTGGGGCATTTCCGTGCGCGACATCTCCCGGTTGGGCGCGCTGGAGCTGCAACGACAAAATCGCAAAGGCGTGCTGATCACGTCTGTACGTCCCGGCGGTCCGTGCGGTCAGGCGCGCCCCGAAATCAGCGCCTTTGATATTATCGTCAAAATTGACACCGTTTCCGTCGCATCAGTGACCGAGCTGCAGCAGCTTACCAGCAAGCTGGTGATTGATTCCGCTGAGTCTACCCCGTTGCTTATCACCCTCGAGCGCAAACACGAGCAGCATATCACTGTCGTCCACCTGGGCAAGGAAGCTCTCGATGCTGCGGGCCGCGATGTGCGCAAAGCCTGGCTGCCGGTAGGCATGCAGGTACTGACGCGTGATATTGCCGCACATCTGAAGCTTGCGGGCAAAACGGGCGTACGGGTCACGCATGTGTTTCCCGGCGAATATGGTAGAAGCTGCGGACTCAAGACCGGTGACATCATTATCGCCGTTGACGAGGCGAAAATCCCCGCTTCCGAGCCGGAAGATATCGATGTACTGCCGGCCATGATCAGAGGCTATAAAATCGGCAGTACGGTAACACTTGACATATTGCGAGATCGGCACCCCCGGCAAATCACTCTGGCCTTGCAGATGGCACCCAAACCACCGCGGGAAATGAAGAAATATCGCGACGACGATTTTGATATGACCGTGCGAAATGTAACGCTCTTTGACAAAGCACGCGAAAAATGGGCAACCAGCCAGAGCGGTGTGTATGTCGAAGTCGTGGATCAGGGCGGCTGGGCTGCTCTCGGCATGCTTGCCGTCGGCGATTTGATTCTCTCGGTGAATGAAACAGCGGTATCGTCGGTTGAGGATTTCAAGGACATCCTGGTAAACGTAAAAAAGGCCAGGCCCACAGCATTGACCATGCTGGTACGCCGCGGTATTCATCATCGCTACATTGAGATAGAACCGGATTGGGAATAATGTCCTACGCACAGGAGTTAATGTGAAAACAACAGCAATAAAATTGATTATCATCAATGCGGCAGCACTCTCCTTTTTGCTTCCCGGCGGGGTCAATGCCGGTAAAGAGGAGCGCGCTGCACGCAAAATATTTAAGCAACACAAACGCGCGGTAATTACCGTCCGCATCGTCACCCGCCAGCGCATGATCGTGGAAGGCCGGGAGATGGACAAGGGCGAGCAACGAATGGAAGCCACCGCCGTGATCATCAATCCCGAAGGACTGGCGGTCATGTCGCTATTCGAGAGCAATCCCTGGGACGGCTTCAACCAATCATACGGCGGAGAGGACGATCCCGAGTTCAACTGGGAAAGCGAAATTTCCGATCTGATCATGCATCTCGAATCGGGCGAACGTATCGATGCAACGTTGATTCTCAGGGACAAGGATCTCGACATGCTTTTCATCAAGCCGCGCAAGCCCGTGAAACAGAAGCTGTCACATATCGATTGCGCGACGGGTGCAGCGCTCACGCACCTGGACAAAGTCGTAATTCTGGGGAGGCTGGGCAAGGCCGCCGGACGCGTAGCGTCGGTATCGCTGCATACCATTCAGTCAGTCATCCCCAAGCCCCGTACGTTTTATGTTCCCGATCAAACCGTCATCATGAACGGCCTGGGACGCCCCGCGTTCACGCTCAAGGGCGACATAGCCGGCATCGTTCTCATGCGCGTGGTGAATACCGCAAACGGCGAGATCAAGGAAATCCCCGTTATCCTTCCCGCCGAAGATGTTGCCGAAGTGGCCGAACAGGCCCGGGAGAAATAGTCGGCTTCCGCCACATTTTTCACCAACAGCCATAAAACTATATTATGTGCTTTGCTCACAACCGACGCAGTGCGCAATGCGCCGGCAGGTAATTAACTTTCTGGAGATTTGCATGGAAAAGACCTACAATCCCGAGCTGGCTGAAGATACATGGTACCGGACCTGGACCGAGAAGAAGCTTTTTGCCGCTGACGAGCACTCTGGGAAACCGGGCTACAGCATCGTAATCCCCCCCCCAACGTCACCGGCATTTTGCACATGGGGCACGCGCTCAACAATACCATCCAGGATTTGCTGATACGCTGGAAGCGCATGAGCGGCTGCGAAGCGCTCTGGATGCCCGGGACCGACCACGCCGGCATTGCAACGCAGAATGTCGTCGAAAAGCAGCTTGCAAAAGAAGGCACGAGTCGCCACAAACTGGGCCGCGAAGAGTTTATCAAGCGGGTCTGGGAATGGAAGCAGCAGTATCATGGAACTATTACCGGTCAATTAAAAAAGCTTGGATCGTCCCTCGACTGGGATCGAGAGCGGTTTACGATGGATGCGGGACTGTCCAAAGCGGTACGTAAAGTATTTGTTGCGCTCTACAACGAAGGCCTCATCTATCGCGGCAAATATATCATCAACTGGTGCCCGCGGTGCCGCACAGCACTGTCCGACGAAGAGGCCGAGCACCAGGATGCTGCCGGCAAGCTTTACTATTTCAAGTATCCCCTGAAAGATGGCGGCGGGGCTTTGAGCGTTGCGACAACGCGTCCGGAAACGATGCTGGGCGATACGGCCGTTGCGGTCAATCCTAAAGATGAACGCTATGCTCACCTCATCGGCACATCGCTGATCCTGCCCATCGCCGAACGCGAGATACCGGTAGTTGCCGATGAATTTGTCAGCAGGGAGTTTGGTACCGGCGCGGTCAAAGTCACTCCGGCACACGATCCGAACGACTTTCTCATGGGTCAACGTCACGAGATGACCCCGATTGTTGTCATGGATGAATCAGCGACCATGTGCGGACCGATACCGCAAAAATATATCGGTACCGACCGCTTTGTTGCGCGCACCATGGTGGTGGAAGACATGCAAAAAGCCGGCTTGCTCGAAAAAACCGAGGAACACCAACATGCCGTCGGTCACTGCTACCGGTGCGACACGGTCGTCGAGCCCTACTATTCCGATCAATGGTTTGTAAAAATGAAGCCACTGGCCCGCAAGGCACTGCAGGCAGCGCTGGACAATGAAATCACATTCCACCCCGACCGCTGGCGCAAAACCTACATTGAGTGGATGGAAAATATTCGCGACTGGTGCATCTCGCGGCAGATCTGGTGGGGGCATCGCATTCCCGTCTGGTACTGCGATGCATGCAACGAAATCACCGTTGCGGAGATTGACCCTGCGACCTGCGCACAGTGCGGTTCATCAAAACTGCGCCGGGACGCCGATGTGCTTGACACCTGGTTTTCATCCTGGCTCTGGCCCTTCTCAACGATGGACTGGCCGGATACGGGGAAGACCTTTGACAAATTCTATCCAACAGATGCCCTGGTCACGGCGCCTGAAATTCTTTTTTTCTGGGTTGCGCGCATGCTTATGGCAGGGCTTCATTTTACCGGCAGGCTGCCGTTTACCGATGTCGTGCTGCACGGCACGGTGCGGGATAAGACCGGCCGCAAGATGAGCAAATCGCTGGGCAATTCGATTGATCCGCTTGAAATCATCAATGTCAGCGGCGCCGATGCGCTGCGTTTTTCGATCATTATGATTACCGCGCAAGGTTCGGATGTCTTTCTCGGCAAAGACACCTTCGACATAGGGCGCAATTTCGGGAACAAGTTCTGGAATGCTTCTCGTTTTCTGCTGAGCAACATCACCGATGCTGTCGCTTTTGAAAAACTGCCCGATGCAGCACGACGCAAACCCGAAGACCGCTGGATTCTCAGCCGCCTGAACCGGACCATTGACAAAGTTGAGCAGGCCTTTGCCGCCTATCGGCTCAATGAAGCCTGCCACGTTCTGTACGATTTCACCTGGCATGAATTCTGTGACTGGTTCATCGAGATGAAAAAAACCGACATGTATCAAACCGAAGATGAACAACGCAGGCTTGACGCATTAAACATGTGCTCATACGTGCTGGCGTATATTCTCAAGCTGCTTCACCCCATCATGCCCTATATCACGGAAGAGATCTGGAGCCATCTACGCGCCAAGGTTGCGTATCCGGCAGTAATTGACAATGAGTACATCATGCGCGCCCGATATCCGCAACCGGACACGGAACTGATCGATGAAGAGATCGACCGGCGCTTCGGCCTGTTGCAGGAAGTGATCACCAGCCTGCGCACGATCCGTGCCGAAAATAATGTTCCACCCGAAAAAAAGGGAACGGCTCTCATCGTCCCACGCGGCCAGGAAGAGCAGCAATGGCTGGCATCACAAACCGGGCTCATCAATATATTTGCCCGCCTGTCGGCCACGACCGTCGATCCGAATGCGTCGAAACCCTCATTTGCCGGTCAGGGCATTGTCAAAGGCAACACCATTTACCTCCAACTGCAGGGATTAATTGACCGTGATGCCGAAACCAATCGCCTGAGCAAAGAGGTTGCCCGCATGCGCAAGCTGGTTGCAAGCTCCGAAAAGAAACTCAACAATCCCAATTTTGAGCAGAAAGCCCCTGCCGATGTTGTCGAGAAAGCCCGGCAAAAGCACAACGGGCTGGCTGAAAATCTTGAAAAGCTTGAGAAAAGTCTTGCTGCGCTGCAGGGCTGAAACGTAATGCTAATTTGAGCGAATCGAGCACAGAATGGTTCACCCACCCCTGGATCAAGCCCGCACATTAGCTGATAGCGCTAATGTCGTCCCGATTTATTCGAGTATCCTGGCCGACACCGAAACACCGGTTTCGGTCTGGCTCAAGCTGTTCAAGAATCAAAAGTACAGCTTTCTGCTCGAAAGCGTTACCGGCGGAGATACCGTTGCGCGTTTCTCCTTTATCGGCGGCAATCCGTTTATGATATTCCGGGCCAACGCTGATAGATGGAGTCTTGAAGGGGAAAAAAGCGCTACCGGCAAGGGCTCGCCGATTGACGGGCTGCGCAGCACACTGGCACAGTACAAGCCGGCAATTGTTGAAGGATTGCCGCGTTTTGCCGGTGGAGCAGTCGGTTTTTTCACCTACGATTCGATTCGCATGTGGGAAAGCATTCCCAACAACAATCCCGCTGATATGCCCATGGATGAAATTTTTCTCGGCTTCTACCGCGACATAATCGCTTTTGATAACAAAGAGCATCGCCTGTTGCTTATCACCAACATCTTTACCGATGAAGTCAGCGACTTCGACGAGGCGTATAAAGCGGCCGTACATCGTCTCGGTCAACTCGGCGATCGTATGGCAGTGCGCCTCGCCTCTACGAGGGTATCGATCAAACAGCCGGGTGAGCTGGTTTCGAATTTCGACAAAGCACAGTACGAGCAGGCGGTCGAGCGGTGCAAGGAGTACATCCTGGCCGGCGATATCTTTCAGGTCGTCCTGTCGCAGCGTTTCGCCATCGATATCGACGCCGAACCGTTCGATCTTTATCGCATTCTGCGCACGGTCAATCCGTCGCCGTACATGTACTTCGTCAACTGTGGCGACGCGTCGATCCTCGGGGCCTCCCCCGAAATGCTGGTGCGCGTGGAAGACGGCATTGCCGAAACCCGCCCGATAGCAGGCACCCGCCGACGCGGCCACAGCGCGCATGAGGATGAGATGATGGCCGAGGAGCTTAAATCAGACCCCAAAGAAATTGCCGAGCACGTTATGCTGGTCGACCTTGGACGCAACGATCTGGGCCGGGTGTGTGAATTCGGTTCGGTCAAGCCCGAAGAGATGATGCACATCGAAAAGTATTCGCATGTCATGCATCTGGTCACCAATGTCAGCGGAAAGCTCAAGCCCGATTGCGACGCCCTGGATGCCCTGTTTTCCTGCTTTCCGGCGGGTACACTGAGCGGAGCCCCCAAAATCAGGGCAATGGAGATCATTGACGAACTTGAACCGCTGCGCCGCAGCATCTACGGCGGTGCACTGGGCTATATCGATTTCAGCGGCAATCTTGACTCATGCATCGTCATCCGCACCCTCGTTTATAAAGAGAAAACCGCCTTTATACAGGCCGGCGCCGGGATCGTGGCAGATTCACAACCGGAGCTGGAATTCAAGGAGACCGTGAATAAGGCGAATGCCCTTTTTGCGGCAATTGCAAAAGCAGGTGCGCTGTAGCCCCGATCAATTATACGATTGAGCTTTCTTGCGGGCGGCCACACAACGCTCAGCGCCGGAAGATTCCCCGCATACTTGCTGCACAAAGGTTGCCCACGCGTCCCGCGCTTGTCGCCGGTTTTCGAGATTGGGCTTTCTGAGATATTCGGCTTCACAGGTTTGGGCATATAAATGCCGGGCATCCGGGGACACATTTGCATTGACACTACTTGGCGTCGATTGCGCCTTCTCAAACATGCCGCGTGCCGAAGTATAGTGCTTCATTGCCAGATGCACTTTACCCATGAGAATATAGTATTGACCGTCTTTTACCGGATTGGCAGTCCCAAAATCACGTGCTTTGCGATACTCCCGGCGGGTGAGGTAGGTTTCAAGCAGGTAGATGCGGGCACGGTGCCGCATCGCAGCATCACCGGACTCATTGAGCACCGTCTTGAAATGCTGCAGCGCGGCAGAGGTGGAACCATTGGCCAGCGCCGTTGCGCCCGCCTTGAGATGATTGACTTTTGCAGGTGCGGGCCGATGCTTGGTCATTGATCGGGCGCCGGGCTTTTTCGCCGTTGATTTGTTCACCGGCGCCGTTGGCCGGCGTGTAGTTTGCTCGGGGGCCATCGTAGCACTCGGGCCCTGCGTTTTTCCGCCAGAGTGCGCGGAGAGCTCTGCCTTCTTGGGGGTAGTTGGTATCGCAGCTTCTTCATGGGCAGGCGGCTTGCCCGGCATCTTTGCAACATCCCGGTCGGATTGGGAGTTAAATTTCCATAACATCAATGTCATAGCCACTGCGATAACCACAAACGCCCCCACGCTCAGCGCAAGCACATTGAAATTCGAATCCTTGCCCCATCCCTTCAAGGAAAAATGAATTGGGGGTTTCTCACCGAATTCAACGTAGTTACCAATGATAGTGGCCGGCAGATGCTCGGTATACTTTTTCAACTCGGCATCGAGGGCATCACCCAGCGCCCCGGCATTGGCAAATCGCTTTGCTTTTTCAACAGCAATGCAGCGCATAATTATATCCACGATCGTCGGCGGTAGATTGTAGCGCTGATCATAGAGATTTTTCAGCTTGCCTTTAAGCTTGGCCTGGATCAGCTCGGTCATATGTTTTTGCGGAAAGGCCTTTTCGCCGGTGACCATCTCGAAGAAGACGGTTCCAAGCGCGTAGATGTCGGTGCGCGGATCAACTTTCTGGGCATTGATCTGCTCGGGGGCCAGATAGGGCGCCGTACCCATCACCGTCGAACCGGTCGTATGCAGACTCTCGCTGCCGGGCAGCGCCAGTCCGAAGTCGGCCAGTTTGATCTCACCCTGCTTGGATATCAGGATATTGGCCGGTTTTATGTCGCGATGCACCAGACCAAGATATTCCTTGCCATACAAAGTAATTCGCTGATTCTGGACATACTCGAGTGCTTTACACAATACACTGATTATCGATGCGGCGATGGTAAATGACATTTTTCCTTTATCAAGCAAATGCTGGCGCAGTGACGCGCCGTCGACGTACTCCATTTCTATATACGGAATTTCGTTTTCCCACAAAGCGACGTTATAGAGGTGCACAATGCCGGGGTGGTGCAGATGGGCGGAGATGCGCGCTTCTGTCTGCATCCGGTCTTCACTTTCTTCGCTGCAACCCGGCTTTATGAGCTTGATCGCGCGTATGACTTCAAGCTCCTCGTGATACACTTTGTAAACGATTGCCATACCGCCCACGGCGATAGTATCGACGATACGCAATTTTCCCAGCCGGTCGTTTTTATTGGGGAGTCGGAAAAGCGTGGCTGATTCGGACATAGTTTTCGGCTTTCTGTACCGGCATTGGCTCTACATGAAATTACATCGACCAGAAGCTGCTCATCAAGCCGGATATTCGGCGCCATCTCCTTGAGCGTCGATGCTGTTGTTTGCCAATGACTCATGCAAAGCTTGGTTCCAATCATTATTTTGTATGCACAAAATGATCGGGTTGGCAAGAAATCGTTTTGAAGGCATGCGCAATGATCCTGGTTATCGACAATTACGATTCTTTCACTTTCAATCTGGTGCAATACATTGGCGAGATTTATGCCGATTTAGAGATTTTCCGCAATGATCAGATAACGCCAGCCGAAATCTTGGCAAAAAAGCCGCGTGCAATCGTTATCTCCCCCGGCCCATGCACCCCGCTTCAAGCAGGGATTTCGGTGGAGGTCGCCGGAAAAGCAGGCCCGATCATTCCGACACTTGGCGTGTGTCTGGGTCATCAATCGATCGGCTATGCCTTCGGCGGGAAGTTTATATGCGCGCCATACCTGATGCACGGCAAAGTTTCGCAAATAAAGCACTGCGGCGAGGGCATGTATGCCGGATTGCCGAATCCTTTCATTGCCACCAGGTATCACAGTCTGATCATCGAGCGCGAGTCGCTGCCGGATTGCCTGAGCATAACCGCAGAAACACCCGATGGAATTATCATGGGCTTGCGCCATAAGCAGTATCCAATCGAAGGCATCCAGTTTCATCCCGAATCGATACTGACCGAAGTCGGCAAACAGCTTTTGCGCAATTATATCGAACAGCTTCCCTGAAAATGCCTCATATTCTAGATACTATACTCAGCGAAAAACGATCAGAGGTCAAGCGACTGCGGCGCCAACATGGATCATCGGGCAAGCGAACCGCTCCCCGCAGGCCCTTCGCCGACGCGCTTAACAAACCAGAACGCCTCGCCATCATCGCAGAAGTCAAAAAAGCCTCGCCGTCGCAAGGGGTGATTCGTGCGGATTTCGACCATATCGCCATTGCCCTGCAGTACCGGAAAGGCGGTGCGGATGCGCTGTCCGTGCTGACGGACGAGCAGTTTTTCCAGGGATCGACACAGTACCTTATTGATATACGGGAACAATGCGACCTGCCGGTGCTGCGCAAGGATTTTATTATCGACCCGGTACAGGTTGAGCAATCGGCATCCCTGAACGCCGACGCGATGCTGCTCATCGTGGCCGCGCTGTCTCAGGCCCAGCTCGAGGAGTTGCGCAGTGCCTGCCGGGAGCTGGAAATGGAGGCGCTGGTTGAGATTCACAATGAAGACGAGCTTGAACGCGCCATGCGGGTTGAGCCGGAGCTGCTGGGAATCAACAACCGTGACCTGACGACCTTTGTTACCGATCTGGAAACAACCCGGCGAATAGCCAGGCTGGCGCCGCCAATGGTAACGCTGGTTTCGGAAAGCGGTATTTTCACCCGCACCGATGCGCAAAGTGTTCATGAGGCAGGGGCGCATGCCATACTCGTGGGAGAATCTCTCATGCGACACAACTGCCCTGCCGAGCTCATCAAGGAGTTGACTCGTGCGGGTTAAGATTAAAATATGCGGAATCACACGCTATGATGACGCTCGAATTGCCGCCAATCTGGGTACCGATGCCGTAGGCTTCATATTTTATCACAGGAGCCCGCGCGCGCTCGCCCCTGCTGCAGCGCACGAAATCATCCGTCAACTACCTCCTTTCATCTCAAAGGTCGGGGTTTTTGTCAATGAAACCGTCGAGCACATCGTCGCCGTTGCACGTGCTGCCGGCCTGGATACGATTCAATTGCACGGTAACGAATCGCCCCACTATTGTGAACAGGTACCCTACCCGGTCATTAAAGCCTTCTCTATCGATGCTCAGACTGATATTTCCCTGCTTAACGGGTATGATACGTCCGGGTTTCTGCTTGACACTTGGGACGAACAGCGACGCGGCGGTACCGGCAAAACATTCGACTGGACAATTGCCGAAAAGGCAATGCGCAAATTCGGGCGTATTATTCTGGCCGGCGGGCTCGGGCCGATCAACCTGAAGGATGCGCTCGACAGCGTACTGCCGTACGGGGTGGATGTCAACAGCGGAGTGGAGCTCAAGCCGGGCATAAAAAATCCCCGCAAAATGCGCGATGCAATCAACATTGTCAAGGACTGGCGTCCCCTTCCCTAACGCTTTGCCAACAGCAATACCCCTGCAGAATTGCTTTTTCTTTACCTTGCCGATTGCGGTAATTTAGTTTTAGAGATATCCCAGGTGCAGAAAAGAGCGTTTTCAGGTTGAGAGCAGCCTGAAAGCGCACGGTTACGTGAGAGCTTGAATACATCCAGCCTGACGCTTTGCATGCGAGAAAGGATTTTCATGCTCGAGTCATTAGTTTTAAACGCCGCCGGCATACCGGTTTCGATTGTTTCCTGGCAGAGAGCGATCTCGCTTTACTTTGCGGAGAAAGCCATTATTCTCTCCGAATACGAGAATGGGCTTATTCATTCGCCAAGCATGGAGATGAAGGCGCCGGCGGTAGTTCAGTGCATTCAGACCCATTACATGCCACGCAAATTTGTGCGCGTGCTGCCTTTCAGCCGCAAAAACGTTTTTCTGCGCGACAAAGGCGAGTGCTGCTATTGCAACAAACAAGTCACGCTCGCCAATTTCACCTTCGACCACGTGGTGCCCAAGTGCATGGGCGGTCGCAGTGAATGGGCAAACGTGGTGGTCAGTTGCATGCGCTGCAATTCCAAAAAAGGTGGCAAGACACCGGAGAGGGCCGGAATGAAACTCATCCGCAAGCCATTTGCTCCGCGCCTGGACAAAGCAGCTCCGGCAAACCTTGTCAGCCGCACCGTTTCCAAAATTCCGCACGAATCGTGGGAAGACTATATCTACTGGAATATTATTCTTGATGGGTAGGCGTTTCGGACGGAATGCCGCCGGCAATGCAGGACCGCCGCAGAGGAGGAGTGCGACGGTCCGTTTTTGCATGATTACTCAGATAACTCCGCTTTTAATTAGGACTTAATCCCAGTCCGAGGCCTGCATTGAAATACATCCCGCTGAATTGCAAATCCGGCCCGCCTTCAACCTGCCCTGCGCCGCCGGGATCAACATCGCGCCGCCATTTCAGTTTAACCGGCAGGAAAGAATAGCCGATTTCGGCGTGCAGCATAATCCCCAAATCCAGACCCGGTAATATCGTAAAGAAATTTTTAAATGGTTTATACCAGTCAAGTCCGGCCGAAACATCGGTGACAAAACCAATCTTTCCAAGCGTAATCATTTCATCGCTATTGTTGACAAGTACATCTTCGAAGTTTTTTTGCGATTCATTGATTTCGGAGACGGCCTGAAATATGAATGATTGCACACCCGCGCCAATCGCCGGATAGAGTCGCAGTCCCGTTTTGTTTACCGGCAGCAGATTAAATCCAACATTGGCAATTCCCATTCCCGCTGTTAGTTTAATGTCTTTCAAATTATCGATAGCGGCAGGATCAATTGCACCACCACCGGTATCGAACTTGCGATGATCGAATATGCCGAAGGCGCGGCCCCCCAGAATCAACCTTTTGGCAATCACCAGATGACCTTCACCGCCGAAAGTCCAGCGATTGTTGCTGAATTCTTTGCCGGAATAATCCCAGTGCTCTTTGAGCACGTCGTTCAGCGGACCCAGATCGATAAACTTCTGCCCGACGATAAACGAACCGTAAATGCCGTCCTGCGCAACTGCGGTTACCCACAAAAGCGCTACCAATAAGAGTGAAGAAATGAGACGCATAAGCCCTCCTCGTGACAGGGTGAGAGTAAACAAATTCACATCGCAAAACCACTACATTGTATAAATGAATTCAAACGAGGTCAATACAAAAAAAGCGCCGCTCCCAAAATTTTCTTTACACAGTGAAGAAATAATGATCTTAGCAGAAGCGGGAACTCAGTCCGGGGGATACGCTTGCGCACATTCTATCAGTACATCCGGTGCTTCATGTCCGGCCAGCGCCGCAACGTAAAATCGCTCTGCCGCCAGGCCGGGGCGCTCCAGCAGCATACACAAGGCCATGTTCAGACGCATCAGGTTGAGAGTAATGAGATCGTCGTCAAGAACGAGACTGTCGGGAAGGCTGTTCGCTTCGCTTCCGTAAAAACACAGCGCGCAATGATGCACTTCCCGAACGCCATGCTCACCGGCGCGTTTCAACGGCAGGCCATGGGTTCGACAGATAATCGGCCGTGCGCTGTAGCAGCAACACCGGGACTCCTGTAGCAGAGCGCACGCATGGTGATCCGCGCGTACCGCCGGCGCCAAATCACTTCTGCTCAGGAGCACAACCGCCTCAAGTGCGCAGACCGTTTGCAGCTCGCAGCAGTGTGCACACCCCTCGATACATGCAATTTGATCAGCCAGCGTATTTTTAACTTGTGCGAAGAAAGAATCGCAATACGCAGCAAGCTGCCGGTAGTTGGAAACTACCCTTTGCACCTGAACAAGGATTCTTTCATGCATGGAACTTCCAGCCTCTCGATGGACAGGGTGCAACAGTTCGCCGTTCGACAATCGATCCACCAACGGCAATGGTTGTCCGACGACGGTTTTTGTTAACCGCGCCGTGGCGGGAAATATGATTGAGCATCTGGTGCATGAGGCCGGTAATATTAAAGTTATACGAAGTCAACCCGTTCAACATCGCCTCCGAGGTATCATCAAACGATACCAGTGAAATATCCTCCGGAATGCGAATGTCGTGTTCCCGGGAGAAATCCATAATCAGAGTGGCAGTCAGATCGTTTACCGCAACCCAGGCGGTTATTTCTTTTTCGGCACAGGCCATCTCCAGCACCAGCGAAAGAAGGTAGCGGATTTCTCCGGTTCGCATTGCTTTGGTCTGTATGGTGTTCATAATTTTGTCAAGATCTTTGTAGAGCTCTGGCGACACACTTGTTTTCCAGCGCGTATAGTAATTGAAGAGGGGCGCCGGGTCCTTGGTCAGATTATGATATTTTCTGCGCCGCGCATTATCAAAGGTATAGCTCTTGACGGCATTAGCATGCCCGGCCGACGCGTAGACGTCAACCAGGCCCTCAAGTCTGATTTTGCTCCATTGCATCTGATGAAACGGAGAAAAGAAGGCGCAGTGGTGATGTCCCAGATTAATCAGGTAGCGGCCGACACGATCGGCTGCAAGCCTGGATATCGTAACGGTAAACATTTGTACATACGGGTTGGACTTAAGCCATGGCGGAAGCGACCAGCCGCCGATATCATCGAGGATGGCAATCGGTTTTCTGATATGGGCAAATATTCTCAATATCCGTTCGTCAATGCTTTCTTCATAGCTGTTTGCCAGATAAATGTAGCCGAGAACAGAATCATTAGCGATGAATTGCGTCTTGTGTGCCGTGTAATGCTCCCACACATCCACGCCGTTATCCTGAAAAGTAAATGAAAGTGCGTGCAGCAGGATTCCCGAACGTGAGCATTCAGCCTCAAGAAGGCGAAAAAGCTCATGTCCGTTCTGGCCGAGCCTGATTTTACCTTTATCCTCCTGCCAACTGCCGCCAAAACCGCACACGACAATGCCGGCACTGGCGTGTGGTGTTCGATAGGAAGGAACTTCATAGCGTTTATTGACAATCCTCAGATACTGCTCGTCAACAAGTTCGTTCAACGCCTTTCTCAACGTCGGATACGAAATACCGTAGGCGTACTGCAATTGCTTGAAATAAGGCAACGTCGATCCGGCCGGATAGATTCCATTAAGAATATCCTGCTTGATCCGGCCCACAGCACCTTCCCAGATAAGCCCGACAGATCCCCGCCGCGCTGCTGACGACTCGCCATGAATCCGGCCGCTGTCGGCAATGCTCTTGCAGGCCTCAATGCAGTTCTCGGCAACCACAGTAGGTTTACCCTGACTGCCGTTCAGCACTCCGTCATCCCGCAATTGCTTTACAGCCTGCCACATTGAATGCACGGAAACATGCGCTTTTGCGGCCAGCCGTTCAATTGCCGGTAATCTACCACCGATCTTGAAATCACCGCTTAAAATGCCTGCGGCAAGGTATTGGCATGCATGATTAGTTGCAGGCTTGCTGCGCATACATTATTACTCCCGGAAGCCATAACTTCTACTCTTACAATTATAAGATAATTTAATTGAAAATTTAATAGAAGATTTTTGTCAAATTGCCTGCTAAATTATGGTAGTAACGAAATTGTGACCCATGCACGGAGTTTCACCGGATTCAATGAAAAGGGGATAATCATGAATTTGACCATGAAAGATGTAGCGGATGACCTGGGAGTATCCCGGACAACCGTATCATTGGTACTCAAAGGCGACGGCGACAGGTACCGCATCAGCCGCGAAACGCAGGAAAAGATCCTCAAGCGGATCAAAGAGCTGAATTTCCGACCTAACTTCTTCGCCAAATCGCTGAATGCCAAAAAGACCAACAGCATTGGCGTAGTATTTCCGAACATCAAGGAAAGCTCTACCAGCGAAATGATCGAAGGTATCGAAAAGGTCCTGTCGAGCTCCAATTATACCATGACGTTGTGCTCCAGCAAATTCGATAAGCAATCGGAAGTAAACCTGCTGGACGTTTTGAAATATAAAGGCGTTGATGGATTTGTCATTGCATGTAATTCTCCTTTCGAAGGTGAAGAGTATCGCTACGATCATATCGAATCTCTGGTGAAGGATAAGGTACCGGTAGTCTTTATCGATCGCTACCTGCCGGGAGCACGTGCGCACTACGTTGTTCAGAATGATGAAAAAGCGGCGCATCAGGCGACCAATCATCTTCTCAAAAGCGGCGCCCGGTGCGTTGGCTATATCAGCTTTGATCTTTCGAGCTCATCGTTGAAAAACCGGTTTAAGGGATATGCCAAAGCGCTTGTCGACAACTCATTGCCCCTGATCAAGCATCATGTAATCAATCTCAAAAAAATTGACTCACATGCCTCCGATCTGGAAGATGCTCTGAAAGATATCATGAGCCATGACGATCGCCCCGACGCATTTCTCATTGCTACCAACGGGATCTCCTTCAAGGCACTGACGATCCTCACCAATCTAGGCTTTGCGATCAACAAAGATTTTAAGATAGCCAAGTTCGGCAAAGATCCGGAATTTCTCAACACGGGTATGATCTGCATCGAACAGCCGTCGCAGGAAATGGGAACAAAAGCGGCGGAACTGGTGCTTGACATAATAGAAAACGCCGACGGCTTCAGCGCCAGGGAGAGCCATGTGGTATTGGAGCCGGCTTTGAAAGCGTTGCCATCGCCGCATGTTGGTTGAATCCTGGAAAGCATGAGGCGAAACAGACGGTTCTTGACGAAACGTCTGTCTGGACAAACGATTTTCGAGGTGCCGGATGCCGGGCATGCGGCGCAAAACCCGTGTCTGCCGGCGACGACGCTCAATCTGGGTACCGTTCCACTCGGCGCCTTATTCGCAATGCATATTCGAGGGATTTACGCTCACCGGCCGCAACGTGCCGTCGGGACTAAGTAACCCCGCCATGCCGCTGATTGCCACCAGGTAATCACGCACGAGCTTGTACACTCGGGCTGATACCCCCCCCTACCCAACCGCAAAATCAGGTTGTATTTTTATTTCTTTTCATCCACAGATACTTGTTTCGTCGCAGGGAGGAATTATGAAAGCCTTAAACTACACCGCACTGATTATCATGGTGAGTTCAGTACTTGCAGCAGTTCAGGCCGAATCGTTCGAGCAAGGGAATCATTTGCCGCAAGTTGGTATCGGTTTCGGTCTGCCGGGCATCGGTGGTGATTTTTACCTTCCACCGTTTGCATTTTCATACGAATACGGCTTTCACAAATTTGTATCCGGCGGAGCAGTTTTCGGTTTATCATGGTCACGCTACAAAAGCTATGATTGGGAGTGGGTCGCAACCTACTATTCATTTGGGGCACGGGCAGCCTTCCATCCACTGAATCTACCGGTTATTCCGGACTTTACCAGTAAAGATCGCATGGACCCCTACCTCGGTATCGTCGCCGGATGGAATGCATCCAGCGTCAGAACAAAAAGCAGCGGAGATCCCCGCTACGATGGCTATGGCGGCACGTTTGATCCGTTTCCGCTCTGGGGTACCTATGCCGGTTTCCGGTGGTATTTCAATGAGTATCTGGCGGCATTCGCCGAAGCAGGTCGCGGCATAAGCTGGCTCAATATCGGCTTGACGTTCAGATTCTAAGCCGAATAGAGCTTTCAGCATTGCACACTCCCCGTCAATAGCGATATAATTATTCTTCACACCAGCAAACATTCTGACGGACGGGGGCTGCTGAAATGATGAAATCTATTGATATCAATGATTTGCAAATCGGCCACAAAACCAAAACCGACCTCTATGCCGAATCGGGTGACCTGCTCATTTCGGAAGGCGTTATCATTTCCGGGAAGATAGTCTCCATACTTAATCGCCGCAATATATTCACCCTCTATTATCAGCCGACACAGCAGGAAGAACTCGACGAACTGATCAACCAGAACAAAAGGCTAGAAGAGCTGTCGCTTGACATAGAGAAATCCGATGCAAACCGTAGCGAGCCGTTCTTTCCGCCCCAAAGCGTCGTTTTAAGCCGGGAATTTGGCCGCAAAGGTTTTGATGAATTGATGCAGAGCAAAAGCGCCCGGCTCCTGGACAGCGATTTCAAGAAGGGCATGATTGCCGACCGCCCATTCGGCAAGCCACTTGAGCGCAAGGCCAAGGCACCGGAGATGGCGGATCGGACGCAGAGTTACAAAAATGAGCAGGTTGCTGAGTACCACCGGGCGCTGGCACAGACGCGAAGCATCCTTAATACCGTCGCCAATACCGAGCGCCTTGACGGGCAGGAAATTAAGCGTGTGGTGCAGCGATTCGTGAATCTTTACAAAAACGATTATACGGTTCTCTACAACCTTGCGACAATCAAGCAAAAAAATGACGACTATCTGTACTCCCATTCTTTGAACACCTGCCTTATCGCTATTTCGATTGCTGCCGCGGCCGGATACAGCGAGCAGCAGGTAACGGAAGCGGGCATGGGAGCCCTGCTGCACGATATCGGCATGCTGCACATACATCCCGACATCCGCAACAAAAATGCCCGGCTTACCGTCGACGAATGGTACGAGGTACAAAAACACCCGATAATCGGTCTGCACCTGCTCGAAAAAGTAAAGAATCTGCCGAGGTCCGTTCCCTTTGTTGCCTACCAGTGCCACGAGCGTGAAAATGCCAAGGGATACCCCAAGCACCGGCGCGGCCGCATGATTCACCGCTTTGCCAAAATCGTACAGATTGCCGATGTGTTTACCGCCTATTCTTCTCCGCGCTCATATCGCCCCGCCAGAACACCGTATCAATCCATGGCTTTTTCCATTAAGCTGATGCGGCAGGGATTTATCTCCGGGGAATTGCTCAGAAGCTTTCTGCAACAGGCCTCGCTTTTTCCCCTTGGCAGCATCGTCGAGCTTGACAATATGTGCCTGGCCAAAGTCATCAAATCGAATGAATCATCCTTTGGCAAACCGGTGGTAAAAGTAATAGCCGATCGCGACGGCAACATCTTTTCGCCCGTGCACATGAAGGTCATAGACTTGAAAGACGACAATGAGCATCGCATCGCCCGCGCACACGGCCCCGAGGCCGTCGAGCATGCGGATGTGCTGACCGGTCTGTGAGGCGCAGAAACGACCATGGCTTTGAATATCGAGACGATCAGCTTCATGGGCTCCCCTTTGCTGCTGCTTGTCGGACGCGTATCGGATAAAGACGCCCGCGAGCTTTCGCACGAGATTCATGCGCTGTTTAAAAACGGCAATTCCCGTATTGTAATCGATGTAACCCGCGTCATATTTATGGACAGCCACGGACTGGGCGTTATCGTCTACTACAGCCAGCTCATGAAAAACGAAGGCAAAAGCCTGCTGCTGCTCAATGCCAACCGTAATCCCACTGCCTACATGAACCGGCTCTTTGACATGACAAGCCTTGACAAAGTACTCGACATTGCCGCCTCAAAGGAAGCACTCTGATTGTAGCGGGAAGACGCTCAGTTTACATCGAGCGTATCGGTGAAGGTAAAAAACTGATCCAGCTTGACGTTCTCAATAAGCTCCAAGATTACGGGATGCACTTTGTACAGGATCAGGCGGTGCCCCCGCTCCTCGGCTTTGCGGCGGCAGTTAAGCAGAAACCGCAATCCGTACGAATCGCACAGGCGCACATTCTCAAAGTCAAACACGATCCGACCGGCCGGCTCCTCGAAAAGCGGCTCAACTTGGCTCATTAATCCGTCTGCATTGCCGATGTAGAGCTTTTCGCCGAATTTAAACCGGGGAAGCGCCATATATACCCCCTTCCGTGCCGGCCTAAACCGGCGGTTCCGGACTTCGGATTAGTACACGTCAAGATAGACATCGCCGGTTATGCCCGACGCTCTGCGATTCATGCGCAGCACATTTTCGCTGGAATTGCATACTTCAACGATCAGTTCGTTGCGTTTTGAAGTACAGGCATCGGTAATATCAACTTCCAGGGGATGCCAATTGATCGGTCCGAGGTCTTTGCCGTTCAGGTTGACTTTCATTTGTCCCGAGGCGCGTGCGAATTTCAGCACGAGACGACTGTAATTGCTGGGGATTTCGAAAATCTGACGATACCTGCCGATTCCGCTCATATACGGGTAGCCGTATTTGGCCCAACTGTCACTGCCGACCTGCGGCTTATTGATGTTCAAACCCCAGCCTTTGTTGCCTTTGATAATGGAAAATATTCCGGCAACGTAGGGCGGGTAGAGAATGACGGGGGGATCGCCGTATATGCCGACGGTGCGAATGGACACACGGTTATAGCCTTTGATGGCAACATCGGCGATATCGCACATATGCGCGTTGCGCAAAAAGACGGAATTTTCCAGCATGGGATCGACAACGGGCGGCTCGCCTTCAGTTCCGGGCAGTGTGATCGATCCGTCGTTTCGGACGATTTCAACCGGGCTACCGTTAACTGTAACTTCCAGGTATTGATCGATCTGGTGCTCCTTTGACAGGCCTTTGAAACCAGTCAGTACGAGATAGCATGTCTGCGGGATCTCTTTGACTTCGTAGTAGGCTTCGTAATAATGCGAATAGCCGCCGAATTCGCGACTCAGACCAATGCGTGTATTCCAGGCGGCAAGCGGCAGTATATTGTAGCTTTGCGGGTCGAAATGCCACTGATTGCGCAAAACGAGGCGGTAGGTACGCTGCTTGGTACCGAATACATTAAGGGGATGATCCGGCTTTTTATCTTTGGTAGTAGTTGCCGAAGCGATTTTTGTGTTGCAGGTGAGAAACATCAGGGTTTGCTTGCAGGAAATGTTTACATTAAATCGTGAGCGGTTTGCATCCTGAGAAATTTCGGCAACCTCATGCAGAGCACCGCTTTCGCAATCAATCAGGTAGACATACTTGGCTGCATCAACCTCAACCAGCGCATAGTAATCGTGGGTTTCGGAGATATTGTGCAGCGCGCACAAATCAAATCCATCTCCCGATCCCAGAGAACTGTAAATATCCGGGCACTTCTTGCCATGAACGGTAATATTGAAGTTCGTATTGCTTTGACGGATTGATGTTCCCATGCTTTTGAAGGGAACACAGTAGACACCTCCGCTTTTAGACTTGAGCAGCTTGTCGACGCGCGCGTTAAATGAAGCATTCATTCCTTCGTCCAGCGTTCCTGCAGGGGTATTGTCAACAAAAACAACATTACCCTTTTTGGCAGCCAGTTTTTCCAGAAAGACAAACACGCTCTTGCTAATAAATCTCGAATAGGGCAATACCAGCGAATGGTAGTTACCTTTTCGAATTCTGTCGGCCGTACCAAATTCGCCGTTGGCCCGGATCGAGCAGGAGAGCAATGTCTCTTCCGAAATGATGTCGAAATGAATATCCTGCTTCTGCAGCTCGCCGATTACTTTGTGCAGATGCAGCATTCCGGCGTGCACCGGATCGTCGTTGGAAGGTGTGTATTCCGCCAGTATCGAAGTAGTCGGCATCAGCACCGCGACGTCGCATTGATAATGTAAACTGCGCATCGACTCCTGCATACGCGCCGTATAGTCACAAAGCGTACGCATGTAGCTCCAGTCCGGAGAATACCAGAACGAGTTCATCGGGGTTTTGGGGTAGTTGCGAAAGTCAATATTGAAATACAGGCCGTCCACAAGAATGGTCGTCGGGCCGTTCAGCAGATTCTGATCAATCTCGGCCTTGAGCGATTGAACCGTGGCGCAGTTGCCCTGATTGTTGCGACCAACGACGGTTATGCTCTGGCGCCGGAACTCATTGACATTCATATCGGCAAGAGCGCGTGCAATCGGATAGTTTTCGTCCGATCCCTCCTGGTTCTGAATGCCAACGGTAGTAAAGTCTTTGCCCGGAATAGCAAAACAATCTTTAAGCAGATTGCTCGATTCCTGCATACTCGCCTCCGGGGTGAGCAGCCAATGAAAAAGGCGGTATTTTTTCGCATATTTCTCCAGCGGCGTAGCAAACCGCTCATACATCTGGGCCTCGATAAACGCGTATATGTGGCAGCGGACTTTGAAATTCTTAGAATCGGTATCCAGAAACAAGGCCGGAAGCAATTTTATCAGCTCTTTTTTATACTTTGCACGATACTTGGTAACCAGATCGTCATCCCACGGAATGGCAAAATCTCCGGGCAGCGCGGCCGGCATTTCGTTGATGAATCCGGCAAACACAGAGGGTGTCAGCTTGGAGAACCTGGTACGCAGAACCTCGAGCACATTTTTGATGTACTCATCGACGCAGGTGCTGTTGAATACATTCGGCACATAATTACCCAGCGGATCCTTTACGTACTCTTTTTCGAATACCAGAACCTGCCAATCACTGCCTGTGGCCTTAAATGTCGCCGACCCTCTGGTCGAGCTGGTTGATATCTTTTTTGCCGAATCAAGATCAGCCTTTCCTTCCACCACCTTAACGGCAACTATCTGGTATTTGTGCGGATCATCAACGGGCATTTCAAATGAAGCCTTGGCATCCAGTTGCTCGGTACGCCTGAGCACCAGCCGTTGAGACCTTAATTCGGTGCTCCGCGAGGTGGGCAGATTAAATACGCCGCTGGCGGGCAAAGAGAAATCATCGGCAATGCATACCTGTATTCCCTCATTCTTGGCAATTTCCAGCACCAGGCCGAACATGTTGAAAAAATCTTCCGAAAGATAGTCCGGATTCATATCCCGGCCGGGGCGAACAGCAATGCCGCCGAAACCCTTTTCTACTATGGAATGCAGTTGATATTCAATCTCTTCGTAGGTTATGTCCAGATTCCAGATCCAAAGTGCCCATGGATGAGATTCTGCAGCCGGTTTGGAAAGCGCTGTCTTGAAATTCTTCAAAATTGCTCCCAGGTTAAGGGTAGGTACATTTCCTGGTTTAAACCGCTAAAATTAAATCAGGCCATTCTCTAAGTCAAGATTTTTTTTGACATTCGTCCCTTTTCATTTTTTGTAAAGCTATAAATATAAGCATGTTACAGAGACACCTCTGCGAGGTGTAAAAAATGTTAATCGATTAATTTTTTTTGTGGAATTTATCTATATTGCCGGTTTTTCTGGGATACTTCGCGGATTCAATGTGATGCAAAGCAGAGTAACGGCATCATTTACGCGCCTAACTTCAGCGAATGCTACACATCGGAAATGGTGCTGAAAAAAGCCTCGCGGCAGGTGCGTTCAATGCGGAGCAATTCGGCAAACGTTTCGTTGAAATCGCTGAAACCGACCGTAAATACACCATGCCCGTAAACGATAGCACCCGGTGCGCGTTCCAGTGCCGGTGGTACGGTATTGCACAAACCGAATGGCCCGGTTCCCACTTCCCCGCATACAATTGGGATGTCATTGATATAACGGGTTTTGGGACAGGCCTTATAGCATTCGTGACTATGTACGCACTGCTCTTCGCCACAATCAAGCGACATTATTACCGCAAATCGCGGATGACCGTGCAGGATGGTGCGGCAGCCGAGACGATTGCTGATTTCACGATGCGCCTTGTATTCCGAGGATGCCGTGATTGCCGTACAGGTCGTGCCTTCCAATGAGCAGGGATCGATATAGCCCGGCAGCTCATCCATCGAACTGGTTGTCTGGCTGATATAAAGAATACCGTCTTGACGGTACGAAACGTTGCCGAAATAGGAATCAACCAGTTTGAGCTCCACCGTTGCCTTGCCGGCAGCATCCATAGCCGCAAGGACAGCATCTTCCTGCTCAAACGGGCCATGAGCAAGCCGTGGAGCCTGTGCCGGCAACGGCTCGTCCAGAAATCGGCACGCCTGTACATATGCCCGTTGCAGAGGCTCCGGCGCCGCTTTCGCCCGAATTGCCGGCAAGTAGTCGGAGAAAAATTTCACATAACAGGCAAAGCAGACCGAACTGAATACCACAAACGCCTGCTCGGGGCTGACCGTTCCATACGTCACCAGGCCTTTACCGGCAATCAGGACACATTTGCGACGGCTTAGATTCCGGGCTATGCTTTCGGCCGTAAACTCATTGCTCACCGGCAGTTCGTGCAGAAATGTGCGCGTTTCGGTATCACGCGGGCGAATAGCTTCGGGATGCGCCGCCATAAGATACTCGATGATCGTGCGGTACGGCTCACGCGGCATGGCATGGATCAGGCTGTTGATCGAAATCAGCTCAAAGACACGCGCCAGTTCGCCACAAGCAGCAGCCTGCCGATTCCACAGCAGCTCGTCATCCTGAGCCCCGATAACAACGTCCCCCGGAGCGACCAGTCCGGCACGTATCATTTTGGCCTCGTATTTATGAATTAGATGTTCCATGTCAACCCCAATCGAGAAGCAGTTGCACCGGTGGGCAGGCCGCCGGGAGTAAGCCCCCTGACGTTATAATAACGGGCCCGCGCCGTCAGAAAATCCTCCCGTTTGAGCGCGGGAATCTCGATGCCGCCGCCCGAAGAACCGGGCAGCTCAAAAAAGCGGCGGGGCAGATCGTCCTGCGTTGCGTCAAAGCCGTTCAGGGCATTCATGATACGGTCGTGATAGTAAATGCGCTCTCCGGCATTCAGCAGATCCTGCCCCGAAAACGACGCACCTGTCACTGCCGAAAAAGCTTTGGCGTACTCCTCCACCGTGGCTCCGAAAAAGAGAAATTTGCAGGCGGTCAACGAATCGATTGCCGCGTTGCAGTCCTCGGCGATTTTGATGATTCGCGCCTTGCCCTCAAAAGTGAATCGATCGGTTGCGACCGGTTTGCGCAGAATTTCGTGGCTAATCGGATACGCGCGCAAATGGCATCCGCCTCTGGTCGAGGTAACATAAGCCAGTGCCATCCCATATGCGCCGCGTGGATCGTATGCCGGCAGCTCGAGCCCCTTGACCGTCATGGACGCCTCGGGACGCCCCTGCGCCCGCGCATAGGCCAGCGAGCCCCTGCCCAGTTCCCGGCCGATGCCTGCACCGGTTCCAATCGCATGCAGCAAAGCAATGATCTCGCCGGGTGACAGGCGTGTGCCGATAATCTCTGCATAACAGGCAAGCGTTGCCGCAGCGGAAATCGTGTCCATGCCGTAATGGTTGCATAATTCATTGGCTTCCATGACCACAGCCAGGTCCCGGTTTTCAAGCAACGCGCTGAAATGTGACATGGTTTCGAATTCGGGAATGCTTTTTTTGTCGGGTGTCAGCTTTTTGCAGAGCACATGACAGCCCTTGCAGCCGGTCTTTTTGGCGCCATATGTGTTTTTATAAGCATGCGCATTCATTGCCCCGGCATGCTCGAAGCGGCTTTTGGTGAAGTTGGCGGTGGGCATCATGCGGCGCACATGCAGCAAATCGTAGAGCGCGCCGGTACCAAACTTGGCAATACCGTGCTCGCCCAGCAATATCGGAGAAGCGGAGGTCAGGCGCATAATATCTTCGCGTGCCCTCTTGAGACCGGCCGGATCGACTACCTGCGTCTTCTGCGATCCCTTTGCACAGAGATAGAGCAGGTTCTTACTCGCACAAATCAGGCCCAGACCGTTTCTGCCGGATGCATAATGTTTTTCGACAATAATGCTTGCAAACGCAACTCCCTGCTCGGCCGCCGGGCCGATGAGCGCCACCGGCCCCCGGTCCCGCAGCAGCTCAAAGCGCTCGGAAGCAGACCTTCCCCGCAAGCGAGTTGCATCAGTAAAGGTTACGTCACCCTCACCCAGCTCAATACCACACGGCGTTGCCGATGCGCCGGTAATGACCACGCCGTCGACGCCGCAGCGCTTGAGCATCGTGCCCAGCGATCCGCCGACCGAGGTATCGCCAACCGTGCCCGTGAGGGGGGACTTCGACATGATCGTCATGCGCCCGGACGTGGGTGATATCGTATCGTTAAGCGGCCCCGTAAACAGCAGCAGGGGCATAGCCGAATCGTCCCACGGAAGCGTCATTGCATCGCGCAGAAACGTTCCCGCCAGGCCCTTGCCGCCAATGAAGTTGTGATAAACGTCAGGATCGGGACAAGTACGCCACGTCGTCTTGTCGGTCAAATTGACATGCAGAATTTGCCCGTGCCAGCCGCCCCCGGACGCGCTCGCCAATCAGACCTCCTTGACTAATGCATTCAGCGCAAAACCGACCGCTTGTGCGGCGTTAAACGCTTCCTTGAACAGCGCGCCATCGACCTTGCCGATTTTTTTGAGATTCCAGGCGCCGGGAAGATAGATAACGGTTTTGCCCGAATTGAGCGCAAAGGCAATCTCACTCAGCGTACCGTAGGAGCCGGGAAACGCAATCAGCACATCGGATGTGCGCACGACAAAGATATTGCGTCCGATACCCATGCCCGTGGGAATGGCAATGTTGACAAACGGGTTGGCTGCGTTGCGGTCTTCACCGGGCAGGATACCCACGACCAGTCCGCCGTTATCCGCCGCGCCGCGTGAGGCCCACTCCATAACTCCGCCCAATCCGCCGCAAACCAGCACAGCATCGTTATTGGCGCAATGCATGCCCACATCATAAGCCAGGTGCAATGTTTCTTCGTCGGCGGATGATCCGCCGATTACCCCTATGGCAACCTTTTGCGCGCTCATGCGCAGCCTCCTCCAAAATCCGTGGATAACAAGGGAGTCACAGACCAATCGAGATATCAAAAGATAGTTTATTTCGCCATATATCGTAGTAGACGGCGGACGAAAAACGGCCGATTGCCTGCAGGTAATTAAGCCCGTAGCCCAGCGTCAGGCGCAGTCCGGCCTCATGCGAGAGGTGCGCGTTGTGCGGCCGGTAATTCTTTTCGGCAAAATAGCCGCCGGCGAGCGTGGTGAAAAAGGCACGCCGCGCATCGATTGACATACGATACATTGCGGCGCCATAGAGCGCATCGGCGTAGAGGTTGGTTCCACGCTGGATGTTGCGCCACACCGGAAACCGCCAGGAGAGTTCATTACGAGATCGAAAATAAAAATCCGCTTTGCCCCCAATACGATCTTCAACATCGACAACCCCCGTACTGTACCATTCGGCACGCCCTTCCAGTTCGAAATGAAGCGATGCATATTTGAGCACGGGCAATCCCTGCAGGAAGTTGCCGTAAAGCTCCAGCGCTCCGGCATAATTGTTTGAGCCGTTTGACCGCAGCGTATCCCCCGCCGGCATGAACGCCGGAATCAGCCCAACTTCCGCTGTTGTCAGATCGGCACGATGGTAAAGAATGTCTTCGTTGTAATATCCATACGTTCTCCACGCGCACGACAGAGCCGCCTGGCCGACAAAAAGCGAGACCAGGGTCGTATCGGCCGTGGAGGTATTGACCATCATGAGCTGGGGCATTATACTCGCATAAAAATCTCGCCCGAGCGTCCGGCCGAGATTGCCGGTCAGCACAATCTGCGCAGGAAAAAATCCGCCGGCGAGTATGGCCGTGCCAAGCAGGCCGAAAGACGGTTGATACATATGATTTTGGTAGCCCAGCAACGGCATGACATAAAACTGCCGCAAACTATTCCCCGATGCCTCAACGGTGTCTGCATCCGCCTGCCGCACCGACGATACAACCGCGCTTTTAAGTGACAGCCGCTCGATGTGCGCTGTTTGCTTGGTCAAGAATTGTGATACCACTTCGTTTTTGCACCCGTCCGCCCAGTGGCGCACGGCTTTGGTCGGCACAAACGACACGGTATTTGCGGAAGCAAAGTCGGTGGGCGTCCTGAAGCCCGCCATGCCGACAAACGCTGAGAAGTAAGCGAGCTTTTTGCCGAGCGCATCGGTGCGGTTGGAACCAATACCCACGCTGATATCGGACATCAGCGTATCGGCAAGCCTATCGGCATCGGGCAGGTCCAGTTTCTTGCCGTAAAAGCCGTGTCGATCATCCATCAAAACCTGCAGTATCAGGCGCCAGTCACGACGCAGGTATGCCGGGTCGTACTTTTTGCTTTTTATTCTGACTTTTCCCTTTGGCCTGGGCAAGTCGTGATAGGTACAATTCTCGTAGCTCCCGAAAGCGAACGGTCCGGCCTCGTTGACTAATGCACGGATTTTAAATCCCCGGGAGGTATATTCGGATATCAGCAGGGCAGCGTCATTCTGCACCTCAGGCTGAAAGGCACCTCCCTTGACACGGCTGTGACGGCGAAGTATCGAGTCCATCGGCACCTGCGAGTAAATATCAAACACCCCGTCGTAATCGGCACTGAAATAGATGCGGCCATCGGCGGCCCAGCAGGGGCTTTCCTCCTGGGCCTCCGTCGTGCACAGAGGATGCATCTTGGCGTTTGTGCGATGGTAAACAAACAGGTCGGCCGTTCCGTTTACGACCCGGCCCACCACAAACAGATTGTCATCGTGCGGCGCCTGGGAGATACCCTGAAACGGCTTTCCCAGTTCCCCCTCCACCAGAAGCTCGAAGCGCCGGTGCCGAACGTCAAAGGCAACCAGCTCGAAAGCTCCCCGGCGATACCGGGTGCAGATCAGCTCCCGGCCGTTGCGGTGCGCTTCGACATCGTATACCCGCGCGTCGTGCGACAACTGTTGCGTTTTGCCCGAGGCAATATCACATACGAAAAGATCGTTCAAATATGACCCGTTGCGGTTGGGGTAATATGATTGTATAAAGTAAACCTTCTTCCCGTCCGGCGAAAAGTCCCACGATGCTTTGGCATGTTCCAGCCTGACCACCGGACGTGTGTCATCACGGCGGCAGATGACCAGATCGGTGCGCCGTGAATCGCCCTTGCCGCTGGTAAGCCATCCCCGGTACCTGCCGTCGGGGCTGACTTTCGGGAGGTGATTGTAGGCTCCCTGCGACCAGACCGGTGTCGTCTGTGTCAATGATTTCGGCAGATTGCCGCGATACGTCGTCCGCAAGCCGTCAAGCCACTGGCGATACACCGTGCCAAGTTCGGTCTGCGTATGTTCTCTGAACAGCATTTTGAAGCTGCCGCCGCCGATGCGCTTGTCGCGCCCCGCATTAAACAACCGCCCAACCACATTTTTTCCGAAGCGGTCATTGATATGCTTTGTCAAAGAATACCCGTGATTGTACACCATCTCATTCTGCAAAGAGGGGTGCGAAAAGTACCCCATCTCGTCCAGGCTCAGCATGCGATCATCGAGCACCGCGCAACGCAGGATCATATCACGCCGGGCGTCCCAGCAGTCATTGCCGGCCCGATCCGCCTCGAGTTGGGCCGCGCCTTCAACAAACCAGGTTGGATAAAACCGGCTGAGCAGCAACGGGTGAGCAATCCGGATATCCGCCGCCGGTGACGTATAGCCGTAATACAAATCAAACGACAGCAGTTGAAAGCCGTTTTTGCGCAGTGAAATGATATGCGCCAGCTCATGCGTCAATACATTGCGCAACCAGGTCGAATTGCTGCGCTCATCAATACGGGCATCCGGCAGCCAGACGGTAATATTGTCCTGCGTCCAGGCGGCAAATCCGTTGGTAAAATCGTCGTAATCGGCCAGGGAGACGTTGATTTTGTCCTCGAATCGGTATCCGTACAGCCTGGCCATGGGAGGATAGATCGATTCGAGAATTCCGGCGGTAGCGTAGACGGCGGGCTCGGTTTTGTCGTAGTAGTTGATTTTGAAATGGCGCGTGGCGACCGTTTTCCAGCCCAGTTCGGGGTGGTTATAGGAAAAAAGCCGCATGGAGAGCAAAACGATCAGCAGCGTAAGCGGTTTACACATGAGCAAATTCCTCACACAGTACCGGCCCCGCACTGCCTTCGGGAATTGTTATGCAGTGCATGCGTAAATCATTAATAGTAAAAATTGACTGAAAACTGTATTTCGAATATCGGCAGGGTGAAATATACATCCGCATCGGTAAAGTCGTAGTTATCGCTGTACGTGCTTGAATAACTGTCATAGTAGTTTGAGGAAAAGCCAGGTACCATATAATCGTAAAATTCGGCTTCTTCGGGATTCACCGTAAATGAATAATTGTTGTACATGAATATCATGTCAATCCCGAAACCGACATGGCTTCCGGCCAGAATCTCGGCTCCGGCTCTTCCACCAATACCAAATCCAAGTCCAATTTCTACGTCGCTGCTATACTCTTCAAAGCCGTAGCCGGATTCATCCATCGAAAAAGCCCAGTCGGCTACAAGGATACTGAATCCCAACAAAAGGCCTCCATTAACTTTCAGCGGCGCCCAACGCTTGACATAGCTTACTCCCGGCATGATAGAGATGGCATGATAGTCATAATTCATCTTGGCTCCGCTCATTCCCGAGACAGGATCGTATTCTATTTTGTCTTCCTG
>WJLW01000057.1 GCA_014728295.1 Chitinivibrionales bacterium | reverse complement strand
CGATAGGTGACGCCAGGAAAATTTAGTCCTTGCATTTACGATGCAGTAATAGTAAAATGGTATTTCGACTATTACTACATTTTCAGGTTAGATGACGGTGTCCCCGGTTTTATGGCGGGCCACGAGACAAGGTCTTTGATGTTGATGTATAGGGTACCGCTCAATTTTGCACTCCTCTTTGCCGGCGCGGCAACGTTTTCGGCGCTTCTGATCTACGCACTCTACCGCTGTCCGGTGCAAGCCTGGTTTCTGGATCCTCCCGACAATCGCAAGGTGCACCTACGCCTGGTACCGCGTATTGGCGGGATTGGTTTTGTGCTGGCATTCATTGCCGTTTTTGCCTCAACTCACGCGTTTTTCAGTAATGTTATTCCCTGCATGCCGCTCACTCTTTGCCACGGTATTATGGCAGGTGCGGCGATCATTCTACTCCTGGGCTTTGTCGACGATACGAATTTTTAATATTTGCGCGTACGGTACAAGTTGTTCTTCGAGTTCGGTTTTGCGATCTTTTTGGTACTCGGATTACAGATTCGTCTCGAAGAGGTTTCTGCTTTTGGCTATGAGTTTAATATGGGCTGGTGGGGCATTCCACTTTCGGTCGTCTGGATTGTGGGCGTCACCAATGCGGTTAATATCATTGACGGTATCGACGGGCTGGCAGGTGGAATTTCGTTTCTGGCTTTCTCGACCGTTGCATTGATGAGCGGTATCAACGGCAACATGCCGATTTTAGCGCTCTGCGTAATTCTGGCCGGAGTGCTTGCGGGGTTCCTGGTTCACAATATCTCACCGGCGCGTGTTTTCATGGGTGATACCGGGAGCCTGTTTCTCGGCTATATGCTGGGTATGCTCTCTATTATGGCGGCAAAGTCGAGTGGTTCGGGAAATTCATTAATTCTGGTCGTACTTATTGCCGGCTATCCCGTGATGGATGTCGGCGTTGCCATGATTCGAAGGTTTATTGCCGCACGGTGCGAGGATCAGTCTCCGGTGGGAGCACTGCATCGCATGATCGTTGCCGATAATGATCATATCCATCACCGTTTGATACATCGCGGTCTCTCACACAATCAAACCTGTCTGCTGCACTATCTTGTCGCAGCCTCAATTTGTGCCGCCGCACTGATAGTATCAAAAATGTCAAGTATCGGCGCCGTTGGTATTCTGCTCTATCTTGTGCTTGTCCTGTTGGTCGTTTTGCATCGGCTGAATTTCCTCGACATTTTTATGCAGCCCCCCGCCCGCCCCGAACGGCTGGCTTCCCCGGCGGAGCGTTGTCCGGCTGCCACGACGGTCGGGCTCATTCAATCAGACGAGATGCTCGATCACTCCCTGCGGAACTATCCCCAGCAGAAGATTCGCTTTGTCACTATCGCAAATGCTGAAAAGAACGCTCAGACACATCACGATGCTCTGATAATCTACAATGACAATAGCGCCGCATTTGACCACGATTTTTTGCTGTCGCAAAAGCTTGCCAAAAGCATTGCCTCCCCCGTCATCCTGGTTGCCGATGAACAGCAGCTCAAGCAGATCCCGCAGAAATATGCCGGCATGAACTCGATTTATATATCAAAAAAGCCGGTTTACATACCAGCCTTTCTAACCGAATTAAGCTGGATTATTAACAGAAAAAAGAGCGGTAACGGCAATGGATATGCAGCAACATCCCCTGCAAGCGCTACCTTTGCAAACGAAAAGCTTCTCATTAAAAGCCTGACCGGTTGCTCATGATCAGAAAAGCGAAAGAAAATCGTCCCCGACTGTTGCTTATCACGGGCAATCAGGAGTTGCGCTCCTGTCTGGTTACCTTGCTCACCGGCTATGGCTATTATGTTGATTACGAGGAATCTCGCCGGGAAGGCATCCGCAAGTATATGACACATAAGCACACCATCGTCGTGATGGACGTGCCGACACTGCCGCGTATTCCCGGCCGGGTGACCAGCGTGTTCAGCTATTTCAAGCGATTGCCCATTATCCTGGTGGCCGCCTATGCTGACGAGCGCCTCAAGCTTGAACCCTACTACCGCTCCGGGGTCATTTTCGATCGAATTTATCTTCCTGTTGACATTGGCCAATTACAACATGTCTTAACCCGTGTTGTCAAACATAACAAGCTTTTACGCACCAATGAATTTCTCAGTTCCCTGGCGTTGCTGGTTTGCATTACTACGCCGTTATGGATTGGTGCGTTTGTATCCTTGCTTAAATGAAGACTGCAAACGAGTGCACAAGAAACGTTGTTGAGACGATTGATACGTAATTAGATGACGAGTTTACTGAAACGTGTCTCCATCCGCGAGACCCCTGCTGATTTGATGACAGCTATCACCTCGACATCCGTGGTTCGTTGGAACGGGCAGCATGCTGTCGGATGTCAGCGCGTCAGTATCATTCTAAATAATCGGTCGGCCTGTCCGCACTTCGAGCGGATCGGCTGGTAGTTGACCTAAATTGCTGGTCTATATTAATTTAGTGAGCATTGTACCGCCGACGGGGGAGAGGTGTATCATGTCTGCAATCCTGAGTGACTGAGCATTAAGCAAGAAAATCACCAATCCCCATCCCCAGAATCTTGCAAATCCTGTTAATAAAGGTACCTGAACGGCAGAGCGATTTTCAGGGTTGGAATCGAACCTTCACTACTATCTTTGTCATACCCGTGAAAACGGGTATCCACCTTCTTGCCCACTCAACAGCCTGACCAACTCTATAACATCACTATGCATAACCATGTATTTTACATTACCGCTATCAAAGACCACACCGGAGTGTCTATGTCGCTGAAAGTGACGTTTGTCCTGATTCTCTGCTTGACATCTGTGTTTGCGCAGGAGCTTACGCAGGCTGAGATTGACGAGTTAAAAAAACAGGCGCAAAACGATTCCGCTATTTCACAAAAAGCAAAGAAGGCAATTTCGGAAGATCCAACACTCATAGACAGGGTCCCCCGTGAAAAGCGGAAAGAATTCATAAGAGCGCTGAAAGAATCGGAAAGTGGAGGCGGCCGGGAAGATACGTTGAAAAAGAAAAAAGGCAGCAACTACCCGGAAACCGAAACCGATACTCTTGTTGATACTGACGATACGACCAGGATTGTCAAGAAGGACAGTGTATACAAGTTCAACGTCAAAAAAATGCTTGAAGGTAAACGCAACATACCCTACGACTCAATCTACGGCCGGGCGCTCTTCGGCAAGCTTTTCCAACCCGTTACCATCTCAGAAACCCCGGATGATTACAAAATTATGCCGGGCGATGAAATCCTGCTGAGGTTCTGGGGAAGATATAATCTTGACAAAAAGTATTCAATCGGTAACGACGGATACGTCTATGTCGATCCGCTTAAAAAGCAAATGTACCTTCTCGGCATGAGCTATCGCCGGCTTAAAGCTCTTATCCGAAAAACAACCGAAGATATGACCGGAGTTGAAGGTGAAGCGAGAATTATTTCAACTCGAACTATCAAAGTCCATATTGCCGGTGAAGCCAAAAATCCCGGCACCATCTCTGTACCCCCGTTTTATACCTTCTGGCAAGCACTTATGGTTACAGGCGGCGCGGATAAACTGGGGTCGGTGCGCAATATAAAACTTCTTCGCAAGGGTAAGGTAATCAGCAGTTTGGACATATACGAATATATTCGCACCGGTAAAGAACCAAAATCAGCGCTACGCGATAATGATGTTATTCTATTCGAGCGTATCGAGAAAATCGTAGCTATTGGCGAAGCAGCGCGTCGTCCGGGATGGTACGAGCTCATCGCAAATGAAACTTTGTCCGATCTGGTTGCATTTGCCGGTGGCTTCTCATCTTTGGAATATGCGCCTACCGTCTATATCGATCGCGTTGTCCCTGCTCAGCGTCGTAAACAGGACACCGGTAACCGCACCGTTTTGGTCGTCGATCTCAGCAGCCCGAAGTGGGAAAAAACCAATCTGCTTGACGGAGACATCATCCACACTCAGGAAAAAGAAATCGAATACCGGAACGATGTAACAATTACCGGTCGAGGTATTCAGGTACCCGGAACCTATGCAATCAAGTCAACTGGTTGGACGCTCCAAAACCTTGCTGAACAAGCCGGTGGCCTTAAGCCGGGCTATCACAAATTCGCCGAACTTCAACGCCAGACAGATTATGGCAGTCGCTCATATCATATCGATCTCAGCCAGAAAGGCTTTTTATCGTCATTTATCGTCCAGGCCGGTGATACCATTCGGACTTTTCATGAAAAGCAGTTCCGTGATATAACCATGGTCAAAAGCTCCGGTTATGTCAGGCAACAGATTGAAGTTCCCTGCGCCGACTCCTTGTCTTTACTAACGTTACTCAAAAGGAGCAAGGGAACCCGGGACGGGGCCCTTGATTATGTGTACATAAAAAAAGTTGATACGTTCGGAACCGTCTCTTATCAGAAACATTCCATCGCCGATACCACCTATGCCGCCAAGGTCATGCTATCTGGAAGAGATGACGTCATTGCCTTTGATTATAGAGATTTTAACTACCAACTCCCGGTTGTGGTTTTAGCTTTCAATAAAGATCCGCGCATAATTGAATATGCCGAAAATTTGACGCTCGAAATAGTTATTCACCATTTAAAAGGCCTCGATAAACTTGTCGACTCAGCTCGAGTAGAAATAGTTATTCCCGATTTTGAGTCAGCCAACGAACTTGCCACAACTTTGACGTATTCCATTGCTGAAAACACTATCAATGACGCTACCCTGATCGAGCCGGGATCAGTCATCATATTTCGCAAAGATCCACGTAAATCGGTAGCCGAATACATAACCTTCGCAGGTGAGGTTGTGTTGCCCGGCAGCTACGCTTTAGAGTCGACCAGAGACAGATTGATGGCCATGCTTGCCAAAGCGGGGGGATTAAATAGTCGTGCTAATCCGTATAGCATACGAATCGAGCGAAATGGCCACCGGAAATCAATTCCAGTAGAAATAAAATCGTTGGAGCCAATAACCTTTAAAACCAATTGGATTCTCAACCAGGGCGATAAAATTATCGTTGGTCGGGATGATTACAATGTTGAAATTACCGGGGCTGTTTTTGACCCGGGCGTGGTAGCATTTAATAAAGATTATTGCTGGAAAGGCTATATTGACGAAGGCGCCGGCGGAGCCCTGGATACTGCCGATCTGAAAAAAACCTACATTCAATATCCGAATGGAATGACCCGAAGAGCAAAAAAGGGTTGGTTTTGTGCCAGGAGAGTTGTTTCGGGAGCAAAGATTGTTGTTCCGTTCAAGCCATACAAAGAACCGGAACCGGGGCCGAAGGAACCGTTTGATTATGCTAAGCTTATTGGGGTGATCTCGACTGCGGCGACTACGTTGTTGACGGTGATTATTGCCTGGGAGACGGTGAGGTGAGAAATGCATAGCGAGAAAAGATTTGCTATGCAGTTTTGTTTTGCTTTCATTAATTCAAAACAAATAGCTTATATGTCAAATACTAGCTGTTTATTTTCACTACCATCCCATAGGATAGAAATTCAGCAAACATTTGCTGTTTACTGTTTCTATTCGCGGTTTCAAGCAGTTGTTTAAAAAGAGTCAGTTCACAAATTTCACCTTACAATACGATATTTAATCTCAATGCTGTCCCACAATTTTCAAAGAATCCCTGGAATATAGAGCTGATATGGCTGATTACACATTCTTGTTTGCATGTTTGCTGTCCCACATCCCTTTGAAGACATTGTTAAATCAGGAATTAAAGAATCTTCAAATGGGAACTATTAATTGTCGTCGTGGGGAAGTATAATTGTCGCCGACCAAAGTTTACGCTGAAGCAAAACTATGCTTCTTCATGGGTTCAGACTCACTATGCATAAAATAGTCAAATTGGGCTCTTTAATCATTATTCTGGCATTTTGCACTTCCATCTTTGCCTATACACCAAATAAATACGATCTGGATTTCTGTGCTGTTGATTCCATCTATAATAGAGAAGGCAAGGCAATTGATGTGCAACAGCAGAAAGAGAATGCACATAGCTTGATAGCAATCAGGCATAATTCAAAGAGATTAAAACTGAATGCTTATTCTGTTTTTGAAATTCAGAACACTCCGCATCAATATGTTCCTGGATATCTACTTGCAATCAGTGGAGATTATTCCAGCGGCAATATAATGAGTTTTAGCATAGAATCTAATTTTTATAACTTACTAAAAGGCACTGATAAGCAAGCTGGGTATGATATCGAAAAAGAAAGATACTATTCCGGCCATGAGCATATTTCAAATTTTTCAGATTATGATTTTTATTTACCCTCGGCATATTTGATGCTTAATTTTGAGAAGGTTTCATTATTCACCGGCAAAAAAAAAGTCCGCTGGGGGCCTGGATTTAAGAGCGTTTTAGCAAAATCCAATGCTGTATTTTCTCCATTATATTTTTACTATTTCACGCTACCTATAGTTAAGTATTTTAAATTTTCTAACTATTTTTGCGGATTGGATGATCTTCCTTCATCGGACACAAGCAGGTACCAATCAGGGCAGCGTTTAGAAATTGCATTCGGTGACAAACTAAGACTTGGATTGGTTGAATATGTCAACTTTAACGGAAATAAGGACATCTCCAGATACGCAATCCCATTTCAGCTTTACTATGTTGGAAGTAATATAGGCAATACTGGAAGAGAAAATTTGCTGGGCGGCGGCGATATAGAATTATTGCTTCATAAATTGAGATTGTACGCAGAGTTCATTAACGATGATATAACAATTTTTGATGATGCCGGCAATCCAAACAAGTATGCATACCAGGTGGGGGGGGATACCTTATAAATTCAAAGGTCAAAGAAATAGGATTAGAATATACGCACGTGAGTAAATATATGTATGGGCATCATATAAGACAGAATAGACATGCCTACTGGCATCAATCAATGGGCTGGCCCTGGGGCAACGATCAGGATGTATTCCACGCGCACGCTATTTTCGAATTTCGTGACAACCTCTATTCAAAGTTCGAAGCCAATTACTGGCTCAAGGGCAAGGGCTCGCTCAAGGATGACTGGTATGCCGACGGCCGTCCCGATCTCGATCATGCGCCATACTGGCCGGAGGATCCGGACAAGATTATTTCGTTTATCCTGGCGGCGCAGTATCGGCCGTGGTACTGGATGACCTGGGATATCTATCTTCGTCCGGCGTGGGTGAATTTGAAACCGGATCACAGTATGCATGTGTTTTTGCGATTGGATATTCCGGGGAGGTGGGAGGTTGATTTGGGATTAAAACCAGACGCTGCGGAAAATAAGTACGACGTGAATAATTGAAATTGCTGAAAATCGGGGACTATTGGATATTGCCTTTTTAGAGTAAGAATGCGAATTCTTAACTTTTGTCGCTAATCAGCCCGTATGTTTCTACTGCCGGCCGCAACATTATTTCGAACAGCTTGTGCAGCTTCGACATTGACATAAACGCAGGCAAACTCACTTCCGGTATTCAAATAATCCCGCAATGCAAGCAGCGAACTGGTTTTGCCGGTCTGGCGCGGGGCGTGCAGGACGAAGTATCCTTTATGGCGCACCAGATCGAAAAGTGAATTGATATCAACTCGCTGCAACGGATCGAGCGTATAGTGATCTGCCGGATCGACCGGACCGCAAGTGTTAAAAAAGCGCGACATGGTGATGATATACGAAATGCCTGCCTGATCCTGCATAGACCGTCTAATGTTGACGTGCAGGAGCTGTAAGCGGCCGAAAACGGTTATCGCTACCCTTGCCGGTAACGCTACGAAACGGTCACTTTCATTCCCTCCCGATTCAAATCAAAATCCACGATGCGTGCTTTCTCGTTTTCGTGCCTGCCGCGCAACAGCTCCCGCAAGTGTGCTGCAGAATCCGCAGTTTTCGACGCAAATAATGCGTACCCGCCTCCGCCTGCACCGAGCAGCTTGACCCCCGCCCAATAATTACCGGTTCCCGAAAGTAAATTTTCGACCGCACTGTTGGTTGTGCTGGGATGAATCCGTTTGTTGGCTTCCCAGGAGTGCGAAATTATGCGCGTAATCGCGTCAAAATCACGAAATTCGACCGCAGTTTTCGCCGCGAGCGCCAGTTGACGAATGTGATGCAGCGTGTAAAGATAGGCCGGGGATTGTGAGATTGACCCGGCAACAACTTCCTGCAGGATATTTTTGGCAAGCCGGGTGATGCCGGTATAAAAAAGGGTAAATCGGCCGTGCATCTTTGGCTCCTCGAACAGGTACGGATCGAGCTGGTGGACGATGGGGTCGGGTTTGAGTCCCCGTTTACTTTCGATATACTTGACGCCGCCGCATGCGCCGCCGATCTGATCCTGCCAGCCTCCGCCGGTGGTAAGCATCTGCTCCATCTGCAGCACATTGCGGTAGAGATCGGGCAGGGGCTGCTCGATTCCGAAGAACCGGTGCAGGGCGGCAAGTATCGTTGCTCCCAGTACCGATGAAGTTCCCAGTCCCGAGCCTTTGGGGATGGCGCAAAGCAAGGTGGTCTCGATACCGCAACCCAGATCGCGGATGCGATCGGCCAGGCTTGATGCGGGAGATGAGGCGCGGGTCAAGCCAAGCAGGCAGAGCGCGGCTTTGGGCAGGCCAAAGGGGGATGAAGGATCGGTGTAGTCTTCGAGCTGCTTGAATGTATTAATTGTTTCGGTGACGCCTAAGTCAATTGAGTGAATGCGAATTACCGGTTCAGTCATGCGCCGGCAGAAAACCTGGATGGGCGGTTGACCGTTAAGATTGACGGCAAGGTTGGTCACCTGTCCGCCAAAACTCAGGGTATAGGGCGGCGTGTCCGACCAGCCGCCAGCCAGATCAAGGCGTACCGGTGAGCGCGCCCAGACGATTTGATCTTCTTTGACGCTGACCCGCAGCGGTGCAGATGCTGATCGGGCTGCACCATAGTCGATAACCAATGAGGTTGACCCGGGTGTGTCGAGCGGTGCCTGCGCAACGTGCAGCAGGTGTTCTCGATATCTCTTCAGCACTCTGTCGTCGGTAGACGCGCAGCGTGTGGAGAGGATATCGCGCATGACGTTATCCATCAGCAGTGACGTGCAATCTGTACTGCTGATATTCTTCCAGCCGAATCCGTCGGCAAGCCGTTTTTTGAGAATCCGGCCACGAAGCGCCATTCTGTCTGCCTCGCGCGAAAATGCGTCGTCGTGCGCATTGACCTCGCGCAGGGAAACGCGCGTGCCGGCAAGGAATCGCTCCCGCCAGGAATTATCGCCGGGTTTGTGCCAGAAACCGGCGATGAAGTCAAGCGGAAAGTCTGCGGAGAAAAGCCGGGCATGCAGCAAATCAACCGGCGCAGTGGCGTCGGCAATATCGCCGGGGTTGAGCGAGCGTTCGTGCAGCCATTGCGTCAGCGGCTGATTACAGAAGCGCAGGTGATCGGCTGAAGCTGCAGGCTTGAAGGTGTCGTTGATCGAATAGGTGAGATAGACATGGCTGTCCTTATATCTTCTATAGTCAAGGCAGAGCGTATCCGGCGCCTCAAAGGTCAGCTCGACATTGCTGAGACCGGTGAAAAAGCAGTTGCACCCCGGCTGTTTAACAGTGGCATGACTGCAGGATTCGACAACTATGCGCGCCCCGTTTGCCGCACTGATCACCGTATCCATGGAATTGAAAATGATGTTGTCCGCAGTGCACAGAGCTTCGATTTCATCATCCTCGAAGCTGTAGAACGGCTTGAGGTCCTTATTGTGAATTTCGATGCTTGATCGGGGAAAGTCCGGAAGTGATCCGAAGTGCAGGAACGTCGTCTTGTTTGTCACTGTTCCCAGCAATGTATAGGAAGTCAATGCATCAAAAAGTTGCTTCTGGAGCGCTTCTGAAAGCCTGGATTGCGGGCGGATGCGTTCGAGGTAATCGTGCAGGTCAATATTTGCAAGGCAGGCTGTCATAATTTCGAGGTACAAATCGAAATTGGTTTTGCCCTGCTTCAGACTCCCGGCAAGTGATGCATCTTTATGTGGTGTACGGGCAAATGCTACCAGCGATTCGGCAAACGCTGGGCTGAACGAGACGATACCCATATCCAGAGCGCAGGCCGAGCTGCCTTCAAGAGAGGCCCGGGTCTGCAACGTGGACGGGGCGGCCTTTTGCAGAAAATCTATAACATTTTTGCGCCGGCTGTCGAATTTAAAAACACCATGTCGCGATCCCTGCTCAAAAGTAGCCGGTTTGGCAAATCCGCAAATATCTCCCCGATCGTGCGGTATCAGCGAGGCGTCGAAATCAATGATCACATCACCCGAAGAGACGATAACCTCTCCCTGCCGCCACGGAAATTTCATAAACAGCGTAAGCTGCATGTCAAGCACCACCGGCGGGACCAAATTGGAGGTGGTCACCGGGATCGGGGCAAATATTTTGCCTTCCGGCACATAGCAGGGCAGTCGCCGCGACTCGCCGCCGGCGTGTATAATGAGGATGCGGTGATTTTCGAAGAAGGAGTGCGCATCGGCAACATTATACGCTTCGAGCATGTCGAGCAAAGCCAGTACCGTACCGCCACCGCTGCCGACGCGTCCGGTGTCCGGATCGTGAAAAACATGAAAGTCTATTTCACGGGGATACAGTTGACGTTCGATTCTTCGCTGCAGCAGTTTTCGAAAGGTAGCCGCCTGCGTGCTGTTTGAGGCCGTAATGACGCATATGTCAATAAAGTTCATGCACCTCCCCGGATAAGAATCCTGCTCCTGCGCCCCCCGTCTCCGGCCGTTCGCGGCATGACGACGCCGTTATTGGCGCCAATTTTTGCGGAAACTATGAGAACCGGATTTTTTTGAGTCAGAGACAAAGCGTAAGAGTATTGCTGTGAAAAATTGTGTGATAAGGATACCAAATGAAAATACGTATTTCCCTCTTCGCTCAACAGTTTCGATTTGATGGCGGTTTTTCTCTTCCATGTCTGTGGCATTACGGTGGGGTACTGTTAAAGATTCCGGCATAGCATTTATTTTTAATCATGCCCGTGCCCCCATTCACTGATGCAGAGATAAAGGAGTATGCATTTCCGGCTGTTTTCCACGCGGGCAAAACCTGCTTTGAGAAGGGGCGTCAACTCAAGAAGCTCCAGGTTATCGGCAGTGACGTCGTGGCCTGTTTCAAAGGCGATCCTGACATTACGGCGGTAATCTCCAAAAAACCGGGTAAATCATTTCAGTCGACCTGTAGCTGCAATTTTACCTTTGGTGGCGTTTGCGAGCATGTCGTAGCGGCTATGCTGGCGTATAATGCACAACAGGCAGTGCAGATAGGGCTTGCATTCGAAGATATTGCTACCGATCATCCACGTCCCAGCCAACAGCGGCCGATTGTTGCTGCACAACCCGTTGCGCATGAAGAGACGCCAATCGCTTCCGGAAAAACCGTCGCGCAAAAAGGATCGGCGGCCGTACGCTCAGAAGATCTTTTCGCCCAAACCGGCCCGGTGCAGATTGAAACCATTAACGGCCTGCCTCGAGGAAGAATTTATGTGCATGAGTGCGACGGACGGCTGATAGTGGAAATCCGGTTTGCCTATTTTGACGGCAAGGTGGAAGTTTTGCGGCGTGACAATTCGCATGAAAAGCTTTTTACCGATGCGCATGGCACGGCTTACCGGATTGTGCGCTCCAAAGCGCGTGAAAATGCCCTTGTCTTAAAGTTGGCGCAGTTCGGGCTGGAGGTCTACGGGTCGGGTACGTATATGCCCGCCGGCGATTCTTTCGACTGGGTGCAAAATGAGATTCACGATGTGGCCGCCGCAGGATTCGAGATATTCGGACGCGAAAGCCTGCGGGTTTTTAATGTTCATCAAGCTCAGCCAACGCTTTCAACGGCCTCCCGGTCGGTGGGGAGTTTCATCGAATGTGTTTTTGATATACAGTGTGACGGCATCTCGGCGACCTTGCAGGAATTGATAGATGCAATAGAATCGCAGAGTACCTATATTCGCCTGGCCGATGGTACCACTGCTGTCATTCCGGATGAATGGATTGATAAGCTGACCGACTTGCTCAGTGTAGCCGAGTGCAATTGTGAAGACAATCTCATTGTGATCCAGCGCGTCAATTCGGCTGCACTTGATTTGCTGGATTCGATTGCGCTCAGGTCCTCTGCCGCAGGAAACGGCGCAAGCGGCAAAAATGATGCCGAGGATTTCAACGGCGTTGCCGGCAAGCAGGTACCGAAATCGTTTGCGGGTGCCTTGCGACCGTATCAACAAGCCGGCTACGAGTGGCTGTATTGCCTGCAGGAGCTGAATTACAGCGGCTGTCTGGCCGATGACATGGGATTGGGCAAGACGGTGCAGACAATTGCGCTGCTGCTGAATGAAAAGCTGAAACCCGCCGACATCAAGACGTCCCTGCTGATTCTGCCGACATCGCTGATCTTCAATTGGGAACGTGAAATAGCAAAGTTCGCACCGCAGTTGCTGGTCATGAAGTACCACGGACCGGGACGCAAAAAGTATGATACATCAATTATGCAGACGGCGGACGTGATTGTAACTACTTATGGAACGGCCCTGCGAGATGCCCGATTTTTGAGTGAGATAGCTTTCAACTATATCATTCTCGACGAAGCGCAGGCAATCAAAAATCCACTTTCGGGGGTGAGCAAGGGGCTGCGTGAGCTGAATAGCAGACATCGCCTGGCGCTTTCCGGAACGCCCATCGAGAACAATCTGTCCGAACTCTGGTCGCTCTTTACTTTTCTCAATCCCGGCATGCTGGGAACCTATCGCCACTTTGTCAAGCACTTTGCGAAACCGATTGAAAGTGACAACACCTCCTCCAAAGCCGACCTGCTGCAAAAACTGATCAAGCCCTGCATTCTGCGTCGCACCAAATCGCAGGTTGCCAAAGACCTGCCGCCCAAAACGGAGATGGTGCTGTTTGCCCCGATGCTGCCGCGCCAGCAGACGATGTATGATATCACCCGGCAAACCTTCAGGGGGCAGTTGCTGCGCGAGATCGATCAGCAGGGCATCGAAAAATCCCGCATGGATATCCTGGCCGGTCTGATGAAGCTGCGTCAGATTTGCTGCCACCCGGCACTGGTTGATCCGGCCTTCCGGGGCGATTCGGGCAAATTCAGACTGCTTGACACCTGCCTCGAAGATATCATTGGCGGAGGGCACAAGGTGCTGATATTCTCACCGTTTGTAAAGGCGCTCAATCTGGTCAAACGGCATCTGCAAGATTTGAGCATCGCACATGTCATGCTCACCGGCGAGACGCAAAACCGGCAAAAGGCGGTGGACGACTTTCAAAAGAAAGATGACATTCCCGTTTTTCTTATCAGCCTTAAAGCCGGAGGGACGGGGTTGAATCTGACTGCCGCCGATTATGTGATTCATCTTGATCCGTGGTGGAACCCGGCGGTGGAGAACCAGGCATCCGACCGGGCGTATCGCATTGGTCAGACGCGTCAGGTGTTTGTGTTCAAATTCATTACGCAGGATTCGGTTGAAGAACGGGTATTGCAGCTTCAGGAGCACAAGAAGAGCTTGTTTGAGAAAATCATCAAAACGGAAGCGACTATTTTTAAGGAATTGACCAAGCAGGATGTTCTAACTTTGTTTGATTGAAAGGTGATGATGTATGCTGATTTTGTTGCCTTTCGCATGACGAACATGCCGACGCACTGGTCAGGCTGTCGAGCGTAACATCACTTAACCATCGAAGATAACGTGAACTTGCACTTCCTCGACCTCACGATAATCGCACTCTACCTCGTCTTGACCGTTGCGTTGGGCCTTTATTTTTCGCGTAAGGGCACCGCCAGCATGCAGGATTTCTTTGTTTCCGGTCGCAACCTGCCCTGGTGGCTGGCGGGGATGACGATGATCGCTTCGGCATTTGCGATTGATACGCCGATTGGCATCGCCGGAATGGTGGCGAAGCACGGGATACCGGGCGTGTGGTATGCGTGGTCGTTTGTGCTGGGCGGGGCGGGTATGCTGGGAGCGTTTGTGTTCTCGGCGATGCTGCGTCGCAGCGAAATTCTCTCTCCCGCCGAAATTGCCGAGCTGCGATACGACGGCAAAGCTGCCGCCGTGCTGCGGGGATTCAAGGGCGTTTATTTCGGCATCATCGTCAATGCCTGGACGCTGGGCTGGATTCTCAAAGCCGTTCTGACCATATCTCAGGCCGTCGCCCCCGACATCAATTCGTATTTGATTTTGAGCATTATTCTGCTGCTGACAGTGTTGTATACCGCAGCGTCAGGCCTGTGGGGTATTGCGGCAACGGATTTGATACAATTTGTGATCGGCTCGATCGGTTCAATCACACTGGCAGTTTTTGCCTGGAAGCATACCGGCGGGATTGGGCAGGTAGTCGGTGGTATGGTTGACAAATACGGCGAGGCGGACGCAGTGATGCGATTGCGCTTTTTACCGCGTATGGCGTCGCCGTTTTTTGCGACATTCATCGTGTTCATTACCCTCAAATGGTGGGGTAATCCGCCGCCGGCTATTTTGCAGCGCATTATTTCATCCAAAAATGAGCATCACGCCTCCAAAGCGACCTTTCTCTTTGCGATTACGGCCTTTGGTTTCAATTACTGGCCGATGATTTTTGTAGCATTGGCGGCGCAGGTGATGTATCCGGAGCTGTCGGTCGGTGAGGCCTACGCCGGGATCGGCTATGCCCGGGTGGTTGTCGATATTTTACCTGTCGGCTTGCTGGGACTGATGCTGGCTTCGTTAATCGCGGCCTTTATGTCAACGGTTGACACACACATCAACTATGGCGCGTCATTTATGATCAATGATCTTTACAAACGATTCATCGCACCGGATAAGGATCAAAAACACTACGTCAGGGCTTCGCAGGTGGCTACGGTCGTGATGCTGCTCATTGCGGTCGGCGTGGCAGCTATTCAGGATTCAGTCGCAAGTGCCTGGCTGATGATGTCGATGATGACGGCCGGCTATGGAGTGATTATGGTGCTGCGCTGGTTCTGGTGGCGTATCAATGCATGGACCGAACTCAGCTCACTGGCGGTTGCGGGAGCAGGCAGCTTTATCATGTATCTGCCGGGAATTAAATCAGCCCTGCCCTGGGAATACCGGTTTGTGATCGTATTTGGAGCAAGTCTGCTTTGTTCCCTGATGATGACGTATGCGACACGTCCTACTGCAATGGAGCGACTCGAACGGTTCTGCCGTAAGGTCAAGCCCTTTCCGCACTTCTGGGGGCCGGTCGCACGGGAGTTTCCCGACATACAATGGAATCCGCATTTCGGCATCACGTGTTTGCGATGGGGCGGGGGCACGGTCGCGCTGTTCAGTTTCTGCTTTGGCGTCGGACAGTGCATGTTTCTGCGCTGGTTTGCGGGCTGCTGCTTGCTTGCCGTGGCCGGGATGCTTACGCTCCTGCTCTTTCGAACATCTCACGGAGAATCCTCACCGGCATCGGGATAACCGCACTGCGGGTTGTATTTGATGCTGCTTCCCCCAACTACTTATTTTAACTCGATTTGCCAAGTGTGCTCATCAATTATGTAATAGTGACGTTCCGACATGTTTCCAGGAGGCGCAGAGTGTTTTCTTTCCGGGTTAATTTCCGTTCGTGCAGGTACTGGATCGCGATGGTGGCTGGTGCAGGTGCATCTGTATTATTCGCGCAGTCCGACAACGTGGCGCGGTATATAGAAGATGTAAAAGAAGCCTCATCCCTCTACCGCACACCTGATGCATTGGGCTATTATTCCAGCACAGAAAATATTGCTTCTCTGCCGCAATCCAGCGAGCATGAGAAAATTAAAATTGCCCGCAGCCTGCGCGCCTGTGTTGCGCTGGGAGACATGGGGGGCGCCGCGACGGAAGCCATACCGGTTCTTATCGAAAAATTCCCCTCCGCAGAGCATGTAATCATCGACCGCCGCATGCATTATGCCGCAGGACAGGGCAGTTTTGAAGACTGGCTGCAAACCGAAGTCGTCAGCAAAAAAAACACATTTTTGTTGTCCGAATATCTGCTCGAGTATAATTCTGCGGTCAAATGCGAAAAGTTTGTGGAAACGACTTATCAGAAAGATATTGTTGATAAAGACGAACGCAACGGCCGGGTCAGGGAAGCGATCGTTGACATGTTCGTGATAATAAAATTCCATGCCGGCTATTGCGCTCTGGCACGCATAACCGGTAAAGATTTCGGATCCGATCAGGCACGCTGGCGGGAATGGTGGGAGTCTACCGGCGGCGTCTTTGTGCCGCAGGCTGCTTCCGAGTCAAGACCGTCCGGGTCGGGGGCAACGTCGGCTGCGCTGGATGATGTCATTGTCAAAGGCAAGTACCGCATGGTGCTCGGCACCGGCGACGAATTTATCGGCACGGTCGAGGGGGTGGATGATACCTCACTGATCCTTGAAACGGCTGAGGGGAGCGCCTATACCTTTAATAAGGGGCTGGTCGTAGAGCACGAGCTTATCGAAAAACCGCAGCAGGAGGGGGATTTTGCAGAGATCAAGGAGCAGCAAACGTTGACCTATGCCATGCTGCTCAAACGCCGGCCCGCCGGTTTGCCGCTCGAGGTGAAGCTGCAGAGCGGCGCGACCTTTGAAGGTAAGCTGCAAAGCGTTGCGGCCGGAGAGCTGCAGCTAGATGTAGACGGGTCAACAATCCCGATAAGCAAAGAAGCAATTGCGACGATAACTGCCGTTGCCCGCAAGCAAAACAAAGAAAAGCCGCAGCCGGAAAAGCCGAAGGGCCCCTTTGATACGCTGATCACCAGAAATCCGGCAACAGATGAGTACGGTCGTCCTTTGGCGAATCTTACCTACGTCGGCAAAATCAAAAGCGACAACGGCTATCAGGTAGTAATCAAGACTCTTGACGATGAAGAATTGACTTTTACCTACGAGCAGATTGTCAGGCGTATCAGCCACCGCGAAAAGCAGAAGTTTTCGGATATCGAGCGGTATGGCAAACCACTTTTCTGTCCCGAGGGCACAATTTTAATTGATCTGCCCCCGGGCAAGCCGGGACGGCCTTTTTTTAAAGTGTGCATGGATAAATACGAATATCCCAATCGGGAGGGCACACTACCCAAGGGCAATGTTTCGTATGCCGAGGCCCGGAAGCTTTGCGAAGCCCAGGGCAAGCGTCTGTGCACCATGGAGGAGTGGGAATGGGCCTGTAGCGGCAAAGAAGAGTATACCTATCCGTACGGCTGGAATTTCCAGGAAAAAATATGCAATACCGAGGGCAGCAAGCACCCCGAGCCGTCGGGTAACCGGCACAATTGCGCAAGTAAATATGGAACGTACGATATGGTCGGCAATATTTTTGAGTGGGTAAGCGGCCCCGGCGGCGATCCGGTGTTAATGGGCGGCCCGCTTTCCAAATGCCAGACCCGATCACCCGGAGTCGGCGGCGGCGCCAAATCGCAAATCGGTTTTCGATGTTGTAAGAGCAATTAATTTTTTTTGATTTTTAAGGACCTGCGCACGCCGCATTTCGCAAAGCAGTCAGAGAGAATCGAGCATGGTATGAAATTTTTTGAAAATCCACACCGAAGATTGAATCCGCTTACCGGCGAGTGGATACTGGTCTCTCCGCATCGCACGAAACGACCCTGGCAGGGGAAGGTGGAGGAGGCGCAACGCATCAAGCAGCCGCAGTATGATCCCGGCTGCTACCTGTGTCCCGGCAACACGCGCGCCGGTGGCGCCGTTAATCCCGGCTATAAAACTACGTTCGTGTTCGAAAATGATTTTGCCGCGCTGCTGCCGGAAGCGCCGCAGGGAGTTTTTGAAGAGCATGATATTTTGCGGGCTCATACCGAGCGGGGCATCTGCCGGGTGATTTGCTTTTCACCGCGGCATGACCTCACTCTGGCAATAATGGAGGTCGCCGATATCGATCGGATTGTATGCATATGGCAAGAGCAATATCGCGACCTTGGCGCCGTTGAATTCATCAACTATGTGCAGATTTTTGAAAACCGGGGGGCCGTCATGGGCTGCTCCAATCCGCATCCGCATGGTCAGATCTGGTCGAACGAAACAATCCCGCAGCTTCCTGCGCTTGAACATGACAGGCAGAATGACTACCTGCGGCGGCATAATTCCTGCCTGCTATGCGATTACCTGAATGTCGAGCAGCAAAAGCGGGATCGCATTGTTTACGAAAACGACTCATTTGTGGCACTGGTTCCTTTCTGGGCTGTGTGGCCGTACGAAACAATACTGTTGCCCAGAGCGCATCATGGCGATATCGCCGGATTGTCCGCAACCGGGCGCCGTGATCTCGCCGACGCACTGAAGATTGTGTGTGTCAAGTATGACAATCTGTTTCTCACCAGCTTTCCTTATTCGATGGGAATTCATCAACAACCGACTGATAAAATATCGCATGAGGCCTGGCATTTTCATTTCCATTTTTACCCCCCGTTGCTGCGCTCGGCTATGGTCAGGAAATTCATGGTAGGCTACGAGATGCTGGGTCAGCCGCAACGCGATATCACTGCCGAACAGGCTGCGAAAAAGCTTGCGGAATGCTCGTCTGAGCACTATACATCTACGTGATCAGGCGACCCGGCGAGGTGCTGTCATGCTCTGGCGCACGCAGTGGGACGAGGTCCAATTTCGCGGCTATTCCGCCAGCCCCCCGCTTTCGGCCATCTCTTCAACAAGTGCGTCGAACAGGGTAATGATATCGGTGTTTGCTTTGCGCAGGCGTTTACAGAGGATTCGTGATAATTCACGCGTTATGGCCAGACCGTATTTCGGGTTCTCATTGCCGAAGTGCAGAAAATCAGGGCGCGTCAGCACGTAGAATTCGCAGTTGGTTTTGCACATGACGGTGGCCGAACGCTTGTCGGGATCAAGAAGCGCAACTTCTCCGAAAAAGATATTGTCCCCGGCTTTCAGCTCCGTTACCGTATAGAAATCGTCCTGCATGGTGCGCTTCTCAATGCTAACGGTACCGGATTTGATTACGAAGAGCTCATCTCCTTCATCATTTTCCCTGATAACCGGCTTACCTGAGCTGATGGAAATAGTGGTGAAAAGCGCGGCAATGCGTGTCATGGCGCCCAGATCGTCTCTCATCTCCCGCAAAAGTGAGATGTTCTGCAAGCGCTCGATTTTGTCGTTGATCTCCTTGACTTTACCCATCACGCAGGTTGCCTCCCGGTGCACTCGATTGTCGTGCCGGTAATAACGATACCGCGGCTGTATTTCTTGATCAGATAGTCATGCCGGGGGTTTATGACCGGATCGTTGGCGGTGAGATTTTTTACGCTGCGCAGGTCGGGGATCAATTTGGAGATGTCGGGATTTTTCTGCGCCTCGCGCAGCGCCTCGCGCTTGCGTGAGACGAGATTGCCGGTATTCTCCAGCAGGCCGATCAGCAGGGAATGTTGTTTGTCCCGATAATAGTCGGCTAATGTTCCGTATTCTTTGCCGATAAACGAATCCGGAAAGTGTAATGTCGTTATCTGCGCACCCGTGTCTTCTGCAATGAGTGTGCGAATAACGTGTGACAGGCCCGTACCTGCAGAAGCGGAGGCCAGCATCGAGCGTGAAAAACGGCGCGAAAGGAGCACTTCGTCGCATTGGGAAAGTTTGAGGTATTTCTCGAATTTTGTGTCCAGCAGTTCGGCACACACATAGGCCTTTTTATTCAAATTTTTGATTGACATCACCGCCATCACCGTTTTTGAATCGATTTGCTGCAGGTCGCCTTTTGTCAGATAATCAGCCAGCACCAGCGCTTTTGCGGCGCCTTTCACCCCGGCGCGCACCAGATCGCGCTCTTCAATAAAATCTCCATTGATAAATTTGATGCCGCTGAAGCGCTCCTCGCTGCGCAGGGCATTGATCTCTTCGGTCGGCGCTTTGTTGATAAGTACTACTTCGGTCGGATCAAACCGGTTATTGCTTTTGAGGACTTCGTGCAAAATATGATTCATCTCCCGCTTCCAGCCGCAGATCAGAAAGTGCCTTTTGAGGTGCCTGTAGTCGAGTAAGCCCTGCTCTTCTTTCATTTGACGCTCCATAAGAAATGAGGCGATGCGACCCGTTACTGTTCCCATCATCGCCACGCCGAAGAAAATGATCACAACCGCCACGAGCCGCCCGTGGACACTGGCCGGCAGGCGGTCACCGTATCCAACAGTCGATATCGTTACAATGGTCCACCAGAAACTGTCGAAAAACGAAACAAACCCGTCATTATGATTTCGTTCGATGAGAAAGACAACACATGAACTCAGCAAAATGACACAAATAAAAAACAGCGCAATTTTGACGCCGGAATTTTTGCGCAAGAAGCGTCTGAGACTATGGCGTAATTTTTTGAAACGCATAAATGAGTCCGGCAAATGCGCGCTTTCGCACTATTGGTCATGGCTGAGCGTAAGCAATGTTTGATCCGCTGGTATAATTATATCGTTAGAGATTACCGCAGGCAAGCGGGAGCGATGGCGCTACATTGCGGATTCATGTTCGAGGTGATCCTGGAACACCGGAGCAATTTCATCCACGATCTTTTCCATGATTCGATCGGAGAAATAGTAGCCGTTTTCAATTTTGCGGCTAAGCTCATTGAGGTAGGATTGTTGAGAATCTTCATCGAGATTGATGAATCTGCCTTTGCGAATATTTGAGGGGGGATGGTGAGCCTGCATAATTCGTCCTTGAATAGTGCTGCATCCGTGCAAATTAGCTGTAGTGTATAAATAAACTTCTCTCTAGCTAGTATCGACAGGTGGGCCAAAATTCTTTATCCCTTTGTAAAAGCCTTCACAAATCATTGATTTATGGATATAATTGATCTATAATGAGAACGAAAATGCGTGCCATGCACCCATTTTCCCTGAAATATCACCTTTCCCAATATTCGGAGCCGCTTGATGGTACGCTACGCGCTCGACGATGTTAGCGATGATATGGTACTGGGGCAGTCTATTTTCGGTCCGACGGGAGAATTGCTGCTGGCCGCCGGCTATCATGTTACCGAACGGTTTCGCAAACGCCTGCGCGAATTGGGCTACAATTCGGTAATGATATCGGTTGAAGGGACCGAAGACGTCATTCCCGAAACGGTAATTTCCGAGCATGTGCAGCGGGAGATGAATGTCTCGCTGAACAAATCAGCCTCGGAGCTCAAAGGCATTTTTTATTACCGCCGGCAGGCGAAATCCAAAGTGCGGAATCTGATAAATGACAGCAAAAACATGCTCAACAAATTCATCATGAATTCGGGCATTACCAGCGCGCTCGACAGAATTATCGATGAAGTATTTAATCAAACCTCGGTGGTACTCAACCTTTCGGAGCTGGACAAAGCGTCATCTTCATTTTTCGGCCATTCCATCAACGTGACCGTTATAGCATTATGTCTCGGACGTAAATATCGGATGACGTATGACGAGCTGAAACAACTGGCGATTGGCGCCGTCAACTTTGATCTGGGCTTATCGGCCGTTCCTAAAGAGATTGTTGAAAAGGAAGGCGAGTTGACCGATGATGAAATTGAGATTTACAATCAGCATACCGTTTACGGTCATTTAATGCTTTCCAAGAACCCGGCCATTCCGCCAACGAGTTCGGCTGTAGCCCTGCAGCATCATGAATACCAGAACGGCAGCGGATTCCCGCGTGGTATTTCCGGGGACAACCGCCCGCCCCTGAAAGATTTTTCACGCAAAAGCGTTATTCATCGCTTTGCCGAGATTGTTGCCGTTTCCGACGCGTATGATATGTTGACAAACGGCAGAAAATTTTACTGTGAGCGGCAAAACGTTCGCGATGCCCTGCGCAAGCTGATTGAAATGAGCGGCAACAGACTCAACAGTGACATTGTCAAGACGCTTATGTCAATAGTTCCGCTCTATCCGGTGGGCGCCCGTATCCGCATTGCGGATGCACCGGTAGCCCAACTGGCCGGCTATTCGGGCGTTGTCGCCAAAGATAATCATAAAAATCTTGAAGAGCCGTTCATTATCCTCTACGAAACCCGCAACCACCAGCGCGTCAAACCGTTTATGGTGGATCTTTCCCGGCACAAGGGCTTCAAACTCGAGCTAATTACCTGACGTACCGATAGCTGTGCGCACCCTGTCCAGCGTTTGGTTCGCAACGGCGCGCGCTTTGGCGGCGCCCGTTTTCCTGACTTCGGCAAGATACACCGGATCTTTTGCCAGGCGCATGCGGTTTTCCCGAAACGGCTCGAAATGGCTCCATATCAATTCGAACAGTTCTTTTTTTGCATCTCCATAGCCCATGCCGCCTTGACGGAAGCGATTTGACAGGTCTTGCGCCTGCTGCGCAGTGGCAAACAGTTTGTAGTAGGCATAAATGATGCTGGTGTCGGGATCTTTTGGCTCTTCAACGGGTGTGGAATCGGTTTTGATGCCCATGATTTTTTTGCGAAACGTCTTTTTGTCGGCAAAAATTTCGAGCGTGTTATCGTAGGATTTTGACATTTTCTGTCCGTCAAGGCCCGGGATCGCAGCGACAGCCTCGGCGATTTCAGCCTCCGGCAGGGTAAAAATTTCGCCGTAGATATTGTTGAAGCGAATGGCGATATCCCGGGTGACTTCGACATGTTGCTTCTGGTCGCGACCGACCGGAACGAGGTCGCTTTGATACAGCAGAATGTCGGCGGCCATCAACACCGGATAGGAAAACAGTCCGTTGTTGGCGGGAATGTCCCTGGCTACGGCATCCTTATAGGCATGGCAACGCTGAAGGAGCCCGACCGGCGCCAGATTATTCAGATACCACGTAAGTTCGGTCACTTCCGGCACATCCGATTGCACCCACAAAACCGACCGTTCGGGATCGATTCCCAGCGCAAGGAGGTCGAGTAATGCCTCGTCGGTATTGTCATGCATGATGTTGCCGTCAAATACGCTGGTAAGACTATGCAAATTTGCAATGAAGCAGAACAGGCGCCCACGCTCCTGCGCCTGGACCATGGGCTTGATCATGCCCAGGTAATTGCCTATATGCAACTTGCCCGAAGGCTTGATGCCGGAAAGAATTTTCATGCAATACTCCACGGTGATTAAGTATCGTAAGGCTGTTTAAAATGGTTTTTCCGAAACAGGTTTGGCAAATACCGTCGGGGAAGCGGCCGTTTGCGGCATGCTTTTCGGCTGTGAGGAGCCACCAGGCCACTGATGTATATTTTAGCCGCAATGAAAGGATGAGTATGTCGAAATTAATGGTAAGCGTATCGGGAATTCGCGGCATCGTCGGTGAGACGTTGACCCCGGAGGTGATCGTCACCTATACCGCTGCGTTTGCTACGCTGATCGACGGCGGCAAAGTTGTCGTTGCGCGTGACTCTCGCCCTACCGGCGAAATGGTGCAGCATCTGGTGGCGGGGACACTGCTGGCAGCCGGGTGCGAAGTCGTCAGCCTGGGTATTGTTCCGACCCCCACCACCGAGTTGATGGTGAGCGAATTGAATGCCCGGGGCGGTATAATCATCACTGCCAGTCATAATCCTGCCGAATGGAATGCCTTGAAATTTCTGGGCGGCAACGGCATGTTCCTGCCGCAGGAGCGGGTGAATGATCTTATTCGCATCGCCGGCGGTGATGATCGCAAGATCGTAAGCTGGGATCGGGTCGGCAACGAATTCACCAACAGCACAGCGCTTGACAAACACATCGACAGGCTGCTTTCGGTGCCATATGTAAACGTTGCGGCAATCAGAGCACGCGCGTTCAAGGTCGCCCTCGATACCAATTACGGCGCCGCCGGGCCGATGGGAAAGCTTTTTCTGGAAAAACTGGGCTGCCGGATTGTTGCGCTGGGACTCGAGCCGACCGGCAGGTTTGCGCATGCCTGCGAGCCGATACCCGAAAATCTGACGATGCTGAGCACGGCTGTTGTCGAGGAGCAGGCCGATATCGGATTCGCTATCGATCCCGACGGAGACCGGGTCGCCATTGTCGCCGAAAATGGCGTTGCGATTGGTGAAGAATATACTCTGGCCATCGCTGTGAAAGAAATCCTCGCCCGAAACAAAGGCCCGGTTACCTTGAATCTTTCAACTTCGCAAATGAGTGAACAAATTGCCCGGACTGCCGGATGCACTACGTTTCGAACTCCGGTCGGCGAAATCAATGTTTCATCGGCTATGAAGGCCAACGCAAGCGTGATCGGCGGTGAAGGCAACGGCGGGGCCATTCTGCCGGAAGTGCTTTACGGTCGAGATGCTTTCACAGGCATGCTGCTGGCATTGCAGGCGCTGGTCGGGAGCGGCGCCTCGGTTTCCGAATACATAAAAGCTATTCCGTCTTTTGCCATGGTCAAGCAAAAGGTGGCTTTGGGAGATATTGATGCGCAACGTGCTCTGGCCCGGATCGAAGCTGAATTGAGTGGAGATTCGGTGAACAGGGACGACGGCCTGCGCATTGCCCGGCAGGACGAATGGGTACATATGCGCAAGTCGAACACCGAACCGATCATGCGCATCATTGCCGAGGCGCCGACGCAGGAGCGGCTTGATGCACTGGTGAAACAGGTAAAGGATATCGTTGCCGGGTGCTGAGTCCGGTGTTACTCTCGACAGGAGAAATTGGCGAGTATGGAAACAATCGAGAGGCTCAAATCGATTGAAGAGGCTTTGGCGGCCTACCTGGAGCATGAGCAGCATGGTGACTTCGTCGCGGATGCGCAAAAGTCTCTTGATGAGCTGGATGCGCAATATTGTCAACAACTCGAATTCGGCACCGGCGGTCTGCGCGGCGTCATGGGCGCCGGTTTGAACAGGATGAATCCGTATGTCATACGCCGGGCTTCCCAGGGCCTGGCAAACTATATCAATAAAGCCGGGGAAACAAATAAGCCTTCGGTGGTAATTGCCTACGACTCCCGTCTCTATTCGGACACCTTTGCGAATGAAGCAGCGAGCGTTTTTTGCGGGAACGGACTCACTACGTATCTGTTTACCGCATTGCGCCCGACCCCGGAATTATCCTTTGCCGTGCGTTATCTCAAGGCCACGGCGGGCATCGTAATCACGGCAAGCCACAATCCGTCCAGATACAATGGGTATAAGGTATACTGGAGCGACGGTGCGCAAATTGTACCGCCGCATGATGCGGGCATTATCGCCGAAGTAAACGCCGTCGGCGACGACATCAAATACCTCACGCTGGAGCAGGCCCGTGCACAGGAGTTGCTGGTTGACATTGACGAAAAGGTCGATAGCGCATATATCAACGTTTTAAAGTCGCAGGCGTTGCGCCCGGAACTGATCAGCAAAGAGGCGTCGAAGCTGAAAGTTGTATATACTCCGTTGCACGGCGCCGGCCGTATGCCGCTGGAGCACGCACTTAAAAGCCTTGGCATCGAGGCAATCACGGTTGCCGAACAGGCCGCACCCGACGGCAGATTCCCGACGGTCGAGTATCCCAATCCGGAGGAAGCCTCGGCAATGAAGCTGGCCCTGGAGCTTGGTGCGCATCGAGGCGCCGATTTAATTATGGGCACCGATCCCGACGCCGACCGCTTGGGCATTGCCATTGCGGTCGACTCCGGATTTCAGCTCATCACCGGTAACCAGTTGGGCGCCTTGCTGGCCGACTATGTCTTTTCCGCACACGCCGAGCTTGGCACTATGCCGTCCAAACCTGCATTTGTAAAGACCATCGTGACGACGGAGCTGCAGCGCCTTATCGCTGAAAAATATGGCGCGCAGTGTTACGATACCCTGACCGGCTTCAAATATATAGGCGAGAAAATCCGGGAATTCGAGGCGCAGGACGACGGTCCGCAGTACCTTTTCGGCGGGGAGGAAAGCTATGGCTATCTGGTCGGCACCAGCGTGCGCGACAAAGATGCCGTGTCGGCCGCCACCATGACAGTTGAAATGCTCGTCTATCATCACAGCCGGGGCAAGAGTCTGATCGACCGGTTGAATGAAATCTATGCCGAATTCGGCTACTACGAAGAGGCGCTCGTCTCGCAGTATTTTGAAGGGCCTTCCGGTTTGTCAATTATGCAGAATATGTTGCAGGATTTGCGTGATAATCCTCCGCAAACATTCGGCGGTGAGAAAATTACGACAATCAGGGATTATGCGGACGGCATGGTTCGGGATATGCAATCCGGCAAAACTCACCAGGCCATCAACCTGCCGCGCTCCAATGTTCTGCAGCTCGTATCCGAAAACGATTCTATAATTTCGGTACGCCCGTCAGGCACGGAACCAAAAATAAAATTTTATGCCTCATGCTGCTCACCTGCCGGCAGTGCGCTGCCCGAAGCACGTACACTGGTTGCGGAGAGGATCAACGCAATAAAAAAGGAAATTCAACAAAAAATCGAGCTTGCCCGTTCGCGCTCCTGACGCGCATCGAATCATTCCATCGGCAAAAATGCTTTATCAGGGATTGTGCCTCAGTTTATATTAAGAACACTGTCCGTATTGGTGAAATTTTACCGCTTAACTGTCCACAATCGTGCCTGTGATGGGAAAAAAGGAAAACACCGAAATTAAATCCGCCGAGAATCTCGAGCGCAAGGCCACCCCCCGTGTGGCCGATCCGTTTATCGGACGCACGATTGGCAATTGCGAAATTATAGAAAAGATCAATGAGGGCGGGACCGCCTATATCTACCGCGGGCACAATACGCGTTTTGATCTCGACCGGGTAGTCAAAATTCTCAAGCCGTCGTTGATCGACGAAGAAGATTTTTACTTCCGCTTCCGGCAGGAAGCGCAGCTTACTGCGCGCCTTGACCACCCCAACATCCTGCGTGTTTTTGATACGGGTGAGATCGACGGCTATTTCTACATAGAAATGGAATATATCTCCGGGCAGACGCTGCGCGAGTATATACAGGAAAATCCCAAACTCAACGAACGCGAAATCCTCTCCCTGACACAACAAATCACCCGCGCATTGGATTATGCGCATCACGCCGAAATATCCGCGCCCAACAACGAAACGATAACAGGCATTCTGCACCGGGACATCAAGCCGGAAAATATCATGCTTACGCCCGGCAAGCTGGTCAAACTCATGGATTTCGGCGCGGCAAAACCGTTGAATATCACTTCAAACACCATGCAGGGGATGATCGTCGGCACGTTCCATTATATGTCGCCCGAACAGCTAAAGGGGGGCAACCTCGATCTGCGATCGGATTTCTTTTCGCTGGGCATTGTCATGTACGAAATGTGTACCGGTCAAAAGCCCTTTATTGCCGAGAACCTGACCGAACTCATCGAAAAAATTACCGCGTGTAAATACGCAAAGTTGCATGCACTGCGACCGTCAATCAGCCCGATGACCGAAGAGCTGATTGACAAGTTGCTTTCAAAAGATTCCACGCATCGGCCCGCACAGGCGCGAGAGATCGAGGAAGCGATACAGATCAGCGCTCAAATGCTGAATTCCTGGGCTGCTGGACGTAAAGCGAAAGTCCCCTTTTCAATCAAGCGTCTGTTTCCAACCGTCTCGCTTATCTTTTCAACACTGGCCCTGGTGTTGTCGGCCATGACGTTTCTGGGAGGTGGCGGGAAGGTGCGGGGTCGGGAAACCGCATCGAATGAACGCACCAACGGACCCATTCAGTCGGCAATGTCGCTTCTGGAAAAAGGCCGGTCACTTGAAAAACAGAACCGCACGCGTGAGGCCGCCAACATGTATGAAATGGTAGCGCCGCCCCGGGACGGGGGACCTGCCAATGAATATCTTGAGGCTCAGATCCGCCTGGCAAATCTTTGCTTCACCTATCACAAGCAGATCACCAAAGCACTTTCGATATTGGAATCATTGCGCAGGGATTACTCCGATCCCGCTATTGATGCCTATCTCGGGCAGATTTACTTCAAAAAAGCGCTGTATCTCGAAGCGGTAAAAAAGTTTGATACGGTGCTGGCCACTCGCAAAACATCGGTGATCGGGGGGCCTGAAAGCTACCTCAATGATGTGCTGTACTATCTCGCGTTTTCGCTTGACAAGCAGTACATTTACGTTGATCGTAAGCCGGCCTATCTGATGGAAGCGATTAAGGCCTGGAATTATTACCTCGGCAGCAGCAATTGCGAGCAGGAGAAAACACCCCGCTGCAAAGTGGCGTATAAGCACCTGGCGGAGCTTGAAAAAATCGATAAGCAGATTAATTCGGCATCACGCTGAGAAAATCATACCAGCGATTTTTTGATCTCGCTAAAATCCTGCAAAAGCTTGTCCAGCTTATTTAGAACCGGTTCGTTTGCTCCTTCAAGCTCCTCGATGTGCCTGCTGTATTCAGCCAGGGTGTCGACGATTATTTCGTGTAAGGATGCATATTTTACCGAGAGTATTTCCGCCACCTCTAAAAATGCCGCCTCCAGCGCCTGGTGAAAATTGACCCGCACGGATTCGCAATTGTCAATAAATATCCGGCTTACCACCGGCAAGTACCTGTCCCTGAAGGTGTCGTAGCGTTTGTGCCTGCCAACAAAGCGATCCCCAAACGATTTGGGCAGATGCTGCAGAGCGCGCGTCGCATCGATGGGCCGGCAGGTCTGAGGGGCGGTGATCTCCAGATTCTCCAACAGCGCCTCGAGTTGATCGCCGGTGGCACACTGCTCACCCAGTAAATCATTGACCGTTTCGGCCGCCACCTGGAACTGACGCACATGCACCGCAAGCGTTTTAGAGAATGGTCTGGCCGCAGCCGTAAAGGTTGCGGCGGCAAGCGCGTCGAATTGCTCGGCGGCAAAAGCAGGATAGGTTGATTGCAGCAGCGCTGCCGGGTGAGTTTTTGCCGCGGCGGGATTTTTCAGCAACCCGGCCAGAAAGGCCGATACAGCCTGCTCGGCCCGGGCCCTGGCGACGCTCAATGCTTTTTCGGCACATCCGGCAATTGCATCGCGCTCCACGGCGACCATGCGCAATTCCTTGTCTGTCGTATCTTTCAAGGGTGCGGCGGATTCGCCGAGCGCAGTGCGCTTTTGCCGCAATTGCTCAATCGGAGCTACGCGACTGGTTCGTTCCTGCACAAGCAGGCTGGTGATATTCCCGATTGCATCTTTGAATTTGTCAATAAGCGCCCTTGACAGGACGAAGAACTTCTCACTCATAATGAAGTCGAAAAGGGCATCCTTGACTTGTGCCAATCCGCCGTCTTCTTGATCGTTGTCCGGGTGCCTTACTCCGATTGCGGCCTCGGCCTTTTTCGCACAGATCGGGAACAGCTTGACATCGGTGGAAACGCCGAAATGTTCGACAATGACTTCGTTGATGAACCGTTCGACTTCGGCATAGTCGTCTGCGGAGATCATGTCGACCTTATTGAATATGAAAAAGATGCGCGGGACGAATTTGCGTACTTCTTTGAGAAACTCAACCTCGGCCTGGGTGATGGGAAGATCGGCACTGAGCAGAAAGAAGACGGCGTCGCATTCGTTGAGCATGTTGACGGTGGTCGCCGTATTGTGCAGATAGGTGGAACCGAATCCCGGCGTGTCAATAAGGACGGTGCCGTTGCGCAGCAGATTGTTGGCGCATTCGACAGTGACGTCACTGACGTTGAATTTGTTTTCGGGATTGTTCTTTTCGGTGACGTAGGTTTCGAGCTGGTTTTTTACCGCTGCAGGAGAACCCCATTCGGTCAGGCTCTCTTTGTTATCCGCAAAGTTGATGGTGCAGCGGCAGGTGCCGCCGTATTTGATGACGGTGGGAACCGATGTCAGGGGCAGTACCGAGGTCGGCAGGACTCTGGCTCCCAGCAGCGCGTTGAGAAAGGTGCTTTTGCCGCGGTTGAACTGGCCCAGTACCGCAAAGTGCAATTTGCCTTGTGCCAGCCGATCGCTGAGCTCGGCGATTTGTCCGGTATATTCGTTGCAGGAAGCGGGCAGGTCGCAGCAGAGCTTTACGGCCTTATCGATTACTTCATCAAGGTAAATGGCTTCGGTTGCGGGCATGTCGCCTTCTCGGGTGGCTGATCAGGTGAGACGGGATGCACTACCTTAAATTTAGCTGTTAAGCGAGGGCGTTTTCAAGTGTAGCAAGAACATCTTCGGTTGCTACATCTGATGTGATAATGGATGTGCCCGGTTGTGCGGGCAAAACAAACCGGATCGTGGCGCCGTGCGTTTTTTTGTCGGTGAACATACCCTGGTAGAGTTCGTCAACCGGCGGCCGGGCGGGGAGCTGGACGGTGGGCATGATTTTGCAGATAGCGTCATAGGCGCTGATATGCTCAGCAGGTATGGTACCGGCTCGTTTGCCCAGATCGCAGGCACACGCCATTCCCCACAGCACCGCTTCGCCATGCAGTATGCCGGCATACTTGAAAGAACGCTCGAGTGAGTGGCCGAAGGTGTGACCGTAATTGAGCAGAGCACGCATGCCGGATTCCTTTTCATCCTGTGAGACAACGCGTGCTTTGATTTGCATGCTGCGCCGGATGCCCTCGGTCAGGATCTCCGGCTCACGCGCCAGCATCGCATCGTGCCGGCTCATGACAAATGCGAACATGTCTTCACCGCCGATAAAGGCATATTTGAATAACTCTGCATATCCCGCCAGAAATTCACGTTCCTGCAATGTAGTAAGATACTCGGTATCGGCCCAGACCAGGCGCGGCTGAAAGAATGCACCGATGCGATTCTTGCCGCTGGCGTGATTGACCCCGGTTTTGCCGCCAACCGAGGAATCGACCATGGCCAGCAGCGTTGTCGGTATTTGCACGTAATTGACGCCGCGTAAAAAGGAGGCTGCCGCAAACCCGGCTATGTCGCCGACTACTCCGCCGCCAAAGGCGCACACGACGCTACGCCGGTCGAGTCCCCGTGTGGTTAGCAACGTCGCGAGTATCTCGCGCCAGCACTCAAGCGATTTGTATTCCTCGCCGTCGGGCATGACGTGCTCGACAAATTGAAGTTGACTTTTCCAGCTTGAGAGGTGGTCCCGGTATAAATCCTTGAGCGTCGTATTGGTTACCAGAGCAAAGCGTGCATCGGGAAACATGTCAATGAGCCGTTTGGGGAGCCCGGCAGCCATTTCGCCGCCCAACACTATCGGATATGAGCGATCGGCCAACTCGACGCGTAATTCCTGCATGTAAATCATTCCTCCCGTTCGGTGATGTCGGCGCCCAGCCGGCGGAAATCTTCGGCAAAGCCCGGATAGGTTACCTCTGCGGCTTCGGCGGTGGTGATGGTGGTTTCGCCTTTTGCCGCCAGTGCCGCTACGGCCAGCGCCATGACGACGCGGTGATCGTGATGACCGTTGACTTCTGCGCCGTGCAGATTGCTGTGTTTGATAAGCAGGCCGTCCTGCTCTTGCGCTATGTCGGCGCCCATTTTGCGCAGCTCGGTACACATGACGGCGATGCGGTCGGTCTCCTTGATGCGTGCCTGCGCCACATTGACGATGTGGGTTGTTCCCTGCGCTATACAGCCGAGCACTGCAAACGAGGGCAGCGCGTCAGGCATGTTGTTGAGGTCGATTTCGCATCCGCTAAGAGCTGATCCGGGCCCGACCACAATCGCACCGGAATCGCGACCCACCTGCGCGCCCATTTTCTCAAGCTCAGAGAAGACCTGCTTATCCCCCTGCGGGTCGTTGAAGTCAAGGCCTTGCAGCCGCAGCGGCGAGCCGGTGGCCGGCGCGGCAATTGCAGCAAACGTTGCCGAGGAGAAATCGCCGGGTATCGTCAGATCGATCGGGCGATAGCTTTGACTGCCGGTAACGATGAATGTATCGAATGCATCATTAGCCACGTAGCGAATGCCCAACTTCTCAAGCCACCACAGCGTTAGTGCGGCATACGGCTTTTCGTGCAGGTCGGCAACTTCGATAGTCGAGTCGGTCTGCGCCAGTGGAGCGGCAAGCAACAGGCTGGACAAAAATTGTGACGTGATCCCGGATACGCGTGTATGGCCTCCCGTAAGTGGCCCGTGGATGGAAAACGGCAGGTCGCCGCTGCTGCCGTTTGCCGTGTAGCTTGCGCCGAGGCGCTGTAGTGCCTCCAGCAGCGGCTGCATGGGCCGGCTGCGTAGCGAGGCATCGCCGTCAAAGGTGCGCACGCGCGAACCCAGCGCCGCTGCCGCGGTAAACAGCCGGGTAGCGGTCCCGGAATTACCGGTATAGATATGTTCCTGCCCCTTTTCAAAATTATCGCCAATGCCGGTTATGCAAAGTGCCTCCGCACCGGTTTCAACCCGGGCGCCCAGGCACCGAGCCGCATTGAGTGCCGATTCGCCGTCGCCTTTGAGCAGCGCGTTGCGGATTGTCGACGTCCCATCCGCCAGGGTCGCAATCAGCAGGGCACGGATGGTGTGCGATTTCGAGGGTGGAATAAGTATTTCACCCGAAAGCCGTGATGGTGAGATTTTCCATTTCATAGTGCTATGTGCCGGTAATCTGTCGTTCAAGTTCGTGAATGTCAAACAGGGTGTCGGGCGCCTCGACGCCGGTCCAGCAGGTGAAAGAGGCCAGTGCCTGGTACAGCAGCATGCGCAGACCATTCTGCGTTGCGCAGCCGGCTGCTTTTGCCGATGCGAGCAGTTTCGTTTCGAGCGGGCTGTAGATTGCGTCGAATACCGTTATCCCGGTGTGCAATTGCGACTGGTCAAGCGGCGCCGTACCCTTATGCGGATGCATCCCCACCGGCGTACAGTTTATCAGTAACGTGCATTTTTCAAGAATTGCCGGCAACGATGCTGACGAAAAAAGCGCCCAGGCGACTTTGAATCCAGTTGTGCGCGAAATCTCTTCCGCTAGCGTCCCGACGCGCTCCTGCTTGCGCCCGATCAGTGTGAGCGCAGCGCACTGCGCTTTTATGGCAAATGCATATCCCAGTGTACGGGCAGTCCCGCCGTTGCCGAGTATGACGATCGAGCCGTTACGGGCGTCATGCCCCATCCACGACAAGGCACGGAAAAAGCCTTGGGCATCGGTGGTTGTTCCGTGCAACACGCGGTCCCGCACATACAACGTGTTGACCGCACCGATCTTTTGTGACAAGTCGGAAACAGCATCACAATAATGCAGCACCTGCTGTTTGTGGGGAACGGTTACATTGGCTCCGGCAAATCCCAAAACGCGCATGGAGTGGATTACCGAATGCAATTCGCTGGTTGGAACACCAAGCGGTATATAGGCAAACGGCAGGCAAAGCCTGCGCAGTGCATGATTGTGAATCAGGGGCGAAATCGAATGCGCGACCGGATTCCCCAACAGGCCGATCAGGCGGGTGTTACCGGAAATTAATTGTGCATCCATGCGCTATGATCCGGTCTCTTTGAAAAATGCTTTGATGGTATTGCGTCCGCTGTTTTTGGCGCGGTAGAGAGCAACATCCGCCTCCTCCACCATTTCGGAAGGCGACTTGATATCGTGGCGATATGCGGTAACGCCCAGCGAGACCGAAAGACGGTGACCGGGAAGGCACTGTTCGTTTACGAAACGATAATCATAGACGGCACTACGGATATTTTCGGCCGTCTGCAATGCGTGGTTGAGTCGCTGGTGCGGCAGGAGAATGGCGAATTCCTCTCCGCCGTAACGGGCAACCGTATCTTCGGGTGCACAGACTGCGTGCAAAATACGCACAATCTGGATTAGCGCAATGTCACCTTTGATATGCCCGTTCATGTCGTTGTACATTTTGAAATGATCCAGATCGAGCATGATCAGCCCAAAAGCGAGGTGGTCTGTGCGGCCGGAAACAAAGAGTCGCTTCAATTCGTTTTCGAAGAACTCCCGATTGTAGGCTTTTGTCAGATTGTCGGTGAGTGCGCGGCTGGCCGTATCGGCGTATTCATTGGCATCGATGATTTTGGGATGTGTCATGCGCTTTTTGATATTCGTGTAATAATCGAGCGTTGCCACATGAATACCGACATTTCTGTTCAGCGCTTCGCTTATCGCGTATTTGTGTTTGAGAATGGCTCTCCAGTCGCGTTTGGCCTCATCTTCGGGCAGGCGGATTTGAATCAGGGCAAAAATGATATCCCGGAAATAGGCGCCCGGCTTCCTGCCCAGGGTTAAAAGGTATTCTTCTTCATTGGTGATGTGCTCGATCAGATCGCCGCTGACCTTCTCGATGACATTATCACCAGTTAACTTTTTCAGGTTGTCGATATCCTGAATGTTCAGCGGGTTATCGTGGAGCTGCTTTTCGAGATCCTGCAAGCTTATTTCAGGATGATGTTCGCTTTTTTCCAACATAGGTTTGTCCGGTTAACAATAGCTCTACTGTGCCCATCTCAATTATTTATAAAATACTCAATGCAGAGACAAAATTTCTGGCCGGGCGGGATACGCCTCTGCGTTCTTCTCTTGCGAGTTTACAATCCACTTGCATAACGCAGGAAAGTCCCTGCTCCCTTGAGCAGTCGCCAGTAAGAGTGCGGGGACTGCAGCAGCATGGTGCGATAGATGCGGCGCATGGCAGGGCGCTGGTAGAAGCCTTTGATGAACAGGCGATAGTGTTGCTCGAGCTTCTCCTTTGAGCCGATCGAATGCGGCACGAAGACAAATTGCTCGCAGTCCATTTTTGACCAGTCATTGTCGAACGCACCCAGTTTTTCGATGCCGTGGGTTATCGGCGCTCCGGGAAAGGGAGTGAATGCGGTGATGTTCGCATCCTTCAAGGGAAGCGAGAGGGCAAACTCACGGGTCCTGGCGATCGATTTCTCCGTCTCGCCGGGAAAGCCCATCATGAACAGACCCTTGACCCAGATGCCGGCGTTGTGCAGCCTGGTGATATCGCGGCGGATCATCTCCAGCGAAAGCCTGTCCTTGTGCGCATCGAGAATATCCTGATCGCCGGATTCGATGCCGACATTTACCATCCAGCATCCGCCCAGTTTGAGCAGCCGAATCAATTCGTCGTCAATATGCCCGATGCGTGCGATGCAGTTGAAGCTCATCCTGCTTTTTTGAGTGCGCAGCAGCTCACAGAGGCGGGCAACCCGCGTACGGTTGAGCGTGAAGAGGTCGTCGTAGAAATTGATATGCTTCACACCGAAGTCGCGGTTGAGCCACGTCATCTGCTCGACAGTGTATTCGGGTGAGTTGTGGCGAAAGCTCTTCTGGAATACGGAGCGGTCACAAAAGCTGCACTGGTACACACAGCCGCGTGAGGAAGCAATATTTGCCCCGGGTTGCTGCGGATAGCCGAACAGCGGCATCAGATACCTGCGCGGGAAACCGGGCAGCAGGTCATAGGCGGGAAATGGCAAATCGTCGAGATTGTACAGCTTCCTGCGGCCCGGCCCCAGCTTGATTGATCCATTTTGGCGATACGCAAGTCCTTCAATTGTGTCGACAGGATCATCCGAGACAAGCTGCAGCATCGCTCGTTCGCCTTCACCGGTGATGATATAGTCGATTGCCGGGTAGTTTTTGAGAATCTCTCCCCCGCCCCACGAAACATGGACTCCGCCAAACACGGTTCTAATGTCGGCATTGCGCTCCTTGATTTTCTCACAAACGTCATAGGCGTCATAGAATCCGGATGTCGTGGCGGTGAACCCGACGATTTCGGGAGACTGCTGCACGATGCGATGTGCCCATTCAGCATTAGATACGCCAAAATCAAGCGCGGCGTCATATATCGAAATGCGGCACTGCTCTTGCCGGAGCACCGCAGCGATTGATGCCAGACCGATCGGGGGCATGACACAGGCCAGGCTGTGAACATCTCCTTTGGCGGAAGTATGCGGCCTGCCGCGCGGATTGAAGAGGATAACACTCATAGATACAAAAAAATAGATTTACGAATTTGATTAATCTAATCCCCACCCCTATTTATTTTATGGTGCGCTTACGAATCCGCGAACGTATTCGTAATTTAATACAAACATAACAGGCATTACCTCATCACCGGAAATGGAATCCGCCCGGCATGCACGACGAAAAAATCATTATTGTCATACCTACCTACAATGAGCGTGAGAATATCGAACTGATAATTCCCGCCATTCGCAAGTATGTCCCGCAGGCTCATATGCTGGTGGTTGACGACAATTCTCCGGACGGGACATCGCGCTGTGTCAAAGATATGAGCACTGAGTACGACAATCTCCACGTCCTCGACCGCACCAGAAAAGAAGGCCTTGGGCGGGCTTATATTGCCGGATTTTCCTGGGCGCTGGAGCGGGACTATGAGCTGATCTTCGAAATGGATGCCGACTTTTCACACGATCCGGAGTATCTGCCCGATTTCCTCGACGCGATACAAAACAATGATCTCGTGCTCGGTTCGCGCTATAAAAACGGCGTCAACGTTATCAACTGGCCGATGTATCGCCTGCTGCTCAGCTATTTTGCCAATATGGTTTTTACCCGCATCATTGCCGGGATTCCCTTTACCGACAGTACCGGCGGATTCAAATGTTTCCGCCGAATCGTGCTCGAAGGGATTAATTTCGAAAAAATCGGTTCATCCGGCTATTCGTTTCAGATAGAGATGAACTATCATGCCTGGCGCAAGGGCTTTCGCATTGCCGAGATCCCGATAATCTTCAAAGACCGCGAGCGCGGTGAATCCAAAATGTCAACCAAAATCATCAAAGAGGCCATGCTGCTTCTCTGGAAACTGCGCTTCATGTCAATCTTCCACAAGCGTATCTGACCGTTTCTCATGCCCGACGATGTTGCAATTTCGGTTGTTATCGTTCACTACAAGGTGCAGACCTTTCTGCAGCAGACCCTGCGTTCTTTGCAGGAAGCCCGGGATTTTGACAAGTGTGAAGTCATCGTGGTTGATAACGCCTCCCGGGACAACAGCCGGGCCGTCATCGAATGTGAGTTCCCGCATGTCACGTGGATTGCGCTGAAGAACAACATCGGTTTCGGTAAGGCGTGCAATGTGGGCGCCCGGTCCGCATCCGGTCGCTACCTGCTTTTTTTGAATCCCGATACACTGCTTTCGCAAAATACGCTGCGTGTTTCGCTTGACTTTTTGGAACACAATCCCAAAGCCGGCATCATGGGACCCAAAACCATGAATCCGGACGGCTCGCTGCAGGTCAGTTGCCGTCGCAGCTTTCCGACACCGGCGATATCTTTCTACCGTATGTTCGGTCTCAGCAGTCTCTTCCCGAAAAGCAAGCGCTTCGGTATGTATAACCTTACCTGGCTGGATTCCGATAAAGCCGCTCCAATAGATGCGGTCTCCGGTTCGTTCATGTTCATGCGCAAGAAGCTTTTTGATGCTGTCGGTGGGTTTGACGAACGTTTTTTTATGTATGGCGAAGATCTCGATCTGTGCGCCAAAGTCAAGCAGGCCGGCTATCAGGTGTGGTATCACCCGGCAACGCAGATCATTCATTTCAAAGGCAAAAGCTCTGAACAGCGGTCGATTCGTTCGCGTGGATCGTTCTACCAGGCCATGATACTGTTTTCACGTAAATATCAGCATACGTACGGAACGTTTTTTCCCTCCTGGCTGATCTACATCGGTATCGTGCTGCAGGCAACCGTTAATATCGGTCTGTATCTGGCCCGGTCGATGACCGCGGCTTTTATCGATGTGATCGTTATCAATGCGTCCTTATTCTGCGGGCTCATGTTTCGTTTCTCACTGGCGGGTAGAGACTCTCCCTACACGTTCGAGAGCTGGCGTGACGTCATGATCATGCATCTGTTGATGACCATCTGTTTCATCGGAGTGCCGGCGTATCGCGGTGTGTACTCCAAAGAGCGCTATTCGCCCGGCAATACGTTTTTTTCGGGCGCAATCGCCACGGTACTCTTTATGGCGTCGGTCTATTTTGTCAAGGCAATTTATTATTCGCGTGTCGGTTTTGCGATTGCATCCGTTACCACAACGTTTTTGCTGGTTGGCTGGCGGCAGACCCTGCCGAGTTTGATATCCCGCCTCAAGCGTACTATTTACAGCACCGGTAATGTCATGATCGTGGGTGACGGCCCGGCAACCTCAAAGCTCATCGCCAATCTCGAAGCAGACCGGACGGCGTCGATCAACGGCATCCTCTGGCCACATTTCGAAAACGTGCCGGGTGAGTTTGACGGCTATCCGGTAGTTGGGACGCTCGATACCATTGCTGAAATTCTGGACAGAGAACGTGTCGATCTGTTGCTGATTGCAACGGCGGCGCCCTGGTACTCATACATCATCGAAGCGCTGGCATCCAGAAACATTCGCAATGTAACCATCCAGTGGGTGCCGAATGAAGTGCTCGGCAAAGATGAAAAGCAACTACCCCGGGTAATACCGCTGCACGATTTTTCTGTTTAGAAGATGCAAGTGAGGGGTGGAACGACGAGAGGCGGCATCCAGATTTGAACTGGAGATAAAGGTTTTGCAGACCTCTGCCTTACCACTTGGCTATGCCGCCTGAAAAGAATGAAGCGAGAGACGAGATTTGAACTCGCGACAGCCACCTTGGCAAGGTGGAGCTCTACCACTGAGCTACTCTCGCAATTGGTGATAAAAGATAGTATTTTGGCGATTACCTGTCAATCAAAATGGCGCACGAGTGCTGCAACGGTACTCTGGGTCAATCGGGATTTAGCGACTGGGCGGTCGTCATTATTACGAGAATGAAGCCCATCATCAGCACCGACAGCCCGATCTGTTGGCGATATTTGAAAGTACGCTTGACGATTTTGAGTTTGTGCGCGTCCTCTCGCTTGGCAGGATCGCCGGCCAGCAGCGAATCTACGCTTATGGTATCAACCACTTCAAACGGCTCCGGCTGCGCAGTTGCAATTCCAGCCATACCCAGAAGCAGCGTAACGATAGCTGGAAACAGGCACATCCTCAGCACAGCTTTGCCCCTATTATCTTGTTAATCTCGCGCGGATTGCCTTTGCCGTTGGTGGCTTTCATTACCTGCCCGACAAAAAAACCCATCAGCTTCTTTTCTCCCGATTTGAAACGCACAACTTCGTCGGGATTAGCGTCGAATATCGATTGAACAACGGCCTCCAGCTCTGATGAATCGGAAATTTGCCTGAGCCCTTCTGCTTCAATGATGTCATCAATTTCCCCGCCGGTCTCTTCCAGCGCGGCAAAGACCTTTTTGGCGGCATTGCCGGAAATGGTGCCGTCATCGATGCGATTGATGAGCCGGGCAAGGCTGTTCGGGGAGATCTTGATGTCGCGTACCGAAACCTTTTTATCATTGGCGTAGCGCAACACCTCGCCCATCACCCAGTTGGCTGCAGTCCGGGGCTGTTTCACCGATTGTGCGGTTGCTTCGAAATAGTCGGCGACTTCCTTGATATCGGTGAGTACCGTCGCGTGCTCGAGATTGAGCCGGTAGTGCGACTGGAAGCGCTGTTTGCGTGCCTGAGGAAGCTCGGGCAACTCCTGGTGAATCTGATCCGCCCATTGCTTTTCGACCAGCAGCGGCACGAGATCGGGATCGGGAAAGTAACGATAATCATGCGCATCTTCTTTGTCGCGCATGGGGACGGTTTTGTTCTGATTTGCGTCCCAGAGCCAGGTCTGCTGAACAATTTTGCCGCCGGAATCCAGCACCGATTGCTGACGGAATACTTCGTACTCCAGCGCCTTTTCCACTCCACGGAAGGAATTCATGTTTTTAAGCTCGGTTTTAACGCCGAATTCTTTCCAACCAAAAGGCCGGATCGATACGTTCGCATCGCAGCGCAGGCTGCCTTCCTCCATATTGCAATCACAGATGCCCAGGTATTGCAGAATTTGCTTCAGCGACATCAAATAGGCATACGCTTCCTGCGGGCTGCGCATGTCCGGTTCGCTGACAATTTCGATCAGCGGCGTGCCGCATCTGTTGACATCAAAGAGGGAGTCTTCATCCTGATCATGGATAAGCTTGCCTGCGTCCTCTTCAAGATGAATACGGGTGATCCCGATGCGCTTGAGGTCACCATTTGTTTCGATGTCGAGGTAGCCGTGCTCGCACAAGGGAAGTTCATACTGTGAGATTTGATAGCCTTTGGGCAGATCGGGGTAGAAATAATTTTTACGGGCAAAAATTGATTTTTCAGCAATTGAGCAGCCCACTGCCCGCCCCATCATGATCGCCATCTCCACGACCTTTTTGTTGAGTACCGGTAAGGCTCCGGGCAGTCCCAGACATACCGGACAGCCGTGCGTGTTGGCCTCATCCCCGAAATGTGATCGACAGCCGCAGAATATTTTGGTTTTCGTAGTGAGCTGAGCGTGCACTTCCAGGCCGATTACGGTCTCGTAGTCCAAAAATCCTCCTTGCGGCAATTACTTTTTAACAACTTTGCCGGTGTGTGAGCGCAATTTTTCATGGGCAAATGCTTCAGCGTCCGCTTCGGACGCAAATGAGCCAACGCGTACTCGAAAATACGGTTTTGATTTGATTTCCACTTTCTGAATGTATACATTGTCAAGGGTTTGGAACAATTCGTTTTTGAGTGAGCGTGCATTGTCAATCGAGCCGAATGAGCCTATTTGGAGCGTGTAGACGCCGGGAGCCTGTGCGACCAGCTTGCTGCGTACGGCAAAGATGCGCTGTGGCAAAAGTTGATCAACGCCGTAGCGGGTGGCCAGTGAATAATATTCCAGGGCGTTGTGCCAGTCTTTGCGGATTGCATAGTAATCGCCCAGCCTTTTGCTTGCGTTTGCCTTGAGTGAGTCGCCCGCTTTCTCGTGATCGATGAGCCGCTGAAATTTTGCCGCAGCAGATTTGCCGTCCGGCTGGATGTATGCATAGCCCAGAAGTGCTTTCGGCGCATTTGGTGCTGATGCGTATGCTTGGGTGAAAATGGCCTGCGCTTTATCATAATCGCCGCAACGGTAATAGAAAAATCCCGAATCGAGGGAGGTTGCCTGAAGTGACAGGTAACCGGAAAGGACCGCCGCAAGCCAGGCGCGGATCACGACTTTTTTTCCTCTTTGTCAAAATTTGTTTCGTCACCATTGTTGCCGGAGCGTGCCTTGTCGGCTACCTCCTGTACCTCAAGCCCTTCGGTATCGGTGGACAACGGCGCGTTCATGGCTTCGCTGTCCGGTGATGAGGGCATCTGCATCTCGTTGGCGGATACCTCGGGAAGATGCTGCGTTTCAAGATTCTTCTTGAGCTTCTGGATTTCCTTGTTTTTCTTGCGTAGCGCAAATTTCTGCTCAACAAAGATGTAGACGGCAAAAAAGATCCCCAGCAGAAATCCGATCACAAAAGCAATCAATACATACAGGTATATCGGGATGGGGGGGGTTTTGTAGGTAAACAGGACCGTGGGAGCCCAGGCTTTGAACGGCTCCTGCAGGAATGTGAGGATGACGATACAGCCGAGGGTAAATGAAATCAGAAAGACAGTTATCCATTTGATAAATTTCATGCAGTTATCCTTTCACCGATCGAGTAGCCGGGCGTATATCGAGTAAATATCATTCCTGTAATAGATATCCGGCAAGACATTTTTCCGAAAAGGCCCCGGCATTGCAATAAAATACATTTTGAAGGTGCTTTTTCCGTAAATTCTGAGATGAATTCGAAAAATCAGCTAAAGTATTACCCTCCATCTGCCGATAAGTAGAGTGGTAAGTTATACTCACAAACCCGCAAGGGGGTAAACCATGGATGGTGTTTCATCAGTTGCACAATCCGTACAAGCTATGAATCAGATCATGAAAACCGCGACCGAGGCCGGCACCGAAATGGCTGAAAAGCTGGTCAAGGTCAACGCCGAGATGGCCCTGGGTGGACCAAAAATCCCGGGCGTCGGCGAAAATATCGATGTCGCGGCATAGCGCCTGAGCTGAATCTGCTCCGACAAACTGGCAGGCACCGCGATGGGGTCTGTCTGTTTATATGCTGCATCATATTTAGTTACACCCTCCCATTCAACTCAATCGACTTTCGCCGTTGCCCCCCTCTTTTGTATTCACCCCAGATCCTTTTATTTTCTATCAGTTGATTGTATATTTGACTATTTTGTACCTGAGGCAGAGCAGATGCGGTATTACCGGGTGCCGCTGATGGGGGAAGGGTGTATGCTGGCCGAAATCGTGTTTGATAGTTCATACCTGATCGTTCAATCCTTCAACCAAGGCACGCTATGAGCAGACCTGTTGCGTTTATTACCGGCATTTCCGGCCAGGACGGTTCTTATCTTGCTGAATTGCTGCTTGAGAAAGGCTACGAAGTCCACGGCATGATTCGCCGGGCCAGCAGCTTTAACCGTAATCGCATTGAGCATATCCGCCGGCAGACACGGGAGGAGAATACTTTTTTTCTGCATTATGGTGACGTATGCGACAGCAGCAATCTCAACCGCCTGATCGAAAAGATTCATCCGACCGAAATTTACAACCTGGCGGCTCAATCGCATGTCAAGGTATCCTTTGAGGTGCCGGAATACACGGCTGAGACGGACGCACTGGGAACGTTGCGCTTGCTGGATGCAATCAGGGAGACCGGTGTTGCCTGCAAGTTTTATCAGGCGTCAACTTCGGAGCTTTACGGCAAAGTGCAGGAAGTGCCGCAATCGGAGACGACGCCCTTCTATCCCCGCTCGCCGTATGCCGTGGCAAAGCTGTACGCGTACTGGATCGTCGTCAATTATCGTGAAGCCTACAATCTGCATGCAAGCAACGGTATTCTCTTCAATCACGAGTCGCCCCGCCGCGGTGAGAATTTTGTTACCCGCAAGATCACCCTGGGAGTCGCCGCCATTGCAACCGCACAGCAGGAATTTCTTAGCCTGGGCAACCTCGGCTCACAGCGCGACTGGGGCTATGCCCCCGATTACGTCGAAGGCATGTGGCGTATGCTGCAACAGGATCAGCCCGACGATTACGTTATCGCCACCGGTCAGATGCATACGGTGCGTGAATTTATCGAACTTGCATTCAAGCATTCCGGCATCACTGTTGCCTGGGAAGGGGAGAATGAAAACGAAATCGGCAAGGATGCAGCAACCGGCAGGGTGATTGTAAAGGTAAACCCTCGCTATTATCGCCCGACCGAAGTGGAGCAGCTTCTGGGCAACCCGCAAAAAGTACAACAGAAGCTTGGTTGGAAACCGTCGGTAACGTTTGAAGAACTGGTGAAAATCATGATGGAAGCGGATCTGGCCGCCGCGCAGGGAAAGGTCGCGTAATGATTATTCGAAAACGAGCGTATCCCCGCGCCGCACTTATCGGAAATCCATCGGACGGCTACTATGGCAAGACCATCGCCTTTACCTTCAATAATTTTCATGCCGAAATTATCCTCTATCAAACTCCCGAGCTGGAAATACTTCCCAACCATCGCGACCTGTCGAAATTCAGCAGCATGGAAGAGCTTACCCGAGACGTTGTGCTGCACGGCTACTACGGCGGCATCAGACTGCTTAAAGCGACCGTCAAGCTTTTTTATGAATATTGCATGGAAAGCGGTATGGAGCTTGAGCAGAAAAATTTTACCATCCGCTACAGCTCAACGATTCCCCATCAGGTTGGACTGGCCGGATCGAGCGCAATTATCACTGCATGTATGCGCGCGCTGATGGCCTTCTACGGTGTAACCGTTGCCAAACCGATGCTGGCCAACCTCGTGCTGGATGTCGAACAAAAAGAGCTGGGTATCTCGGCCGGTTTGCAGGATCGGGTGGCACAGGCCTATCAGGGGCTGGTGTATATGGATTTTGATAAGGACGTGATAGATCAGCGCGGGTACGGCAATTATGAGCAGCTCGACGAATCGCTCCTGCCGCCGCTGTATCTTGCCTATCGCAGCGACCTTTCGGAAGGCTCCGAAATCGTCCACAATAATCTGCGCGAACGATTCGTGCGCCGGGAGCAACCGGTTCTCGATGCAATCGAAAAGTGGGCGGGGCTGACAGAGCAGGTCAAGGAAGCACTCGCCAAATCAAAAACCGACACCATCAGCGATTTGCTCAATGAGAATTTTGACATACGCAACAATCTCATGCGTATCAGTGACGATAACCTGCACATGGTGCAGACCGCCCGGCAGGTTGGAGCGAGCGCAAAGTTTACCGGCTCCGGGGGCGCAATTATCGGGACCTATACCAATGAAAACATGCTCGAGCAGTTGCGAACGGCATTTGACGGACTCGGTGTTAGCGTGATTATTCCGACTATTGCATTGCCGGCGGTGAATGATGTCGGCGCGAAAGGATAATATGGTCAGAAAAGCTATCATCCCCGCTGCGGGATTCGGCACCCGGTTTTTGCCGGCTACGAAATCATCCCCCAAAGAGATGCTGCCGATTGTCGATACACCGACGATCCAATATGTGGTTGAAGAGGCGGTACAATCGGGCATCACCGACATTCTGATGATTATCGGAAAAGGCAAACGCGCCATCGAAGAGCACTTTGATCGTAACTTTGAACTCGAACACGAACTCGACGCAAAGGGCAAACAAAAGGAGCTCGATGCCATCCGCCGCATCAGCTCGCTGGCCAATATTCACTTTGTCTGGCAAAAAGAGATGAACGGTCTTGGCGATGCGATATCATATGCCAAATACCATGTCGGTGACGAACCCTTTGCCGTGCTGCTGGGTGATACGGTCATGCAAGCAACACCTGAGCCGGTGACACGCCAGTTGCTGAATGTTTACGAACGCTATCAGGATTCTGTGGTTGCCATCGAAGAGGTGGCTCCTGAGCGGGTCAGCCGCTATGGCGTTATCGACGGAAAAAATATTGACGACGACCTGTATCTTGTCAAGCAATTCGTAGAAAAACCAAAGCCGGAAGAAGCGCCGTCCAATCTGGTAATTGCCAGCCGGTATGTCTTCTCGCCGGATATTTTTTACTACCTTGACGAAACTCCGGCCGGCGTCAACAACGAGATTCAGATCACCGATGCCATGCGGTTGATGCTACAGAAGCGGGCAATATACGGATTGTGCTTTAACGGTCAACGCTACGATATCGGAAACAAGCTCGATTTTGTCAAGGCAGGAATCCTGTTCGGCCTCAGCAGCGACGATATCAGCGAGGATTTGAAAAAATGGGTCAAAGAGCTGGCGCAAACACTCTAACCAGGCATTTTTGCAGGATGAAGATATGAAAATTTTAGTGACGGGCAGTGCCGGATTTATCGGGTATCATGTCAGCAAATACCTGCTGAGAAACGATTACGAAGTGGTCGGACTGGATAATTTTAACGATTATTATGACGTGTCGCTGAAGGAAGATCGCAATAAGCAATTGCAGCGATTCAAGCACTATACCTGCTACCGAATTGATCTCTGCGACAGCCGGGCGGTAACAGAGCTGTTCACCCAAGAAAAGCCCGACAAAATATGCGCCCTGGCCGCGCAGGCCGGTGTCCGCTATTCGCTGGATCATCCCCATACCTACGCGCAGAGCAATATCGTCGGCTTTCTCAATCTGCTGGAGGCCTGCCGGCACTTTGAAGTAAGCCGTTGTGTGTATGCCTCATCCTCATCGGTGTATGGCGGCAATACGAAATTGCCGTTTGCCGAATGCGATCCGGTCGACACGCCCGTCAGCCTGTATGCCGCATCGAAAAAAGCCAACGAGCTGATGGCGCACTGCTATACGCATTTGTACGGATTTCAAACCGTGGGCTTGCGCTTTTTCACCGTCTACGGCCCCTGGGGACGCCCCGATATGGCGATGTGGCTGTTTACCAAAGCGATTCTGGCCGGCAGACCGATTAAGGTATTCAACCACGGCGACATGCAGCGCGACTTTACCTATGTGGATGATATCGTCAAAGGTGTCGTTGCATCCCTGGAAAAGGAAGAACTGGATGCGTATGAAGTATTCAATCTCGGCAATCATCGCTCCGAAAATTTACTCGACTTAATCGGCATTGTCGAAAAAGAGCTGGGCGTGGAAGCTCAGAAAGAGCTGCTGCCCATGCAAATGGGCGATGTCAAAGCTACTTATGCCGACGTTGAAAAGGCGCGCAAAAAACTCGATTTTGAACCGTCTACCAGCATCCGGGAGGGGGTTCCACAATTCATCGCCTGGTATAAGAAATATCACAAAGTTACCTGACGGCACCCGGAGGCAATAACCATCTGCTGGAGATTCTGCTTGCGCAGACAAAGGCGAAAGTCAAGCTTATCGTCTGTGGTGGAGCTGCCGCAGTGCTGCACGGCGTCGAGCGCATGACGCCCGATCTGGATCTGTCAATCGACATGACAAAATCAAATGTCAACAAGTTTCTGGAAATTATGGAGGAACTCGGTCTCTCGCCCCGGGTTCCGCGACAACGCCTGCAGTGGCTTTCGGAAAGCGGGAAGTTCTGGCATGCCGCCCGTCCGGCAAGGCAAGCGCTCAAGGGTAAACGACGCAAGACTGGGTAAAGCATCCCAGCAGTGCAAACAACGTTGAAATTAACTGAAATTTAAACCTCACAAACCGGAATAGTTCACATATGACAACATATTCCCGAACCCATTTGAAACAACTCGAAGACGAGTCTATCCATATTTTCCGGGAAGTCGCCTCCGAATTCAAGAATCCACTGATGCTTTATTCGGTCGGCAAAGACTCTTCGGTTATGGTGCGGCTTGCCCAGAAGGCGTTTGCTCCGGGAAAGATCCCTTTTCCCCTGATGCATATCGATACCGGTTACAAATTTCCTGAAATGTACGAGTTCAGGGATGCTTTCTGCAAGAAAATCGGCGTGCGGCTGATTGTCGAGCGCAATGAGGAGTGGATAGATAAGGGGTCGCATCCCACGCGGCTGGGCAATGACAAATGTTGCGGCTACCTGAAAACGCAGGCCCTGCTCAACGCTCTCCGCAAGCACGAAGCTGACGCGGCATTCGGCGGCGCCCGGCGCGATGAAGAAAAGTCCCGCGCCAAGGAACGTGTCTACTCGGTGCGCGACGAATTCGGTCAGTGGGATCCGAAAAATCAGCGTCCCGAACTGTGGGACCTGTACAACAGCCACATTAACGAAGGCGAGTCGGTGCGCGTTTTTCCCCTGAGCAACTGGACCGAACTTGACGTATGGCATTATATCAAAGAGGAAGAAATTCCGATTGTTCCCCTCTACTTTGCCCGCGAACGCAAAGTGCTGATCCGCAACAATATCCTGATACCCCTCTATTCTTATGATATTGTTGATCCCGATAAGAAGAACCCGGTTCAGGATGGTGAGGTTCAGGCGGTCATGTGCCGTTTTCGCAGCCTTGGGTGCATTCCCTGCACCGGAGCGGTGCGTTCGGAAGCGACTTCGATGGAGCAGATTATCAAAGAAGTCGAAGATGCCAAAAAAAGTGAACGCGAAAATCGCATCATCGATTTGACCAGCGATTCATCCATGGAACAGAAAAAACGCGAAGGATATTTCTAATGCCTGACATGCAAGATTACAGCAATAAAAGCCTGCTGCGCTTTACGACAACCGGCAGCGTTGACGACGGCAAATCGACCCTGATCGGACGGCTGCTCTTCGAAACAAACTGTATTTTCGAGGATCAATACGCCTCGATTCAAAAAACGTCGTTGCGGCGGGGGCAAAACGAGGTCGACCTCTCGCTGTTGCTTGACGGGCTTGCCGCCGAGCGCGAGCAGGGCATCACGATTGACGTTGCCTACCGCTATTTCACCACGCCGCGCCGCAAGTTCATCATTGCCGATACGCCCGGACACGAGCAGTATACCCGCAATATGGTAACGGGCGCATCAACCGCCGAACTGGCAATCATCCTCATTGACGCACGCAACGGCGTTATGACGCAGTCCAAGCGGCACGGTTTTCTGGTTTCGCTGTTGGGCATTCCGCATCTTATCGTAGCGGTCAACAAAATGGATCTGGTCGATTATTCCAAGGATGTTTACGATTCGATTGTCGAAGAGTATTCACAGTTTTCCGAAAAGCTGGATATCCACGACATCGTGTTCATTCCTGTTTCCGCCCTTGCCGGCGATAATGTGGTAAGGCGTAGCGAAAAGACTCCCTGGTATGACGGGCATACGCTTTTACACATGCTGGAAACCGTGCATGTGCAGGCGGATAAAAATCTGGTTGATTTTCGCTTCCCCGTGCAATACGTCTCGCGACCCAACCTCGATTTTCGCGGCTTTGCCGGTCGCATTGCCTCGGGTACCATCAGGCCCGGTGAGGAAATTGCCGTATTGCCTTCGGGCAAAACCTCGAAAGTCAAGTCAATCGTTACTTTCGAGGGCGAACGGGAAGAGGCGTTTGCCGGTCAGTCCGTGATGTTGACGCTCGAAGACGAAGTTGATGTCAGTCGCGGTGACATGCTCGTGCGCGTCAATAATCTGCCGCAAGCCGCCAATACTTTCGAGGCGATCATCTGCTGGATGGATGAAGACAAGCTGTCGCAAAATACGCACTACCTTATCAAGCACACGACCAACACGACCAAAGCATTCATCACCAAGATACTTTATAAAATAGACGTCAACACTTTGCATCGCGAAGACGCCGCTTCCTTCGAACTCAATGAAATCGGCCGTGTTGAGATTAAAACGGCGCAAAAGCTGTTTTTCGATTCATACAAGCAAAACCGCGCTACCGGCAATTTCATTCTTATCGATCCGGTAACTAATCGAACGGTAGCAGCCGGTATGATACGCGGCGTGCTGCGCTCTATTAAAGAAGTTCAGTCCGAGGAGTCGAGCATTCCTCGCATTTCACCCAATGTCGCCTGGGAGCAGGGCTTCATCACCCGTGCGCAGTGGGAAGTGCGCAACGGGCACAAATCGGCCGTACTCTGGTTCACCGGCCTCTCCGGTTCCGGCAAATCGACCGTTGCCCGCCAGGTGGGACGTGAGCTTTTTAATCGCGGCTGCCGGATAATGTCGCTGGACGGCGACAATGTGCGTCACGGTCTCTGTGGCGATCTGGGTTTTTCGGCACGCGATCGCAGCGAAAACATCCGCAGAGTCGGTCATGCCGCCCGGCTTTTCTTCGATCAGGGCGCCATTGCCGTCTGCACTTTCATATCGCCATTCAGACAAGATCGCACGTATGTGCGGCAATTGTTTCCCGCAGGACACTTCATTGAAGTGTTTGTCGATTGCGATGTGGACGTATGCAAAAAACGCGACCCGAAGGGGCTGTACAAAAAAGCGGAGACCGGCGAGATAAAGGAGTTTACCGGCGTATCATCGCCCTACGAAAAGCCGCAAAAAGCCGAGGTTACCGTTGATACCGTTACCATGTCGGTCGAAGAATCCGTTGCAACGATTATCGCGTATTTGCAAAAAAACGGCATAATTACCTGATTGCGGCGCCTCTGTCCCTGAATGAGTAATCCCACTTTGGCATATTTTGTACATGAATCGGCATACATAGATCAGCCCTGCTCGATAGGCGCGGGTACCAAAATATGGCATTTTTCACATGTCATGAAAAATGCCTCGATTGGAGCACAATGCAACCTGGGACAGAATGTCAACGTCGCCGGCGACGTAATTATCGGTAATAATGTCAAAATTCAGAATAACGTGTCGGTCTACAAAGGCACGGTTATCGAGGATGACGCCTTTTTGGGGCCGTCCTGCGTGCTGACCAATGTAGCCAACCCCCGGTCGCAGGTGAACCGGCACCAATTGTATGAAGCAACCCGTATCAGGCGCGGGGCAACCATCGGCGCCAATGCGACGATAGTCTGTGGTGTGATCGTCGGAAGGTACGCATTCATCGGCGCGGGCGCGGTAGTCACCAGAGATGTCGCCGACTATGCTCTGGTCACCGGTAATCCGGCCAGACAATCCGGCTGGATGAGCAGACACGGCGCCAAGCTGGGTAAACCCGATGCGCAAGGCGTGATGGTCTGCCCCGAAAGCGGATTTCGCTATTGGCAGGAGCCCACTGGGCGTATGGCGTGCCTCGATCTTGACGAAGACGATCCGCTTCCCGAAAATCTGAAAACCGGTTCGAAACGTTACCGGGACTTGAGGAAATAGAAAACAGCTATGCAATTTATCGATCTTCAGGCGCAGTATCGCAGAATTCAAGACAATGTCAACAAGCGCATCCGCAATGTGCTCGATCACGGCAGGTACATCATGGGCCCCGAGATCCGGGAGCTTGAAGACAAGCTGGCGGAATTTGCCGGTTGCCGGTATTGCCTGACCTGCTCAAGCGGTACCGATGCATTACTGCTGGCATTAATGGCGTATGACATCGGGCCGGGTGACGCCATATTCACCTCGCCGTTTACCTTCATTGCCACGGCCGAGGTCATTGCCTTGCTCGGTGCGACTCCGGTTTTTGTTGATATTGACGAGCAAACGCTGAATATTGATACCGGGAAGCTTGCAGCAGCGATAAGCGATGTTACGCACGGCACAATGCCGACGGCCACGATGCAGCAATCACTTACCCCCAGAGGCATAATCGGCGTTGACATTTTCGGCTTGACTGCCGATTATGACGAGATCAATCGCATTGCGCGCCAAAACAGTCTCTTCGTTGTCGAAGACGCGGCTCAGAGTTTCGGTGCAACCTGCAAAGGCGTACGTGCCTGCAACCTGACCGATATCGCGGCAACGAGCTTCTTTCCGGCAAAACCGCTGGGGTGCTATGGTGACGGTGGAGCTGTTTTCACCGACGACCACGCGCTCTACGAAACAGTCGAATCGCTGCGCATACACGGAAAAGGATCGGATAAATATGACAATGCCCGTATCGGCATAAACGGACGTTGCGACACCCTGCAGGCCGCTGTGCTGCTCGAAAAACTCGCCATTTTTCCCGATGAGATCCAACTGCGTCAGGCCGTTGCGCAGCGCTATGATGAAGGCTTGCAACATGCATTTGATTTGCAGCATATTCCCCGCGATTGTCAGTCTGTCCGGGCACAATACGCCATTATTGCCGATGATCGTAGCAGGCACCTGGCCCGTCTGAAAGATGCGGGCATACCTACCGCAATTTACTACCCCAAACCGCTCCATGTACAAACGGCATTCGCCAGTCTCGGCTATCAACGCGGCGATCTGCCTGTTTGCGAGAAAATTGCCGATCACATATTCAGCACCCCGATGCATCCGTATCTTGACGAAGAGCAGCAGAGCGCAATTGTCAAGATTCTGGCCGGGTGATAGGCGCTTGGTATTCTTTCCACAATCCGGGCATCTTCGCACAAAGCCTTGTTCACGGCTTGAACGTGATGTATGATTAATGCGTTTCGCCGTGCGTGAGAGGCAGGCAGAGTATCTTCGGTCAAGTAGGACGTACCGCCCATGGGGGAGAGGTATCTTTATGCGTATAAAAACCCCACAGCTCAATCCCGCAGCCCTCGTTTCCCTCCGCCCGACAAAGAAAACTTACTTCTGCGCTCAGCCGCCATGATCGAGTACAAAATACTCAAAGAACTCCTGCACAATCCCGCACACACCCAACGCTCCCTGGCCAACAAACTCGGCATCAGCCTTGGTAAAGCCAATTTCGTGCTTTCGGGTCTTGTTGAAAAAGGCATTGTTAAATTGCGACGCCTTACCACTAAACCAGGCGCTATTCGCTGGAAGTATATTCTCACACCCCGGGGCATGAAAGAAAAGGTCAACATCACGCGCAATTATCTGGCCACAAGACAGGCCGAGTTTGAGGAGATTAAAAAGGAAATTGCGGAACTGAAAAAGGATGTCGAAAGTCAGGCAAAATAACCTGCGAACTCTACCTCGAAGACGCCGGGCAAATTAGAAAAAGAAGATTTCCTTGTTGCCGCGTCGTATAATCGGCACAACTCTATCAACAGCACACTACTGATACGGGCCAGGTTTTTCCAAAAGATGCTGTGCCCCTGGCATACTACTGGTCTGAGGGACAACCGTGGTTAGTAAACGCAATTGCGCGTGAATGCATAGGAGAGCTACTGAGGCGCGATTACGCACAAGCGATCACGTTTGAATTGATCGATCAGGCAGCCGAGAATATATTGCAACGCCGCGATACGCACCTCGACAGTCTGCTCGAACGACTCAAAGAGGAACGGGTACGACGGGTGTGGAACCCGTGATACTGGGCAGGCAAGAGACATCCACACAGTTTTTGTCGGATGATACGCAGTATGTTCTTGATCTCGGGATTCTCAAACAAGAGCGTGGTGCTGAGGCTTGATGGGAAATTAAGGCTATGGCAGAGAAAATACGTAAATAAACAAAAAACATTTCCATACTCGCAAACCACGTGTTCAATCGGTGAACATCGGTGTATAATTACTATTCTTAAGCGGTTGACTCTGAATGCGGTTGCGAAGTGCCGCCGATGGGGGAAAGGTGCGTTTGGGCAAAAATTTCCGAAAAATTCGTAATGCAAAATGGTCGATAGAAATTTCTGGAACAATTAAAAAGTTTTCCTGACCGGCCATTCCGGATTTAAAGGTTCCTGGCTGAGCTTGTGGCTGTCAACGCTTGGTGCAAAGGTAACCGGCTATTCGTTAAATCCGCCGACAAATCCAAGCCTCTACGAGGATGCCAATGTCGCTTCGCATGTTCATTCCATATTCGATGATATCCGTAATCCCGGAAAAGCAATTATGCTCCAAACCTCGAATCGAGGATATAATTGGAGTATTGCCAAAACTATGAAATGAATAAACGAGGAGATCCCAACGTTGAAATTTTCACGTTCAGATGCAAAGTATGCATTAAAAATGGAATTACTTCATAGAATCCATGAATTAAAACAAAAGATAGAAATTTACACAAAGATGTATGGCGATTTTGATTCTTTTGAAAAAAAAACATATGATAAAAAAGAATCTTTCGAGGACTGGGATAGTTACGTGGAATGGAAAGCATACCGTGAGGAATTAGCAGAAGCTATTAAAAATGACGAGGAATTAATGCATGACCATTTTGAAATAACTTGATAATTCTTCAATCGTAAAAAGCTGTACTGTAAATCAATATCGACACTGGCAAAACGGCTCATTTTACAGGATTTGCGCATATTTGCGAAATGATACTATCCTGCACATAAAAGAGTATGTATCTAAAGACGAAAGACTATATTCATTTCATTGGCAGGACCTTAATCACAAATTAATAAAACGGTGGGACAATGCTCCTCACCATAAACATTTGCATACCTATCCTCACCATGTGCATGTTGATGATGATATATTACCAAGTAAGTCGATATGTTTGCAGGATGTAATTACTGAAATTGAAAATGAATTTTCCACAGGATAATCTGATATATAGGGCTTTGACCCATTAACCGAACAACCGATAAACAATGCTCCCCCCAAAAGAATCATCAAAATCAATCCTTCAAACAACTAAACGTCTGGAAAGAAGCAAAAAATCTCGCTGTCGCCATTTACAAAATCACCGGTGCCGACAAATTCTCCCGCGACTTCGGACTAAAGGACCAGATCCAGCGCTCATCAGTATCAGTCGTTTCCAATATTGCCGAAGGATACGAACGAACGTCTAATAAAGAATTTCTTCATTTTCTTAACATTTCACAGGGGTCCTTATCAGAATTGAGAACTCAACTTGAAATAGCCCATGAAATCGGTTATATAAATGAAAATGATTTTATTCTCATCGATGACCATTGCTGTAAAGTAGGAGCAATGTTAACAAATCTTAAAAAGGCCCGCAAAACATGATGGGCCGCCAGACCGAGCAACCGATAAACCGAGCAACCGAACAACCATGATAAATAAAAATTTCTGGAACAAAAAACGAGTTTTTCTAACCGGACACACCGGATTCAAAGGATCCTGGCTTAGTATCTGGCTCTCACAACTGGGCGCTGATGTTACCGGGTATGCTTTGCAGCCGCCGACAAATCCCAGCCTTTTTGATGATGCTCATATATCTGATCAGGTTCATTCCATTATTGGTGATATTGCTGATCTTGAGAAATTAAAAGCCACCATACAAAAATCCTCGCCCGAAATAGTGTTCCACTTTGCAGCCCAGCCGCTGGTGCGAGAATCGTATATCAATCCTGTGGAAACATACCGGACCAATGTCATGGGAACGGTCAACCTGCTCGAGGCAGTCCGTTTTTGTCCATCCGTCCGCTCGGTTGTCATTATCACAACAGATAAATGTTATGAGAACAAGGAATGGATCTGGCCGTATCGCGAAAATGAGCCTATGGGTGGATATGATCCTTATTCAAGCAGCAAAGGGTGTGCGGAGCTTGTTGTATCGGCATACCGTCGTTCATTTTTTAACCCCGATAATTATTCAGATCATAACGTAGGTGTGGCTTCGGCTCGGGCGGGCAATGTCATAGGCGGGGGAGACTGGGCCGCCGACAGAATCGTTCCAGACTGCATGCGTGCACTAATAAAAAATGAACCTGTTGTTGTGCGTAATCCCGGAGCAGTAAGACCCTGGCAGCATGTCCTTGAGCCGCTATCCGGGTATATGGTCCTTGCGCAAAAATTATGGGATGACGGACCGGCATACGCCGATGCTTGGAATTTCGGTCCGCACACCAATGACACCCAGACGGTTGAAAAACTGGTAACATTGCTGTGCTCACAATGGGGTGATAGCGCATCATATGAATTTGGAAAAGACAGCGGTCCCCACGAGGCCGGTCTTTTGCAGCTTGACAGCTCAAAAGCCCACAAAAAACTTGGATGGCATCCGCGGTGGAATGTCACCGAGACAGTAGAACGAATTGTTGAATGGTATAAAGCATATTCCGCTAATGGGAATATTAATGATGTGTGTATTGAGCAAATAAATAGCTATAATGAAAACAGAATCTGACATTATCATAGAAAAAGTCCGCACTTTTTTCCAGGCACATTTTCACGAAATTGCTGTTGTAACCGTATTTGGTTCTGTTGTCAAGAATCGATTGCGTAAAGACAGTGATGTCGATATTGGTATTGCATGTGAATCTGAAATGACTCTGGAAAGAAGAATTGCTGTCGCAACTGAGTTGTCCGGTTTCTTGCACCGCGATGTTGATATTATAGATCTGTCAAAAGAAAATGGTTTCATAATTACCGAAGCGGTATCTTCGGGAAAGATTATTATAAAAAGGAACACTGAAACATTACGGAAAATAATACGTAAAATGTGGTACTGGAATTCGGACTTTGCGCCTTTGATGCGCCGATCTCTGGATCGAAAGGCACAGCGATTTATATATGGTACATGACCTGATAAAATCAAAAATTGAATCTCTGGAGCGGTGCGTTGCCAGGATTTCTCAAAAGGTCCCATCGTCAAAAGAAATTCTCGAGTCAGATATCGATTTACAGGACATTATTATTATTAATCTTGAACGTGCGGTCCAGCTTTCAAGTGATATGGCTATGATTATTTTGAGTGAATCCAATGCTCCAGTTCCTGCTACTATGGGAGAGGCTTTTGAAGAATTAGTTTCCCGAAAGCTGATATCGCCATCACTTGGTGAAAGAATGAAAAAAGCCGTCGGTTTTCGCAATCTTGCAGTGCATGCCTATACCAAAATTGACTGGACTATCGTCTGGAAAATTATCAAAGAACATCTCGATGAATTCCGTCAGTTTGCAGAAGCCGTTTATAATTGGAAGCCGTAAGACTCGATCTAACCGAACAACCGAACGACCGAATAACCAATGAACATACCCGAAAAAGTAAATGACACTGTGCTTTCCATCGAGCCGGATGCGCAAATAATCCTCTTTGGATCTCAAGCTCGTGGAGAAGGTGGAAAAGAGTCTGATTGGGATTTTCTGGTTCTCGTTGACGGCCCCGTAGATTGTGCACGTACAGACAGGATCCGCCATGCCCTGTATGAAATTGAATGGGACACTGGAGAAATTATCAGTTCTCGTATAAGAAGTCGTGGAACGTGGTATGACCAGCGACACCGTCAATTGCCGCTTCACCGGGCGATCGAGCGGGAAGGTATTGTTATATGAAAGAATATAACGGTGACATTATCCAGTATCGTCGCGAACGGGCATGGGAAGCGTTGGACGAAGCAGAACTGATGGCAAAAACAGATCACTGGAACACCTGTGTAAACAGACTCTATTATGCATGTTTTTACATTGTATCCGCTTTATTGGAAAAGAATGGTTATTCTTCGTCAAAAGACACTGGTATTCGTTCATTGTTCAATGTACACTTTGTAAAATCTGGTTTGATTTCCAAAAATTTAGCCGCAATTTATAGTGACTTATTCGAGCGCCGTCAAGAAAGCGATTACGGTGACTTTTTTACTTTTGAAAAGGCAGATGTAGTACCTTGGATAGAAGATACGAAGCGCTTCGTTGCTGAACTGGATCGACATTTTGAAACGGGCACTGTCGAATAACCCATTCACCCATAAACCGAATAACCGAGCAACCGACCATGCCCTATCAATCCTTCAAACAGCTGAGAGCCTGGCTGGAAGCCAAGTCACTGGCGGTCGTTGTCTATAAGTTTACTGCGATAGGTGCATTTGCAAGGGATTTCGGTCTCAGAGACCAGATCCAGCGCTCGGCGGTTTCGGTAGCATCGAACATCGCGGAGGGCTATCAAAGGGCGGGCGACAAGGAGTTTGTCTATTTTCTCAACATCGCTCAGGGTTCATTAGCAGAACTGCGCACCTAACTGGAAATCGCCCACGAAATTGGCTATATCGAAAAAGATGTATTTATATCGACTGATGACCTGTGCTGTAAAACTGGAGCAATGATAACAAATTTAAAAAAAGCCCGAAAATTCCGGAGCACTGCCCCTATCTCTCCGAAGAACAACGGGAACTGAGCCGTCTTCCTTTTGAAAAAAGGGCGGAGTGGATGGCGGAGTGGTTGCAGAAGGCAAACGATACCAATGAAAGCTAAATCACCCACAGCGTATGGGCATATAATAATGCGAATAAATGGGCTGTGCTTATTACCGTTTATCGACCTGATCCAGGAAAATGGATTAACTCCGAATTACGGAGAAAAAAAGATGGTTCCATTTGAAAATTGTCCCGTCTGCGGCGGCGACATCGAAACAAAAAAAGTGGAAAAATTATTAAAAGGCGGGCAGAATGTTGCTTCCATCACTGTTGATGCAGAAGTATGCCTCCATTGCGGGGAACGGTTGAATTCAAAAACTATTGTAACACGTTTTGAACAAATTCGGCAAAAACTTGCCTGCAATGATACAACCGGCTTAGAGGAATTAGGACATTCATATAAAGCAGTTGCTTAATTGATGAAACTGAACAACCGAACAATGCTCCCCCCAAAAGAATGCTCAACCGTAGAATTCAAAACGACTTTCGATAAAGAAACAATCGAAACGCTCTGTGCATTTGCAAATGCGAAAGGCGGATCTGTATATCTTGGTATCGATGATTCTGGAAAACCTCAACGGGACGAAATATGGGACTTTCCACTTGATGCTGTCCGTGAAGCGGTTATAAATGCTATAGTTCACCGGGATTACTCTCAGAGTGCAGATACAGTGATAAAAATATTTCCTGAACGGCTGGAAATATTTAATCCAGGAGAACTGCCATCGGACCTTTCAATACAAAAACTGCTTTCAAATAATTACCCATCACGTCCTAGAAATAAAAAGATAGCCGACTTGTTTAAGAATGCAGGTTTAATTGAAAAATATGGATCAGGTATTAAGCGAATAATTGAATCATGTGAAAATGCGGGTCTGCCGGCACCCCTATTTGAGGAAATTGCACAGGGATTTCGTGTAACTATTTACGGAAAAGTTCAAAATGTCCCTGAAAATGTCCCTGAAAATGTCCCTGAAAATGTCCCTGAAAAGCGTTCGAACCTGATAATTACAATTCTTAAAAAGAATCCCAAAGCAACGATTCCGGAATTAGCCATTTCCAGCAATGTCAGTGAAAAAACAATAAAGCGGGACCTTGAAAAGCTGAAAAACGCGAAAAGGCTGCTTCGCAAAGGACCTGATAAAGGTGGTTGGTGGGAAGTTGTTAAATGAGATTTTCTGAACATCCGATCAACCCATATACCCATACACCGATTCACCCATTCACCGAGTAAACCGACAAACCGATATAAAAACAACACTTGTATATTCCCGGTCTCTTTACTATATTGTTCAACAGTTGAACGATTCTATGTTTCAAGGACTTACGAATCGTAGGGGGTATTTTTCCAGTGCCGCTGACGGGGGTAAGGAGCATTCGTTAGCAAACAAGCACAAAATTCGAATTTCTAAATTCTAAACAAATTATAATCCAAAAATCATACTATCAAAACCATTTCTTGATTACAATTTCCTCTTGCGGCCATATCTCAGAAATGTGCCTTGCTCTTCTACTGTAAATTATCCGTGCACTCCGTGGTAAATAGTACATGATAGAATTCAAAGTACTCAGAGAAATAGAGCAAAACCCGGCTCATACGCAAAGATCGCTTGCATCAACGCTGGATATTAGTTTAGGCAAGGTGAATTATGTGGTTGCCGGACTTGTTGAAAAAGGAATTATCAAAGCCCGACGGCTTACTACAGTACCCGGAACAATCCGTTGGCGCTATATTCTTACTCCAGAGGGCATGAAAGAAAAGATATCCCTTACAAAAACATATCTTGGAAACAGAATACATGAGTTCGAGAACATGCGGCGCGAGATAGAGGAGCTTAAGGCTGAGGTTGATAAATGACCTGCCGGACTAACCGATAGACCGAATAACCGATAAACCGACCCATGGCAAACCCGATAAAAATTCCCGCAACCGTAAAAAATATCGTTAATCACGATGACGGCGTGTATACCCTTGAACTTACTCCCGGAAAACGAATTCCCCGGTTTAAAGCAGGACAGTTCTTACATCTTACAATTGATGAGTTCGACCCCTGTGGCGGTTTCTAGCCCGAATCACGGGTTTTTTCAATCGCGAGTCCTCCAGCAAGTGATACCATTATTGTAGTCTACAGCGTAAAAGGACAATACACCTCCCGCATGCAGCAGGAACTTGAAATCGGCAAAGATGTGTGGCTTAAGCTGCCCTATGGGCATTTTATTATAGATTCCTGCGTAAAGCCGGAACAGGATGTCATACTGATTGCGGGCGGTACCGGAATCTCTCCGTTTCTTTCTTTCCTGGCCGGGGCAATACAAAACCGGAAAAACCAGAAAAATCCATCTGTTTTACGGTATACGAAAAGT
>WJLW01000056.1 GCA_014728295.1 Chitinivibrionales bacterium | reverse complement strand
GAATTTTAGACATATCTATAAAATACAAAAAGGAGGACGAATCGGCAGGAAAAAAATTATTTGAGTTACAAACGGTATCAGAAACATGAATGGATACACAATAAACCACTTGTACAGATCAACCTGTAATGTACGCGTGCCCGCGAGATATTGTATCAGGTTGCTGCACAGCGGCGCATTGTAGTGAAGCTACTTGGCCCAGTTTTCTACGGATAATTGTGGAACTCGTTTGAATTCACGAACGTTGTTCGTCACAAGGGTAAGATTACGGCTGAACGCATGTGCGGCAATCTGAAGGTCGTAGGGGCCAATGGTTCTTCCCTTGGACTCAAGGAAAGCACGAATACGGCCATAGTGAGACGCAGCGGCTTCATCAAAAGGGAAAATCTCTATGGGGGCAAGGAATTCCGCGAGTGCCAGTCGATTCAGATCTCGTTTCTGGCTTTTCTCTATGCCGTACTCAAGTTCGCTTACCGAAATCGCGGAGATGCAAACATCAGATGCATCGGTTTGCTGGAGCCTGTGAAGGGTTTTGACGGGATGCTTCTTAATGAGGTAAATGCAGATGTTGGTATCTAACATGTACTTCATTACAGCTGCCCTCTCTTCTGTTCCTCCGGCTGTTCGCGTATGCTCATGAAATCGTCGCTGAATTTATCCAGACTATCAAGCAATGGTTTCCACCCGCTCTGTTTCGGAAAGAGCATTACGATGTCATCGACCCTTTTTACATATACATCACTGGTATCAAACCGATACTCTTTGGGCAATCTAACGGCCTGGCTACGGCCGTTTTTGAATACTTTTGCAGTTCTCATGAGAGGCCTCCTTGGTCTATACTAAAATATATATCATGCAAGGTTTATGCCACTATGAACCCGTGTAGACTGTGCTTAAAAAGTATTATGTTAAATGACGCCAGAAATCGTCCATAGGAACCTGAGTAGTTACGTTGAATCAATATAAAAAGCTGAGGAACTATCATGAGTACTAAAGTTATTTTGTTACTTTTTATTGTAACGACTTCTCAATTGTTCTATTGTAAGCCATCAAATCCCCACATAACTCCCCAGGCCATCTCTACTCATCACCAGACAAGCGACTGCTGGGGATTTGCCTCACTCGGTAAAACCCGCTCGATTGTCCCAGAGTAGGACACGGCAAGCTATTGTGCAGCGGAGAAGTTGCATTGGTGGCTTGAAGAAACCGGCGATCTGGAATTGTTGCATGCGCGGATATATGAGAACTGCGCTGCGGAGCTGGAGATGTATGTCACCAAAGAAAACGAGAAATATGTTGTCAACGAAATCGATTGCCGGGATCCGGGGTTTTCAACAAAATGCATGTGCTCATTCGATTTATACTGCAAAATACCGGAAATAGGTGGTGATGAAATCACTCTGTTATTACGTGACGAAGAGTATGTAATTGACCTGAAAGATTCGAGTGGAACAATTATTATTGACACAACGTGGATACTTTGTTTTAAAACAGAGAATTAGGTTCGCTTGTGCAAATCCGTTAAGCAAAGCTGTTGCATGAAAACTGGTTGCTGCAATAAAAAAAGCCAAAAGTCACTCATTTTTCTAATGATGCATTTTGTCTTGCATATTACTTCCCCTTTTTGGCAGCAACACTTTTCTTATCATGCATAGCCATACTCGCTATCAAAGCTTCCCCCGGCCATTCCTGTCTTGCAAATATTGGCAAAAAATATTATTTCTACAGCACCGGGTACTATTCTTTTGGATTTGGAGTCGGCACCGCATGGAAAGCCAGTGTTTTTGACGATAACAGAGATTACACAGCATATATAGATGAGGTGACATACGAAATGTCGAAAGAGGGATGTATTTGCGACAGCGTGACAATTGAGGTGGATAATTATGAAGAAGTGACCTTTTGGGGAATGGATATCGTGCTGGACAGCAATAAATAGCCCTTCGCGGAAATGGTTTGCTACCATAAGCCGCTAGTGCAGGCCACTAGTAAGGAACGCGCTGGCACAGGGGGCCGCAGCCATCATCGCGCGAGTCGATTGTAGAAATTTGCAGGTGCTGTAAAGATTGGGTGCAGTCTCCATTTTACGCGACTTTAGCATATGATTTATAACAATTCCAGGCAGCATTCCACCTATTCGATTTTACAAATGTGCGGATATCCAGTATCTTCTGTCCTCCGGAACGTGACCACCGCATGCCGCTTCGACACATGCGGCTTTTTACAATCGATTTACATGCAGCCTCAACCGGGCCGCTGCTTATCGGCAGGTTTTGCCGACGTAAACAAGAGTAATTCATTCGTGCGTGATTGCGGCTGAAAAATGTTCGTTCTGCTTTTAATGCTTTTCGTCGTGATAGTGAAAGAGTTGTACTATAATAATCAATCGATCGCAGAAGTGCATGAACTGTACCCGGCTTATTGAGCATCTTGCCTTTCCACTTTACATACCATTTTCGGGCAGCCGGATTTTGTTTGCCGAATATCGCCTCAGCGGCTTTGGAAAGATGCTCCGTCATATGATAGAAATCAACGACAGGAATAAATCCTTGGTAAAGGTCATTGTGAAGGGCATAGTTCCACAGTCCTCGACTACCGTCCATCACCAGTATTTTCTTCATCGCTTTGGCGTCGGCAGCAGCGATAACAGGCGCAACTTCGCGTTCAAGGCGCACTTTGAATTCTTGCGCCCTGTACTGAGGCATTGCCGATGTATAAAGGCTGTGCAGCCGCTGCGGTCCTCCGTCCGGCTCTTTTTTTTTGCCGGTATAATACGATATGCTGCCAACCATAGCATTTTTATAACAGGACTGCGTCGTATCATCATGAAAATCCTTGCCGGGCCGTTCTCCCGGTCGACGTTGCGTGCTTCCTTTTTCGCGCATCAAAATGTTCGCTCCATCCATACTAACGGCGACAGCCTTTGCATCAGGTGGCGTTTGTTCATTGGAAAGAACCCTGTCCTGTATCGATTCGTAATGCTCGTTGAAAACATCACCAACAGCTTCAACGATATTCTTTATTGCTGTCATGCCTGGATTAAACAAAGCACATTTCTTCAGTATCTGAGCAGTTTCTTTTGCCGTGCAATGGGCCATGCTGAAGGACACAGCCTCGCGTACATCAACAGTCGCATACTGCCCCTGCATTCCCCAGTGTTCTTCAAGCGGCACGAAACTTTTTCCGCCCCTGTCCGCCTGATACAAGCTCCGATGAATAGTAATCTCTCCAAAGCAAGTCAGATAACTCTTGCTTACTTTC
>WJLW01000001.1 GCA_014728295.1 Chitinivibrionales bacterium | reverse complement strand
TCGAAGCCTTGCGCCCCCATCCAGGTGTTCTTTACAGGCTCGACAGAGGCATTGTATCCATAGACCAGCTCATAGCCTTTCCAATTCGGGGCGCCGATAAAGAAAAGTGCATAGCCGGTGAAAGGGGCGATTTGTCCTCTGAACGCGTTGATACACTTAAGCAACGTTCCGCCTTCACCCGATCCGGCGCCGCGGATGATTATTCCACTGCTGCGAAGATAGATCGGTTCTATGTTGTCATCACCATCTGCATTGTCAAGCAAACGGTAGGTCCCGGCGTGCAGTTTTACAATACCACCCCCGGCAAAAGCAGCAGCATCGATAGCAGCCTGAATAGCATGACCATCGTCGATATTATCATTGGGAAGGGCTCCATAGTCGGCCACATCGAATATGGGCATTTCGTTTTCGTTGATCTCCGGAACAAGCATTCGGCCGTCACCGAATCCGGCGTGACTGAAATCGGGCAAAACCGCACTTTCAGGGGACTGTTTCCATTGCTGGTAGAGCTTTGATTGTTCCGCTGCCGATGCCGGTAGAAGTGCTGCAAACAGCAGCAGGCATGCAGACAGCACGTGTAAGAGCCGCATAGATAATTTCCTCTCAGTGAAGATCAATAAAAGTTTTCGGAAAGCGAATAACACGGTTCCCGGTATATATCGATCAATATAATCAAAACATGCAATAGTCGCTGTGGATTTGTGATTTCATGAAGAAAAAGTGCGCACATGATGTGCACAGAGCTGCGGATCGCGTGTGCCGTCGAGCGCGGCAATGCAACAGATCGCAAGATGCATTGCCGGGCACGGTATGTTTTTCGAGTAAACAGATGTATGAGGACCTCCAGGCTGAAAGCGATTGTTAGTGAACTGTCATTAATATGCCCCCGAATCCCTCGACAATACCTTTACCTACACGGTCCCCCGCCGGCTGATACCGGCGGGAATGTTGCGCCGGAAACTTGACAAGATGTTTGCGGCCGCGCTGCGGGATAAGGACATACAGGCCTGGGTATGCGCAAACGTCCAGACTGCAATCGCTGCGCTGGATTTTCTGAAAAAGAAGCGAATAGCCGTGCCGGGTTCCATCTCAGTAATCGGTTTCGACGATTCGGTGGAATCGCTGCAGCATAACCTGACCAGTTTCAATTTCAACATGCGCGCCTGTGCGCATTGCGCTTTAAATTTTATCCTGCGCAAACAATATTCCCGCAACCCTGTTGATAGAGGGGAGATGATTATCGAGCGGGCGAGCAGCAGATAGTGGTATCCAAATGAGTTACGCGCAGCGCCGCTATTTTATCCGGCTGATGTAATATTCAGGTGGGCGGTGAAGATGTGCTATGCCAAAAATGAGAATTGCATTTCCGTCTACTAAATAAATCACTCCATAAGGAAATCTTTTAACCAGACCCCTTCGAATTCCTTCAAAAAATTCCTGCCATGCATCGGGAAAATGCTTGATTCTATCAATTGCTGCAAAAACTTCCCATAGAAATTCAAACCCCCAATCCATCGCGTTCTGCATTGTAATAACAGACAGCATCGTCTAAATCCTGCTGCGCAATTTTGAGGAACCGGACATTCATTTTGATTGGTATATAGCTAAGACTTCTTCAACTGAGATTGTTTCAGCCTCGCCGGTTTTATAGGCACGAAGCCTGTCGCCGATCTCCTTTTTCCAGACACTATCGATTGCAGCATCCTGAAAATCCAGACTCGTCAAGAGTCTGTCTGCAAGATATACCCGTTCAGAAGCAGAGAGATCTAATGCTTCCTTAAGAATTTTTTGAGCATGTGCTGTCATTACATAATCTCCTTTTAAAGCGGAAATAAAAATAATTAATCCTTGCCTGATCGGGACAATTGTTCTTCGCCGTTTCCTCTGTTAAAATCTTTCAGCGGATGGGGAAGGGCAGTCGGCTTAATAGTGGTATTTTAATTGAGCGATACAAATTGATTCATCCTGAATCCTGTATACCATTAGATATCACAGAAGTCAAGATTGTTGTCGGTTTCTGCAATGGTCTGGACCAGCGTAAGCCCCAGGATAGTGTCAATCACCGATACCGCCTCATGCGGCGTGAGCGGTCTGGGCATTATTTTCGGATGGGTTGATATGCGAATAAATGCATGGATTGCGGTCCAGGAAAGATACCACGTTTCATTGCCGTTGGCGCACGACTCGATAAATTCCTTCGCTTTTATATGAAACGCGGAGTCTTCGTTCGTGGCATACAGCAGGATATTCGCGTCTATGGTATAGCTCATTGTTCACTTTCGTCTAAATTGGCCGATCTCACGTAATTTGACCGGTAACCTTATGAAAATCTAAATTTATCTGAGTAGAAAATCTACCAGGTGAAAATATCGGTCAAATTACTGAGATCGACCAATGAGAACCTGGCTTGCGGTATCCCCCGCACTGAAAAAAGAAAATGCTTATCAATAAATTATTTTTTTACTTCTATTTTGATTAACAATTATGTAGGCGCCTTGCGATATGCTGGATTCGTGCAGCATTCCCGGAACTGCTTTTTCATTTGAAATAAGCCTTCCAGAAATAGTGAAAGTATTGTAGCCGGCATATTCTTGGGTACATTGCATTTTCTTTGTGGCTACTCGTTTTGCTACTGTAGCTGAACATATTTGCGTGCTTCTCCAATGTGAAGGATAGCCATATTGATCCAGCCATTTAGCTAAAGAATCGCTGATATTGCATAATTTATTGCCACTGACAGTTATGGTAATTGGAGCATTTAAAGCAAAATCCAAAATGCGCAGTTCTGATAAATCAGCAATCTCCGCCGGAATGACGCCGGAAATCGTCCATAGAAACCCGGGCAGTTGCTTTACTTCTCCCCTATTTTTTCAGCAGTATCTTCTCCACCATCGAATATTTCACCGATTGCAATTTCACGAAAAACACGCCACTTGTCAATGATTTGAGCGGGATAAAATATTCGCCGGCTTTTGCGCTGTTCCACCGGCAGACCTTTGCGCCCCGGGCATTGAAAATATCGACAGTCCACCGCTCCGAGCGGGGCAGCAAAAGGCAGAGCATCCTGTTATCGATCAATCGCAGCCGGGGCAGTGCAACCGTAGAGCCGATAAGCGTACCACTTGTCGTTGCCGTAAACCCCGGCCATTCCTTTTCTCCCCAGGTATGTCCCGCGGTCCAGGCTGTACCGCCATACTCATAGGCACCAAGATCGGGTACGGTCCCCTTGTAACCATCGGTAATCCCGGGGATCTCCTCCCCCTGGTCGATTGCCGGAGAACCGGCAAGCAGGGTAGCATTATACCCATCAATATCGGTAAACTTCCAGTAGTCGGGATTTTCATCGGCAAAGAGGTTGTTTTTGCAATCACAATTGAAATTGCTGCAATCGTTGCCAAATTTTGTCTCCCAGTTTACACCCTGTTCGCGGGCGCCCGCCAGAAAGGTGTTGTTATAGGCCTCATTCCCGTAATACATACCGATAGGGAAAAATTCCCCCATGGCTTCTTTGGTTGGATCGTTGGGCCAGAACACGCAATGGTGAATGGTCATATTCTGCGCGCCGTCATCGAAATACATATGCGTACAGGGGCCCCTGTTGTATATGTGATGAAACCAGTTGTAACCAAATACAGCCCCGGTACCGGTAAGCCCCTTGGCATAAAAGGTACCGCCGTCACCTACAAGAATCATACTGTGGTAAAAGTTGTTATAGTACACTTCAATTTCACTCTCATCACGCTTGGCGCCGGCAAAATAGATACAGGACCGCCCGGATTTGCACACCGTATTCCGGATCACCCGGTTTTTATATCCCCCCACTCTGATCCCGGCTTCATAGGTCCCCGAAAAGTTAACATCATGGATATAGCAATCTTCAACGAGATTTCCTCTTCCCTCAAGAACGACGCCGCATCCCGCGCTGAACCCGATCGAGCATTTGCGGATAGTATTACCGGTCCCCGAAATATAAACCCCACGCCGCCCTCCGGACCTGTCGAGGGTATCGGAATCGGCTCCCACGGTCCGCCAGTCAAAATAAACAAAATGGGATGGGTATTTAAAATGACAGTCTTCAATAAGACATTCATGGGCGCCTTTCATGGTTACCGAGCCGCCGAGAAGATGGATGCCTTTCACATGAATATTCGACTTATTGGTCAAATCAAAAATCAGGTACCTTTTTTTGGCAAAGACATTCATCGATGAGGGATCCACACCACCGGGGGGCTGAAAATAGAGCATGCCGTCCGTGACCGCCCACTCATTTTCACGGTTCAGCAAGCCAAGCGGCCCGGCGATATAAAGCCCTTTTAATTCATTGGGTTTGGTCCAGCGCCAGCGACTGAGCTTGAGATTAAGCCGGGCCTTGCCCCCAACGTTGGTCGAACTCGTGCAGATCGCGGATTCATCCCAGAAATTGCCCAGTTTCCAGACGGTGGCATTCTTAAAGAAATCATCGGGTTTGCCCTGCAATTCGGGCTGTTCGAAATCGAGCCACGCCCGGTCGCAGATCCCGTCATCGGCAACCCCGGCAGCCTCACAATCAACCCCTCCTCCAATTGCCGAAGCACTATTCATGAGTACCGGATGAAGAAGGTCTCTTTTATGATCGGTCGGTAAAAGCCAGTAAAGACCCTCACGGGAAGTATACTCGTTATGTAAATCGGGATACCGCGCTTCGATCATGGCCTCATCATCAACAAACACCTGATTCAACCCCGGCCCGAGGTTCCATCCCATCGGCGCCTTATAGATATTCCCTTCATGGAGCGACCACCCGGAAACAGGATCGGCTGCACTGATTATCACCTGCTCATTCTGATACGCTTCAAAGGTGATCGGATGCCCTGCAGCGCCCGAATTTTTCGGTACAACTGTTTCGAAATAGATTCCTTCACGGATATAGCAGATATCTCCGCCAACCATTAAATCTGCAGCGGTTTTGATGGATTTGAACGGTGCATCAATCGACGTCCCCGCATTGTAATCATCGCCATCTGTCGCAACATAGTACACATTCGGCCCCGACCGTTCCACAGTCCCCTTGAATTTAAACCAGTCAAACGCCCCGATTCCCCCATGATGCCCCGCCCCCCGGGTCGTAAGATACACATCATGCACGCCGTTGGCATCGGCAATGGACCCGGAAAAGGTCTTCCACTCACCATTGGTAGTCATAATGTCAACCACCCCAAGACTCGGTCCTGTTGGGCTGTCAAGATGCACCGTGAAATCCCCAACCTTGACATCGCCATCACCGGCCCTGATCGCCCGCACTTCGAAATGCTGCCAGTAAATATCAGCACCGAAATCGACATCCTTATACAAAATCCATCCGCCGTCGTCACAACAGATATTGGTCCAGCAACAGTTGAGCTGCGTGGGATCGTCATTGTCATAGTCAAACTTCGCCGTATCGGCGAACTCTTCTGCTTCGAAGTTTATTTCGATGGGCACATCGGCAATAATCGCCCCGGGAAACAGCAAATAAAGCATACATGCAGCAACCGCACCGATAAAATAACGTGCCTTGAGTCTTTTTAACATTCGACCACCTTGGAAAAGAAATAGCTGTTTAATCGCTAAAACAAAGGCGTAACATACTAATTTTAATATATACTTTTATTGATTGTCATGCTAGGATTTTTTTGACGTATGCTCTTTGTAGATCAGAAATGCCGCAAACAGGATACGCTAATCATTTTTCCGATTCCTGCATGCTTGTATGAGGTCGTATTTCTGCTCCCTGGTGCATGCGCCAATTGCACCGATAAGCACCTCGCCGTGCACCATCCCCACAATACGCTCTGAAACCGCACCGGTACCCGTTGTATCGTCAGAGGCGGAAAAGCTCTCCTTTATTTTATCGAGCACGTCCTTTGCGGCTGTGGGGTCTTTGCTTTCCACCACAAAAAGGGTACAGGCATTCTCGTATTCGGCCCAGACAACGCCGTTCAGAAATGAACGGGCCGCAAAATTTTCTTCGGTATAGTATTTCGATCCGGGTTTAAGCTGTTTTTCGGGAAACCATGATAACTGCTCCGGCATTGAGTTTGACCCCTCAAGGATGTCGGCAAAAATACCGGCGAATTCAAGGAACGTCGAACTTTCGACCGGTTCGGATGATTTGTCAAGGATTTCCACATACCACCGGTCTTTCCAGAAAGCAACCTGACGGTCGCGTATCATTGCCTGGATACCGACCCCTTCCACTGCTTTCCGGCCGGAGTGCAGGTGACGAAACAACCCAAACGCCTGCAGCGGCGACGCCATCTCGTAACAAGCCACCTCGGCTTCTTTGCCGTGCTCTATGCCAAGCCTGTATAGACGCACAGCGCACGCTTGTGCACCGGCATCGAGATAGACACCCGCGCCGCCGTTGATATAATCAAAAAGGGTTTGGGGGGTATAGTTCTCCTGCCCGGACAGAGCAACAAAACCGTTCTTTTTCGAAAGAGTATCGGGCAAGTCCACTGCCGACACAGCGATACCACAGATCAGGGGAAGAATACACCAGCTCAATTTCATACAATTTTCCTTTCTCCAAAACAGGAAAGCGCCCGTTTCATTTCAGCACCAACCGCAATTTTCTGAGGACATGCTTTAGTACAGGCACCGCAATCGGCACACCCGGCCGCGGCGGACTGAAGCTCAAGTTCCCTGAATGTTTCGGCGGCAAAGGCTGGTTCATTTTCGGCGTCAAGATAATAGCGGATACAGCGGACCATATCTGCCACCGGAATATTTCGCGGACAAGCTTCTTCACATTTACCACACAATCCGCATCCCGAATAAGAGGAAGCCCGGGCATAGGTATGATTGAGATGACGGTGGAGAAATCCCGTTTTTGCATTTGCCGCCGCGGCAGTCCATGCTGCAAGGTCATCGATTGTTTTCACGCCTTTTGTGACAGTGCAGACAACAGGATCCGAAAGCACATGTTCTATCTGCCCGGGATACTGCTCATCGGATAATTCCCCCCTGGTTTTCATGGCGATAAGAGAAATATTTTTCTTTCTCAGTTCTTCACGCCGTTTTTTCAGATCATCAACGACCGTAGGACTGTAGTTGGGCATAACACAGGAGAAAAAATCAGCCGCCAGAGCGATATCGATACACGCTCCCATCTGTTTGTGGGTTGTGAGTCCGGCATGCTTCACCAATCCTTTATCGCGCCACGCAAGAAACTGTTTTCTGATTTCGGGAATCTCGGCACGGAATTCCT
>WJLW01000055.1 GCA_014728295.1 Chitinivibrionales bacterium | reverse complement strand
GCCGCTCCGTATATCTACTCGATCCGTGCCGGCGATTTCAAAAAATCGCGCGTATTAATCTACGCCCGATAGCCGAGCAATCTCGTAAATTTACACTCGTAGCCAGCAGGGCCCCGAGCGTGGGCGAAGGCCCCTGATTGGGGCTCTGATTGGTTTTGACGCCGAGTATCTCAGCACAACAGGGTCGGGTTGCAATACGATAGCCCTGTGCGTTGCATAGACCTCATTGCAACTCGCTGATTGGTATTGTTGTGATGAATCTCGGCGCCGTGGAGTGGCATGATTGTTGAGGGCTATATTACCGTAATGCAATCCAGTCACTTTTAATCCCGGAGGAATGTATGAGCAATTACGGATTCATCAAAGAGATTGATGCATCATTCGAGGATGCAACCGAACTGGTGACACAGGAGCTGAAAAAAGAGGGGTTCGGCGTGCTGACGACTATTGACATGCACGATAAGCTCAACGAGAAGCTGGGCATCAATTTCAAAAAGTATCGCATCTTGGGCGCGTGTAATCCCCCCCTGGCTCATCAGGCGGTTTCGGCGGAGGAAAACATCGGCCTGCTGCTGCCCTGCAACGTAATCGTATATGAGAATGGCGACAAATCAACGGTCGGCGTTATGAAACCGTCGGTCGCTATGAGCATGGTCGAGAATGACCAACTGAGACCAATTGCCGGGCAGGTCGAGGAAAAACTCAAGCGTGTCTTTGACGCTATTTGACAAGTGCATCAGTATAGGCATTGCTGCCGTTGAGGGCGACTATTTCGCCGAAATAGGCACGATGATAGTCTTTGTTGAGATAATTTTTTTCCAGTGCCGGATCCAGAAAATGGGTTGGATCGAAATCTTGCCAGTAGAGCTTGCGGCACTCAATTGACAGTTCGGCTTCTTTGTAGGTTGGCGCTTCAACACGGGATGCCGCTTCGGGCGTCAATGCTGTCTCGGCCAGTTTGTCGCCGTCCCGTCCGCTTTTCGATCCGAGGATGGAGAGATCTTTTTTATATTCGGTCGGAAACGCGCAAACGGAAAATGACGCATACTGCTCCATGAATTCGTAGGTATAGCGTGTGGGCCGAACTACCACCTGCACAAACGGCTTGCCCCACATCCCGCCGATACTGCCCCAGGCAACGGTCATGCAATTGAACCGCTCCATCGTACCGGATGTCAATAGCAGCCACTGGTTGAGCCAGAGACTGGTTCCTGCAACGGAAAGCTGGTCGTGGGTTAGTGCGTGTCTCTGCATGGAATCCTCCCGGTTGAAAATATGGTAGAGTCGATGTCTGATTGCGCTCACAGAAACAGACACATCAAAATTGGTACATGGGTATGATGCAATGCCAGTAGTGCTGATCAGTGCGTTGCGAATGCCGTCTGCCCTTCGGCGTGCAGATGTCGTATATCTCTGGATGAATAGCGCGCCGAGTGATGCATCAGATGCAGCCTTTTTACGTGCGCACGCCCGGCTGCTGTTGCGGAAGCGACGGAAGTGCTGTGATTTTTGCGCACGGCAAGTTCACGGTCGGCTTCCAGAAAGTAGCTTTCGATGTAAAGATCGTCGATGCCCTGCATGAATTCGACGATAGTTGTTTCATTGCCCGGGTTGATCGAATGATCCATGATTATGCCGCATGCATATCCCGGCGTAAAGGCAAGAGCATGAAAGAGCGATTGTGCTTTGATCTGTTTTCCCTCCACCTCGATCGATGCTTCGCCGTTTCCGGCAAAGTATGCCTGCTTGAGGGCGCGTATCCAGGGCCCCTGTTTGTAGGGGATGGACGTGATATTGGTTTTGTCCCGTTCGCGAAACAAATAGGCAATGGAGGGGGTGCCGTGATCCAGCACCGCATACGCAACGTTGAATTCGGGTTGCTCGAAGATGAAGCCGCTTTCTATGACTTCACCCTGTTGCAGCGTCCATCCGGGGGGGGCCATCGTGTAGCGTCGATAGGAGCCGGGGGAGAGTATTTCGCGTATTTCATAGCGGATGGCGCCTTTACGAACAAGATTCCAGGTGAATGATTTGAGCCGGTGGTGCACCTGGTGGGCGATTCCGGCCGGTCCGGTGATCACCACCGTTCTTCCGCATCCCAACTGATGGCGCAACACTTTATCAAATCCGCAGAAGTGATCGATATGCGTGTGGGAGATGAACAGGGCATTGATATTTTTGCATTCAGCATCCTGCAGCCCGGGCGCATAGCCGCAGTCGACCAGATAGCTCCATTTGTGCTGGTCAACCCTGAGGTAGAGACAGATGTCGTAAATATCCCTGTTTTTTTCGGTAACGCTTATCATGCGGGTACGCGAGTGGGCGGAATCAATCGTTAAGAATCATTAAAATATATATTTTCTTCAGCCTCACAGCATCTTAAACCTTGACAGTCTGGACTCATGATCAATCCTGCACCATCCCGCATCAGCAGTATCGACTGCCTCAGGGGACTGGCGGTAGTGCTCATGGTGCAGCAGCATATGATGGTCTGGCTGTGGCGGGAAGCCGGCACGAACCTGCGTCTGCTGCTGGAAGAGTATCCGGTGGTGATTGCCTGCAATGCTCTGGGTGGGTTTGCGGCGCCGCTGTTTATCACCCTGGCGGGCGCTGGGGCATACCTGTACCTGTCAACGCCCGGCACAAAAGTTGTTACGCTGCTTTGCCGCGGGATGGTGCTGTTTGCCTTTGGCCTGCTTTTGAATCTGTGCGTTCCGAGCTGGTTTTCGCCGGGTTCCTGGTACGTGTTGCATGTACTGGGAGTGTGTCTGGCGGGGGCGCCGCTGTTGCGACATGTTAATAAGATAGTGCTGTTCTGGATGAGTTTTGCGGCCATTCTGTGCGCACCGGCTTTGCAATATTTGATCGATACGCCACTCGCCATGGGCAATACGCGCATGAGTGACTTTTCACTTTCCGGCGGCGTGCTGCGGCTCGCACTGGTTGAAGGGCATTTCCCTGTTTTTCCGTGGGCCGGCTTTTTTATCGCCGGCTACATCGCGGGTGAATTCGTGCGTAATCACAGACCGCGGCCAATTTTTATCCATTCAATGCTCTATGCCGGATGTGGCGGATTGCTTGCTCTCTGGGGTAGCCTGGCGAAATTATCACCCGATTCTTTTGTCTATCGCATCGTTACGCTTTCCAGCCGGATTTATCCCGCATTTGCGCCACTGAGCTTTTTGCTGCTCGGAGCTACTCTCCTGCTCATCGGTACCGGAGATGCCGCGGAGAGAAAATTTCCCTTATTTAAATGGACATTCGGGCTGCAGTTGCTGGGCAGATCTTCATTGTCTATGCTGTTGTTGCATGTCGTTGTCTTCCGGCAGCTTTTTATCATGTGGGATCTGCATCGCATTTTCAGCCTTGCACAGTCGGTTGCAATTGTGCTGTTTTTTATTGCTCTCTGGGTGCTGCTTGTCTTTTACTGGAGAAAAATCTCTCTGCGCGGCGGCGCCGAATGGTTCATGCGCACACTTTCTGCGTAAAAAGCGCTGCCGATACAAAATTGAGGTGGAAATCAGGCTGCAAAGAGGTTATAATAGGAATTGTCGCATAAGTGTGCTTTTAGTTAAAGTGTCAACGTTATAGACAGTACATGCAGGGAAAAGCCGCTTTCAGGTTACATGCCAAATCAAATAGAGCCGCACTCCATCACGCCAAAACAGGCGCAGATTTTAGCCCGAGCCTTCGGCGCCGTTTTTAACAGCGCTAATTTTTACGGGGCAGATCATCCTACGACGCAGAAGTTTGCCGGCGAATTCTGTGCGCAAATCAATAATTGCTTTGGCAACACCGCAATGATAACGCTGCTTGAGCAGGGCGATTCGCTCTATTTTGAGCGCCACCGGATCGACGACTATTTCAAGCCCAAGAGAATAATTGCCGCCTACGAAAGAATCGGCATCGAGTCCACAACCTTTTCGCCGGGTGTATCCGAGCAGGAACTCCAGCACTTTACCGGATTGCTTAATGCCGGCAATACCGTAAGCTCGATTAATACAATGACCTCCGAGATGCAACGGCTCGGGCTGCAGCATATCCGCATCAATTATGTGCTTCTCAAGCGCGTAACCGCCGATGAGGAAATCATTGACAAAGAGTCGCAGGCCGAAGAGGCGAAGAAGGCAAACCGTTCGGGGCAGGAAATTACCGACGCGCGCGAAATGCTGAAAGAAAATGCCCTGAAGAAAGTCGACAAACTCTTCCTGCTCAAAGACCTGGTCGACAATCCGGATCAGATAGCCGAAGATATTGTTTCCAGCTCGGTTAATGACAGCCACGAAGACGTCGACAACGTCGTCAAACGCCTGCGCCAGTTTAATACGCAAATAGCCGAAGGCAGCGACGAGCAGAGCTTCAACTCGATCAACGAAATGATGGAAGCGGTTTACAAGCTCAAGATGCAATTGCACGAAAGCCTCGATTTGCAGCGCCGGATGGGCAAATTCATCAAAGAAGAAGGGCCGATTGTCGACGAGATCGAGAACCTCTCCTTTAATGTCATTGTGCGACTTGTCAAAGAAGAATACCAGCAGGGCAAAATTGATATTACCCGCCTGACGCACATTATCCGCCGTCTGGTTCCCGACCTCACTGAGCTCAAGCGCATCCTGCCGCTGCTTAAAGATACGCTGATCAAGGAAGGCATGCCGCTGGCAGATTTTCTCGAGCTGGTCAAGGCCCTGAACAATGATCTTGAGAACGAAAGCCTGGTACAGGTGCTCGAGGAAAGCTCAGATCAGATGGGCATGTCGGTCAGTGACATCATCGGCGCAATTAAAAAGAGTCCGTCCGAAGCTGCCCGGCTTATTGTGCTGGCATCCGAAATCAAGCAGAATACGGCCAATGACGACAGCCAGCTCTCCGGATTGCTCACCGACTACATCGAAAATGTCAGCGGTCAGATGGCACTGGCAGAAGTAAATAAGGAGAGCGGCGAGAAATCTACGCTCAACGGCGTCATTACCCGCATCCAGCAGGAACTGCTTGACAAAGTAAAACAGCGCGGTTTGTCGGATGCACTGGCCGGCCAGGTCGAGAACGAACTGGCGGGGAGGTTCGATAAGGCTATCAGCAAAATCAAAAACAACTGGGTAACCGATATGGTCGGTGAAGGCGTAGAGTCGACCGGATCGTATCTGGCAAAGCTGGTAGATTCTATCGTCGACCAGGAGGTCGATGTTCAGGGGGTGAAGGATCCCTTCGAAAAAGCGCTTAGAGAAAAGGGCTACAGTCAGGAAGAAATCGGCTCATTGTTCAACGATCTCCTTACCAGGGTTTCAGATAAAAAAGCGATGAAGCCGCTGCCTGCTTCGGTGCTTAACGGCAATAATATTCTGTTCTTTCTGCAGCGCGAAATAAAGATGTTCCTGCGATTCGGAAATCCCTTTTCAACCTTTATTATCACCATGGTTGGTCAAAAGACGGCAGGCGCCGCCGCCCCCATTACGCGCACAACCTGGAACATGCTGAAATACGAAACGTTCGAGCTGCTCGAGCGCGAATTACTCGACGTCGATTTGCTGGGTACTGTCGGTGAACAGGATCGTCCTGTGCCCATCATCCTCAAGCCGATGATTGACAAAAACGACGCAGAGGCATTCAGGACGCTGCTGGCGAACCGGTTTGCAACAACGGAGTTTTTTATCGAGTATCAGCGCATTTCACTTATTCCAGCCATTACCAGCGTCTCTTCTTCGGAATTGCCCAATAGAAATGTCATGAAGTACCTGGATGCGGCCAAACACCTGCACATGCAGGCGGAAGCGCAAATTCGGGGCGACTTTGCTCCGGCGCAAGGCGGCAACGGAGATTCTGCAAACGGGTCGTGAGGAGCGCTTATTCAGCGGCGGGGGGGTATTGCATACGCGCTTCGGCTTTGGTGTGTTTCCTGGTGAGAGTGGGGGCTGGTACGTGTGTGCACGATTTTGGTGTATTGCGAAGCGCCGCCATAGCTGATCGTCATTCCGCCCTGATAGCCGCAGTAGCTGAGCAGGCTGTTGAATTGCAGGCGCGTATATATTTGTCGGGAGTGGCTCCGAGTGGGTGACGCCGTGCGGTAATCACAAACCAGATTGCCGCCGGGGGCCAGCATGTGACGCACCGTCTTCAACCAGGTCAACAGCGAACCGGTAGACATGTGCGCTGTCGCATTGACCAGAAATATCAGATCGTACGGCGCAAATTCGGCATACTGGCGATTCAGAGCGGGGTCGTCAATTTGGCCTTTGAGTACGCACAAGCCGATGCCCAGGCGTGAGGCCTGTGCCCCGAGATGCTGTTTGTGGTGTGGTTTGAGCGTCGAATCGGCAATTATCAGCGTAATCGTGTGCAGCAATCCCGCATAGCGTTTTTTGACGCGCCGGATTGGCGTGAGGATTGACTGCGCATAACCGAGCGAAGTTGACAGAATGGATATCGGCTCACCGCGTGACAGCTTGCCGATCAATCTGGTTTCGAGGTAGGCATTGATCTCACTGATTGTCCGGGACGGCGCCGGGAAGCGGTGATTGCCGAGTGTAGCTAGTGCCGGGGGCGTCGAGCGTGAAGTCGTGCCGGACGCGCTCATCACGCTGGTAAGCTGCAATGTAGTGCGCATCCAGCTTATCATGTGCTGCAGGATTTGTCCGTCTGCCGTCAGGTCGGCGGAGATGACGCGTCCATGCACCGAGGGTTTGATTTCCTGCAGCGCTTTGAGGTAATCGAGATAAAACTGCCTTTCGGCGAACCCGCCTGATTCATGTTTGAAATCGAGCAAAAATACCATATCCGGTAACCAGAGGCCGGGAATGTGCAGTCGCTGCAATGCTTTCTCATATCGTGCGATTTTTTGAGCATTGGTAAAGCAGGGGCAGTCGAGCTGCGGAAGATGCCTGCCAGAGAGTATGTGGTTCAACGCAGCCTTGATGATCGAGATGCGGGTTGCCTCACTCTGAGCAGATTGATGAGCAGCGCCCGTATCCGTGGTGTCTCCCCGTGCCAGAAGCCCGTCGGCGAGAACATCATGATCTCTTACCACGACACGAATCTCATGTTTGCCGGCCTGCGAGGTATGTCGACAAAATTTCAGGCGCTTATTGAGCCAGGCCGGAAATGTGAGCCGCGGCATTGTGCCGAAATGGCGACTGCCGTCAATATAGTTGTGCAGATCAGGGCAAACCGTTGCAGGGGTTTTTGCCGCACTGCCGGCGTGGCCGCGGCAAAGCATTGCTGATACGCCGAATTCCGCTTCAATGATGCGGGGCAGACACGTGCAGATGTGCAAATTGGTCTGCCCCGCCGGCCCGATGACTTCGATGTTGAAACTCATTGTTATCCTCCAGCACGTTTTGGTTGAGAACCTCGATTGGTAATGGATGTTCAATAAACGTGCCGGAAGGATGCTGATTATATAACGTATTGATAATTAATGAATTGCAGAGATGCTTCTATCAGGCTGCGCAAACTTGATCGGAAAACAAGTCTCAAAATGGCGACGTTTTACAAAATTGCAACCTTTTTGCGAATGAGCAATCAAAAAAACAATTTTCCACTTAAGCACCGGTCGAATGGATTCGCCTTGCAACCGGCGAATATTCCGGCTCAGGATTGAATCGCAGGTGCACTTTCGCTACACAAAAAAGCCGCTCGTTGGAGCGGCTTTCATTTTGTAACGTCACTGATCAGGGAATACCGCCCGCTGCGTGCCCGGAGGCACGCAACTAGACGGTTTGTGGGGGGGGAAAGGATATTAAAAAGCAGCAGAGCTATAATGCTGTCAGACTGATAATTTTGTGCGATTTATTCATAACTATCGGTAAATTGAAAAAGTCCGTTTAAATTCGGGTTAAATCTGTTGGAGCCGTTTTCTATCGTGATCGTGTCAATCCGACCATGCACTTTTGCCGTGCTTTGGTTATCCAGATCAAGAATAATTGTTGCGACAGCATATTCCCCCAGCGGTACTTGTGGCATACCATAGCTGCGGGAACTCATATCGACCTTGGCAATATAGGGAGTATTTTTCAGGACAATGTAGACCGGATCATTGATGTCTACATTGACAATCCCCGTCAACTCGGCGCCGGCGCGCAATTCCATGCTTCCGAATTGTGCATCGCCATTGATACTGACATTTTTGAGAATGGCCATTTCCTCTCCGGAAGGTGATGAGCCAATCACGGTATATTCACCATTGAGGATTTTATCGAAATAATAGGCGCCGATTGAATCGGTGTGAGCCGTATCCACCGGTAGTGACATGGATATTTTGTAGGTTGTGTGCTTTTCATTGCGATACATAACTACTTCTACGTCGGCAATCGGCGAGTTGGTAGAATCTTTGACCGAACCGGCAACCGTATACCCGACATCCGTAGCAGAACCGCCGTCGGCGAGCTCGGGGCCGCTGCAGGAAAGCGCAACAATTGCCGTGATGACGGCAAGGCTGACTGTATAGGTTCCGTTCCACCTCATGCTGCAGTACCTCGTTTCTTTTTGGCAAGGGTGAGCGGAAAGAATTGCATATTGAGCTGGAATATGCCGTTGGGATTCGTATCGTCGGCGATAATTTCCAGTACTTTTTTGCGGGTAACATCAAGTTGCATTTTTATTTTCTGGAATGCTTCTTCCGAGAAACTGCCGGTGATGCTCCGATAGTAGCGATCTTTGCTCTGGAAAGCATCGATAGCCTTTTTGCTGATGTCGATCATGGCTTTGTGATGGCTATGTGCGCCAATTTCATTTACTTCGGTTCCGGTAGAGACAACTTTGTCTGCCAGATGGTAGACGCCTGCTTCGTCCTGCTCAACCATTTTCAGTCGCTTGAGCACTCGCAGGGCCTGCTTTGCCTGAGGGAGAGTAATTTTCGGATAAATTGCCCCGGTAAGCTCCGTGCAATCGCCCGTGAATATTTTGCTGTTGATAAACTCCCTTACAGCGACGATGTACCACTTTGACAGATATTCAAAGTTGTCGTTGTTAATCTGTTGTATTTGAGATTTTTGCGGAAACGCTGATAATTGCGCAAAAATTTCATGCTTGTGTACTGGATTACTGCTTTGATTAAACAGTACCAGCAGCTTGAAATACTCATGCTCACGTTTGGCAAGTGCTAATGCTTTCGCGAACTTATCGATGCTCGATTGTGAGAGATTCTTCTTGCCATCGATAACGTTTTTAAGAAAGTTAGGCCCCTTTAAGCCCGCTTTTTGCAGAAAAAATCGATGCGAAAAACCTCGAACCGTAGCTTTCTTGAACGCATAATAATCATCGAGGTACTTTCGATAGTCGATGTAATCGTAAATGGGGTTCATAGTTGTAAAATAGTAGGCGGGGAGGAGAATGTCAATAATTATTTTGAGCAATATAGACTACATTAATATGCATTGCATATAGCTGCAATTTATATAAAATCAATATGTTAATAGATATTAATCACATTAGTCTATGTTCTATAGAGAAGTTTTTTGTCATTTTTAAGAGTGATTTATGCTCCGCACATTTCATATTCCCCCGTTTGATGCGCCAAATTGCTTTGCAGCAAGTCACAGCGGTCAAGCCGGAATTATTTCGATTTGCCCTGCCCCGCGATATTGCAAAATTGAAGGCGATATTTTATCATTTAACTGACGGCTGAGAATGTATCGTCCAATGCATTGCGGGTGAAACAGTCAGGTTTTATCAATCATATGTGCGCTGATAGTGCGGCAACCAGACCACAGGAAACGTCAGTCAGTACCATAACACTTGATGAAAACGGCATATTGCATCAGATGGGTAAACCGGGGGCAACATTTACGCTTGAGCGCGCCCGGGAAGAGTTCGAGGCGATCCGGCGCCTTGCACAAAACAGGCGCTTGCCGATTGTCGTTGACATACACCACGCCGGGTCGGTCACCCGGGAAGCGCGCAGGTACTATGCAGGTCACGAATTCGGGGAGTGTATCGCAGCCGCAGCGTTGCTCATCGGCAATCCCGTGAGCAAAATTATCGGCAATTTTTTTCTGGGCCTCAATAAACCGCTCTTTCCAACGAAGCTGTTTACCGAAGAACAGTCCGCATTGAACTGGCTGCAAACCATCGTCACGTAAGAATGGCTATACATGAAATCGTTGCAGGAGAATAAGCAGATTCTTACCAGGGCAAAGAGACTGGTTGCCTTGCTGCAACAGAAGCAGGCCGGGGTGCGTCCGGGCGAGGACCGGGAGGATGGCTCCCTTTACGAACTCAGCTCGCTTCTGTCGCTGCTCGAAGACAGGTTGAACAAACCGGCCCACATCGCAAACGAGCAAATAGAGGGTTTGCTCGAGTCGATTGCTTCAATCGGTGCGCTGGATTTTTCATGCAAGGCCCCGCTTTTCGGACATGACGAATCACTTGATGCTCTGGCGAAAGGCGTCAATATGCTTGCCGAAGAGTTGGAAACAAGCGTTGTTTCGCGCAACTATATTGACAACGCCGGCAGTATCATTCTGGCGCTTGACAGCGACTTGACCTTTACCATGTTGAACAGACGTGCCCGCGAATTTTTCGGCTCGGCGCCCGAACTGCTGGCGGGCAGAAATTTTATCGATGAAGCAATTCCGGAGAAATCGCGCCAGGAAATTCGCACCATTTTGCACAAAATGCTGGCCACCAAATCGCAGGAGACGCTTTATTTTGAATGCGATGTCCTGACAAAAGGCGCCGGCAAGCGCCTGGTAGCCTGGAACAACACGCTCATACTCGATCATGTCAAATCGGTTCAGGGCATTCTGTGCTCGGGCGAGGACATAACCGAACGTCGACGCACCGAAATCGCATTGCAGCAGGCGCGTATTGCCGCCGAGGATGTCAACGCCCAGCTCCAAACCGCAATTAAGCGGACTCAGACAATGGCCGTGCGCGCCGAAACGGCAAACATTGCCAAAAGCCGCTTTCTTGCAACAATGAGCCACGAGATCAGAACCCCGATAAACGGTATCATGGGCATGATCGAACTGATCCTCTCAACCGACCTGACAAATGAGCAACGCGAATATTCCCAAACCGTGCTGCATTCCACATCATCCCTCATGTCAATATTGAACGATATTCTCGATTTTTCGAAAATTGAAGCGGGAAAACTGGAGCTGGAGTCAATCGAATTTGACCTGCGTAGTTTGTGCGACGAGGTAATCGAAATATTCAGCATGAAAGCGGCGGAGCACCAGATTGATTTAAGCTGCTTTATCGGCGCCGACGTGCCGGCTTTGCTGATCGGCGACCCGGCCAGGATCAGACAGATTCTCATCAACCTGGTCAGCAACGCGCTCAAGTTTACCCGGAGTGGGTATGTCGCTCTGCGCGCAACATGCCACCGCGACGCACATAAACGTCTCATCATCGATTTTGAGGTTGAAGATTCGGGAATCGGCATACCCGAAGACCAGTTCGCTACTCTGTTTCACTCGTTCACGCAAGCAGATGCATCTATTTCGCGCAAGTACGGCGGCACGGGATTGGGACTGGCAATCTCCCGAAAGCTTGCGATACTCATGGATGGTGATATTTGCGCCGCCAATAATGATACCGGCGGCGCGAGCTTCTCGGTTTCGATTCCGCTCGAATACGTACCGGGTGCTCACCGGTACGACCGTGGGGTATCATCCGGCAAAAAAGCGCTTATCGTTACGGCTCATCAGCCGACCGCCGAAATTCTTCAGGAGCATTGCCGCTTTCTGTCGATCGACACCGAGGTGCGCGCGTCAAGCACAGAGGGTATGCAGCTTTTGGCCGCAACCAGCATCGATCATTTCTTCTACGATTTCCGGCTTTCGGCGCAGTTACTTGAACGTGATCTCGAAACGATAGCCGCGGCGCTTGAGCCGCAAGCCGTTTCGTTGTGCTGCATTGTGCCTCTCGGCAATCGCAGGTATCGCGGTATTCTCGACCGGGTCGGGGTTGATGCGCATCTGGATTATCCGATTATTTTCCATCAGATAGTCGCCTTCGTCAATCATGACATGCCGCTCCTGGGCTTTTCCAGTGCGAAACCGGCATTGTCGTCCGGGTGGGATGCTTCTCCTGCGCCTGCTCGTTGTCTGTACATACTGGTGGCCGATGACAATGAAACCAATGCCATGATTGCGGCCAGGGTAATCCGGCATCTGGGGCATACTGCATGCGTATGCAGCAACGGCAGGCAGGTAGTGGACAAAGCTGCTGCAGAACGTTTCGACCTGATACTCATGGATGTGCAAATGCCCGAAATTGACGGTCTGGAGGCCACCCGCAGAATTCGCCGAAACCCCGAATTCCAGCACCTGGCCGGCACACCGATAATCGCTATGACGGCAGGCGTTTACCAACAGGACCGCAACCTGTGCACAGCCGCGGGGATGAACGATTACCTGGCCAAGCCGTTCAAAATCAAACAACTCATCGAGATAATCAATCGCTACACCGGTGCCGGAATTACCGGCGAATCTGAGCCGGTAGCAGAACCGGAAACAATCGATAATATGTTCTTCGATCTCAACGATCTATTGCACCGGATTGGTGGGGATCGTGAACTGGTGCCCGAAATACTGTCGGTATTTGTGCGCGATACGCCGAAACGGATACAGCAGGTTGCCACTGCCCTTACCAAAAATGACCGCGCCATGATTAAAAGCATGGCCCATACGATCAAGGGCTCGGCGCTTAATATATCTTCGCTCAAGCTTGCCGGCCTGGCAAAGAAAATAGAGGAGGCATCCGAAGCCGCCGCAATGGAAACGATTACAGATTTGATAGCCGAATTCGAAACCATCTTTGCTGCAACGCTGCCGTGTCTGCAAAAACACATTCGATAATTTCATTGCCCTGTTGCCCGGGGTATTGCGCCTCGATTGAGAATTCCACTACAGGACGTATATTTCCATGTTGGCGAAGTCGTCGGCGTAGAGATGCTGTCAAACGGCATTTGCGACCGGTCCGGTATCGTCGCGCCTGAATCCATTCACCGTTTTGGCAAAGCTGGTACATCATGAAAATCACAACGGTCAATCCCGCTACGGAGCAGGAGCTTCACTCCTACGATAGTTACTCAAGCGATGCGGTTCACGAGATTGTCAATTCTGTCGATGAATCGTTTGCCGTCTGGGGCGCGCAATCGATCAGGGAGCGAATGGCTTGTTTCAGCCGGGCGGCAACTCACCTGCGCAGCAATATTGATGCGTATGCCGGGCTCATTACGCGTGAAATGGGCAAACCGATCCGCGAGGCGCGGGCCGAAATCGAAAAGTGTGCCTGGTGCTGTGACACCTACGCCGAGCATGCGGCAAGCTGGCTGACCGATGAAAAAAGTCTGGCGGATGGTATTGAGCATCGCATTGTCTACCGGCCGCTGGGTGTTATCCTCGCAGTTATGCCGTGGAATTATCCGTTCTGGCAGGTGTTTCGCTGTGCGGTTCCGGTAATGAGTGCCGGCAATACCATCGTGCTGAAACATGCATCCAGCGTCAGCGGGTGTGCGCTTGCCTGCGAGAATGTTTTTGCTGCAGCAGGATTTCCCGAAAACAGCTTTCGCACCGTGCTCGCCGACTATCAAACGGTTAACGATTTGCTTGCCGGTCCGGTGGTTCAGGGTCTCTCTCTTACCGGCAGTACCTCTGCGGGAATGCGTCTGGGTGAAATCGCCGGCAAGTACATGAAAAAAATGGTGCTGGAGCTGGGTGGTTCCGATCCATTTATCGTATTGCCCGACGCTGATATTGATTTCTGCGCCACCGCGGCCGTCAAGGGGCGCTTTCAGAATTGCGGACAGAGTTGTATTGCGGCAAAGCGCTTTATCGTGCATGCAGGCATTGTTGACGAATTTGCAGATGCCTTTGCGCACAAGGCCGGTGAGCTTAATGTGGGCAACCCCCTCGATGAGGCGACCGACATGGGGCCGCTGGTCAACAGTACGTCGCTGCAGGAGATTCAGCAACAGCTCGCCGATGCCTGTTCGAGCGGGGCGACGGTACTGACGGGGGGCACGCGCGTCGGTGACCGGGGGTTCTTTTTCGGTCCCACAGTCGTTAAAAATGTGACGCGCAGAATGAAAATTTTCACCGAAGAGGTTTTCGGTCCGGTTGCTGCTATTGTACCATATAACGATCTCGACGAAGCTCTTGATCTGGCAAACGAATGCGAATACGGGCTGGGGGGCTCGGTGTGGACACGGGATCTTGATAAAGGCAGGGAGCTTGCATTGAATATCGAAGCCGGTGCCGTATTTGTCAACAGCATTACCCGCTCCGATCCGCGCATGCCGTTAGGCGGCATTAAAATGAGCGGCGTCGGGCGGGAGCTTGCCTGGTTCGGACTAAAGGAATTTACCAATATCAAAGGACTCAACGTCTATGCGCATAAAGCCTGAATCGTGCGAGTGGGCGTAGGTAAACTGAACGGAACGGTTGTGTATGTCTCAAGCCTTGTTCGAAGACGCCCGTCTGCGGCTGGAAGAAGCGATACGGCACACCGAAATATCTGCGGATGCACATGCCTTGAATCGCATCGGCGAGGGCGTTTTCGCGCGTGGCAGCAAGGCTTACTTCACACAGAAGAGTTGAGTTCCCGAAGCAGGTGCAGCAAATCTGAAGGATGCTCGATGCAATAATCGGCTCCGCCACTGCGCAGCTCATCGCTGCCGCGAAATCCCCACCCCGCGCCGACCGATCTGATGCCGGCAGCGCGCGCCGTTTGGACGTCGACGTTCATGTCGCCCACGAAAAGGCATTCGCTTGCACGGCAACCCAGAGACGCAAGGATGCTGAGCGTCGAGGCGGGATCGGGTTTGCGGGGGAATTGGTCGCTGTGCCCCAGAATCCGGTCGAAGCGATTGCTCCCGAAAAAATAATCAACGCATTGGACTACCGTTGCGTGCGGTTTGTTGGAGCACACTGCCAGAGCCGCCGAACTCTGCGCAAGCTCGTGCAGCAGGTCGGTTATTCCGTCGTAGGGAGCTGTTTTGTGCTTCCAGTTGACGGCATAGTAGTGGCGGAATTGCTCGACGAGCTTATCCAGCGCGGCTTCGTCTCTAGCCTGTTCGGGCATGGCCCGTTGCACCGCGACACGCGCTCCGTCGCCAACGACAGTACGGAATGTATCTACCGGCATCGGGACAAGCCCGTACCGGTCGCGGATGTGGTTGAATGCATCGGCGATATCTTCCAGTGTGTCAAGCAGCGTGCCGTCAAGATCGAATAGTATTGCTTTTATCGTCATGGTACAGGTTTATGAAATCGAGAACGTGACTGATCAAAATACGCGATTGCCAAGCCTGAGGTCGTTCCCGTGAATTTTAATATGTCATTCCCGTGCAGACGGGAATCTACTTTGCGCACGGGCTGGTATGTTCCGGGCCGTCAGCCCTGCACTGTCGTCAATTTTATTCCCGTGTCGACATGCAGATCCCGTCAACGTATGGCACCATTACTCAACTTGACACTCAGCCACCCATCCAACCGCCGCAAAAAAACATTTACACCCGGCAACACAATTATGTACTTTCATAGCCAGATTCTTCTCGCATGAGATTGTATCGATGCGAGTGATGCATTGGTGCTGAAGCCTCGGATGTCGTAACTTGCTGTGCCGACGCTGCTGCGAAGAGACCTCCAGGGCGCATTATTTCGGTGATAGAGCTATTTATGCAAGGACAATGTTCGATGCGATTTTGACATACGCAAAGCAGATCAAACACGCGGGGCAAAGCGGAAAGGACGAAAACTGCTCAATGAAAAAGAGAAAAGACTCTGATTTATCACAGGGCAAGGGTGGCGGATATTCGCAAGAAGCATTGCCCGAAGCACCGCAAGAGCTTGACGCACTTGAAGAGATTTTCAAAATTCTGCTGAAATCCGCTCAGATTGATTTTACGCAGTATCGCCAAAGCACAATCATGCGCAGACTGACTCGTCGCCGGACCCTGGCCAAGCTTCCAAGCTATGCTGCATATCTCGACTTCCTGCGCACCAGGCCGGAGGAAGTCGAACGCTTGTACGACGATTTGCTGCTCTCATTCACGGAGTTTTTTCGTGACCCGCACCTGTATCTGGCGCTGAAGAACACGGTATATCCACAGTTGGTCAAAAACGTTTCGACCAGGATGTCGGTGCGCATCTGGGTGCCGGGCTGTTCTACCGGTGAGGAAGTTTATTCGCTGGCAATCAGCATACATGAATATCTCGAGGAGACGAAAAGCCAGGCCGCGGTACAGCTTTTCGGCACCGATATTGTCGAGCGCCACATTCACAGCGCCAGGTCGGCGGTTTATTCGCTCAACAGTTGCAGAAACATTGATGAAGCGCGCAGAGAAAAATATTTCGATCCGGAAGGTGACGGATTCAAGGTTATCAAGCACATCCGCGACAGGTGTGTTTTTGCCGTACAGGATGTGACCCAAGACCCACCGTTTCCGCGTATCGATCTGGTGAGTTGCCGCAACCTTCTCATTTATTTCAGCGAAGCGTTTCAGGAGACGGTCATTCCACTCTTTCATTTCGCGCTCAAGCCGGGCGGGTTCCTGGTGCTTGGATCCTCCGAAACCATGGGCAGATTTCCCAATCTGTTTCGTCAAATTGATATCAAATCGAATATGTATACCAAAATTGAATCGGCAAGACGTCCTTCCTATAGCTTCCCGGTTTGCCCGGAGACGTTGCGCTCGAAACACGGTGACGACAAAGGCATGCCGGCGCTTACTAAATCGATGCGGGGCAAAGATGTCACCGGGCTGATCGACGAGATGCTCCTTCGCAAATATGCACCCCCGTGCGTGCTGGTGGACGGCAATTTGCATATTCGGGAATTTCGCGGCAAAGTCGCGCCGTTTCTCGAACCGGCCAATGGTGAAGCTTCGCTCAAGCTGTCGAAGATGGCCGTGGAGGGACTCATGCCCGATCTGTATGTAGTAATCGAAGAGGTCAAAAACAAAAACCGGCCCTGCACCAAAAAGAACGTTAAAATTGAAAGCGCTGGACGCAACCGGGCAATCGATATAAGTGCACTCCCCATGGCGCTGCCCTCCGGTGAGCAATGCTGCCTGATCGTTTTTGAAGAGCGGGAGCCGATGCTTGCAACACCCGATCATTCTTCGTGCGAACCTGCCGGTGAAGGGGAAGGTGACAAAGCCGATGAGCTTACTCAGTTGAAACGTGATATGCAGGCCACCAAAGAGTATTTACAGGCGATTATTGACGAAAAGGACGAGGTCAACCAGGAATTGTGGTCGGCCAACGAAGAGGTGCAATCGACCAATGAAGAGCTGCAGAGCGTCAACGAAGAAATGGAAGCCGCAAAGGAAGAGCTGGAATCCAGCAACGAAGAGCTTATTGCGCTCAACGAAGAGGTGCAGGCCAATAATGCGGCGTTAATTTCACAAAAGAAATTTTCTGAAAACCTGCTGCAAACGGCTCATGTGATTGTCGTTACGCTGAATAAAAATGCAGAAATAACACGATTCGGCGATTATGCCGAAAAGCTGACCGGATATGGCCGCGATGAAGTATTAGGTCGCAACTGGTTCAAGCAATTCATTCCGCTGCGGTTGCAGGAAGCTATTCCGCAGGTGTTTGCGGAAGTGCTCAAAAGCATGCCGGAATTTACGCAGTATGAGAATCCCATCAATACCAGGGGCGGGGAGGAGCGAATAATCGCCTGGAGCAATAGTCGTCTGCATGACGGCGACGGTGAGATTGTCGGTGTATTGAGCATTGGCATCGACGTCACCGACAGCAGGCGCGCTGAAGAAGCGCTACGCAAAAGCGAGCAGAATCATCGCCTGTTTCTGGAAAATTTTGAAGGCATTGCTTATCAGGCAAGTCACCTGACATTTAAGCCGCACCTTTTTTACGGGACCGTCAGAGAGATATGCGGCTACGAAAGCCGTGATTTTACTTCCGGTGCTGTGCGCTGGGATGAATTGGTTCACGCTGATGACGTTGAATTGATACACCGGCAGGGCAGTCGCCTTCAGAACGAAGCAGGCTTTGTTGCCGACAATGAATATCGTATTCGCACCAAAGGGGGCGAGGTACGCTGGGTACGTGATATCGGGCGGGCCATACTGGATGAGGATGGAAAGACCCGGTTTGTGCAGGGGTCGCTCTATGACATCACCAAGCGCAAAAATTCCGAGGCGGCCTTGCGCGCCGGTGAGAAAAAGTTCAGGACGCTTTTTGATGCCATGTCCGAAATGGTCGTCCTGCATGAAATCGTGTCAAATGAAGACGGGCATGCAATAGATTATCGAATCGTTGATTGCAATAAAGCATTCAGCACCATTACGGGCATAAGCAAAGACGATGCACTTGGTAAATTGGCAACAAAGGTCTACCAGTCCGAAAGTGCTCCTTACCTGAAACAATACGATGAGGTTGCGCAAACCGGAAATCCCTGTTCCTTCATGGTCTATTACCCGCCGATGAAAAAGCATTTAATGATATCGGCCGTATCACCCGGGCCCAATGAGTTTGCCACGATAACCACAGATGTGACCGGCATCAAGCAAGCCGAAAAGGCCTTGAAAGAAAGCGAGGCAAAATTTCGCAACTATATTAAATTCGCACCCGACGGAATTTTTGTTTCCGACGAAACGAGTCGGTATCTTGACGTCAATGAAGCGGCCTGCCGTCTGACGGGCTACAGCCGGGAAGAACTGCTGTCTATGCAGATTGAAAACCTCGTGGCTCCCGGTGAACTATCGCCATTCAAAAAGCACTTTCGGCAACTGGGCGAGCAGGGGAGAGCATCCGGTGAATTTACCTATATTCGCAAAGACGGCAGTGCCGGAACCTGGGTTGTGGATGCCGTCAAACTTGATGAAAAGCGCTTTCTCGCCTTTACGAAGGATGTCACCGAGCATCGCCGTGTGGAGGAGCAGTTGCGCCAGTCGGACAAGATGCAGGCAATCGGTCAACTGGCCGGGGGCATCGCGCATGATTTTAACAATCAACTGGCGGGAATCCTGGGGTTTGGCGAGCTGTTACGTGAAGAAGTTGACAAAAACGAGTTGCTTACGCGCTATGCCGATAATATTCTGCTGGGAGTGAAACGTGCCGCCGACCTCACCGCACAGTTGCTGGCATTTTCTCGCAAGGGCAAATACCTGTCGGTTAGCGTTGACATGCACAGAATTGTATTCGAAGTTGTCAACCTGTTGAAACACAGCATCGATAAATCCATCACCATACGGCAGCAGCTCAATGCAAATCCGCCAATGGTGCTGGGTGATCCGACGCAACTACAGAGCGCTGTCTTGAATCTGGCGCTCAATGCGCGTGACGCTATGCCGGCGGGCGGGGAAATGAGATTTGATACCGATATTGTTGAACTTGATGACCGCTGGTGTGCAAAGCAGCAGCAGCAGGTCGATCCGGGGCAGTACCTGTGCATGTGTGTCGGCGATACCGGCTGCGGCATGGACGAGGGGTTGGTTCAGCGCATATTCGAGCCGTTTTTCACGACCAAAGAGCAGGGCAAGGGCACCGGAATGGGACTTGCCGCGGTCTACGGTACGATTAGAAACCATAAAGGCGCAATCGACGTCACCTCCGCTCCGCAAAGCGGGAGTACCTTCAGGATTTACCTGCCGATACTGAATTTCGATGAAGCGGAGTCGGGTGTATCGATAATTAAAGCTGAGCCGGTAGAAAAGGGCAGTGCCACGATACTGCTGGTCGAGGATGAGGAGATGGTGCGTGATGTGGCGGGCAACATGTTGGAGTCGCTGGGATACACTGTCTTGATTTGCGATAATGGCGAAGATGCGATCGAACTATACCGAAAGCGGCATGCCTCGGTCGACCTGGTGCTGCTGGACATGATCATGCCGAGGATGGGCGGCAAGCAGACGTTTGTGGAGATGAAAAAGATCAATCCCGATATTATTGCTGTCATTGCCTCCGGTTACAGCATCGACAGCGAGGCGCGCACGATACTGGACGTCGGTGCCCGGGGATTTATCCAGAAGCCTTTCCGCAAGGCAGAACTGTCGCAGGTGGTCGGTGAGGCGCTGGCGAAGAACCGGTAATAGGGTTCGGACAATAATCGGTACCCGTGTGTCGCACCGAAACCAGTTCATCTCCCGAGGCAGCTCAGCAATACGTTTTGCCTGTGTGAGTGGAATCAATCGGTGCTGTGCAGGCGGCGTACGGTCAGTCGCTCCTTTACCATCCCCTCAAATTCGATCGGGCGGGTCGTCGGGTAGTTGTGATGGCTCTGCTTGTTGAACACATACCCCAGCATGGCATATACATAGGCCCGCATATTGAAATTGTAGCTGGTCAATCCGTACCGCAAAGCATCATGCGTGTCGTCGAAGCTGATCACCGAGATGCGTTCTGGAACGGCAATGCCGTGACGCTTGAGAAATGACAGCGCATTCAGGGCAACTTCATCATTCGCCGCTATCCACACCGTGACTTGCGCAGAGGCAAGGGCCTGCTCGAAGAGCTGTGAAACGGTATGCTCGAATTCGGCGGAAGGCAAATAGCGTTCGGGTATGATAAAGGTAAAAAGTTCGTCCAGCCGGTTTCGATACGCGGGAGGCAGGGGCGCCTTCCATGAGTCGTAGAAGGCAAGCAGGTGATTGACGCTTGCTGTCCGATGCGACAGTTCGCGAAAGTGGGTAAACACATCGGGTGGGTTGTTGCAAGTGCATGGTATTATTGATGTTGCTGAATTAACATCATAAAGTACGTTGCGTAGGCCTTCCAGCCGGCGGGGCGACCAGTGCGAGTTGTGAAACGGCGAGATATACGCCCAATGGCAGTGCCCCATGCCAAGCAGATACCGGCCGACCGCGCTGCCTGAGGATGGAGAAATTGCCGATTCGAATTGGCGATGGAGGTGTGCACTGAGGTAGGGCGGATGCTGCCGGCCGCCGGCCAGATCGAGAAATGCTGCCGGCTTGCGGGTTTCGGCTATGCGACGCAGAACGAAATCTTTGCTGATAAACGGTTCGGCGATGACCATTACATAGCCGAAAACATGCTCGCCGGAAGGGAGATTGCACAGTTCCTTGCGTGCGTTGGTGAAAAAATTCTCACCATCCCGGGCGAAATAGCCGAGTATCTCCAGATTCTTGTTTGCTATCGTGCATTCCGCTTCCAACAGGCTCAAAAACTCTTCATGCAGCGAACCGACCACAATCTCCCGGTTTGCGCCGGCCACGATGATAAATACGATAGTTCCCCGGTCCTTTCTGGGCGAAAGGTCCCTGACGGCATACGTCCGGTTGTGGGGAACAATCAGGCCTTCCCGACTCAGCTTCGCTAGCGATTTTCGTAACGTTTGGAAGGATACGCTGTAGCGCTGCTGAAGCTCTTTGAGCGAGGACAGCTTTTGTCCCGGCTTGTAGACGCCGTTCAGGATGTCATGCTTGAACCGGTGTGCTACACGTTCCCACACAAAATGCTGCGGCTGCGGCGCCCCGGCGGTTGCTGGCTGCGGAAACTGTTTGCCGAGCGCTGCGAGATCGATCCCGGATGCGATGCTGAAATGCGCCCCGTGATAGCCGGTAATAGCGCCCGTCGCGTGTAAGTGCCGGGCTGCTTTCCACATACTGACAGTGGATACGCCGGCCTGCTTTGCCAGCGTCTCGAGTGGCGGAAGTCGAGAGGATGCTGGGTATTTCCCGTCAACGATTGCCGAGATCAGAAAATGAAGCGCCTTTTCAACGGCGGGTTTTTTAGTAGTATTGCTTGGCATGGCATAATTCTAATTCTTACAATAATGTGATACTAATTTAATAATTTTGGCAGAGATTTGTCCAGATGTTAATATAATAGAGCGTTAGAGCGGTTTGATTTTCTGTTGAGCAAGCAGTCCAAATTGACATGAAATTGCAATGACAGCAAAGGATCTGATTATGAAACCATTTGAAATGCTTGCGCTGGGTATCATGCTGCAGGCGACGTACGGTGCTGCGGCGCCCACAGTTTCGATTGCCAGCTTCAAGCACGATAAACCGGCGGCCGCGTCGTTTACTTTCGATGACGGCTTCTCCAGCGGCTATCAGACGGTGGCTCCCCTGTTCGATGAATTCGGCTTCAAGGCAACATTCTACATCACTCCCGGTGGATCGAACAACTGGAACAAATGGAAAGAGATCGCACAGAACGGACATGAAGTAGGCAACCACACCTACAATCACCGCAACCCCAATCAGATGGCAGGGGACAGCGCGGTTATTCATAAGCAGGTAATCGAATCGCGGGACATCATTATCGGGAAGACCGGTATCGAGGTCTTTTCCTATGCGTATCCGGGCTGCAAATACACGGTTGAATTTCGTGATTATGTGTTGCAGCATCACCCCATCGATCGACCGTGCGGAGAGATTTATGGCGGCAATTATACGGTGGCACAGGCCAATGAGTTAATTCTGAAGGCATTTGAAGGGACGCATACGCTACGACCCACCACTGCTCCTGTCGGAGAGCTGCTGGAAACCAGCAGCAGGTGGGGACACGATCCTGGATGGGCATGTGCGCTGGCCCACAACATTGCCGACGGGGGCGGATTTCGTCCCTGGCCCGCGGATTCGCTCCGCCGGCACCTTGAGTTCGTAAAGACGCTGGAGGAAAGCCTGTGGGTGGATACCTACATCAATGTCGGCCTGTACGTGATGGAACGCGACAGTGCCACGGTCGAGGTAGTTTCGCACAGCAGCAGCGATGTTACGGTTGGAGTATCCCTGCCGTCTTCGATGAACGCCGACTGGTACACTGCACCATTGACACTCATTATTGAAGACGGGGGCGAGAAAAGGCTCTATGATCTGGTCCCCTCCGCAGATCCGGTTGCCATCAAATACGCCGATACCTACCGAAAAGGAGGCACGGTGAATGTGCGCACCTCACGCAAGTCACCGGTAGACAGCAAGATGCTGCGCCTTTGGGGAAAGCGCCTGGTTCTTCCTGCCGGGATGCAGAACTCGGCACGCAATGTGGGCATTTTCAGCGTTGACGGCGTCCGGATAGCCTCTTACAGGCCTAACCCGAAGCGTCAAGTAATTGACCTTTCTCATTTGAATACAGGTACTTATGTTTTGAAATGGCAAATGGCTAATGGGTGGGGGAGCCGGCTTGTCACACTCTACGAGCGACGCTGACATTTTGGGCAGATGTGCGTACTTCGCTGGGCGATGACGCGGCGAACGATGAGGGAATTCACGCAGCGCGGACAGGCAAGGCCGGTGCGGCGAAAGACATTGAGCTGATCTTTGTTGCGCCCCTGCCGCTTGCCGATGGAGTAAAAATTTGCCCTCCCCGTCCCCAGGGATGTTCCGAGATTGTTGATGCCGGTGGTTAGCACAGAAACAATCGCTGCGTGCAGCTTCCCAGATTTGCGTGCCGAAAGAGAGGATGAGATAGTTTGGGGATGCAGGGATGCCTGCCAGAGGGCTTCGTCGACATAAATGTTGCCCAGCCCGGCAAGGAACGTTTGATCCAGAAGCAGTGGCTTGAGTTGACGATTGTGTTGTTTGAGCATGGTGCCGAATCGAGCGGGAGTGAAGCGTGCATCCAGCGGTTCGGGGCCTAAATGGGCCTCGATAGTCGCTGGAGCAGCCACCAGATACCACCTGCCGAATTTGCGCGTGTCGTGGAAGCGCAGATCGCGGCCGTCGGCAAACGAAATAGTGACATGTTCGTGTTTATCGGGGGCGTCATTGGAATTGCAAACGGCGATACGCCCCGACATACGCAGGTGGACAAACAGCCACATCTCATTCGAAAGGAGCATTTTAATGAATTTGGCCCGACGGGTAATGGACCTGATGCTGCACGTGACAAGGCAGTCGTAAAGTGATTTAATTGAATGTGTTGCAATAGATTTGCGCCAAGTGACGTTAATGCCGGTGATTGGCATACCCGCAACACCGGCGCGGTTGAGATCATTTACGATAGTTTGTACTTCAGGCAGCTCGGGCATGCGCGGGATCAGAATACGATTTCGGCTCGGATCACAAAGTCGTCACCCATCACCAGGGGGTAGGTGCGGCCGGTAAGTGTGTTTTCGAGCTGAGGATTGTCGCCCCATAAATTGATGAAATGTAACTCGGCGTACTGTTTGTTATTTTTTACAAAATTGATGGGCGGTACCCGCTGGTGAAAGGAAAAGGCCAGCGTATATGCGCCGGTCGAGTCGATTTCAAATATCTGCGGCGAGCGATAGATTCCCTCCCAGCTATCTGCCAACGCCACAAAAACAGCATCTTGCGGGCGATATCCCCGCATTCTGCCGGTGATGAGCACCCTGGTACTATCTTCGCAGTGCATAAGCGCAGTCGAAATCAGGGATACAGCAATGATGAGGCAAGCCGCGCCGATGCGACTGTTCCCATATTTCATAAAAGCATATGAATGCTCTGCCGATCCGTCACTGTCGCTGAATTGCCGAATGCTTCTGCGCTCAGGGAAGGGGGGGATTGTATCTGCTATTTTCATCAACCGAAATATACATTCTCTAACCCTCTTGATACAGCTCGTTCAGGCTTCAAT
>WJLW01000054.1 GCA_014728295.1 Chitinivibrionales bacterium | reverse complement strand
TTATTCAACGATATCCGTGACCACACCTGCGCCGACGGTTCTTCCGCCTTCTCTGATGGCAAAGCGCAGTTCTTTTTCCATGGCAATCGGTGCGATCAGCTCGACTTCCAGGTTTGCGTTATCAGAGGGCATGATCATCTCGACGCCTTCGGCCAGCTTGATCGAGCCGGTCACATCGGTGGTGCGGAAATAAAACTGGGGACGATAGCCGTTGAAAAACGGGGTGTGTCGTCCGCCTTCTTCTTTGGACAATACATACACTTCGGCTTTGAACTTTTTGTGCGGGGTGATGCTTCCGGGCTTTGCCAAAACCATACCGCGCTCGATAGCCGCCTTGTCGATGCCCCGCAACAGACAGCCGACATTATCTCCGGCCTGACCTTCATCCAGAAGCTTTCTGAACATTTCAACACCGGTAACCGTGGTCTTCTGCGTGTCTTTAATACCCACGATCTCGATTTCATTGCCAACCTTGACGATGCCGCGCTCGATACGCCCGGTGGCAACCGTGCCGCGGCCGGTAATACTGAACACGTCTTCAACCGGCATGAGAAAGGGCTTGTCGATTTCACGAGCCGGATCGGGAAAATAGCTGTCGATTGCTTCGAGCAGCTTGTCGATTGAGGGAATACCGATGTCGGAGGTATCGCCTTCAAGCGCCTTGAGCGCCGAGCCGGCAATGATGGGAATATCATCACCCGGAAATTCGTATTGACTGAGCAACTCCCGGATTTCAAGCTCCACCAGCTCCAGCAATTCGGGATCGTCCACCATATCAACTTTATTGAGGTATACGGCGATATGGGGCACACCCACCTGGCGCGCCAGCAGAATATGTTCACGAGTCTGGGGCATGGGCCCGTCTGCAGCGCTGACCACCAGGATCGCACCGTCCATCTGTGCCGCACCGGTTACCATGTTTTTGATATAGTCGGCGTGGCCGGGGCAGTCGACGTGGGCATAATGACGTTTGTCTGTAGCGTATTCTACATGGGCGGTAGCGATGGTAATACCACGTTCGCGCTCTTCCGGGGCGTTGTCGATTTCGTCAAATTTCTTAATCTCGGACATCCCCTTGGAAGACTGGTGCAGCGTAATTGCTGCCGTCAAAGTTGTCTTGCCGTGATCAACGTGGCCGATGGTACCCACGTTTACGTGGGTCTTATCTCGTGCAAACTTTTCCTTCGCCATGCAAAAACCTCCTAATGAAGCTTTCTTTTTTTATAATATTCTTTAGTTGGCTATCTGCCTATTTTGCGCAAAATTTCTTCTTGAATCTGGGCCGGCGTCTGCTCGTAGCGGGAGAACTGCATTGTGTAGGCAGCTCGCCCCTGCGTCAGAGACCGAAGCGCAGTTGCATAGCCGAACATCTCCAGCAGAGGTGACTCCCCGTTGATGATCTGCATATTGTTGCGTGATGATATTTTCTGAACTCTGCCGCGACGACCGTTGAGATCGTTGATTACCGTACCGACAAAATCCTCGGGCACGACTGCCTCGATGCTCATGAGGGGTTCCAGCAGTGCAGGCTGTGATTGTGCGCAAAAATCGCGAAATGCGGTTGCACCGGCGATTTTAAATGCCAGCTCGGTAGAATCGTCTTCCCGCATGGAAATGTCGACAAGCGATATCGCAATATCGGTAAGCGGGTAGCCGGATAGGGGACCTCCACTGCATGATTCCATGATCCCTTGTCTGACTGCTTCTCTGTATGCTGCGGGAACCGGCGTATCGACGGGTGAGGCATCCCTGAAAGATGTTCCCTTTCCTGCTGCAGGTGTCAGGGAGAGAGTGAACCTGGCATACTGCGTTTTGCCGCCAATCGGCTGGCAGAATTCAAATAATTCACGGCACGAAGCTGTGATTGTTTCGCGGAAAGAAACCTGTGGCTTGCCGACGAGGGCTTCCACATTGAATTCCTTGACTAGCCGATCGATCAGGATTTCGAGATGAAGCTCTCCCATACCTGCTATCAAGGTCTGGCCGGTTTCGCTGTCTTCGGTAATGGTACAAGTGGGATCCTCATCTTGGAGGCGAGAAAGCGCCTCCGCCAGTTTTTTTTCGTCTGCAGTGCTTTTGGGCTCGATTGACCTGAAAATAACCGGATCGGGAAAAGCCATTCGTTCGAAGAGAATCGGATCCTTTGGTGAACAGAGCGTATCGCCGGTCTGGGTCACTTTCAAGCCCACCAGCGCCACAATATCACCGGCCCGGGCAAGCTCCTGGGGCTTGCGTTTATTTGAGCGCATTTTGAATATACGCATTATGCGCTCTTTTTTATCAAGACGAGGGTTCAATACCGTATCTCTCAGTTTAAGTGTACCGGAGTAGATACGACTGAAGGCCAAACGCCCGAAATGAGGATCCACCGCAATTTTGAATACAAGCGCGGCCAGTGGGGCCTGCGTTTCAGGCACCCTGGTGAGTTCGCTTTTTTGAGCAACGTCTTTGCCCTTGATTGCCCCTCTGTCAAGTGGCGACGGCAGAAAACGTATGACTGCATCAAGAAGCTGCTGAACTCCCTTGTCTTTAAAGGCCGATCCGCAAAGCACCGGGCAGATCAAGTTTTGCAGGACCCCGTTGCGAAGTGCCCGGTAAGTCAGGTCGGCACTGATGGTTTCCTCTTCGAGCATCTGATGCATAAGATCATCGTCGAAATCGCAAATTGCTTCCAGCATGGTTTGCCGATGATGCTCCGCATCCTCCCGAAGTTCTTCGGGTATATCAATTTCTTCAACTTTGGCGCCCAAACTCTCATCGTCATACTGATATGCCTTCAAGCCTATCAGGTCTATGACGCCGGCAAAGCTGTCTTCTTTGCCGATAGGCAGTTGTATGGCGACCGGAGTAGTCGTAAATTTCTGCTCCATCATCGCGATTACATTGAAAAAATCGGCGCCAAGTCGGTCCATTTTATTCACAAAGGCGAGCCGTGGAACGTGGTAGGTGTCTGCTTGGTGCCAGACCGTTTCGGATTGAGGTTCTACGCCTCCAACGGCATCAAAAATTGCAACTGCGCCATCCAGAACTCTCAAAGAACGTTCGACTTCAATGGTGAAATCGACATGGCCGGGAGTATCGATAATTGTGATACTGTGTCCCTGCCACTCGCAGGTGATTGCGGCCGAAGTTATCGTAATGCCGCGCTCACGCTCCTGCGTCATCCAGTCCATGACGGTGTTGCCGTCATGGACTTCGCCCATCCTATGGACGATTCCGGAATAAAATAAGATTCGTTCGGTAGTGGTTGTTTTGCCGGCATCGATATGGGCCATAATGCCGATATTGCGCTGTTTTTCTAATGCATTTTCCTTGCCCATAGTTGATACTTGTACTCACCTTATTCATGTGTGCGACAAAACAAACCATAATTTGCTTACCAGCGGAAATGGGCAAAAGCCTTATTGGCTTCGGCCATTTTATGCGTATCTATCCGTTTGCGAATAGCGCCGCCTTCATTGCGGGACGCCTGCAAAATTTCGTTTGCCAGCTTTTCCGACATGCTTTTTTCGGAGCGCGCTTTTGAATATGTCAACAGCCATCGGATTGCCAGCGAGACGCGCCGGTCTGCCGATACTTCGATTGGTACCTGGTAGTTGGCGCCGCCAACACGGCGAGATTTTACCTCAAGTGAGGGTTTGACATTTTCCATGGCTTTCTGAAAGATGCCCAGACCGTCCTGACTGGTTTTTTTCTGGATGTCGTCGAGGGCGTCATAAAAGATTCTTTCGGCCAGCCGCTTTTTGCCATGTTTATTGATGCTGTTGATAAAGCGAGTAACAAGGGTGCTGCCGAATTTTGGATCAGGAATTATTTTTCGTTTCTGTGCTCTTCTTCTGCGTGCCATGACAACTATAATCCTTATTGTTTCTTGGGTTTTTTGACGCCGTACTTGGAGCGGCTGCGCTTGCGATCCTCTACACCCTGCGTGTCCAGGGCGCCACGAATGACATGATAGCGAACACCGGGAACATCCTTGACGCGTCCCCCGCGAATCAGCACGATCGAGTGCTCCTGCAGGTTGTGGCCTTCCCCCGGAATGTAGGCATTGACCTCGATGTGATTTGTCAAGCGCACCCGGGCAACCTTACGCAGTGCGGAATTGGGTTTTTTAGGCGTGGTGGTAAATACACGCGTACACACGCCGCGCCGCTGAGGGCACTTCTGCAAGGCTCGCGACATACTTCTGCGGCTTGATGAGGTACGTCCGGTACGGACCAATTGACTTATAGTAGGCACTGTTTACCGCTCCTTATAACAAAAAAAGAGAAGCTACTAATATAGTTTTTTGCGCTCATTAAATGCAAATAATAGCACAAAGACGTTGCCGGTTTTTAGCCGGCAATGTCCAGGAAATCATCACTTTCTTCGTGATCTTCTACTTGTACTATATCCGCTTCCAGGTCTTTGACTTTCATGGCGCGGAAGCTTTTTCGTCCGGTACCGGCAGGAATCAGGTTCCCCATGATCAAGTTTTCCTTCAGACCGCGCAAGGCGTCGATTTTGCCTTCAACGGCGGCCTTGGAGAGCACCTTGGTCGTTTCCTGAAACGATGCCGCGCTGAGGAACGACTCGGTTGTCAGGGAAGCCTTCGTGATGCCAAGAAGCAGCGGCTTGAAGGATGCCGGCGCGCCGCCTTCGGCCATGACAATCTCATTTTCCTCAATAAGCTTCTTCTTGTCGACATCATCGCCAGCCAGAAAGTTGGTGTCACCGGGTTTTTCGATGCGCACTTTCTTAAGCATCTGGGATACAATTACCTCAATGTGCTTGTCATTGATGGTCACACCCTGCAGACGGTATACCGCTTGGATTTCATCAAGCAGGTAGCCCTGCACCGCATTTTCACCCATAATGCGGAGAATGTCGTGCGGATCGATCGCGCCTTCACTCAAACGATCTCCGGCTTGAACACGGTCTCCTTCATGAATCCGCAGGTGCTTGCCAAGTGGAATTAAATAGTCCCGAGAATCGCCGCTTTCTGTTTTGACGATTACTTTTCGATTGCCGCGTTCGTTCTCGCCGAAACCGATAATACCGTCAACTTCGGAGATCACTGCGCTGTCTTTCGGGCGACGGGCTTCAAACAGCTCGGCGACCCTGGGCAATCCACCGGTAATGTCGCGGCTTTTGCCGCTTTCCCGCGGGATCTTGAGCAAAATGGTTCCGGCCTGGACCTCTTTTCCGTCGCGAATCTGCAAAAATGCTCCGGTTGGCACGGCTATATTTGCCAGACGTTTGTCGCCGTTTATATCGAAAATCTGAATATGCGGATGCAGTTTTTTCTCCCGGTGCTCTACAACCACACTGTTGCTGGTGCCTGAGCGCTCGTCATAAAGCTCGTTGATGGTTTCACCTTCAACCAGGTCCTCAAACCGGACGATACCTTCACGATTGGCCAGGATGACGTTGTTATAGGGATCCCATTCAAAAAGAATCTGCCCCTTTTTAACAGTTTTACCGTCTTTAACCTTAATAAAAGCGCCATACGGAACATTGAAGCGACTGCGCTCGCGTTCCTGCTCGTCAAGCAGCAACAGCTCACCCGAACGGTTCATGACAACCATGTTGCCTTCAAACTCAGCCGTTTCAATGTTTTCGTAGGAAACCTTGGCGTCGATCTTGGCAATCTCCTGTGATTGCGCGATCAGACGGGATGCCGTACCGCCGATGTGGAAGGTACGCAAGGTCAACTGAGTGCCGGGCTCGCCGATGCTTTGAGCCGCCATGATACCGATCGATTCTCCGATGTCAACAACCTTGCCGGTAGCAAGGTTACGCCCATAGCACTTTTGACAGACTCCATACCGGGCGTCGCAGGTCAATATCGAGCGTATCTTGATTTTTTCGACACCACTGTCTTCAATGTTTTTGGCCATCACCTCATCGATCTGCGTATTGATAGGACAGATTATTTCATCTGAGACCGGATCGTACACATCCTGCTGCGCGACTCGCCCGACAATGCGGGTTGCCAGAGACTCCATGACTTCGTCGCCTTCGGACAGCGGCTCCAGATCCAGACCCTTGATAGTATTGCAATCTTCCATAGTAACGACAGTGTCCTGAACAACGTCAACCAATCGCCGCGTGAGGTAGCCGGCATCGGCAGTCTTGAGTGCGGTATCGGCAAGTCCTTTACGGGCACCGTGTGTGGAAATGAAGTATTCCAGCACCGACAGACCGTCTTTGAAGTTTGAGATAATAGGATTCTCAATGATTTCTCCAACCGAGCCGGTAATTTTTTTCTGCGGTTTCTGCATAAGCCCGCGCATGCCTGCCAACTGTTTGATCTGATCTTTACTTCCGCGAGCACCTGAATCTTTCATGATGTACACTGAGTTAAATCCGTTGCGATCTTGTCCAAGCGTCTCGTCCATAACATCCGAGACCAGATTGGTAGTATGCGTCCAGGTATCGATAATCTTGTTATAGCGTTCACCTTCGGTGATGATACCTTTGTTGAACTGCTTGCGGATGCGCTCGACTTCCTCCAGCGCTTTGTTGACGATTTCGTCTTTTGCTTTCGGCACTACCAAGTCGCTTGCCGAAAAAGTAATCCCGGCCAGGGTGGCGTACTCATAACCGAGTGCTTTGAGATCATCAAGGAATTTGCAGGCAATTTTATTGCCCTTTTCTTTGATGACCAGAGCCGCCAGCACCTGGATTTTGCCTTTGTTCAGCAAGTCATTTACATAGGGAAGACCTTCAGGAACGATTTCGTTTAAAATGACACGGCCCGGAGTAGTCGCAACACTCTCGCCGTTAATGCGGACCTTGATTTTGGCGTGCAGCTCAACCTTTCTGATGTTAAGGGCATGCATTACTTCGTCAATTCCCGAAAAGGCCTTGCCTTCGCCAATGCAGTCAGGTGCGGTTTTGGTAAGGTAATAAATACCCAGAACAATGTCCTGAGACGGTACCATAATCGGTTTGCCGGAAGCGGGACTGAGCAGGTTGTTGGCACTGAGCATCAACAATCGGCACTCGATCTGAGACTCAAATGAAAGCGGTACGTGTACGGCCATCTGGTCACCGTCAAAGTCGGCGTTGAAGGCCGCGCACACCAGAGGGTGCAGTCTGATAGCCTTACCTTCTACAAGCACCGGGAAGAATGCCTGAATGCCGAGACGGTGCAATGTCGGAGCGCGGTTGAGCATGACGGGGTGATCCTTGATGACCTCTTCCAAAATATCCCATACTTCGGGACGCTCCTTTTCGACAAATTTTTTCGCACTTTTCACTGTCTGAACATAACCACGTTCTTCAAGCTTCTGAATAACGAACGGTTTGAACAATTCCAACGCCATCATCTTCGGTAGTCCGCACTGATGGATTTTCAATTCGGGACCTACTACAATTACGCTGCGGCCGGAGTAGTCAACTCGTTTGCCCAGCAGATTCTGACGAAACCGTCCCTGCTTACCTTTGAGCAGATCACTGAGCGACTTCAGCGGGCGCTTGCCTTCACCCTTGACCGAAAAGGTGCGGCGTCCATTATCAAAAAGCGTGTCTACCGCTTCCTGCAACATGCGCATTTCATTGCGCAAAATAACATCAGGCGCCATTATTTCAATCAGCTTTTTAAGCCGGTTGTTGCGGTTGATAACACGGCGATACAGGTCATTGAGGTCGGAGGTGGCAAAGCGCCCGCCTTCCAGCGGTACCAGAGGACGCAAATCAGGCGGCAGCACCGGCAATACCCGCAGCACCATGTCTTCGGGATTGTTTCCTGATTTTAGAAACGCCTCTGCCACGCGCAGGCGCTTGAGGTGTTCCTGCTTGCGTTGCTCCGAAGACTCGAGGTTAATTTTAGAACGCAAATCAATCGATAGTTCTTCGATATCGAGCGTGGCCAGCAACTCCAGCACGGCCTCGCCGCCCATCTTGGCGATAAATTGTTTGCCCTGCTCCTCAAGGTCGATGTATTCATCTTCGGTGACCAGGCTGCCTTTTTTTAGGTCGGTGTCGCCCGGGTCGATGATGACGTATGATTCGTAGTAGACAATGCGCTCCAGCACGGTATTGGGAAAACCAAGCAGGTAGCTTACATGGGACGGCGTCCCTCTGAGAAACCAGATGTGAACAATCGGTACGGCCAGCTCAATGTGACCCATGCGTTCACGGCGTACTTTTGAATGCGTGACTTCAACGCCGCAACGGTCACAGACCACCCCACGATAGCGAATACGTTTATATTTGCCGCAATTACATTCCCAGTTGCGCACCGGGCCGAAAATACGTTCACAAAACAGACCGTCTCGTTCTGGTTTAAACGAGCGGTAGTTGATTGTTTCAGGTTTGGTTACTTCGCCAAATGACCAGTTTCGGATCTTGTCCGGCGAGGCCAGGCGAATGGAAACTTCACTGATCTGCTGATGGGCGCTATCCGAGCGAATCGAAAAATCCATCTACTCTTCTCCCTTCGAGGGTGAATATTTAAGCGGTAACTGCATCGGCAGTTTACAGCTCGTACTCTTCTTTACCAAAACTAATGTCAAGTCCCAGGGCTTTAATTTCTCGAACCAGTACCTTGAAGGATTCGGGAATTCCGCTTGCTGGTGAATTCTCGCCTTTGACAATGGCCTCGTAAATTTTGGAGCGTCCGGTAAGGTCGTCACTTTTGACCGTCAGGATCTGCTGAAGCGTATACGCTGCGCCGTAAGCCTCGAGCGCCCACACTTCCATTTCGCCAAAGCGCTGACCGCCAAATTGCGATTTTCCGCCAAGCGGCTGCTGGGTAACCAGGGAATAGGGACCGATGGAACGGGCATGAATTTTGTCGTCAACCAGGTGACACAGTTTCAGCATGTACATCGGGCCTACGGTTACCTCCTGGTCGAACGGCTCGCCCGTGCGACCGTCGCGCAACTGGATTTTTCCGGTATTTGGTAAACCAGCCTCTTCGAGCAAGGCAATTACATCTTCGTAGCTGGCGCCGTCAAAAACCGGTGTGGCAACGTTTATATCGAGCTCTTTGGCTGCCCAACCCATATGCGTTTCGAGTATTTGTCCGATATTCATACGGGATGGTACCCCGAGCGGGTTCAGAATTATCTCCACCGGTGTTCCATCCGGCAGGTACGGCAGATCTTCCTGAGCCACAATTTTAGAGATGACGCCTTTGTTGCCGTGGCGACCGGCCATTTTATCACCCACCGAGAGCTTGCGTTTTTTGGCAACGTATACCTTCACCAACTGCAAAACGCCCGGTTTAAGCTCATCGCCGCGCACCACTTTGTCAATTTCCTTATCGAGTTTATCTTCCAGTTTGGAAATCAGGTCGTTTGCCTTGAACAGCACTTGTTCGGCGCGTTTGCCCTTGCGCGTATCGTCGCTGAGGCCTTCCTCAAACGAGATGCTGGCCAGATCCAATTTCTGAAGGAGCGTCTTGCGCCACTTCTTGCCGGCCGGCACAATTACTTCACCGGTATGGACGTTTTTGATCTCTCTGGTTTGAGTATCGCTCAGAAATTCAATCAGTTTTTCCTGGCATGCATTTTCAATCTCAGCAATCTGTTTGCTGATTTCAGACCTGATTTCATCGATGCGCTTCTTATCCTTTTTCTTGGAGCGCTTGTCGCGCTCTTTGCGGGAATAAATATGTGTATCGATGACGATGCCTTTGAGACCTGGAGGGGCTTTAAGGGATGAATCTCTCACATCACCGGCCTTTTCGCCGAAAATGGCGCGCAGCAGGCGTTCTTCCGGAGAAAGCTCGGTTTCTCCTTTCGGCGTAACTTTTCCTACGAGAATATCGCCCGCTTCCACCTCCGTGCCGACTCGCACGACCCCGTTTTCGTCGAGGTTTTTGAGCGCTTCCTCGCTGACATTGGGAATCTCACGCGTCAATTCTTCCGGGCCACGCTTGGTGTCGCGTACTTCAGTCTCAAATACCTCGATATGAATCGAGGTGTATACATCTTCGGCAACGAGCTTTTCAGACACAATTATAGCGTCTTCGAAATTATAGCCGCGCCAGGGCATGAACGCCACCACAACATTGCGTCCCAGAGACAATTCACCGTTTTTGGTGGCATGTCCGTCGGCAAGGATGCTGCCGGGCTTGACTTTGTCGCCAACCTTGACACACATCTTCTGATTGATGCAGGTATCCTGATTCGAGCGCTGGTATTTCTGCAACTCGTAGGATTCGAACTGGGTGAGCTCAAGATCATCTGATCCCGGCTTGTCTTTCGTACGCTTGATTACGATTTTGTTCGAATCGACTTTATGCACAACGCCGCTGCACTGCGAGACAATCAAGCATCCGGAGTCTCTGGCCGCGCGCTGTTCCAGCCCGGTGCCGACAATCGGCGCTTCGGTGTTGAGGAGTGGCACGGCCTGGCGTTGCATGTTGGATCCCATGAGCGCACGGTTGGCGTCATCGTGTTCCAGAAACGGAATCAATCCCGCGGCCACGCTTACCAGTTGCATGGGTGAAATATCCATATACGCCAGATCGGTTGGTGGAACCAGGGGAAAATCACCTCGATAGCGGGCAAATACCGTCGAGTCGGTAATTTTGCGCTTATCATTGGTCGATGTGCTCGCTTGAGCAATCATGTGATTGTCTTCCTGATCAGCGGTCAAATACTCTACCGTGCCGGTAACCGAACCACTTTCAATTTTCTGGTAGGGTGTTTCGATAAAGCCGAACGAGTTGACCCGCGCATAGCTACTCAGTGACGCGATCAGCCCGATATTGGGACCTTCCGGCGTTTCGATTGGGCAAAGACGCCCGTAATGGGTATGATGCACGTCACGCACTTCAAATCCGGCTCGCTCACGTGTCAAGCCTCCGGGGCCGAGCGCACTGACGCGGCGTTTGTGCGTCAGCTCGGAGAGCGGGTTGGTCTGATCGAGGAATTGCGAGAGCTGGCTGGAACCGAAAAACGCCTGAATTACCGTGGAAACTGTCCTTGCATTTATCAAATCCTGCGGAGTGATGTTTTCGGTATCGCGCAGACTCAGACGTTCTTTTATAGTGCGCACCATGCGGGTCAGACCGACGGTAAATTGTGCAGCCAGCAGTTCTCCCACCGAACGCACCCGTCGGTTGCCGAGGTGATCGATATCGTCAATGAATCCTTCCCCGACGCTCAGGTCGATCATGTATTTGAACGTTTCGATGAAGTCTTCTTTGGTCAGAATATTTGCACCGTCTGTTTCGGGGTGCACGCTCAGGCGGGTATTGACGCGGTAACGTCCAACTTCACCCAGGTCGTAGCGTTTTTCATCAAAAAACATGCGGGTGATGAGGTTACGCGCGGTTTCAACGTTGGGCGGATCGCCCGGGCGCATAGTGCCGTAGAGGAAGAAAAGCGCTTCTTCTTCGGATTTGGTTGAATCGATACCGATGGTATTTCTGACAACGACATTGTCGGGATTGGCAATATCTTTCAGAACCTTGATTTTACCAATTTTGTTTTCGGCCAGAAGATTGTACTTGTCTTCGGTAATGATTTCATTAGCGTCCAGCAGGATTTCGCCGGTGTCTTCATTAAATACGGTTGCAGAAACGATACTGCCCAGAATCTGAGCTTTATTGCCCGCTTTAACTTCGAGTTCCTTTGCGTCATGAAACAGGGCAAGAATCTCTTCATCGCGTGAATATCCCAGTGCACGAAGCAGGATAGTGGCCGGCATCTTTTTGCGCCGGTCGATATTGACGATGAGTACATCATCAACTTCCAGGATGATTTCAACCCACGATCCGCGTTGAGGAATGATCCGGGCGGTAAGCAGTTTTTTGCCATTTGGGTGGGTAACTTCGTCGAAGGTTATACCGGGCGAGCGATGCAACTGGCTTACAATGACGCGTTCGGCGCCGTTGATAACAAAGGTGCCGCGATCGGTCATGAGCGGAATTTCACCGATATACACCTCGTTGCTGATTTTTTCAACGAAACGCTTTGTTTCACCGTCCGGCTCGTAGACCAGAAGGGACATATCTACCTTGAGTGGTGCGGCGTAAGTCATGCCTCGCTCTTTGCACTCTCTCAACGTATATTTCGGGACGCCCAGTTTGTAACCTTCGTATTCCAGCGTATAGTAGCCTTTGACGTCATTGATCGGAAAAAGGCTCATGAATGCTGCGTGCAACCCCGTGTTTTTGCGCATGCGCGGGGGCACGTCGAGCTGGAGAAACTCTTTGTAGGCTCTTGTTTGAATTTCCAGAAGATCCGGCATTGGCATCACTTCCGGAACTGACGAATACGATCGACGTTTAACCATTAACGTATCCTCTTGGCGCTAAGGTTGTGAAGGATTCATTGCTTAAACAACAATAGACCATACGGGAAAAGACTTCCTTGTATGTCTGCAACGTTGATTGCAGCATGCGCGGAATTCTTTCCCTATGGTCACAATAGCTTTCGTGCCCCATAGGAAAGGCAAGGTGCGAGGCGCACTTATTTAATTTCCACGCCTGCGCCGACTTCTTCCAATTGCTTTTTAATGTTTTCCGCTTCGTCTTTTTCGATACCTTCCTTGACCGATTTGGGAGCGCCTTCGACCAGTTCTTTTGCCTCTTTAAGTCCCAGACCGGTGATGGCCCGAACTACTTTGATGACCTGAATCTTTTTAGCTCCGAAATCTTTGAGAACGACATCAAATTCTGTTTGTTCTTCGGCCTCAGCTTCACCGCCGGCGGCGCCTGCTGCAGGGCCCGCTGCAACCGCTACCGGAGCCGCTGCTTTGACGTCGAATTTTTCTTCGATCGATTTGATCAGATCGCTAAGCTCGATAACGGTTTTGTTGCCGATTGCGTCAATAATTTCTTCGTTGGTCAGGGTTGCCACGAATAACCTCCTGATGAGTGGTGTTGGGTTTCTTTCATATTTTCGAGTTAGCTATTTTCAGATTCTTTTTTGTTTTTAACAGCTTCCAGCGTGCCTGCAAATTTGGTGAGAATCCCGTTGAGCGCACCGGCAAAATTGGTAACCGGAGCTTTGAGTGCCGAAAGCAACAGAGAAAGTAATACGTCTTTGCTGGGCATATCAGCCAGCTTATCAACCTGATCCGCGTCGAATACCGTACCTTCTATCATGGCTGCATTGCAGGGTAGAAGGTCTTTGTTGGCTTTGTGAAAATCTTTAATTACCTTGGCGGGAGCTGTTGGTTCGCTGTCATGGGTTGCGATGCCAACAGGGCCTTTGAGATAGGCTATCAGGTCTTTTTTGCCGCAGCGTTCTAATGCAATACTGGCAAGAGTATTTTTTACGACCTTGTATTTTGCGCCCTGCTGCCTGAATTCGGCGCGTAATTGAGTCATTTTTTCAACATTAACACGATTGAAATCGGTAAAATAAATTCCCTTGGCTTCGTTAAAATCTTTCTCGAGGAGATCGATTGCTTCGGTACGTTCTGCTTTTGTCGACATTACAATTTCACCTTGGTTGAAAGCACAATGTTGATAAGATTAAATCCGGAGTTCGGCCGGAGTGACGCTCAAACCCTGTCCCATAGTGCTGGTGAGGGTTACTTTTTTTATGTATTGGCCTTTGGCGGCAGAAGGTTTGGCCTTGACTACGGCTTCGATAAATGCTCTGGCATTTTCAGCCAACTGCGTGACCTCAAATGAGAGTTTGCCCAAAGGCGCATGAAGAATGCCGCCTTTGTCAACTCTAAATTCGGCCTTACCGGCTTTCAGTTCATGTATAGTTTTCTCAACATCCATGGTTACGGTGCCGACTTTCGGATTTGGCATCATTCCGCGCGGGCCTAAAAGCTTGCCAAGCTTGCCCACTACCTTCATCATGTCGGGAGTTGCGATGACTGCGTCAAAATCAAACCAGCTACCTTTTATTTTCTCAGCCAGCTCTTCACTGCCAACGTAGTCGGCTCCGGCGTTTTCTGCTTCTTTGGCTTTTTCACCCTGAGCAAATGCAAGCACTCTGACTTTTTTGCCCAAACCATGCGGCAAGGGAACCGCACCGCGCACTGCCTGGTCACTTTTGCGCGGATCAACTCCAAGGTTTACGCAAATTTCGAGCGTTTCATCAAATTTGACGACAGAATTCTGCTTGAGAAACTCCAAAGCTTCGCTGAGTGAGTACTCTTTGAATCTGTCTACTTTTTTGTACGTATCCTGCCATTTTTTTCCGTGTTTCATTATTTAACAATCTCCCGGTGTGAAAGCGTGGTACAAGCGTCAGGCTGTGGTTTTAACTCCCATGCTTCTGGCAGTGCCTTTGATCATGCTGATTGCGGTCTCGATCGAAGCTGCATTTAGATCCGGCATTTTCATTTCTGCAATTTTGCGCGCCTGCTCATCGGTCAGGGTTCCAACCTTTTCTTTGTTGGGTATCCCTGAAGCCTTTTTCAGGCCAAGCTCTTTCATGATCAAAACCGCTGCCGGCGGCGTCTTCGTGATGAAGGTAAATGATCTATCGGCATACACCGTAATTACGACGGGAATGAGCAGGCCGCCGCCGTCTTTTGTCTTTGCGTTGAACGCTTTGCAGAATTCCATGATATTGACACCATGCTGTCCCAGCGCCGGACCGACCGGCGGGGCCGGATTTGCCTGTCCTGCGGGTATCTGCAGCTTAATCTGTGCGAGTACTTTCTTTGCCAATGTAACAAGCTCCTGTTAGATAAATCTTGCTTTTTTTTAATCTTTGTACGGGTCAACTGACCGGGTTGACGTGCATAAAGTCAACTTCTACTGGAGTGGAACGTCCGAAGACGCTCACCATTACTTTTATCTTGCCTTTGTCAGGATGGATTTCGTCAACTACTCCGTCAAAATCTTTGAAGGGTCCTTCTTTGATTTTAATCGAATCGCCGATCTCAAAAGGCACTTCTGATATTTCCTGTTTCGCGCCGCGTTCGGTTTGACCAAGAATGCGGCGTACCTCATCTTCTTTCAGCGGTTGCGGCTTTTTGCTGCCGACAAAGCCGATTATTCCGCTCATGTCGTGAATCAGATGTGTTGTTTCACGGTCCAGTTCCATTTCCAGCAGGAGATAGCTGGGAAAAAATTTGCGTGTGGTTTTTATTTTTTTACCGCGCTTAACCTGAACAACTTCCTGCGTTGGCATGAGGGCCTGGGTTATTTTATCGCCCAGATCACCGGATTCTATAATGTCCCGCAGGTGCTGCAGAACTTTGGATTCCTGTCCTGAATATGTATGTATTGCATACCAGCGCAGAGCCATGCGTTATTCCTTGGGTTAAGGTTTCTAACTGCTCACGATTATGCTGAGCAGCCGGTTTAACACCTGATCGAATATCCAGACGACTGTTGCAAAAAAGATACTGAGCGTGACAACCAGCGAGGTTCCGCCGATAATTTCTTCACGATTTGGCCAGCTCACCTTGATCATCTCAGTTCTGACATCTTTGAGGTATTGAATGAATTTCTGCATATTACACTTCTGGGTTATGAACAGGCCTGGAGGGACTTGAACCCCCAGCCAATGGTTTTGGAGACCACTACTCTACCAATTGAGCTACAGGCCTGTAGGCTGATTATATTCCTTGAAGCATGCTATTTAGCTTCTTTGTGCATTGTTCGCTTGCGTTCGTTGGGACAAAACTTTTTGAATTCGACGCGACCCGAATGCAATCGTTTGTTCTTGGTAGTCGTGTAGTTGCGATGCTTGCACGATGTGCATTCAAGCGTAATTTTATCTCGGGGCATGATGCCGTCCTGTTAGTAGTTCGTTTAAGATGCGCTTATTCAACGATATCCGTGACCACACCTGCGCCGACGGTTCTTCCGCCTTCTCTGATGGCAAAGCGCAGTTCTTTTTCCATGGCAATCGGTGCGATCAGCTCGACTTCCAGGTTTGCGTTATCAGAGGGCATGATCATCTC
>WJLW01000053.1 GCA_014728295.1 Chitinivibrionales bacterium | reverse complement strand
GGCATCCAGGGGAGTATCGGGATGTTGGGGCGTCGTGTCGCTGATGATCAGAAGATGGACAAACTGGTTAATCTGGCGACGTCGGGGTGCAGCGATATTGTGAGTTTATCTTCGAATTTGCTTGACATTGCGCGCATGGATGACGGTAAGCTGGTACTCAAGCGCAGTGTATTGGAAATGGGCAGGATATTGCAGCTTATGGATAAATTCATGCAGAATGCGTTGTTTGAGGAGAAGAATATATCGGTAGCGGTCACGCCGCCGGACGGCGATTTTGATGTGTATGCCGACGCGTATTTGCTTGAGCGCATATTTCAGAATTTATTCAGCAATGCGGCGAAATACGTACCGAATGGCGGGAATGTCGAGATTACGTTTGCCAACGCAGACAATGAGCGTATCATTTGCTTCTACAGCAGTGGACCGCCGATAGGCGAGGGTCAACGCAAGACTATGTTTGAGAAGTTTTCGAGGTTGGATGAGAAGGGATCTCAGTATTCGAAGGGGTTGGGGTTATTCTTTTGTAAAATGGTGATGAACGAGCACCGTGGCAATATCTGGGTTGACGCAGATGAGAGTGGGAATCATTTCAAGTTATCTTTTCCTGATCGTGCGGTGGTGCAGGCGCGGCCGGCACGTGTTGCGCGGGCGGCGGATGCGGTTTAGAGCGATTGTTAATCCTGGGTGTAGCTGTCCTTCCTGCGGTGTATAATATGTCATTCCCGTGATGATGAAGCTCAATAGCCCAGCTCAACCGATGTTTCGAAACACTTCTTCAGCGCGTCGACAAACTGCTGTTCGATGAACACGCTGACTTCAACCCGGTTGTGCTCGAAAACTTCCTTTTTGACATATGCGGTTGGTACAACTTCACCGACACAGGCGTAAAAGGTCTCTTCACCGATTGAGGCAGGAATTCCCTGGCTGCGAAGCAGGCTGAAAATGCGCCGCAGCGCGCCATCTTCGGCCTTGGCAAGGAGGTCTTCCTTTTCGGTGACGGTTGTGGTCGGGCGTGATGCTCCGGTAGCACTCAGGCCGGTCGATTCATCTTCGGGCCAACCGTCGACCGGCTGGTAGAGACCGGCCGTCGTCTGCGTTTGCGGGCGCGCTTCGTAATATACCTGACGTCCGCATGCCGACAGCATGGCGAGGAATAGGTTTGCGGTGACGAGTATGCAAATTGCCCTGCGCATAGTACCCCCTGAATTGCCGGTGAAGGTGAAAGATCATAAGATACAATCCGCACTCGCGTCGCTCAATGGTTTTTCCGTTTGCCGAGGCGGGCGGATTGCCGGTGGGCAGGCACCTATATTACTTGCCGTACACCAGCAGTATCCTGACCGACCTGCCGCCAAAGCCGGATGCTTCGAGATCGGGACCCTGCTGCACCTGGATTATCTCGCGTTGGAAAACCATCTCTTTGTAGCGAACCCGTGCGTACCAGTTCCCGCCCAGCCACCAGTCCGCACCACCGCCCAGCCCGACGGTTTCGAATTCGATACGCTCCGCACGCCGCGTACGAAAAAAGCTGAGATCATAGCGCGCTTCCGCCGATAAACTCAAGCGTGAAGTCAGAAAATATTTGTACTCGATATTGTCCCAGGCGATACGCAATTTGGCACGTGGCGAAATTTTCCAGTGCAAATAGGGGAGTAGATTTGCCGGACGTCGCCAGGAGCCGAAATTGTTCTGGAACAAAATGCCCAGACCAATAGTGAGCCGCTCATGCAGCCTAACGCGATGATCGTAGATAAGGTGAAGATATGCATAATCGCCGGATATATCGGAAAAATCTCCCGCAATTCCGCTGCCGATAAGTACACTGGCGCGATGGCTGCCAAATTTGATCGGCGTTGCGCCGCCGAACAGTCCGATGCGATTAAGCGGCCGGGTGTGCAAGGCCTCGCCGTTATACCGATACGTCCTGCTGATTCCGTCTACTTCGAGTGCCGAGAATATGCCGATCTTGCCAATTGCTATGCCGGGCATGCCCAGATAGGCCCACCATGCCGCAAAGCACTCATCAGCGACAAGGGAATCGGCGGAGTGACCGGTGCCGAAAAAGTATTCGAATTGTATCGTGGAGAGATCATCCTGCGGATCGTGAAAGGTGTTTGCCCGCGTAGAGCCGATCAGGTGCATTCCGATGAGCACGGCGAGTCTCAGCAGATCAGAGAAGCGGTTTCTAGCAGGAAGAGGACGCTGTGATGCGTTCCGGCGTCTGGTTTGCTTGTGCACCCAAAGAGGGATGCTCCATTTTATGCGTCCATACTGCGGGACAGCCGGATACACCGCCCTAAACCGACAACGATACGAGGTAATTACGGATCTGGTCGACGTCACCGAAGAGGTTGTGCTCGGCATTGTCGAACAGGGCCCGCAGGTCTACATTGTAAACATCCCAGGCATTTTGCAGAATTTCGTTTTCGAGTTGTCCGCCCGCCCAGCCGGAATAGCCCAGAAACAGACGCGTACTCGATTCATCGGCGTTGAGGATTTGCTCGAGACTGTGCCATTCGCCCCCGAAATGTATGCCGTCGGCAATTTCATGGGCGCTGCCGACGGATTCACCGCTGGTTTGCAGCACCTGCAACGCTTCCTGCTGCACCGGTCCGCCGATGTAGATTTTGCGCCGCTGCTGACGGTTGGGCAGATCGATATTGAATACTTCGGACAGTGGCATGTGTGAAGGACGATTGAGTACCAGCCCGAATGCACCTTCGCCGTTATGGGCGCATATCAACACGACCGTTTGCGCAAAGTTGGGATCCTGCAGCGCTTCCCGCGACAGCAGAACCGATCCCCCTTTTAGTCGCTTGAGATGCTTGTTTTTCTCTTCATGCAAGAACTCACCGGATTGCGGCATCACCATTTCGTGTATTCCTCTCGTCTATTACCTGCTGTGCAGATCTGAAATGGGATTCGAGGACGTTCTCTTAAAATAATTCAATGAACCGAAAGTTCCGGGCAAAAAGATGCAGTATGGTGATTCTGTTATGTCGGCGGCCATTCTGTCGGCGAGCCGGGATTTGTTTCACCACAATGTGTATAGATTTTCCCTTGCAATCGCTGCCTATATATAGTACCATCTAGTCAAGATATTTAAAAGCAAAGTGTTGCGGAGATTCTCATGGCGGAGCAAGCAACCGCACTGTCCAATATTCTCAAGACCGAAGTGCGCGCTGATGGTCTTTATATGACAGTTACCCGCGAGGACCGGGAGCGCATCGATACCGATAAGCTGAAAATCGCTCTCGAAAAAGCGCAGGTAATGAATGTCAACCTGCCCAAAATTTTCGATGTTATCAAGCGTGCCCGCGGTGTTGCCGAAAGGATTGGGCAGCCTTTCCGCTACTACGACAATCGCAAAGACAAATACATGATGTTCGACGCCAAGCCCGAGAGGGCAACGGTCACGCTCTCGTCCGAGGCCAATGCGCTGGGACTTAAAATAACGGCCGAAGACGTTTTGTGGAAAGCCGGGCAGATGCGCATCGCCTTTGGTGTTGACGAAAGCCGCATCGAATGGGCGATCAATGACGGCAGTTTCGACGAACCGGTCGAGTTTGCCTTCTGCGAAAAGCCCGAACACGGTCTGGATGCCCGCATTGAGATGCTGGTCAATATCGATGAAAAAGCCAAGCCGAAATTACTGCCCGACGGCAGTGTTGACTTTCGCAATATCGAGTTGTTCAAGCAGGTCAATACCGACGATCTGATCGCCCGCAGATATCCGCCGACCAAAGGCAAGGACGGCATAGACGTCTTCGGCAATCCGATGCCCGCCAACGAGGGGCGCGACCTGGCGCTTCCGCAGGGCAAAAATACGGTTGTGGATAATACGAATCAACGCCTGATGGCGGCCTGCAGCGGTTTTATGTACCGGGACGGGCAGTTGGTGTGCGTCGGTGAAGTGCTTATTATTCCCAAGGATGTCAATTTTGAAACCGGCAATATAAAGTATAAAGGAGCAGTGGTCATCAAAGGGAATATCAAAGCCGGATTCGAGGTTGACGCGGGGCAGAATGTCATTATTGAAGGCCTGGTGGACGGCGCGGATATAACTTCCCGCAATGGAAGCATAACGGTAAAGAAAGCAATTTTTGGTCATGACGACTGCACCCTCTACGCCAAAAAGAATATCGAGTGCGAGCTTGCCCAGAATCTCTGCATGGAAGCCGAAGGCAAGATCACCATCAAAAAATTTTGTCTGCAGTGCAAAGTAACGACCGCCGAATTCGAAGCTGCCGCCTTTATCGGCGGATTGCTTGCGGCAACCAAAAAAATAAAATTGCTTGAGGCCGGCAACGCTAAATCGGTCAAGACCTCCATTGCTATTGTCGACACGCGATCTCAGAATTTCAAGGAAAAGCTGGAAGAGCTGTCGAAAATTGAAAAAAAACTCAAGCAGAAGCTTGAGCCTCTCGAACGTCGCATTCGCACGATTATCACCATGATGAAGCATCAGGATACACAAATTCGAGGCAAAACCAAAGATGAAATCAAAAAAGTAACGCTTGAGCATTCCACCCTGAAAAAAAAGGTCAACTACGTCGAGCAGAAGCGCTCCGAAATCATTAAATCCTCGAAGGCGCCGCCTGATACGAGCGGGGAAATTGTCGTTTCCGGGCCCATACATCCGGGAGTGGCGATCAAGTTGTATCACCAGGACTATCAGGTCAGAACCAAGCAATCGCATAAGCGTTATTGCATCAAGGACAATATTCTGCATTCGGGGAGTGACACCGAGGAAACGGCAGGTGAAGCTGATGGCTCGCATGATGAAGGGTCGCAGAATATCAAAAAGAGTGATGGACCTCCGGTGGGAGAAGATGCTGATGCTGCACAAAATCAATAAAAACGGCTACACGCTGATAACCATGCCCGAAGATGTGCAGCCCTCAGACGCCGAAGAAATTAAAAGCGCCGTCCCTAAGTTGGTTCGCAAATGTAAAGATATCATAGCCGTTAATCTTGAATGCATGAAACGTATTTACAGTGCTGGAATCGGTGTGATTGTCAAGCTGCATACCGAGGCCCGCAGTCTCGGCCGGCAGGTCTGTGTTGTCAACATGGCTCAACCGGTCGAGGCGGCGCTCGGAAGTGTACGCGTGGATAAAATAATGCCCCTGTTCAAAACGCTCGAGCAATTTGAACTTGAATACAACCTCATTGACTTTCCCGGGGGTGAAGACTGCGTGATGTGCACCGGTCGCCGCGGGAAAAAGTATATCTCCATCGAGCTGGCGGGTATGTTTATGAGCGCAGACCATGCCGACGAGTTGCGTGCATTTCTTGGCACTCTGCCGCGCACCCCGGCTACGTATGTAATCGATCTGAAGAAGGTTGACTTAATGGACAGTGCCGTGCTTGGCGTGCTGGTTGATTTTGCCGCACGTATCAAAAAGGACAAGGGATGCGTCGTCTGCGCGCGTGCCAATGAAATTATGGAAGAGTTCATCAGCATGCTTGGATTGGGCACTACTTTTATGTGCTTCAGACGTTTGAGCGATGCCCGGGCGTACGTTCAGGAAAGACATGACGAAGCTGTCTGATCAGCGGGCGGCGTTGGCTTGTTTCAGGCGGGTCAGATTTTCGTACTCGCGCTCCAGCAGGTCTTTAACTTTTTCATACTCGACCGGTCTGTCTTCTCTGGCGGCGTTCATGTAGCCGGTGGCGGCGGGAACAAAATCGGGCGTACCGAACACATTGACGCTGCCTTTAATCGTGTGCAGGGTTGTAGCAAGCCCGGGCCAGTCTTGTGCGCGATACTTCTTTGCAACCTGTTTAAGAAACTCCGGCCAGCGTTTCAGCACAATCGCTACTAGTTGACCGAATAAATCGCGATCGCCGCCCAGTGCCGCCAGCGCCTGGTGATACGCATCTGCGGATTCGTCCGGTGCAGTGCCGGGCTTGTGCGGCGTCTGCGGGCGGGCGGTTTTGCCGGTGAGAATCGACTGCATCTGTTCATGCAAAGCTTTGGCCGAAATCGGTTTGGATATAAACCCGTCCATGCCTGCCTTGTAGCACTCGTCCCACTCTTTTACGGCTGTGCTGGCGGTCAGGGCGATGATCGGGGTGGTGACGTGTGCATCTCTGATTTTGCGTGCAGCCTGCAAGCCGTCCATTTCGGGCATCTGAATATCCATGAGAATAACGTCAAACGCTTCGGAACATGCGGCAGACACAGCTTCTTTACCGTTGGCGGCGATCATGATGTGGTGGCCGTACTGCCTCAGCGTTTTGCTTGCAAAAATCTGATTGATCTCGTTATCCTCGGCGATGAGAATCGAATAGGTTTGCGCGGCCCGGTGTTCCGGTTGCCCTTTAGGAAAATGTGGCGGGGACAAGGAGCATTGCTGCGTTTGAGGAGCATGCTCGACCTGGTAGGTTCCTTTGAGAAACGCGGCTATTGAGCCGAATTTGATCGGCTTGGGGATGAGATGGATGCGATCGAATTTCGGCTCCTCAAGCCATTTGGCATGCACCAGCGGATTGGAGAGCACGGCTATGCGCGAAGGCTTGAACTGCTTTTGTATCAGTTTCAGAAACGAAGCATCAAGTGGCGCGGCGACTTCGGTACTCAGGATCAGATAATCGAATTTGCCGGAGAGCGACTGTAGTGCCATCGAATTCTGAATATGCTTGCAGGCAATGTTTAAATACGATAAGCAGGTCTTGGCTGAGTGCAGATTGATGCAGGTGCGCGGGCCCACAAGCAAAACGCGTTTGTCTGCATTGACCAGATCGTTATCCGCAGTCCCGGCCTCCTGGTGCTCATCGAGCGGCAGGGTGAAATGAAAGGTGGCGCCCTTACCCGCTTGGCTTTCGACCCAGATATCCCCTTTCTGGATTTCAATCAGTTGTTTGCACAAGGCCAGACCGATTCCTGTGCCGCCGAATTTACGGGTAATACTGGAATCCTCCTGGGTGAAACGCTCGAAAATTTTTGACAGATGCTCTTTGGCGATTCCTTTGCCGGTATCGGCTATTGCCACGTGCAGTGAGGGGGGTTGTGTGCGGCTTCTGATGATGGATATCGTAATACAGATGGAGCCCGTTTCGGTAAACTTTACCGCGTTGGAGGCCAGGTTAGTTATAACCTGTTGCAGGCGCAGTTTATCGCCGGTGATTACTGCGGGAACGTCCGGGCCGATTATGCATGCGACTTCGAGACCTTTTTCGTATGCCTGCAAAACCAGCGTCGACAGGCATTCACATAAGTGTTCGCAGAGATTGAACTCTTCCAACTGCAACTCGATCATGCCGGATTCCAGTTTGGCATAATCAAGAATAGAGTTTGTGATTGACAAGAGGGAGTCCGCCGCTTTCATGATCATGCGGGCATGCCAGGTCTGCTCCTGAGTCAGCGACGAATCCATGAGCAGAGAGGTCAGCCCGATAATGCCGTTGAGCGGCGTGCGTATTTCGTGGGTCATATTGGCCAGAAAAATATTCTGCATGCCGGACGGCCGGTTCGAAGAATCCGCTACGCAATCAGGTGGCTTTTTTTCGGAGCTGTGGCGAACTATTAGAACAAATCCGGATAGCTTCGCTTCATCCGTCTCCAGGGGCATACGTGCAAAGGAATAAACACTCGTACTGCCTGCCCGTTTGAGGTTTGCGGCAAAATGCCCGTCCCCATCCGCCGCGTGCATCCTGGTGCTGAACGCGTCAAATCCGGCGCGTTCGCAGATGTGATCCAGTGAAGCTTCATCAGGCCCGTCGCGGGAGATGCGCAAAATGTGCGCAAAAGCCTGGTTATGCCAGAGAACAGTGTGATCGCGGCCAAGCAGGGCAATGCCGTCATTTGAAAAATCGGCGGATCTCAGCAGGGCTGCCCGCAGATGAGTATCGAAAGACTGCTGCTTTGAAGGCATGCCTAATTATTGCATATTCTGTTGCATTCTGTCAAGTTCCTCTCCGGCTGACAAATTATTTGAAATTTGCCTACCATTAAGCTATAATCACTTTTTGCAGGTACTTCCCGTATTTACCATGACCAATCTTTGTGCAGAAAAACACTATGCGGCGTGGGCAATGAACAACCAGAACGTTTCAATACTGGCAGTTGACGACGAAGAGCTCATGCGCAGCATCATCAGCGACGCGCTGGAGCAGGAAGGGCTTGCTCCGGTTGTGGCCGAATCGGTGAGCGAGGCGACGGTCTACGCACAACAGAATCCCTGCGATCTGCTTATTACCGATCTGAACCTGCCCGGTGAAGACGGGATCGATTTAATTCGCTATTTTCGCAAAAATTCTCCGGCCACCGGTATCATCGCCATAACCGGCTTTCCCGATTCAGAACGCGTGCGCCTGATGGAGGAGCTTGAAGTTAATACATTTCTTATCAAGCCGTTTACCGCCCGCCAACTTAGGTTCTCGGTGCTCGGCGCCATAGAAAACCTGAAGACGCATTACAATAACCGGATTATTTTCAATCAGAGCGAATCCAACAGCGATTTGGGTCTGATCGGCGTCTCGTCGTATATGTCACAGTTGCGCCGGCGCATCCGCCTCATGGCGTCGGGTGATTTTCCGGTGCTGATCCTGGGAGAAAGCGGTACGGGCAAGGAGATTGTGGCGCATGCCGTGCACCAGCAAAGCATGCGCAACAAAACGCCCATGATCACCATCAATTGCGCCGCAATCCCACGGCATCTGGAAGAGTCGGAATTTTTCGGCTATGTCAAGGGGGCCTTTACCGGTGCGCATGCGAATAAGCTGGGGATTATTGAAAGTGCCAATAATTCAACGATTTTCCTGGATGAGATTGGTGAGCTTTCGCTGGAAGTACAGGCCAAACTTTTGCGGGTGCTGGATAACGGCGAATATATTCGGATTGGTGAAACGACGCCCCGCAAAGTTGATATTCGCATACTCAGTGCAACTAACCGTTCCCTCGAAGCGATGGTTGAGCAGGGCACGTTTCGCAAGGATTTGTATTACCGGCTCAATGCGGCAACTATTGCCACGCTGCCGCTTGCCGAGCATCGCGAGGATATCGCTCCATTGACAAAGTACTTTCTTACCTGCTACAACGAACGGCGTCCTGTCACCGCCGAGGCCCTGCACATGTTGTCAAACAAGAGCTGGGCCGGCAATGTGCGGGAATTAAAAAACGCCGTCAAGCTGTTGTGCACAACCAGCAACGGGTATAAACGCATTAATGCTGCAGCAGTCAAAAATGCGCTTAGTATCGAGGACGCTGTCGAGGAGCCTGATACGGGGTATTCCTACCGTGAGGCCAAGTCGCAATTCGAATTCGGTTTTTTTACCACGCTACTGAAAAAGCACCAGGGTAATATCAGCCGGGTTGCCCGGGAGGCCGGAATTCACCGTCCAAATCTGATACGTAAATTGAAAGAAATCGGCATATCCACCGATTGCTACCGCCTTAAAGCCTGATCCCACCGTTTTCGTCAGTCAATTTAACTTTGCCGGTTCGATGCCGCCCCGCTCGTTTAGGGGAATCCCCGCGCTGTATCATGAGGAGACACGTTTGCACAATTGTCACATATGTCGCTATCGATTGAATTGTATACGCTTACACGCGCGAAGCCGGTGATTGCCGGCTGAACGGCACCGGCTGCTGTCCCCGTTTGATACACCCGTGTGCCCCAAAACGCCGCCGAAGTGTCATTCCAGGAGACACTTTGCGGAAGGTTGTGGTGACTGACATATGCAATATGTTTAATGTCAACAGCTTACGAAACTGGTACGAAAATTGTATTGGGAATCGGCAACATGCAGGCATACAATATGAAGCATACGGTACTCATCGCGGATGATGATCAGCTCTACCTGAAAGCCATGAGCACCTATCTGCACCGGAGCGGATACGTTACCCTCCGGGTGTCGAGCGGGGGGCGGGCGGTACGCACGCTGAGCAGCAGGCGGGTGGATATGTGCATCATTGACTATCATCTTCCGGGTGAATCTTTAATTGAGTATCTGAACGAGCGCGAAGATACGCGGGAGTCGATCCCCTTCATTATTATAACCGGCGATCTTAGCCTCGAAACCGAGAGGCTGGCACGCAGCTACTCGCCGGTATTCTTTTTTGTCAAACCGTTGGAGTTGTCGGATCTGAGATCTGTTGTCGATACCGTTCTTACCAAAGGAAAGGCGCATGAACATTATCATTATTGACGATGAAGAAATTATCCTGCAGTCGCTGGCCGTGATTTTCAAACGAGACGGGCTGGAGGTTACTACCGAGGCCAATCCGCTTGAAGCGCTCAAGCTGTACGAAAAGCAAAATTTCAATATTGTGCTGGTTGACGTGCTGATGCCGGAGATGAAGGGAGCGGAAGTTATTCGCAACATCAAAAATATGAATCCGCTCGCCAACATCATTGTGATGACCGCCTTTTCCAACATGACGCATGTAGTTGAATGCATCGAAGCAGGCGCATTCGATTATATCACCAAGCCGTTCAGTGACATCAACCTGCTGTTGAAAGTTATACGCAGCACCGTCCAACGGGTCGAGCGCTGGCGGCAATCATTCGGGATAGAATTACACAATGTCAAGAAGTAATGCAATACTGTTTGATTCATCGTCAAGGAGTGTATATGGCGGATAAAGCTGCGACGGCGGGGAACCTGCTTAACGCAATAGCTGCGGAAATTCCGTTGGTTGAAAAAACGGATCTGGCTTCGCTGATGAGCATTATGTCGCAACTCGAAGAGCTGGCCGGCACAGCAGGGATGCCCAAAGCATTCAAAAGCACGGCAACCAGAGCCGCCAGGCTGTGCCAACATATCATCATGGATGAGACGCCGTTCGAATCGGGACTCAAGAAGCTGACCGACAGCGTTACCAAAATGACGCGCGCGCACCAGGAGCTGAAACCGGCGCCGGATGGCGGCAGTGCGGCGGCCGATGATTCTGAAGTCGTGCCCAACGTCGATGACAGCGAAGTACAGCTTGCGGATGACGTCAAGGATCTGCTCATCAAATTCGCCTCGCAGCAATTGCCTGTGCTGGAAGATTTTGAATCCTACCTGCTCGAACATGAAAAAGGCAATCCCAATGCACAGCCGGCGATGAAGCGTATTCTGCACACCTGGAAGGGGGAGTTCGGGGTACTTGACCTCAGAGATTATGCTCAGCTTATTCATGACGTCGAAGAGGCGCTTGAAGACGGCCGGCTTTCAATCGACAATTTGTTCAGGCTTAAAGATACTCTTGCGGCGAAGCTGGAACAGTGTGCTTGCGGCAGAGCTCCGGCGTTTCCCGGCGCAGAACGTGAAGCAATCCTGCGAGCCGATGCCTGCTTTCGGGAACCGGATCGCAAAACAGCGCCGGACGAAGCAGCCGGTGATGAACTGCAACCGGCTCTGCAGACGGAAAATATACCCACTTCTGGTCAAAAGGCGTTTGAAGGCGATCCTTCACTAATGGGAGATTTCATCACCGAATCCCGCGATCATATCCATACCGGTGAGACCAGCCTGCTGGAGCTGGAGAGCGATCCGGCCAACGGCGACAGCCTCAATTCGATTTTCCGTTCCTGCCACACAATCAAGGGAGTTGCCGGTTTTCTGGGATTGGCGGACGTGCAAACGCTGGCGCACAGCATGGAAAATGTGATGGACATGGCCCGCAAGGGTGAGTTGCTGTTGCTGCCGGGGCATATAGATCTGCTGCTCGAATCGATGGATTGCCTCAAGGCATTGATCGATTCCCTGGAAGCAAACATGGCCAACGGGTCGTATACGATTCCTGCAGGATATAAGAACCTGCTCGAACGGCTCGCTTCGCCGCATGATATAGCCGTTGCGGCCGCTGCGGATGACGAGGGGGAGTCTGCCCGGAAAGTCGGCGAAATTCTAATTGCCCGGGGAGAGGCCACGCGCAGCGAAGTCGAGGCGGCGCTGCATTGCCAGCAGCAGGGCGATTCGCGCAGGCTTGGTGAAATTCTGATTGGCAACAAGGAAGCATCCCCGCGGCAGGTCGCCGGCGCTCTGGCCAGCCAGCAGTCTTCACGCAAGCCCAAAACGATTGAGGAGACCATCCGTGTTCCCGTCGAGCGGCTCGACCAGCTTATCGATGCAATTGGCGAGGCCGTAATCGCACAATCGATGATTGCCGCCGATCCCCACATCCGGGGCGCCAGAGATCAGGGATTGGAAAAAAAAGTGGCGCAAACCAATGTGATCATGCGCAACGTACAGGAATTGTCAATGTCGCTGCGCATGGTATCCCTCAAGTCAACTTTCCAGAAAATGGCCAGGCTGGTGCGTGACCTTGCCAAAAAGTCGGGGAAAGCTGTCGATTTCATCACCGAAGGTGAGGATACCGAGTTAGACAAATCGGTAGTCGAGAATATTGGAGATCCCCTGATTCACATGATACGCAACTCCATTGATCACGGCATAGAATCCGATACTCAGGAGCGTACCGCTGGCGGCAAAGCTGCCGGTGCACGCGTCGTGCTGCGCGCGTTTCACAAGGCCGGCAGTATTTATATCGAAATCGAGGACGACGGTCGCGGGCTGAACAAGCAGGCAATTCTCGACAAAGCGGTCAAGCAGGGATTGTGTACGGGAGACGAAAAATTTTCCGATCAGGAGACCTTTCAATTCATCTTTAAGCCCGGCTTTTCGACCGCCCGCAAAATTACGGATGTTTCGGGCCGGGGCGTCGGTATGGATGTCGTGCGCAGGAACATTCAGGCGCTGCGCGGCTCGGTTGAAATTCAGTCGGAACGGGGCAAGGGCACAACCTTTTCCATCAGGCTGCCCTTGACGCTGGCAATTATTGACGGCATGATTGTTCGCCTGGGCACGGAAAGCTACATCCTGCCGACGCTGTCGATCCTGGAGTCGCTCAAACCGGCGGTCAATCAGGTGGAAACCGTGCTGGGCAGAGGAGAAATTATCCAGGTGCGTGATGAACACATCAAACTGCTGCGGCTGTCAAAAGTATTCCATCAGAACAACGGCCACCCGGCCAACCCGATGGAGGGTATTGTGATTCTGGTCGAAGACATGCTGGGTAAGCGCGTTGCTCTGCTGGTTGATGAAATTCTGGGACAGCAGCAGGTGGTTATCAAAAGCCTGGGTCAGGGCATTGGCGACATCCCCGGTGTATCGGGCGGCGCCATTATGAGCGACGGGAACGTCAGCCTCATCCTTGACATAGGAAGCATTGTCAAATTCGCCGGTGAATGACGGCTGGTGACATGGAAATAAATGGAAATGCATGCAAACGTTGACACGACGCACCTGCCGACAAAAGAGATAGCCGCAGGACGCGCACATTTGCAGTCGAAAAAGCATAAAAAATGTGTTACTCATTCCAACCAAGGAGGCCCCTATGGCAGCGGCCGTAGAAACTGCAGCAGCCCGGCAGGTAACTGATGTCGGCGAACAACTCGCCGGGAAGTACCTGACATTCCTGCTTAGCGCCGAGGAATACGGCATAGAAATACTAAAGGTGCAGGAAATCATTCAGATGCAGAAAGTAACCCGCGTACCCAAAGCGCCGAATTTCATCCGCGGTGTTATCAACCTGCGCGGCAAAGTGATTCCGGTTGTCGAACTGCGCAAAAAGTTCGACATGGAGCAGCAGGACGATACCGAAAAAACCTGTATCATCGTGGTCATGATCGAATCGGCCGGCCAGCCGGTCACCATGGGCATCATTATCGATGAAGTCAAGGAAGTACTCGATATCGAAGCCGTCAACATCGAAGAAACGCCGTCGTTCGGCGCCAGCATCAACACCGAGTTCATCATGGGAATCGGCAAGGTCGGCGATAATGTCAAGATGCTGCTTGATATCGATAAAGTGCTTTCCACCGGCGAAATAGAAATACTGCAGCATGCGTCGCAGGCTCAAGCATAGTAAAAAATGTGCAGCCTATGTCTCAGCGTGATGATCCACTTGGCAAATCCGTAACCCATCATCTGGAACCGGGCTATGTTTATGCTGGCAGAAAAGCTTCGGTAATCCGTACGGTGGTGGGAAGCTGCGTTGCCGTGTGTCTGTGGGATCCGGTTAGCCGTTGCGGAGGGATGAATCACTTTCTTTATCCCCACATCAGCGATCCCGCAGCAGCAACGCCGCAATACGGCAATGCCGCGATCGTTGCACTGCTTGCCATGATGAAAGAAATTGGCTGCTTCTCACAAGATTTGCTGGCGCAGATATACGGCGGCGCCAGAATGATGGAAGGTACCACAAATTGTGTCGGCGAACAAAATATCAAAATTGCCCGAGTCATGCTTGCCAGGAAAAAGATTCCGGTAATTACCGAGGATGTCGGGGGAATGATGGGTAGAAAACTGCTTTTTGATACCGATTCGGGGCACACGGCCGTGCTCAAGGTGCACCGGCTGCGGCAGGATGACTGGATCGAATCCGTTCCCGGCAATTCGCATGATGATTAGTCGTAACAAATTCACTTTTCGCGGTTGGGCTGCCGACGCCATACTGTCGGCAAGAGTCTGCAGGTCTTGCCTGCACCTTCTGCCTCTCTAACCAGGACATGGCTCAATGGATGCAAAAATTTTCAACGCCTTTCGGGAGTTGATCTATGCGGCCAGCGGTATCACGCTCAACGAAAAAAAAGAGGCGCTGGTGAGTGCACGAATCGCCAAGCGCATGCGCGTATTGAATCTGGAAAGCCAATCGGCATATCTGCGCCATGTCACAGAAGACGATTCCGGCGAAGAAATGGTGCAATTACTGGATGTTATTTCAACCAATGTAACTCATTTCTACCGCGAAGAGCATCATTTCCAGCTCGTTTCCCAATTGCTCGAATCCTGGCGATCGCAAGGTCAGAGCAGGTTCCGCATCTGGTCGGCCGGTTGTTCGAGCGGCGAGGAGCCATACACCCTGGCCATTACCATCAAAGAGGCGTTGAACGGCGGCACGGCGGATGCACGCATTCTGGCCACCGACATCTCTACGCGCATTCTGCATAAGGCCATTGAGGGCGCTTATGACAAAAAGAAAATTGATAATGTGCCCGGGATGCTGCGCGATAAATATTTCCATAAAGCAGGACGGCTGGAGGCTGCGACCTATTCGGTCACCAATGATTTACGCAATATGATTTTATTCAGGCGGCTCAACCTGTCGGTGGTTCCCTTTCCGATGCAGGGCCCGATGGATATCATTTTCTGCCGCAATGTGATGATTTACTTCGACAACAACGTACGCGCCAATTTGCTTAAAGAATTTCATCGCCTGCTGAAACCGGGAGGTTATCTGATGGTAGGTCACGCCGAAAGCCTGACCGGTATTTTGTGCGGACTCAAATCGGTGCAGCCTTCGGTGTACGCGAAAGCTTGAGAGGATTTTGCTTATGTCTGATATCAGCAACCGCCCGGTTGGAGCTCAACGGCATTTTGACAGACAGGAATTGCTCAATCGCATCGACCATGATGAAGAATTGCTGGCCCAGATCTTGCAATCTTTTGTTGCCGGTATGCCCGGTATGCTCATCGGTCTTCAGGAGTGCCTTCATGAAGGAAGCTATGACGAAGCGAAAAAAGAAGCCCACAAAATAAAAGGAACCTGCCTTAACGTCACCGCCGATGCAATGGCCGAGCTGGCGGGCCTGGTGGAATGCGAACTGAAAGCCGGGAAGTATGCCGCCGCATCCAACACCGGTACAAGCCTGCGCAACGAGTTTGCGCACGTCATGACGATCATTGGCGACTGCAGCGCCGCGTTCGGAAAAGAGGGAGCCCGCTCATGAAAAAGAAAAAAAATGTCGTAATTGTCAACGATGACATAACTCAGCTCTGCATCATTTCCGGCATACTCGACATCCATGGATTTCAAACGCGCACTTACACCAGCGCCGCCGATGCGCTTACGGCGATGGAATCGACGGAGGTCCCGGATGCCGTAATAACCGATATCCAGATGCCCGATCTTGACGGATGGCGTTTCTGCCGTCTGCTGCGATCCGAAGAGCACAAAGGCCTGAACGGGATACCGATTCTTGCTACCTCTGCCATCTTTAAAGATGATGAATCAGAAAATGTGAGCAAGGATATCGGCGCGGATGCCTTTTTGCCGGCCCCCTTTGACGCCGGTACATTGTTGCAGGCGGTTGATTCACTGTTCAGTTCTGCTGCGCCGTTGCGCAAAACCAGACTGTTGATTGTTGATGACGCTGCGGAACGCACAGAGTCGTATGAGGAGGTACTCAAGAGCAGCGGTTACGACGTGGTGCATGCGAATCCGCAGGACAATGTGCTGCAGAGCATCGCAAAGCTGGCCCCCGAAATAATCCTGATCGACGACCGCTCACCGCGTATAAATTCACAGGAAATACTCAAACTTATCCGCCGGCGGGAACGGCCGCCCGTTGCGCTGGTGATTGCATCCGACAACCAGGCAGAAGCCTGCTCACGCTATCGACGGGAAGGAGCCAATGCTCACGTGCATGCTCCCCTCGATGCAGAGTATCTTCTGGCCGAATGCGAACGCACCATTCGGGAACGGGCTTTTGAACAGGTAGAAATCCTGCTGCAAAAGCGCACCTGGGAATTGCAGGAGAGCCGGGAGCGTTACAAGAGCATGATGGAATCGCTGGCCGATCCGATGTATATTGCCGCCGAAAGCTATGATATTGAGTACTGCAATACGGCAATGAAAAGGCTGATTGGTGATACTGGAGTGGAGGGCAAGTGCTTTCGCATCATATTCGGCAATGAAGATGTATGTTCCTGGTGTCCGATGCAAAAAATACAGCATCAGGCTGCCGTGCGATTCAATATTGAAAGTGACTTTCATCACCGCATTTTTGATGTGACCGCGTCCGCACTGGTGCATCCCGATCAGAGCATATCGCAAACGGCAATCCTGCATGATATCACACGCAAAGTGAATCTGGAAGCGCAGTTGATGCAAACCCAGAAGCTGGAAGCCATAGGCCGGCTGGCTGCGGGGGTCGCGCACGGATTCAACAACATGCTGGGCGCCATCATGGGCTATGCCGATATGATCCGGGAAGACAATTGCGAAAACGGCGTGCCAATCGACCATCGGCTCAACAAACGCATCGATATGGTGCTTTCGGCAACGAGCCGCGCGGCCGGACTGGTACGCCAGCTCCTGGGTTTTGCGCGCCAGGGCAAATACTGTTCCGTGCCCGTATCGGTTAATAATCTGGTTAAAGCACTGCAGGAGTTGCTGAAGCATGGCGCTCATAAGGAAATAGATATGCGACTGGCCTTATGCGCCGACGAGCCGATTGTTGTCGGGGATCCTCACCAGATACAAAATGCCATCCTGAATATTGCGCTTAACGCATGCGACGCCATGAATGAAGGCGGTGCGCTTACCTTCGAAACGCAAATTGTCGAATCCGGTCATGCAAATCACGCGGGCGGCGGCGAGCAGGCAAATACAGCTCGATACGTCAGGATCGGCATTGTCGATACCGGAGTGGGTATGGATGAAGAGACTAAAAAGCATATTTTCGAGCCCTTCTTTTCCACTAAATCAGATCGGCAGGGGACCGGCCTGGGGCTTGCGGGAGCTTACGGCGCAGTTAAAAATCACAACGGATATATCGAGGTTCAAAGCAGCGCAGGTTGCGGCAGTCGCTTCGATATCTATCTTCCCGCCGCAGAAGAATCCGTCAATACCATATCTGCGGAGGAGATGCCCGGCACGCATGTGCACTATGCGTGGTAATTGCGATGTGATAAAGATATAATGATATGAAAAACCGGAGTAGTTTGACCATGCTTTTCACGCACAACTGCACCATCGTCGAAATTATATCGGATATTCGCCGTACCATACGGGAGGATGCATGGATGTAGCGTATGTGAATCCCTTTATCAATTCGACCATCGATACGTTTAAAATGATGATAATGACCGAAATACAGCCGGGCAAAGCCATGCTAAAAAGCGAACCGTATCCCAATTATGACGTCTCGGGCATTATCGGCCTTTCGGGAAATGCTCAGGGATCAATTGCGATCAGTTTTCCCAAAATAACGGCGTTGAAAACCGTCTCCAAAATGTTGGGGATGCAGATAAAAGTTGTTGGTCCCGAGTTGTCAGACGGGATTGGGGAAATCGCCAATATCATTGCCGGCAACGCCAAGCAGCATCTCGAAAAATATAAACTGTCAATTTCCCTGCCGAATGTAGTCATCGGGCGGCAGCATGTGCTGGCGAGCCAGAAAGGCATACCGACCATACTGGTTCCCTTTGCTTCGGAGCTGGGACAGTTCGGCATGGAAGTGGCATTAAAAACGGAATAAGTACTTAATGCGTACATAAGGAGGTTCTATGCGCATTTTACTGGTTGATGATTCTGCTACAATGCGTCGCATCCAGAAAAACCAACTTGCGGGAATGGGAATTACCGACGTGGTCGAGGCGGAAAACGGGCAGGATGCTCTGTCAAAGTTAGCCGACAACATGCCGCTGGATTTCATTTTGCTCGATTGGAATATGCCGATAATGGACGGCTATACCTTTCTGACAAACGTGCGCTCAATTGCCGATTATAAAGACGTCAAGATTGTCATGTGCACGTCGGAATCGGAAAAGCCGAAAGTGCTGGAAGCGCTCAAAGCCGGCGCGAATAATTACATCGTTAAGCCGTTTACTCCCGAGGCGATGAAAGAAAAGCTCGGTATCTAAGCGGAAGCGCACTCACGGATAGAATTGGTAAAATGCGATACACGGTCGGCGTTTCCGACATGCAGGTCTGCTCGTGCCCGGGTGATGTCATTGTGACTCATGCACTGGGTTCCTGTATTGGCATTGCCATACACGATGCCGAAGCCCAGGTGGGCGGCATTTTGCATTATATGTTGCCGGCCGCCAAGGTCGATCCGCACAAGGCCGAAAAAAATCCCTGCATGTTCGGTGATACCGGAATTCCGTTGTTGTTCAAAACCGCCTACAGCATGGGTGCGACCAAAGAAAATCTGCGTGTCGTTATGGCGGGTGGAGCGCAAGTGTTCGCAAAGAAAGATTTCTTTGACATAGGAAAACGCAACATCGTAGTAGCGCGCAAAATGTTCTGGAAAAACAACGTTATGATTGCGGCGGAAGAAGTGGCCGGCCACATTCCCCGAACCCTGTATCTGGAAGTGGGTGGGGGGCGCGCCTACTTTACCAGTCATGGCCAAAGAGTTGACTTATGATATCTCTGGAGAAGGTACTCGCCGCAGCGGTAGATATGAAGCCGCTTTCGCCCTGCACCGGAAAGCTGGCAGGTCTGGTTGCTTCGGAGAGCGCCTCACTTGATGATATGGCGGAAGTTATACGGTACGATCAAATGCTTACCGCGTCTGTGCTGAAGTATGCCAATTCGGTTTTTTCCGCTTCGAAACGGCCGATAACCTCAATCAGGGACGCACTTGTCCGAACGGGTTCGGCAAAAGTGCTCGAGCTTCTCCTGGCGCATCATGTGCGCGAGACCATGTCGACGCACGTAGCCGTATACGGTTATGCCGAGAAAGAGCTTTGGCGCCATAGCGTTGCCGCAGCACTCGCTGTGCAACTGCTGGGCGGGTTGCAGCCCGGCAGCGTAGACGGAATCGCGTTCAGCGCCGCACTGCTGCATGATATCGGTAAGACCCTGATCGGTCGGGCAGCACCTGCAGAATTGATGCAAAGCGTCTGGCTTCTCTGCACAAATGAGGTTGATCCGCTTCCCTGGGAGCAGGCCGAACGCCGGGTATTCGGCTTTACGCATGCCGACGTGGGCTCGCAGCTTGCGCAAAGCTGGCACTTGCCGGATGCGATCGTCGAGGCGATTCGGCATCATCATGCCACAGACAGGGAATACGGACCGGTCGTCGATGTGGTCAAGGTTGCCAATGCGGCAAGCAAAATGATCGGCGCCGGGCTGGGTCATGAAGGCATGAGCCTTGTTCTCGATGATCATCTCGAACAACGGCTTGGATTGACACATGAAATTCTTGAAAAACTCTGTGCCGAGACGTCCGTGCGATTGCAGGATGTCATGGCTTTGTACGCAGGTTGACTTTTTATACTGCAACACCTCTGAGGAGCCGTTATGGCATATTCAATTCTTATAGTTGACGATTCGGACACCATCCGTGCCGTGTTGGAGCGAACTCTGCATATGACCAAATTGCCGCTGGACGAGATCATTCACGCCGGTCATGGCCGGGAAGCCCTGAATAAGCTGAATGATACGTGGGTCGATATCATTTTCACCGACATCAATATGCCCCACATGAACGGCATCGAGCTGATCGATAATCTGAAAAAAAATGCAGAATATGCAGAGATACCGGTCGTCATCATTTCGACCGAGGGCAGCACGACGCGCATAGAAGAGTTGAAGAAAAAGGGCATACAGGGATACTTGCGCAAGCCCTTTACACCCGAAAATGTTCGCGATGCAATTATCGAAACCCTGGGAGGATGGGATGAATGATCAGGATTGCAAAGATACCGCCCGGCAGGTCATCAGCAGCGTACTGGAAAATGCCGCATTTATTTTCGCCGATCCGATGGAGGCGGGATCCGAACCGCAGTTGGATAGCTGGCAGGCCGACGGAGTGGCGCTGGAGTTTAAAGGCAGTGCCGGCGGCGCAATGCATATGTGGGCGGGATCGGGTTTTTCGCGCTATGCTGCGGCCAATATGCTGGGGGTTGAAGAAGACGATGAGAATGCTTCACGCAAAGGTTTGGATGCACTCAAGGAAATTTTGAATATGATCGTCGGCAATCTGCTTACCGAGGTGTACGGGAGTGAACCGGTTTATGATTTGTCAATTCCCCGCACACTTGACAAGCAGGAACTTGCGACGGATTACGGCGATCCGCAGGCTGTCTGGCTCGAGGCGGAAGGCAATCAGGTGTTGTTTGTCTTGCGGACGGCGCAGGCATAGGTGCACAATGCGGTCGCTGAACAGTATGGTGCGCGGCAATGATCAAGGTACTCGTTGTAGACGATTCGGCAATCGTACGCCAGATCCTGTCCCGAGAACTGGCCAGGGCAGAGGATATCGAGGTGGTCGGGACGGCTCCCGACCCGTATGTCGCCCGCGATAAAATTGTCAAATTACAACCCGATGTAGTTACGCTGGACATCGAAATGCCCCGCATGGACGGCATTACCTTTCTCACGAAACTGATGAAACATTATCCGCTCCCCACCATAATCGTCAGTTCTTTGACGCCCCGGGGCAGCGCCATGTGCATGGAAGCACTTGCCGCCGGAGCCGTGGATGTTGTCTCCAAACCCGGTACGGCCTATAGTGTGGGTGATGTGTCGGCAATTTTAATTGATCAGGTGCGTGCAGCAGCAACAATCCCACGCGCAAAACTGCAAAGCATGCACGCCGCGGCGCCAACTCCCTTGCGCGCCCAACTGTCCATGACCAGAACCACCAATAAAATCATTGCCGTTGGAGCTTCAACCGGCGGAACGGTGGCCATAGAGACGTTGCTTCAATCGCTCCCGCCCAACAGTCCCGGCATCGTGATCGTACAGCACATGCCGGAGAAATTCACCAGATCGTTTGCCGATCGGCTGGATCAGATCTGCGAGGTTCAGGTAAAGGAAGCAGTCTGCGGTGATTCGGTTGTCTCTGGACAAGTGTTGATAGCCCCCGGCAATTATCATACAATTGTAAAGCGCAGTGGCGCACGCTATTTTGTCGAAGTGCGTGAGGGGCCGCCGGTATTCCATCAGCGGCCGAGTGTTGAGGTGCTCTTCAATTCGGTGGCCCGCTATGCGGGAGCCAATGCGGTTGGTATTATCCTGACCGGAATGGGCGCCGACGGCGCCTGTGGATTATTGAACATGCGCGAAGCCGGCGCGCCTACAATTGCCCAGGACGAACAGTCCAGTATTGTCTGGGGTATGCCCGGCGAAGCTGTAAAACGCAATGCTGCAGAATTTATTTTGCCTCTCAACGAAATTGCAGGCAAATCCCTGCACCTGGCTCAGTTATGACTTCATTTATTTCGGTTCAATTAGCGGATTGTCCGGCTCATCAAGGGTAGCGTTGTATTATGACAAGCATGTCGCGGCTCACCAAAACACAGCTCATCGATAAAGTCAGCGTACTGCAGAAAAAACTTGACGGAAGCGCGTGTTCGGTTCTGCAATTTGCACGCCTGGAAGCCGGCGACCTTGACGGACTGAGCAATTGCCTCATCAGCGAGCTGGCCGGCACTTTCGGCTACGGGCTGGTCATGGAAGCCACCGGCAAGCTCTCGGGCGACCGGCTGAATATGATTTTTTCCGAAATCAGCGGCTACAGCGTTGAAGAGATTTCGGAGCTGGGCGAATGGAAAGCGCTCATCTATCCCGATGATATGCTGCACTATCGCCGGCATTTCAACAAACTCATCACCGGCCACGGCGATGTGCTTGAATTTCGCATCATTTGCAAAGACGGTTCACTTAAATGGGTTCGGGATATTGGCCGGCCCCAGAAGCGTAAGGGCGCGCATGCCCAGCTCATCATACTTGGCGTACTGCAGGACGTAAACGATTTCAAGGAAGCCGAATACGCCCAGTCGGAAAGCCAGGACAACTTCAGGCTGCTGGCCGAGAACGCACACGACGGACTTATCATCATCGACAGTGAGTTTCGCCTGGTGTATGCCAACCAGCGCATCGCCGTCATGGCCGGTTCGACGGTCGAAGCTCTCCACAATTGCAATGTTGATGACATTATCCATGTTGATGAGAAAATAAACGTCAATAATTACCTCAAAAGCATCATTGCCCGCCTGGAAGTTCCGTTCCAGTTTCAAACTATTCTTGTTCGCAACGATGGCGTACCGGTGCCGGTCGAACTTTCGGCTGCCGAAACGTTCTGGGAGGGACAGACGGCCGTGGCGGCAATCGTACGCGATATTGCGGAACGTAAGATGCAGGAGCAGGTGCTCAAAGATACTCTCGAACGCTACCGGGCGCTGTTTGACCGCTCAACTTCCTGGGTTTTCATTTACGATTTCAGGGGTACGATACTCGAAGCAAACGGCGTTATGCTGAGCACGCTGGGCTATTCAAAAAACGAGCTTGGTCAGATCAAGATCGCCGAATTGCTCGACCGGGGCGAATACGCCAAATTCGAAACCGATACCGAGAAACTCAAAAAAGCGGGCAAACAGGAAGAGCCGGTCGAATACACCGTACGCAAGAAGGACGGCGGAACCATTTGCATCGAGTCCGAAGCTTCGGTAATTTACGAAAAGGGTAAACCGATTGCCATTCAGGGCATTGCCCGCGACATCACCGAGCGCAAAAAGGCCGAAGAAAGTCTTTACGAAAGCGAAGAGAAATACCGGGAGGTGGTTGAGCGCACCAATGACGGCATCTGTATCATTCAGGACATGCAGATCGCTTTTGCCAATACCACCTTTGCGAGAATGCTCGAGTATAACGTTGAGGAGCTCACCGCCAAAAAACTGCTGGATTGCATAGAACCGGACTCAGCCCAAAGCGTTGCGAGCACTATCTCCTCGTTTTTCAATGATCGCAAAAAGGCGCTGCGCTTCGAAGCGACATTTGTCTCCAAAAGCGGCACGAAAAAGGACGTCGAGCTCAACGTAAGCTATATCCAGTTTGAGGGCAAACCGGCCGCGCTTGGATTCATCCGGGATATCACTGAAAAACGACAAATTGAAAAGGAGCTGCAAAACAGCCAGAAGTTTGAATCGATCGGCGTACTGGCAGGTGGCATCGCGCATGATTTCAACAATATTCTCACCGCAATCCTGGGCAACATTTCGCTGGGATTAACCGAAGCCGAAAAAGGGACTAAAATTTACGATTCCCTGCAAAGCGCGTTGAAGGCATCGAAGCGGGCACGCAATCTTACGCAGCAATTGATCACCTTTTCCAAAGGCGGATCACCCGTGATGCAGACGACATCTATTGCTGATGTCGTCCGCGATTCGGCGCACTTTGCTCTGCATGGCGCTAACGTGGTTTGCAGCTTCGAGCTGGAAGACAACCTCTGGAAAGTCGCCATCGATACCGGACAGATCAGTCAGGTCATCAATAATCTGGTGCTCAATGCGGCGCAGGCCATGCCTGACGGCGGCACTGTCGACATCTCGGTTGCCAATGTCCGGTTGAAAAAAGGCGAGGTTGTCTCGCTGCGTGCCGGTCGCTATATCAAAATTGTCATCAAAGATACCGGCAGCGGTATTGACGACAAAGACCTGCCGAAAATATTCGATCCGTTCTTCTCCACCCGGCAAAGCTCGAGCGGGCTCGGGCTGGCAACCTGCTACTCGATTATCAAGCAGCATAAAGGGCACATTTCTGTTGAATCGACCGTCGGCAAAGGCTCTGCTTTCTCGATTCTGCTTCCTGCTACCGAGAATGACGAAGTTGAGTCGCAAAACGATACTGATGAGTCCGTCTTGGGCAGCGGAAATATTCTGCTGATGGATGACGATCCAATTGTACTCAAGGTTGCCGTGCAAATCCTCTCCACGCTGGGCTACACTGTCGCATCGGCGGTAAATGGTCAGGAGGCAACGGAAGTTTTCAAGGCTGCCAGAGACAAAAATGAGCCGTTTGATGCCGTGATACTCGATCTAACTATCGTTGGCGGTATGGGGGGTGTCGAGACACTTAAAAAGCTCAAAGAACTCGACCCCAATGTCAAGGCAATCGTCTCCAGTGGCTACTCGAATGTTCCGGTCATGGCGAATTACCGTGAATACGGCTTTGTTGACTGCATGGCAAAACCCTACGTTATGGCCGATTTGAGCAAGAAGCTTTTACCGGTGCTCAAAGAGAAATAAGCAATCAGCGCTTGTGCAGGGGGGCAATCAGCAACGGCGTGACGCTGCGTTTTCCGTTTGTTCCCGCCTGCAAAACAAACATGCCCGTTCCAAGCGAACCTGCCTCAAGCGTGTGCCTACCAGCCTGAGGTTTGAATTGCCGACGCAGCACACATTTGCCCTGCGCATTGAAAATCGAGATTGTAACAGTTTCAGCAGGCTGTGTCACCAATAAGGGTACCTTTTTGAGCCAGTTGGCTGATCGTATGTGCAGCATGATGGCTCTGGTGGGCGGTGAAGCCGGCTTTCGCAGGTGAGATTGATGGTCGCCGGTGAAGACCGCATAAATCAATTTATCCTCGTCCATAACCACGCTTGTCGGATTGGTGTTTCCCTGAAGATCGCCCTCCCAGCGTAGAAAGCGTTCGCCGGAAGCGGGCTCAGCGGTCAGGTTAATTGTTTGACCCGGTTGAGCGCGATATGTCCGGTCGACTGCTACCGATCCCTTTCCGATGCGGGATACACAAATACCGTAGAATTCACTGGTAGCATAAGCTTTGTTTCGCCGCTGGATATCGAAATTTACTTCTGAGACAACGGCGCCGGTGCGGTCCCATACCGTTGCCGTGGTATGCGCCTGGAAATGCTCTTTCCAGCGCGATTCGCTGCGCATGGTTCCGTTGCGCCAGAATTGACGCCAGATGTCAAGGGTCCCTTCTTCGCCGTGAATACGCTCCCACTTTTTGCTGCCGTCGGGATACCGGAAGGCTTCGGTGCCGACTTTGATGCCGTTGTGCCAGGTGACTTCGTATTTAGAAATTCCACCGGCATAGGTGTGCATTTCGCGTCCATGCAATACGTAACGCCCGTCGTCGGACTCAAGTGCGCTCCAACCGATCGTTCCGCCATCGTTGCCGGATTCCGTATGGTTTTTGCGGGTGCCGGCAGGATCGGGTAAGGTCATTCGTCCGCTGTCCGAAAGTATCCAGGCCTCGTTGAGTTCATAGTGCATGCTTGGCCAGTTCTGGCTCGAAATGAGATGAATCACGCCGTTTGGCGCTTGACGTGCGATACAGTAACCCATGTTCATGAAGTCGCGTACCGGTGGGAGACGCTTTTTGCGCCAGGTCGCGCCGTCATCGGTGGAAAGCCCGACCATACCGCCGTTTTCGGTTATGGCAAAGAAAAGATTGCCGCTGCTCAGGCGAATGAGTGTGGCGCGTTGCCCGGAACTGATCTGATTAAACGGCACCTCGCCCTGTGCTTGCCAGCTTACGCCTTTGTTGGTCGACAGGTAGCGCTGGTTTTTTCCTCGAATCGCAATGCCGACGAGTGTTGCGATATCTTTGCCCGGGGCGAATTGAGAATGAGTTCCGCCAATTGAGCTGCCCCGGCGCCAGGTTTTTGCATTGTCGTCGGATCGACACAGGGTTCCCCCGTCGATGCTCCAGAACATCGTGCCGCCCTTGTCCCTGAATGTGCTGCTGTTGGGCCAGGAACCGGCGAGCGCCGAAAAAATCCACGAACTCCAGGAGGCGCCGTTGTCGGTTGAGGTTATCCATTTGAAGGTGGGCCGGTCGCTTTGGCCGCTGGGACCGGTCAATCCTTCGGTCCCGGTAATGAAATAAATAGTTGTGCTGTCATTCATCAGCATGGGAGGATGCTCGGCCAGGTCCGGACAGTCAAGTATGATTTCAGGCCAGTCCCACTCGTTGGCGCCGGCGCGCTTGCGGCAACCGACGTAGGTCATCGAAGGCGAACGTTCGGTTTCGTCGGTATAGTAAATCGCAAATATGTCGCCATTGTCCAGAATGGCCAGCGCAGGATCGTGGTTGCGCGCATGCTCGAAGCTGTAAAAACCAGCTTCCATAGCCGCTTTATGAGTACCTGCCGGTCCGGAGTGCTGACCGTCGCGATCGTCTGAGGGCATCGGCAGAATCGGTCGTTCAAGAAACCAGGGCTGCTGCATGTCGGGGCCGTGCTCGAATGCAGACGTTTGCTTGACGCAATTGAGCGGAAAAGGCGGTACGTAGCCGGTTGGCGCGGTCGGCGGCAGGTCTCCCTGTACTATGCGGAAGCCGACCACGGTGGTGAAGTCGGAACCATCCGGCGGATAGTCGGGAGCCAGTCCGCCGCGGTTGGCGGGGCGTCGCCAATAGGGCCCGTCGTGATAGCCGTCACCGTCCCGTGATGTGCTGCCGACACGGCTGCCGCGCACGATTTTGACATGTCCCCATTCGGGCCCGACCGGATCGGTAACATCCTCTTCGGGATACCAGCCGTACCAGTCGCGGCACCACTCGGTCGGCAGCGTGAACATCGATTTCAAGCCCCACGGATTCGGTTCATTGAAATCGCCGGGAGGTTCGGTCCCGCCGCCGGGCCAGAGTTGCGTCGTCCCGCCGCGGGCCGCATACTCCCATTCGGCTTCGGTAGGCAGACGATACGTCTTGCCTTCTGTTTGTGTCAACCACTCGCAAAATGCAACCGCCTCATGCCAGTTGACTAACGCCGCCCGGCCGCTCGATGAATTGTCATTGGGCTGATTCCATTGAGGGCAGATACGGTCGGCGTGGACATAACTCGCATCGAATTGGCGGAACTGCTCCACCGAAACTTCCAGCTCAGATAAAAAGAAGTCGTACGACAGCGTTACCTGGTGAACCGGATGCTCATCGGGTTCGCCCTGTCCGAGATCCACTTTTGATTTATTGCTGATGCCGGAGGTTGTATTATATTCTCCCATAGTAAAGGCGCCGGCTTGCAACGCTATCATTTTCATGTTCAGGGTATTGGTATAATCCGACTGGGCAAAGGCCGACGCGGCAAGCAAACAAATTATCAGCCATACAGATAGAACAGAATGCATAGTTCTCCTCACGATCGCCAATGTATTGAAAATATCAACCCTTTAAGCCTTTTTGCTGCATACTCAAGGGGGTGGGGTAAGTAAGAAAGCAATTTATTTTTGCAAGAATAATATAATCAATATTTTTTGCAGGTGTACCCCAAATGCCGCATTGGTCTGATTACTTCGGCGATACAACTGATACTGCCGGCTGCTTTGCGTTCAACGCCTTAGTTCAAAGGTTTGTGTACGCTTAATTCAAGAGTTCACGTTGACCGAGTCGCGATATACTTTATTTGACAATTAGGAGGGGAAATTTTTCTTCAGCAATTCTTATTCTTATTCATTATATTATAATTCTTCATCAGCGGGGAATCAAGCAGGTGTTTCAGCGTTTAAGCAAGCAGCACGTGCTCAGTTTCGCAAAGCAAAATGTGCCTTCCACCTTGGAAACGCTATTTAAACGATTAAGTTCGGTTCCAAACAGCCTGTCGGAGGAAAGAGTGAAGTATCGACACTTTATCACTGCATTTTGTATCGTTTTGGTGTGTGCCGGATTTGGACATGTACCTGCCGCGCCGGTTGATGGGTGGGTTGTTTACGGCAGCAGAGAAAAGGTGTGGCTCATAAAGGTAGATGGTGGACAGCACCAGCCTCAGCAAATTCATTCGCGTTCCAATCTCGATCATGCATGCTGGTCGGCAGACGGAAACTACATTTATACCATTACCACCGACGGTAAAATCCATCGCCTTGACAATGACGGCAAAAATGAAAACCTGGTCAAGGATACGAAAACGGGATGCTCGCGCAATCCGATAGCCACCTACCGACCCGACGATAATTGCGTACTTTACCTGCGCAATAATACCGGTTTATTCTACAAAATCAACGCCCTGACAGGTGAACAGATCGAGATATTTCGGGGAAATCGCAAGTATCTTGGCGAAATTGCAATTGACAAATCGGGAACCCGGCTTGCGGCGCGGGATAACAGCGGCGGCAGTGGCGCCTGGGAGAGTCATGATCCTACGAAAATTAATCTGAACACGGGGCAGGAAAAGCAATATGGCTATGGCTGTTCGCCGAGTATTTCCCCCGACGGGAAACTTCTTACCGAAAATGGGACAGGTCTGAACCCGAATATCGGCGGGCAACCCGATCGACGGGCACATACTTACATGCGCTGCCACGAATGGACGTGGGCCAATGATATGGACGACTACATTTACGAATGGTTCAGTCATGAGACCTACAGCAACGGCGAACCAAGGGTAATTTTTGACAGCCAGCGTTTTGCCGCCAACAGCAATGAGTGGATTGTTTTTATGTGGGATAACCGCAGCGGCGTTGCCGTGCTTAAAGTGCATCAGGGGATCAAGGACGGAGATAGTTACCGGGGCGATATTTACAATGTGTGGAAAGGCAGCAGCAACGCTCTTTCACACGAAACGCACCCCGATTTCTGGGTGGGTGACCTTCCCGTACCGGCATCGGTTGCCGGAAAAATTCAGGTCGCATCAAACAGCATCCGCATAAATGAAAATGCCGGCGAGGCAACACTCAAAGTACAGCGTATCGGCGGAAAAACCGGCTCCGTGTCAGTCGATTACACAACAGCCGACGGTTCGGCCAAAGCCGGAAGCGACTACACACAAAAATCCGGCACCCTTACCTGGAACGATAATGACGGAAACGATAAAACGATTGCGATTTCGATCACCGATGACACTGCCAAAGAAGGCGACGAAGAGTTGGGCCTGACGCTTTCTAATGCAAAGACTGCAACTCTCGGCGAACGGAAGGTGGCGATAACGATTTATGACGACGACTCGACACTGGTTGACAATCAGAAACCGTCTAATCCGGGTAATTTTCGTCAAACGTTCGTCAGCCGGTCGAGTGCCGACCTCGCCTGGAATGCGTCAAGCGATAATGTCAAGGTAACGGCTTATTACCTCTTCCAGGACGGCAAACTGATTGACAGCACGAGCTCGACGAACTATTCTGCAACGGGACTTGCATCGGGAACGAGCTTCGAATTTATTGTACGCGCAGGAGACCGGGCCGGTAACAGATCGGATGCGAGCAATACCGTATCGGTCACCACGCTCAATGCAACCGTCGACATTCCATTCAAAGTCAACCTGGCGGGCGGCGAGTATCAGGATTATGTCGGCGATCAGGAGTGGGCCGACGACAAAACGTACGGCTACACCGTCTACGGCAATGAAACGGTTATCTCACGGGCAATAGGCGACACTGACGATGATGAGGTATACACATCAATACGCCATATCGAAGTAGGCTACAAGATTCGTGTTCCCAACAACACGTACCGGGTTTCGTTACTCGCGGCTGAATGCTGGGCATCGGGCGAAGGCGCGCGCATTTACCGGGCTACCCTCAACGGGCGGAAAGCCTCTGTCGATCCGGTTGACCTATACAAAATTGCGGGAGGGCCGGATAAAGCAATACAGATTGTGACGGAAGTGGAAGTTACCGACAGCCTGCTGACCATTGAGCTTGCTCGGGAAGCCAACAGTTCGATGTCACCGATCCTGGCCGGTATTATCGTCGAGCCGGTTGAAGCTTTCACGTTGACCTCCTACAATGGTGGTGAGCAGGCTGCCGTGGGCGGTACGATGCATATTACCTGGCTGACGAATCAGAGCATGGCAAACGAAGCCCGGCTTTTTCTCTCTCCCGATGAAGGCAGCAACTGGTACGAGCTGACTACCACCGAAATCGCCCCCACCGCATCCGACTGGGAAAACTTTGCGTGGAAGGTTCCAATCGATATAAACGGCGTGGCGCTGGCAGGCAATCAATGTCTGCTCAAGGTTACCAACTACGACGGTGACTTGTTTGATATATCGGATGATTTTTTCACCATAACCGCAAGCGTCAACCTTGCCTCACCGGATAAGTCGAGTGCCGAGCGGGCTGTGAGGGTGACCAATACTACCGGATCCGGCAATATCCTGCTGCATATCAACCTTGCGCACTGGAACAAGGCCAAATTGTATTCATCGCAGGGAAGAATTATTCACACGCTGCATAATAGCGGGGCAGCCCGAATTGTGCTCGAAAAGCAGGAGTTGCCCAAAGGCGTCTGCTGGATTGCCGTCGAACACGGCGGGCAAACGCTCGTGCGCAAAATCATGGCTCCGTGAACAGAAAGCTCTCCTTTCAGCAGTTCACCCCCCGCTGTGCCAAAAAAAAACCAGCCGTTAGCGCTGCTTCTAACGGCTGGAAAAAAGGAGTTTAAAGAGAGACGTGTTAGTGCAATTGCAGTGATGGTGTCTAGTTAAAGAGTATCATTGATGCAAAAAAGTGTCAAGAACTTTTTTACATTTTTTTTGTAATTCCGGCCCGCAAATGCACAAAATTGTGAGCCGTCGAAATAACACATTGATTTTTATAGTAAAAATAGTCAATCTACTATAGAGAGAAGTCGGGGAAAAAATTTTCAAAGCCTATAAAATATTTATATCCGGTCACCTCGTTATGCGTTTTGTGAGATTTTTTGATCAGATTACCCTGCGCATCGATTGCCGCTTCAATTGCCCGCATAAAAAAACCGGCCGTGAGCGCTGCTTCTCACGGCCGGAAAAAAGGAGTTTTAAAGAGAAACGTGCTGGTGCAATTGCTGTGGTGTGATTCTGAAATCATTATACCCCCGACTTGTGATTTTGTCAAGGGGTTTAAGAGAAAAATTGCCGCTTAATTGTTATTTAACCGCTTTTCCTTGACTAAAGCGTCTCATCAGTCGGCAATGCTAATTTCTTGCGCAGCGGTAAGTCTTTGTTTCGGTGTAACTTCCAGTACGGCTCCCGCACGCTGGCCGAAATGCTTCCGTGACTACCGTCGGGTTCGGAAAATTTTAAAATTTTGTGCGGATATTCAGCTTCGACCCAGACTTTCGTGACGGCATCATCGATTGTCCAGCTCCAGACGATGGCTTTTTTTCTGCCGATGGCCGTTTCGAGGGTGGTTTGGCGCTCTTTGCGCAACGTCGCATCAACGATGCGATGATCGGTGTGCGTTTTCCGGATATGCCACTGCGACGGAATCAGCCGCATTTGCTTTGATTCGCCGATTTCGAGGATGGGTCCCTGCAGTTCGCGAACCAGGAGCCACAGGTTGTCCTCCGATTCGACGCTGTTTTGGTGCTTGAAGGCGTAGGTTGTTTCGCCTTCGCTTTCGAAATAGCTGTAGAGAACCCCTTGGTATGCGTCGCCGTCGCGGCGCATACGGTCGAATACCGTGCCGCACCACTCCTGCATCGTGCTTGCTACTTTGACGGTGCTACCCTGTGGGATATCGGGCTTTTCTTCAACGGCGGCAAATACGGATGTCATGGCGCTGTAGTCGTACACTCCGGTGACAAATTTCCGTAAGTCATTGAGCTTAATGACTTTGATCTTCTCCTCATCCGGGATTTTGGAATCAGGTTTGATTTTGGTGGAAAGCCGCAGGGGTTCGGTGACGAAAACCATGATGCGAACTCCGTCACGCATTTCGCCGTAGCGTTTCTCTTTGAGGACATAGGTAGATAACTCCGCATTGCCGTCATACCAGAGATTGTTGAATTGGTCTGCTGATACCAGTGTTGCTGCTACAGTTATAAGAGTAATGATGCGTTTCATAATCGATCATGCTCCCTCAAACGAAATAGTTGTCGTACCTTTTTTTTACATTGTATTCGATTCATGTGCCAACAGTTCATTTAATTGGTCGGGTTCGGTTACCGGCGCCTTACAGGCGAAATTCCTGCATACATATACGGCCGGTTTCCCGTTGTGAAGTGATTTTGCGGCAAGCAGGGGGATGAGCTCCTGCGTCCGCCGCGCTGATTCTTCCTGCGGATCGATATGCGCAAGTACTTTGTTGGGAATAAACTGCGCGTGAACACTATTCAACAACTTCTGCAGGTTGCTCTGCCCGATTCCTCCCGCCAGCGCGATTTCGGCAGGGGGGCTTCGCAAGAAGTCAATCGACCGAATCATCGCCAGGTGCCCCTGAGGAATCTTTGTAATCCCGCCGGCATTTGCATTAATTGTCTGTTCTGCGCATAATAAGTACTCTTTTTTATCGAGCAGCTTTGCCAGACGCAGCAAAACATATGCGGCTATGGAGTTTCCTGCCGGAGTTGCACCGTCATACCATGATTTGCTGCGATTCAGCAGGTCGGTATGATGCGTGGCGGTATAGAAAAAGCCATGATCCGCTTCATCCCTGAAATCGGCAATCATCCGGTCGGTCAATCTCCGGGCAAGTTCGAGCCACTTCACCTCAAAGGATGCTTCGTACACGTCAACGCAGGCATTGGCAAAATGTGCATAATCATCCAGAAATGCCGGAACCTTGCGCGTGTCGTTGCGTGCTATTCTGAGCAGATGGTCGCCTTCCATCATCCGCGTAGAGATAAATTGTGACGCGCGCAGTGCTGCGGCCAGATACCGTTTATCTCCCAGAACCTGGTAGCCGTGCGCGCATGTCGATATCATCAATCCGTTCCAGGCTACGATAATCTTGTCATCCTTTGCCGGGGCAATGCGCCTGGAACGAACTTCAAGCAATGCGCCTTTCCATTCGGCCAGTCGCGCTGCAAATTCGTTCCAGGGGATGCCCTTGCGCTCTGCAAACGCACGCTTCGGACCGCTGAGGTGCAAAATGTTTTGGGCGGTATGGTAGGCTTCGTGGGACGCAAAGTTGCCCTGTTCGTTGATATTGTAGAGCTCGCAAAATAAGCCGCCTTCCTTTTCTCCGAGGATGCTCATAATTTCAGCCTGTGTCCAGACATAGTACATCCCTTCCTGTCCCGCATTATCGGCGTCGCGGGTCGAATGAAATGCACCGGACTCATCCACCATATCGTCAAGGACGTAGGCCAGCACTTCCGCAGCAACCTCACGATAGGCCGGAGTGTGGGTCAGTTGATATGCTTCCAGATACGCATCAGTCAGGAGTGCATTGTCGTAAAGCATTTTTTCGAAATGAGGAACGAGCCATTCCCGATCGGTCGAGTAGCGATGAAAGCCGCCGCCAAGATGATCATACATTCCGCCTTGTGCCATTTTGTCAAGCGTGATAGTGGCCGCCAGCAGGTGTTTTTTGTTGCCGGTCTGCCGGTAGGTGCGCAGGAGTGCAGCAATGGCCATGCTTTGCGGAAATTTGGGCGCCCCGCCAAAGCCGCCCCACTCGGGATCGAAGCTTCCACTCAAATCCTCAACTGCCTGCTCCAGTATGTCCTTCGGTACGGTTGCGCCGATTGACTTTTGCTGATTCTCGTATTGAGCCAGTGCCGCTGTAATAGCCTCGGAGCTCTGGGTGATGCGATGATGCTCATTGTGCCAGGTGTCAACCAGCTTGCGCAGCAGCGACTTGAAACCGATGCGCCCGTATTTGTCTTCGGGCGGGAAGTAAGTTCCTCCATAGAACGGTTTCAGGTCCGGTGTGAGAAATGCCGAGAGGGGCCAACCGCCGCTGCCGGTAAGCAACTGCACGGCCGTCATATAGATGTTGTCGATATCCGGCCGCTCTTCACGGTCAACTTTGATGCTGATGAAGTGATCGTTCACATACGCGGCAATTTCCTTGTTTTCGAAGGACTCATGTTCCATCACATGGCACCAGTGACAGGCTGCATAACCTATTGAGAGAAAGATTGGTTTGTTCTCATTGCGTGCCCTGGTAAATGCTTGCTCTCCCCAGGGATACCAGTCCACGGGGTTATGCGCATGTTGAAGAAGATAAGGACTCGTTTCATTGATGAGCCGATTTGCGGTCTGGTCTTTTTTTGTGGCTGCCGGATCGGATGTGTGCATATATTCACTTTCAGGTGTTAATGTAATCATAAATATTGGTAGCGCTATAACCATGCCAGCATATAGTTACGAATTGCCGGCTAAATCGTTACGAAATTGTAGTGTTTCTCCTCGATGCGGCGTTTCTTTGCAGAAATGTCAGAGCTGCAGGCAGTGGTGTGATTGTCCGGTATTGTCAGATTTGGAGAGCGGATGGACAAATAATGCGGCGAAAATGGATTCGAAACTGGAGCGATGTTTCTCTATATTACATACAGGTTGGCAGCCGGGGGAAGCACTGATACACAATGCGGATTTTCATAATTTGCCGGCGATGTACCATACAGCGGGGCGGCTGGGTATGTTGCCGGTGAATTTTTTTTTATGGGGATTGCTCCGATTGGGTTGCTCATTTATTGAATCCGGTGTTGCCCAACTCCTCCTTCAACAAATGCGCACCGCCGATTTCATAATTAGCTGTGCTTCGCGGAATTGCTTTTTTTAGATGAAGATAGGCCTTAAAAGCTGCGAAGAGGTGACGAGGTTCAAACCATCAATTAAAGGGTGTTTATAATTGCATCTTTCGATACGTTTTTATGCAGAGCCACCGACCTTATTATAGAATTTAGTGTGCCAATTCGTATCGTTGTATGATCCGGGATGGCAATTCGCTGGTGGGTAGGATCCTCCGTTTCAAGAATCATATGACTTCCCGTTTGATGGACGAATCTGTAGCTCCAGTATTTTGACAGTGAATGTGCTAAATCTCTTCCACTTTTGTCTCTTGGAAGTTTCATGCAGCGTTCAGAATTTCATCCTTTACAAGATGAAGTCTTATTCTTGCAGGCTTTTCGCTGTCAAAATAGTATCCGTTAACCGCATCCTTAACATTGCCTCTCAATTCATCCCACGAATCTGCCTGGGTGAAAATTGCTTCAGTCAAGCATTCAGCAGCAAACCCACCATCGGCTTCCTGGGTAACTTCAAAAAGCAGTTCTTCACTTTGCATATCTTAAAGATACTATAAACCGGATTCGTTTGCTACGGGTATTGAGTTTGCCTCGGATGTTAATGCGTGTTTCGACTGGGTTGCTAATTTTATTGAATCCGGTGTTGCTCAACTCCTCCTTCGAAAAATGCGCATGATTTGGGATTTCGACCGAAATCCCGCTCACGACGCTCAGGTAAATCCGCCACGCGGTGAGCACGAACCTCCGCTTGCGCCGCCGATGCCGCCGAACATCGACATCTTTTTCTCGGTTTCTTCCGATTTGCATGACGGACAGGCCGGATTGTGCTGCGCGCTTACAGATACCAGCTCCTCGAAATCATCGTTGCATTTTTTGCAGTGATACTCATAAAGTGGCATAGCAATACTCCTTTGTGATTGTGAATAATTCTTCCCGCTAAACCCGTGCCATTCTGGAAAATAAGCCTTTGCGAGCGTAAAAGGGCAGTGCATGTTGCGTTGTTGCAGTATGAAGCCCCTGTTATTGTCGCGATGCAACGCGATGCCGACCTGCGCACCTGACCTTGTGAAAACTGCATTTAGGTAGAGTGTCGACACGCGCATGCCGAGTCGGGTTGTCCTTTTTAACCGCAGGTATGATGTGCTGTCGCGCGAAATCGGCAACCTTGCCGCGTACGGTCTCACAAGCCTGAGAATAACGCTCGGCGTCAGTCTGTGTGCAGCCAACCGGGCAAGAACTACTGCAGGCGTGGCTATTTTCGAAAAACTGCGGTCCTGCTGACAATTCCGCATTGCTTTACCAGTGTCAATCCGTTTTTCATGCACCGGTCGACGGCTTCGCGATACTGCGCTTTCGACACGTGAAACGCGGGCTCCGACAGATAGTAGTACCCGCCGTTTTTGAGTAGCGCACCGACCTGATCAACAAGCCGCAGGGGTTCCGGCGCCTCATGCACCATGTAGATTGTCATGATGAAATCGGCCTGGATGTTTATCCCCAGTGATTCGGGGGTGCATTGATGAAATTCAACCCGATTAGCCACACCGGCGAATTCGGCTTTTTTCCGCGCAAGATTCAGCATCTCCTCCTGGAGGTCGATCGCAATGACTTTGCCGTGCGCTCCCACGATGTGCGCCAGGCCCGTAATAAACGTCCCCGGTCCGCAACCGATGTCAAGTACCGTGTCGCCCGGCTTGATATACGGGCCGAACAAACGCCGGGGATGGTGAATCAGTCGGCGAACTATATTGTCGAGAAATTTGGCGTGCTCCACTCCACATACATGATTGTGATTGCTCATTCCTGCTCCCGGGTTTGCTGAATGTGAGATATATTTCCACTATAAAAGCTTATTAATCGCGGTGGATATGAATGATGTTTATTCTTTGCCGAATTGGTCAACAATGCTATGCCGGCCGCAATCAAAAAGCTCGCCAATTGAGATATCTGCTGGATACGCACACGTGGATCTGGTGGAATATGAGTCCTGAAAAGCTTTCGAATAAGGTAATTTTCTGTCAGCCTGCCTGCACCGGGTGCTGTTGTTTTTCCTTTTCCACCAGCATTTCGATATCACGGTCGGGCAAGCCGCTTTCCCAGCCGCGCTTGAGCGGAATGTAGCCCTCTTTGTAGTGTACGTTGTCCGGATCGGTTGCGCCGACATCCCCGAATGTCAATACCTGCATCGGGCAGTTTACCACGCATGCGCTGCACTTGACGCATTCGACATCGTTCATGGGAATGCCTTTGTTGGCATAGTTCATGACGTCGATGCCCATGTGGCATACTTTCGTGCAGATATTGCAGGAAATGCAGCGCTTTTTATTGGCCATGATGCGATAGGGCGAGAAGCGGGTGTAAATGTGCATCAGCGCGGCCAGCGGACAGCCGAACCGGCACCAGACGCGTCCGCCCATGAAAAAGTACACGCCGACGCCGAGCACGCCGGCGAAGACAACATCAATCGAAACCTTGTAGACGCCCCACGCCGTATCGGCCAGGATCGAGGGATTGTCACTCAGCTTTTTAGCGCCAAAATGGAGCGCGGTTGCGATAAAAGCAAACCAGAGGACATACTGTCCGATATTGTCCATTTTTTTAGCTTGCGGTCCGTGCGGTGCCAGAGTACGGTACTCATCGCCAAGTGTCTCGGCCAGCGCGCCGCAACTGCATATCCACCCGCAGTAGACCCCTTTCCCCCAGCGATGGACGATAAAAGCCAGTATGCCGAATGTCTGAACGAACGGGAACCAGGTCCAGAAAGTACTCGTACCAAAGTTGTTGATGTTGAGTGGCCAGAAGAGAATCAGCCCGAACGACGACCACTTTCCCTCGGGAAATACTTCACGGATTAACCAGCTTTGTTTACCGAGGGGATTTTCCAGCAAAGGCTCGTAGAGGAAAAAGGGAAGCAGGAAAAGAAAAAACACCTGCACGAACATCAACAGGGAAGTTTGATATGCAATATATTTCGTTGGTTTGCGCTGAATGCGCCGGATACCGAACAGCACGACCGTAACACTGTAGAACATCGAGTAATTGAAGGTTGGATTTTCCACCCAGCCGGCGCTCTGTGTCAGTAGCGAAGTAAAATAATCACCCAGCGTATACACGCCGACGAAAATGAAATAGCCGTATTTGATGCGTCCCCACCAATCGCCGAAATAGCGCTGCGGATTGGCGAAAGCGTAAACCAGCGAGAGTGTTCCGGTTATGATAAAAAACAGCGCTCCAAGCCATCCCAGCAGGAAATTTAACGATGAATACCAGGCGTATCCTTCGAGCCCCCAGGTATACTTCGCCCTGAGCGGTGCAGACAGAAATCTGGTGACAAGGCCGGTTATGCCGCTGCCGGGTTCTATCGCTTTAACGGCAAACCCTGATTTGCCAAAGTAAATCATCACCGCAAAACTGACGAGCGCGACCAGGTTAATCCACCACTGCAGATTGCGCTCCCCTTCCATGCGAATATGAGAGCGTTTGAAAAATTGAATGGGAATTTCGGTGCCGATTAGTGCATACACTGCGTCATTGCGAAGCGTCTGCTCGTCGTCCTTTGTTGCGATAACGACCTCCTGCTCACGGATCTCTTTGACAGTGCTTTCGAACAGGGGCGTGATTTTGCCTTCATCAACCAGCTTATTGAACGCATTGATGTTCTGCTCCTTGGGCCGCGAAAGCGATGCTCTGCGATAGGAGTGTGTTACGCGATTGCCGGATTGGGACAGTGCCACGGATGCTTCGATTGCGCTGTCACCGCCGCCGACGACCAGTACGTCCTGGTCATGATGCTCGCCGGGATCGATGAGCCTGGTAAAAACTTTGGGCAATTTTTCACCGGGAACATTCAGCATGCGCGCGTTACCGGTTTTGCCGATAGCAACAATGACGCGCAAGCTCTTGTATTCGCCATGTGATGTTGTGACGGCAAACCCGTTGCGTTCCTGCCGGATTGCTTTGACCGTCTCTGCGTCTTTGATCGGCAGCTCGATGCGTGAGGATTCTTTCTCCAGCTCATCGAGCAATGTCTCTTTGGTCCCGTCGGAAAATTTCAACTCCGATTGCATGGCCGGCTCCTGCGGAGATACATAAATCGGCTTGCCTTTGGGAAAATTGATAATCGTATTAAACATTTGCGACGATTCGATCATCACGAAATTGAATCCGGCTTTGTGTGCTTCGATTCCGGCAGAGACGCCGGCCGGACCGGCGCCGATGATGACGAGATCGTGCCTGCTTGAGTCATTATTTTGTTCGCGCTGCTGCGCGAAGCTTTCGTCATCTTTGAGACGTTGCAGAAGCTGGTAGCCCGACTCCGAGGCAAGCTTGATAAGCGGGATGCCGGTGAGGTCTCCCACGCAATAGATGCCGGGCACGGATGTTTCGAAATTGTTTTTCAATTCGGGAAATCTGTCGACGGTTCCGGTCGGGTTTCCTTTTTGCAGCCAGTCAAAGTAGAAAGAGGGGAGTTTCATAGCAAACCTTGATAGAGCAGTGGGGGGGTGTTCTGCCAATGGTTAGACGTGAATCGGAAAAATACATTACACAGCAGGGGATCACTGTAGTTGCTGATTTTGCTCTCTGCCCATCTCTTGGCGAAATTGCACGCGCAGGTGCTCCATCCTCGCCCGATTGACTCCCATATCACTTTTGCCCAGTCGCGACGCCGAACGAAAGTGGATCACCTTAAGAGAATCATCTGCGTAAAACTCTACATCATCGACAAATCGCCAGATTTTTGAAGTGAATTCGGCATACAGATACAAATCCGTCTGCGCAATGATTTCCGTGCGCTCCCTGGACTCGATAATTTTAGCCAGGGTCCGCATTGCAGCTTTGGGTGAACCTTCGTAGGGGTAGGGAGCTATTTTGTGTGTTGAGTCGGCAGCAAGAGTCGAGACACAATTTGGGGTAGGGGGGCAGACCGCCAGCTTGCCATAGCCATTACCCACTACGGCCGGCCGGGTTCCGGTACAGGAAAAGAATAGAAGCGATACACCGCAATACAGCAGTATTGTGCTAAGCAGCCAGCAGTTGCTTCTTCCATTTTCGATAGTCATTAATCCTATCAATATCCGGGTGCGAGGGAAGCAGGTGAATGGTAAATCCGTTTGCAAAAATAATTCCGAGCGTTTCGGTAAGTAAATTTGCAGAGCTCCACTGCTTTGCAGAAAGTGCAGCACTACTGTGGGGATTGCACCCGATCAGGTAGTATCCTCCGTCAAGCGCCGGTCCGATCACGGTGTCGCAATCGTGATTCAAAAAGTGAAACGCTTCCTCCAGGTCTTCCCGCTGCATCGCGGGGCAGTCGCAACCGACGGCACAAACGCTTTTGTATCCTTTGTCAAAAATGTACCGAAATGCGTGTTTTAGTCGATCGCCCAGATTGTGACCTTCCTGGCGGAAAAATCCTTTTGCGTGTGAAAAGTATTGCTTGAGTTCGCCGGGATCCGCAGCGCCGGTATAGGCGACATGATACTCAAACCCGTCAACCTGTCCGGCCGTTTCTTTCAGAAGTTCACGGTAGATGCAGTCTGCCACATCCCGACCTTCGGTTTCGGCGATTCGCGATTTTGCTATGCCAATGCCGGGAACTTTGGCGAATATTATTATGTTTTCATTTTTGTTCATAATACACCTCGTAAAACCATTGTCCCTGTTTTTTAATTGCGTCAAACCTTCTCAGAAAGAGGTAAGCAAGAGTCAACCATACCACCTTGAAGACATTTCCAGTATACGCTTGCTTCTCCCACCTTCGTGTAGAGCTGGTTACGCCGTCCTTGAAAAAAAGCAAACCTCCGTTCGATTTGAGCAGGTATGACAGTTCGATGTCCTCCATGAGTTTGAGAGGTTGTACGTTGTCGTTTGCTAGTGATTTTCGCAAGAATTGTGCCTGATCACCGAACGATATGCCGGTCAAACGCGCTCGAATGTTGTTTAAAAGCTCGATGAATCGGTATTTGCGTGCCTGATTGTCGAATTTTGCCGCCATCGCGCCACCGACAAGGTCTTTTTTTCGGTTTATGATAGATTTGAGACGTTTCAACACGCCTTTTTTTAGTCGACTGTCCGCGTGCAGGATTACAATCAGTTCGCCGGTGCACCGGCGCAGTCCCTCAAGGATCTGGATGCCCCGCCCCGCGTCGGTGGTGAGGATTTCAACATTGCTGTATGATTTTGCAACATCCAGGGTACCGTCTGTGGAATGTGCGTCTGCCAGAATGATTTGCGTTTTCTCGTTCTGATCAACAATCGATTGCAGACAATCTGCGATGTACATTTCTTCATTGAGTGCAGGTATTACCACCGAAATCGTTTCAACCGGCGCAAATTGCGCCGGGAAATTGCGATGACGCTGAAATACCCACCAGATTCCGGTCAGTACGAAAGGAAGATACTCGATACGCAGCAGCAGTTCCCTGTTACGCCAGAAATCTCCCGTAGCGCCAGCATCGAAATAGAAGGTGAGTGGCAACACTGTCGCATGCAGCAGTAACCAGGCCGGATTGCGGAAGAGCACGACGAATGGCGTCAGCAGTTGCAGATACCAGGGATGCATGGTCGGTGAAAAGAGAATAAACAGCCCCAGGGCTTGGTACGTGGCCCGGATTGGATGAGGAGTGAGAAAAAAAACTATGCCCAGCAAAGCGATGAGCGCAATAATCTCGACAATGAGGGTCGCTCGTGCACTCAACATCTCCGACAGAAGCGTATAGATGAGCCCGTTGTGCCTGAACTTCGACGCGAAGAGTACCGGCGTATCCAGCAGCGGCAGACCGGACTTTATGAATGGAATTATAAGCAGCATCGGCAGTGTAAGGGCCCACATGCGCGTCAATGATTTGCGGGTGATGACAAAGGGAAGCACCACTATCGGCACGAGCTTTACCATCACGGCCATACCCAGCGCTGCAAACATCGCTGCAAACTGCTGCCGTCGCTGCAAAACAAGCCCAAGCACAATGCCGAAAACGGCGACGATCTCCAGATGTCCTTCTCCCGCCGTAAAAATTATGACCAGCGGATTGAGCAGATAGAGCAACAGGTGACGCCGTTCGAAATTCATCATTCGAGCCAGCACCATCAACAGCAGGATGACTCCGACGTCAAACAGCAGGAACGCGCCTTTGAATACGAGCACCGACGGCGAGAGCCGGGCCAGCAATCTGAACAGCAGTTGAGCTCCCGGCCAGTAAATTGTGCTGATATGCTTGTGATTAATGCCCTCCCAGATTTCATCGCGCAGGTGCTCGAGTTGGGCTGCATCCGGGGGTAGCGTGAAGGGACTGTATCCGTGCAATTGGATGTTGCCTTCCCAGATGTAGCGATACAGGTCATCCGATTCGGGATAGAAGACGACAAAAGCGATACGTATGCCGATCGCAACGACCGCCAGCGGCAGCAGCAGAGAATTGCCCGGCCACCAGCGCCAGAGGACAAGCATCGATGCGAACATGACCAGTGCACCGATGAGAAAGGCTGGATGCCCGACAATGGCGTCGCCCGGTATAAGGATAATGGCTGAACCAGTGCAGAATGCCAATGTCGCGGCCGGTGTAAAAATCCCTGTTGTTAAAAACCTCAGTCGTGCCTCCGTACAAAAATGCTTCTGAATATATAAAATGCCGTTGCAGCAGCAGGTTGACATTTGCATGCACCGGCATTCGGGATGCTGTGCTCAGGCAATCAATTACTTCTCGCCGCATGAGGCGTCGTTGAGTGACCAGTCGTACTCTAAAAAACTGACGTTGTATTTGCCTTCCAGTCCCAGGGTTGTCTGGATATAGTCGGTATACGATCCGTAGCGCTCCTTGAAATCTTTGCCGTACCATTCAAAAATTTTCGAAAGTTCCATCTTTTTATCCGTGATGACATTGCGGCTGGTATCTCTGAGAAACTCTTGTGCGGCAGCATCGAGCTGGTCGTCCAGCTTGTCGGGTGTAAAGGCGAAATCCTGTAGCTCGGGACAGCTTTGTGACGCGCACACGACGGCAAAGTGGATACGGGGTTCATTGAAATTCTTGCGTAAAACGTCATGTTCGAGGTGATCCAGTGAAACCTCGTTGCCTTTGAACGGCACAAACGTGCGGTCCCACGGATTTTTGATGTCGCGGATGCCCTTTTTGAGCGGCTGATTGTCGATGATGAGCTTGAGGGTGTAGAAATTGTAAACGTTAATGAGGTAGGCGATTTTCTGTTTGTCGGTAAATGCATCATACTGGTCTGCGGTGAGCCCGCTGAGTCTTTTGTGGACGTCTTTAAAGTCTGGATCCTGCTTTACAGCATCGTAATCAACGCCGTCCTGGCAGACGTGGCTTTTCAGCAGTGCATCGAATTTCGTGTACGAATGGTCAAATGCTGCCAGCGATGCTATTGCCGCGAGCATAGCGAGAATGCTTTTTGTCAACATTGTTCCTCCTTTAAAGGTGTTTATTTTGGTAATGAGAGTCTGACAATGACCTCATCCCCGTCAACAAAGGGGACTTTTTCCTTTACTTCGAATGTCGATTTCTCAGTGACTAAGTTGCTAATGGTATAGGAACGATTACCGATAATGCTGCCTGGACTGCTCTGCAGGCTGACGATTGCACCCGTCTCCCACTGCTGTACATGCTGTAACCCGCCACTGAAACGGAAGTCAAAACCTTTTCCGTGCGTGTCCGAAAGCAGCTCTTTTACCGCAAATTCTCTGCCGCCAAATACAATTTCGACGCCCATGCTGTCGCCATTTGCCCGAACAGCCGGCGCCGTTGACGTTTTGTTCGTCCGTTGTGTCCAGGCTTCGGGGGGGATATTGTTCCCCGGTGTGGCGCCGATTGTGCGCAGTGCCTGATACACGTTTTCGACAGTGGTATGCACGGTGAATAGCCCGAGTACGCTTGCTTTGCCGCGCTGCGAAACGATGTAGAAGTGATTCTTCAGGCCGCCACCCTTGTTGAAGTGAGACGGCCAGTATTGTGCGGCAAGGTCGATGCGCCTATTCGTTTTGTCTATAATGATGGTGTCTTTGTAGATGGCTGAAAGGGTGAAGGAGGACAGCGTGAATGCGTGTTTGTATGTGCAAAAGTCAATTTTATGGAAATTATAGCCATGCACGCGCGCTGCGAGCATTTCCATGCCGTTGACTTTGATGACGGCATTTTGGTCCTCGACATGGATAGTGACTTTCATTTCGGTGCCGTCCGGCGTCATATTCAGCCTGCGCATGCCGAAGGTGTTGACAACAGCGTCTTGCGTTTTGTTGAGCAGCGTGATTTTAACCCATCTGTCTGAAAGCTCTGCCACGACGCGCCCCATGCATACTTTGAATGCACAGTGACACTCGTCGTGCGAGGAGAGCGTAGGCAACTCCATTTTGTTGAGTGCGGGTGGGGAGATCGTAATTTCGATAACACCATTTTTGATTTCATACGCCTGCGGAATGGGCATGCGGATGCGGGAATCGGGTTCCATATTTAGGCCAGAATTGCCGAGAGTGCTTTCGCCCAGAATCTGCTCGCCGCCGTACTCCGGCGTGTCAAAGAGATTTTCGTAGATAAGCCGCTTGCCGGCAAATGGCGATGTCACCATCAACAGACAGAGCAGGATCAGCACGTTTCGCATCGCTTTCGCTCCTATGGGTATACATTGAGGCTGATTCCCAGGTTGACATTGTAGCCTGACAACCGCATTGTTTCGAATGTGTCGCCCTTATACCCGGGACCGACACCGGCCTTGGCGCCGATGAACCAGCGTGGCGTCAGAAAATATTCGCCAAAGAGATTGGGAACCACGCTATAGCCGTATTCTTTTCCCCAGGTGTACTTGCCCTGCTTGTAAGAGAGCAACAGCTCACCGCCCAGCTTTGCCTTCTGAACCGGACGGTAACCGGCTTTGACAATCGGCACGATCGAAAAAGTACCCGGAAAGGCCCAACCGGAATTAAACGAGGTATCCGTAATCGCGATATTTGCTTCAACCTCGGCGGAAAAGCGCAGTTTGTCTTCATCACGAATAGTTGAGTTGAGTCCAAGTCCTGCCTTGAGCATGACATTACCCAGATCTACCCAGACGCCATATCTGCGGTTCTCGAAGAGGGGAATAACCATGCCGAGTCTGGGTTCGAGAATCCCAAATTTTTTGGCCACGTAAAAGCTGCCGGAGCCCAGGGTGATTTTGCTGTCAGCCGCCGAGCCTTTTGTTGTCTGGATATTATAGGAGAGAGGAACACCGGTATACAGATTCAGTCCAAATACGGTTGCGTAAACATCGGTTCGTAAGGTGTTAAGATAAATCGACGATCCATCTTTATCGCCGGCGCCAATCGACATCCAGGAACCGGCGCTGAGCGTCACCACCCCGATTTTATTTTCGGCTGCGCATAGGTGCAACAGGATAACGACGATCATTACCGGCGCCGGCATTTTTTTCAGGCGCATCCTCCGGACAAATGAAGCTGGCGCTCGGGGGGCTGTTTCATTCACCATCTGCTCCTCTCGATGCGGGTTGGGGATATTTAACCATGACTGTTGAGTTCGGGCCAGATCTCCTGCAGTGCGTTTATGAGAAAACCTCTCGAGTAGTAATCACGATCTACAATCATTCCGTTCCAGGCCAGGATATCGAGATCAATGGTACGTGGACCGAACTTATTGGTCGTTCGTGTGCGCCCCAGCTTACGTTCAAGCGCGTGCAGCAAGGATGTCAAATTTTCCGGCGACCTGCTTGTCTTAACCAGAACGGCGCCGTTGACAAAATCGGGCTGGTTTGCATAGCCAATCGGTTTGGTCGTGACAAAGGCGGAGGTTTTCACCACTTCACAATAGTGCGACAACAGATCACATGCCCGTTTGACATTTGCATCGGGTTCAATATTCGAGCCGATACTGATCGCAACCGTATTCATGGTGCCTTGTGCCATCGAAAGACCGCCTTCGAAATGCTGCAGAGCATATTTCCATATAATATACGTGGTGGCCGATGGGGCCTTAATTCACGCAGCGCGGAATGTCCAGCAATACAGCACTGTGTCTCGGGGTGTCACGTTATTGATGTTCGTTTTTCGGCAGGATGGCAGATTTGCTTTTCGAGGGAATTGCTGTTTTGACTCTAAATTTGCAGTGTGAGATGATTTTTTAAATTCCCGGTCCGCAATGTGGCGCCCGCATGCGAAAATTGACTGCTCGTACCGTGAGGCATGGTTATTGCAACGGATTAAGACTGAACTTCGAAAGGAAGGGAGGTGTCGATGAATCGTAGATATCTGGAGCAGAAATCCCCGATCAGACGCCATGCGGCAAAGGTGGCTTTTGCTTTCGCTTTATCGCTCATCGTGATACCTGCCCGTATTCAAGCCTGCGATGGTGGCGGGTTTTCTACGGCATTCTATTTGCGAGGAAATTCAACAGGCCAGTCCAATGCCGTGGAAGCAGTGCAACTTTTGGTGGTATTTCAGATCATCGAAACGACCACCGGCAATAAATACTATGTGATTGGTGTAATTAATCAGCCCGTTGTGAGGTCGGTGCGTCAACACAATTCCGGTCGAGACGAACAGATACCCTTTCATGTCGTCAGTTCAGCAGACCGCTCACTGGAAGCCTGGTCGCAGGGGATCCACAAGATCGAAGAGGTCGCTGCACCTGAGCCGGTACGGACCAACAAGAAAAATGAAAACAAGAGGGCATCCGGAATCAGACTAGTTTCGTATCACAATTAGCTTTTTAGCGCTTTATGCGTGCTCATAGTGTCTCCGGGGTAAAGGAGCGGGAGTAATTCCGCTCCTTTTTTTCATTCGGTCAAAGCGCGCTCGACATATAGCAGTGAATCCTGCCGCATGCCCAGCACCTTTACAATCGGCAAAGCTGTGTCCTTGGCAAGGATACGCTGAAATATCTCTTTTTTACCGGAGCCGAAGAGCAGGGTAATTACCTTTTTCGCTGCTGCGATAACTCTTGGTCCGATGGTAATACGGTTCGGTGGTGGTTTGGGGCTGAGCGTCTGCAGTGCAATTGATTCCATGTCGTCAAGATACTCGCCGACCGGGAAAAGGCTTGCCGTATGGCCGTCATCGCCCACACCCAGCAAAATAAGATCGAATATCGGCGCCGGCTCACCAAGATTGGATTTGAGCAGACGCGCGTATTCCGATGCGTCAACGGCGAAGTGATGCTTGTCTTCTTCTTTGTGCATTGGAGCCAGAAATAATCGCCAGGCGGTACCCCAGTTACTTTGCTCATCATCAAACGCAACCATGCGTTCGTCGACGGGATAAAAAGATGCATTGGTACATGAAACTTTCATATCGCGCCAAAGTTTAAAGAGTTGCGCATACGTGCTGCCGCCGGAAACCGCAATTGATCCGCCGGCCAGCAGTGGGGCGATTATACGGCCAACTCCGGTAAGTGAATCTGCATGGTGCACCGTCACGTTCGATATCGAATTAAGTGCAATTACCGAATCCATTCATTGCGTCCGCTGGGTGTAGGTGAATGCTTATATGATTTTATCGCCCTGATCGAGCGATATGTTGAAATACCCGGTAAGAGCGCTTTTGAAAGCGTCAAGCAACTTTTCCTCTCCGGCATCATCCAGCTTGACGCGCCCGGCAGCCATGCGATCGTGCCCGCCACCGCTGCCGTGCAGCTTTTCGGCCAGGTACTCGGCAATCTCGCCCGAATCAGCGCTGTTTTTCGAGCGCACCGAATAAAACAGGTGGCCGTTGAAAAATCCCGACGTTACCATCCATTCCAGCTCGGGCATGCGGAAGAACAGGTCGGCGATTTCGGCGATGTAGTCGGGGGAGGAAACTCTTCCCATATGCGCAAAGCCGACCTGGTTGACGTATACCAGTGATTCAACTGAGTTGTGCAGGATGCGGAAATACTCTTTTTCACGTCCGGGGTGCCCTATCTGATACAACAGCTTATGATCTACTACGTCAAATAAAAATTTGTAATATTGCAAATCTTCACTGGAGGCGTGGTGTCCCATGCTGTGGGTATCGGTTTTGATGCCGTAAAAAAGCGCCGTTGCCAGCGGGGCGTCAATCGGGCAGCGCGCCTGCAGCAGGTATTCGGTAACAATAGTTGACGTTGCACCGACATTCTGCCGTATGTCGCAGAAGTGAACCATGTGCGTGTCTTCATTGCGGGGATGATGGTCGATAACAGCATCTATGAGCAGATTTTTTGGCAAGGATACGTTGCCGTTGCCCGGATACGCGTCAACCAGAATGATGCGCTCGTATTCGTGCCGGTCAACCAGAAAGTAGGGCTTGGCCTTTATATTCAAAAGCCGCATCATGGCCTGGTTTTCAGACCTGCCGACAAAGCCGCCGTAACAAATGGTGGATTTTTCTATGCCCCAGTGATCGAGCAAACGTTTTATTCCCAGTGCAGATGCAATACAATCGGGATCGGGGTAGTCATGGGCGACTATGAGCGCCGACTGTGCAGTTAATATCTGCCGGCGGAATTGCTTGTAAATTTGTTTATAGTTTCTTGGTTCCATGTTTCTGTTGCCGCGCATTGATATTACGCCATGCTTGGCGCTTTTACTGAGGGGAGGCATTGCTGTTCGTGCCGGCGCAAGCATATAAGTAGAGATCGGAAAGTCTTTGTGTGCAGGCTCCGTCAACAGCTTTGTAAATATAACCGATTTTTTTGAGCCCTTACAACCCGCAGCGGCTGATTGTGTCCTGCAACACGATTGTATAAGTAGACAGACGCCAATTTAAAGGCTTAATTTGCAGCACATGTGCAAGGTCATAGTCTGGCATGATTACTGCTTTTTTCAGCAAATGCGTCTAAGTGCTCGTGGTAATCACGCGAGGAGCATATTATGAAATCATGCAACAAAAACCTGCTCAAGTCAATTGAGTATTCCCGGATGCTCATGTTTTTGGCCGACAAGGGGGATATTCAACGCGAAGATGATGGTTGTGGGGTAGTGTATGGCATTCTGCGGGATTGCGCCTACAAAATCAAGGAAGTTGCCGAGCATGAGATCCGCAATCACATAAATCGCGGACTCTGGGATGGCGAATCGCAGGAGATGTATGAGAGCGTAGCTACACAAAATTTGCACGGGCGGAAAGCAAACGGCTCAGATTTCGGGCATGCGAAAATAGCTTAATTCAAGAAACGATGAGTGCGCAGGATTTCAGGATGAGCTGCACATATCAAGAGACGGTGCAGGCCTGTTATTGCGGCGGCGCCCGGGTACCCGTTGAATTCGCAGATACATCGTATATCCAAATGTTATTTTAGATGCCGCGAGAGTTTGTACCAACTCCGAATGTTGTTCCTACGCATTTGACCCGGAGTATGCAATGGCGCTGGCTTATAACGCCCATGAAATCTATCAAATCGGTATCGGCATAGAAGAAAACGGCAAAAAATTTTACGATACCGCCTGCCTTCTCAGTGATGATGAGGATGCGCAAAAGCTGTTTTCAGAGCTTGCCGCCTGGGAGAACACCCACATTACGTTGTTCACCGAATTACAGAACGCTTTGGCGGAACACGACGGCAAGACAGAGTTGTTTGATCCCGATCAGGAAACCCTCAAATATCTTAAAGCCGCTGCCGACAGCCACGTATTTGTACAATCAATCGATGTGGAAAAGCTGGTCAGGGATTGTGACAATCCGATTGACATTTTGAAATTAGCGCTGCGATTTGAAAAAGACTCGGTCGTCGTGTATTCGACGATGAAGGATATTGTGCCGGAAACCATGGGAAAGTCCCGTATCGATCGTCTCATCCGCGAAGAAATTATGCACGTTTCATTTATCACCGACAAAGTTAAAACGCTGAGCGGTGATGAATTATAGCAATCGACATTGCGCTTGCCGGTAATGTTCCAACAGACCATTCATCTCAAGAAAGGATCTTGCATGGATTACTTTGACGTAGCCAAGAATATAGAAAAACAAGGCGTTGCGTATTTTCAGGAACTCTCCGCCAAGGCTCCTGATAAGGCGCTTGCGGGCATCTTTGATTTTCTTGCACAAGAAGAACAGTTGCACTACGACCTGTTTGACGCTTTACAAAAAAACACTACATTACCGGATGTAAACATTACATCGAATTTCGCGGATGCAAAGGCCGGCTTCGAAAAACTGGCTGCCGAATTTGCGCTTCCCGCAACGTTGGAAGATTATGAAGAAGCCTATCGCAAGGCCCTTGGCCTGGAGCAACGCAGTATCGAACTGTATACCGGGCAATTGCAAACCGTCACCGAAGCAGCACATAAGAATACGCTGCAGACGATCATCGATCATGAAAAGCGTCATGCCAAAACGATTGAGGGCCTGCTCGAATTTGTCAGAAGACCAAAAGCGTGGCTCGAGAATGCCGAGTGGAATCATTTCGACTCCTATTAAACGTCGCATAAAAAAAAACGCATTTTACGGCGGGGATTGTCAGACACGGCAATCCCTTTTTTATTTTTCTACTGGCATGAAATCTGCTGATTTATTTGTTTCTGTAATCTTTCAGAAAGGCACTATCATGGACTTGCCGAATCAGCATTGCAAACCGTGCGAGGGCGGAGTTGCCCCCTTATCAAACAGCGAAGAGGACTCTTATCTGCGGGAGGTTCAAGGCTGGGAATTATCCCGTGAGGGTATTCATTGCATTTCAAAGCAATTCACCTTCAATGATTTCGCTGAGACAATGCGCTTCGTCAATCAGGTCGCCGAGCTGGCCGAGGCCGAAGGGCATCATCCGGATATGCAGGTGTCGTATGGGCGGCTGGTGATTGCATTGCATACGCATGCTATTCTGGGACTATCCGAAAACGACTATATCCTGGCATCGAAAATAGACCGAATTTCATGAACCGATAAAACAAGGGAGATACTATGTCACTTACGCCGTCTACCATGTTGCCGCTGGGCACCATAGCCCCCGATTTCAGTCTGCCCAATGCAGCAGACGGATCACAGGTTTCGCTCGATCAGTTTAGCTCTGCACCGGCGTTGCTGGTGATATTCATGTGCAATCATTGCCCCTATGTAAAGCATGTCCGCGACGCACTGGTGGCATTGGCCAGTGAGTACATTGAAAAGGGCGTTGCCGTTGTGGGAATCAGCTCCAACAGTGTCGACAGTCATCCCGACGACGGACCCGACAAAATGGCTGAGGAAGCGCGTGAATTCGGCTACAAATTTCCATATCTGTTCGACGAAACCCAGGATGTGGCCAAAGCGTACAAAGCAGCCTGCACACCCGATTTTTTCCTCTTTGACGCGAGCCGGAAACTGGTGTACCGGGGACAAATGGACGACAGCCGCCCCGGCAATGGTATTGCCGTCACCGGTGCGGACTTGCGTACAGCGCTCAACGCGGTGCTTGCCGGCGAACCGGCGCCGTCCGAGCAGAGGTCGAGTATGGGCTGCAATATCAAATGGAAGCCGGGCAATGAGCCCGCGTATTTCGGGTGATGCTGTAAGGTTGATTTGATGCCTGAAGAACCAGCCTGAAGCGGGCGGCTATTATTTTATTCAGGCAAGCCTTTGGACAATTCATCCAGTAAACGAAAGGAAACAGCTATGCTCAGCGACAAAGTGGCTAATGCACTCAATCAGCACATCAATGCTGAAATGTATTCCGCGTATCTGTACATGTCGATGTCCAACGCGGCAAACGACCTTGGATTGAAGGGATTTGCCAGTTGGTTCATGGTGCAGTTTCACGAGGAGATGATGCATGGCATGAAAATGTACGAGTACCTGCAGCGTCAGGGCGTCTCCGTCAAACTGCTGGCGATCCAACAGCCCCCGCATGATTTTTCATCTGCGCTTGAAATGTTCGAGAAGACGCTCGAGCACGAGCAGAAAGTAACCGGCCTCCTCAACAACCTGATGGAAATTGCCAAAGAAGAAAAAGACAATGCAACTCAGATTTTTCTCAACTGGTATATTACCGAACAGGTAGAAGAGGAAGAAAACGATAACGATATGATTCAGCAGCTCAAGCTGATCAAGGACGATATACGCGGGGTATTGCTGCTTGACCGTGAGCTGGCCCAGCGCGCAGTTACGGTGCCTACCGATTACAGCAAAGGTATCGAATCGGCTATGAAAGGGGAAGGTTAATAGTCCGGTTTTCCGATATCAAATGTAAACACCAGCGGAGGAACAAGACTGAAGGCCGCGTAGCCGTAACTGAACGCGGCAGCCTTGCTCTACGCATGAATAGCCCATCCTTCAGCCGTGCGCGCCGCTTCCATCACCGCCTCGGAGAGAGTCGGGTGCGCGTGGATCATCGTGGCGACATCTTCGGGAAGTAATTCGGCTGTTTTTGCGAGTAGCACTTCGTGGATCAGCTCAGTCGCCTCTGCACCGGCAAGGTGACAGCCGAGAAGTTCACCGTGTGCGGGACCATAGATAATTTTGACAATCCCCTCGGTATGCCCGATGGCAACCGACTTGCCCGCCCCGCGATAGGGAAATACTGCTTTTTTATAGTCGATGTTCCGTTCTTTGACCTGCTCCTCGGTCATACCGAAACTTGCTACCTGCGGCTCGCAATAGACCGCTCCCGGAATGGTCGCCGGGTCGATGGCGGCCGGGGTATGCTTGCCGGCCATGTGCTCGACGGCAATCTCGGCTTCTTTTGATGCAACATGGGCCAGCATGGGAGAGGGGAGCATGTCGCCGCATGCGTAAATGCCGGGAACGCTAGTTTGATAGTAGTCGCCGGCAACGATAAATCCTTGATCGGCGGCGATGCCGAGTTTGTCGAGGCCGATGTCCCCGGTGTTCGGCACGCGACCGGTGACGACCAGGATTTTGTCGTATGACTTTGTGCTCGTCGCTCCGTCTTTGCTTTCGAAGCTAACCGACAATTTGCCGCGCGATCTTTTCATCGCGGTTGCTTTGACAGATGTGTCTATGGCGATGCCGCGGCCGGTGAAACTTTTGTGCAGCACCTGTGCGGTCTCCGCGTCCTCGAGTGGCAGTATGCGCTCAAGCATTTCCACGATGTGGACCCTGACGCCGAATGCGTTGAGGATATGGGCAAACTCGACTCCGATTGCACCACCGCCCAGGATGAGTATTGACTTTGGTAACGACTCCATCAGCAAGGCGCCGGTCGAGGAGAGCACATCTGTTTCGTCAAACTTGAAACCGGGAATTTCACGCGGCCGGGAGCCGGTTGCCAGCAGGATGTTTTTCGCCTGATAGGTATCCGATCCGTCAACGGTTACTTCGCCCTGAGCGCTGAGCACGCCGGTTCCGGAAATGAGATTGATCTTGTTTTTTTTGAGCAGATAATTGACGCCGCTGGAAAGTGTGTCGGCCGCGTTGCGCGATTTTTTGAATACCTTTTTATAGTCAAATTCCTGCGTGTCGATTTTGATGCCCACCTCTTTGAGACGGGGAATAGTTGCGAACTGGTTGGCTTCATTAATCAGTGTTTTTGAGGGAATGCAGCCGATGTTGAGACAGACCCCGCCGGGTTTATCCTTTTCGATAACAGCAACCTTCATGCCCAGTTGCGATGCACGAATTGCGCCGACATATCCTCCGGGTCCCGCCCCGATAACGATAAGATCGTATGATTGAGCCATGTGATGAATATCCTTACGTGATGTCGGTTTAAACCAGCGCCTTGACCGGATCTTCCAGCAGGCTTTTGAGGTCTTTGAGAAATGCCGCTCCGACGGCGCCGTCCAGAATGCGGTGGTCGCACGAAAGCGTCATCATCATCGTGTTTTGAATTGCGACTGCATCGTTTTCGTCCGCTACCGGCTGGCGGGATATCTCACCCACGGCCAGAATTGCCGAGGCCGGCGGATTGATGATGGCCGTGAACTCCCGTATACCGAATGAGCCGAGATTGGAAATGGTAAAGGTGCAGTTGGAGTATTCCTGCGGAGAAAGCTTATTTTCCTGTGCCTTTTTGATCAACTGCTTGAGCTCACGGTCAATCGCGCCGAATCCTTTGTTGCCGCAGTTGCGCACTACCGGCGTGATAAGGCCGTCGGGCTGAGCAACCGCCAGCGCAATATCGATGCTGCCGTGAATGGTAATGGAATCGCCCTGCCAGCTCGCATTGGCCATGGGGTGTCGTTTGAGAGCTTCGGCGGCAAATTTGATGATGAACGCGTTGAGTGAGTAACGATCGTCGGTCTGCTTATTGATGCGCTTACGAGCCGAGAGCACGTTGTCCATGTTAACCGCAGACTTCAAAAAGTAGTGTGGTGCGGAATAGAAGGAATCGGCCAGACGCTGCGCAATGATCTTGCGTTTTTCGCTGACCGGGATTGTCTGGTCCTGCGCGGGGAGCTGTGGCTGCGCAAATTCGGCGGACGTTTCGGTGCGTGGTGCAGATCCGCCCGCAGATTCGATGTCGCGTTTGACAATGCGTCCGTTTGGCCCCGATCCGCTGATGGTGCGCAGGTCAATGCCCATTTCGGATGCCATTTTGCGGGCCAGGGGGGAGGCGATGATTTCGCCGGGAGCCGCAGAGGGGGGTGCCGAATCTTGGGCCTGAGTTTGAGATTGGGACTGAGACTGCACCGGTGACGGCGCCGGCGCGACAGGGGCCTGAGGTCCGGGGGTCGATGGGGTGGAAGCGGTTGTTTGCGCTGGTGTTTGCGATGCGGCGAGTTCTTTTTCGAAATCCGAAATATCCTCACCGGGCTCGCCGGCAATACCGATTGGCTCCCCCACCTGCACCTGCGATCCCTCTGTGGCCACAATTTTTAGCAGCGTGCCGTCCAGCGTGCTTTCGTATTCCATGGTTGTTTTATCGGTTTCAACTTCGCAGAGCGTATCGCCGGTTGAAAATGAATCGCCAACCTTTTTATTCCATTTAACGATTGTCCCTGCTTCCATAGTTGGAGAGAGCGCAAGCATTAATAATTTTTCGGCCATGGTTGCTCCTTTTATTCCAGGTAAAGTGCGCGCTTTGCTGCGGCAATGATTTTGGGTACCGACGGTTGCACGGCCAGTTCGAGATTGTGATTGTAGGGCATCGGGACGTCTTCGGATGCAACCAGCTCAACCGGTGCGTCCAGGTAGTCAAAACAGTTTTTTGCTGTCAGCCAGGCCACGTGTGAGCCCACACTGGCAAAGGGCCAGGACTCATCGATGATGATACAGCGATTGGTTTTTTTGACGGATGCGTATATGGCCTCTTCATCGAGCGGACGAATCGAACGCAAATCGAGTACTTCGGCCTCTATGCTTTCCCTGGCAAGTTCGGCGGCTGCATCGAGTACGAGCCTGAGCGGCTTTGAGTAGCTGATAAGCGTAATGTCGCGGCCGGGACGCTTGACGTCTGCTTTGCCGAAGGGAATCAGATACTCTTCTTCCGGCACCTCTCCTTTCCAGGAATACATCATCTCGGCTTCGCAGAAGATAACGGGATTATCGTCGCGCACGGCTGTTTTGAGCATGCCTTTGGCATCGTAGGGTGTTCCGGGGGCAACCACGATCATCCCCGGACAATGCGCATACATCGCCTGCAGGGCCTGTGAATGCTGTGCGCCCAGAAATTCAGCCGGACCGTTCGGGCCTCGGAATACCGCCGGAACGGCAAACTGCCCGCCGGACATGTAGCGTATTTTCGAAGCATTGCTGTAAATTTGATCGATTGACATGAGAGAGAAATTAAGCGTCATCCACTCGATGATCGGTCTCAGACCCGCCATGGCGGCGCCTACTCCAACACCGGTAAATCCTTCTTCGGATATTGGCGTGTCGACGACGCGCGCGGGCCCGTACTTATCGAGCATCCCCTGGGTAACTTTATAAGCGCCGTTATATTGAGCGACTTCTTCTCCCAGTATGATAACGCGATCGTCCCTTTGCATTTCTTCATCTATCGCTTGGCGCAAAGCTTCGCGATAGGTTATCTGCGGCATGAATCATCCTCCTCTATACGTATATATCCTGATAGAGCTCGGAAAGCTGCGGCTCAGGGCTTTGCTCTGCATAAGTTACCGATTCATTACAAATCGCTTTGATTTCGTCATCCATTTTCTTGAACGCATTCTCGGTAAGGGAGCCCCGCTTGAGCATGCGCGCTTTGAGCAGCAGGATCGGGTCCTGCTCTTTATATGCATTCAACTCGTCCTTTGTTCGATATTTAGCCGGATCGCTCATGGAGTGTCCCTTATAGCGATAGGTCTTTATTTCGAGCAGACTTGGCTCGCCGTTTCGGGCTGCGTCGACGGCTTTGCGGCTGGCTTCGTATACGGTTTCAACATCCATTCCGTCGATCTGGGCGCTGTGCATTCCATAGGCAATACCTCGAACAGACAAATCTTCTATCGCGGAGACGCGTTTGAAATCGGTACCCATGCCGTACTGGTTGTTTTCGCAGATGTAGACTATCGGCAGGTTCCAGATTTTTGCCAGGTTCAGGCTTTCGTGGAAGGCGCCCTGGTGAATCGCGCCATCGCCAAAATAGCACATCACGACTCCGCCCTCTTTTAGGTAGTTAATTTTATAGGCAACACCGGTTGCCACCGGAATCTGGCTGCCGACGATGCCATTGCCGCCCAGCATGTGCTTGTCGGCGTCAAAAAAATGCATCGAGCCGCCTTTGCCTTTCGAGCAGCCGGTTTGCTTACCGAAGAGTTCCGCCATGCAGGCTTTGGGATCCATGCCGCAGGCCAGCGCATGGCCGTGATCGCGATACGCGGTGAGAACATAATCTTTTTTCAGATCGAGAGGAGCGATAGAGCCGGTTGCAACCGCTTCCTGTCCGATATAAAGATGGCAGAAGCCGCCGATTTTGCGCAAGCCGTACATCTGGGCCGCGCGCTCTTCAAAGCGGCGCACCAGCAGCATCATTTTGAGCAGGGATAGCAGTTCTTTCTTGTCCAGGCCGGTAGCTTTCTTGTTTGCTGGCATTATTCCTCCGCAAATGTAACGATTGTTTTTTCGCCCTTCATCGGCTGGGTATAGACGGCTTTACGAATGACAAGCTCCAGTGCTACCAGGTCATGCAAATCCGCATTCATTTTCCATAACACGCGCAGACGTGCGGCGGCAGCTTCGAGAATTTCGGAATGCAATGCTGCATTGGTGTGCACAATCAGATTGCCTTCAACCGTGATTACCTTGTGCAAGGCCTTGGTTTGAAAGAGCATCTCAACATCGGGATTGGTGAGTGCCTGAGCAACTTTAGCCAGGTGAGGCGAGGAGAGCATGAAAATTGATTCGGGATGATCGGGAAGCATTGCCGGGGTCATCCAGCGCAAATGAGGTCGGTTGTGCTCAACGGTTGCCAGCACGGCGGTCTTTGACTCAGCTATCATAGCATTCAGCATCGAGAGAATTTCATTTTTCGTCATGGATCAGTTCCTCCTTACCGGCTACTCCATCAGGCTGCAGTGCCTTATTATCCGAGCATACTCAAAACGCAATTATGCGTGAATTAAATAATTCAAAACGAATTTTTGTGCAAATTTTGTGCAGGTAATCCTGACATACCTGCGTGAGTAAGGTAACAAAGTTGTTGAATACCATATTGCTAGCAGGAGTGGTTTTGGCTTCGCACGCAACCGATATCACTATGCGTGGTTTCGCGTGCACTTTTAAGACAAATGTGTCCAGAGCCGAGCACTTGAAACTTCGTTTGAGCGCTCGAAGAACTGAATAAAATAGCTTTTTGGCACCTGTTCAAGAGCAGTCACGCCATGATCAGACTCACGTTTTTGGCACAAACTTTGTATTTTAGTTTCATCTGCAATTCAAACCGGGCGTGCGTCCGGTATCTATATCCTTTAAATAAGGAGCTTTCGCAATGGAAAAGCTTCAGAAGCTGAAAGAAATCATTGGCGCTTACCATTCGGCGGTTATTGCTTTCTCCGGCGGAGTCGACAGTACCTTTCTGGCACGGGTAGCCAGAGATGTGCTTGGAGATAAACTATTGCTCCTAACGGCCACTTCGTCCTCATATCCATTTCATGAACTCGAGGAAGCAAAAAAGTTTGCCGCTCAAATGGGTGTTGCCCAACGCGTAATTGTCTCCGAGGAGATTGACATTCCGGGATACTCGGATAATCCGCCCGATCGGTGCTATTATTGTAAAAGCGAATTATTCACTCTGGTCAAGCATATCGCCGAAAAAGACAATTACGAGGCGGTATTTGACGGCAGCAATGCAGATGACACCGGCGATTTTCGTCCAGGCATGCGTGCGGCCAAAGAGCTGGGAGTGATTTCGCCGCTGAAGTTGGCGGGATTGACAAAAAATGATATCCGCACCTATTCGCGTGAGTACAACCTGCCGACAGCCGACAAGCCCTCCTATGCCTGCCTTGCCTCCCGATTTCCCTACGGCATCAAAATCACCACAGAAAAACTCGAGCGCGTTGGCCGGGCCGAAGTTTATGTGCGTCGCCTGGGCTTTACGCAGTTTCGCGTGCGTGATCACGACGGACTGGCGCGGCTGGAATTTGCTCCCGGGGAGATGGACAAGGCCTGGGATTTGCGTGCGCACATAAAGAAAATCTGCAAAGATGCCGGCTATACGTATGTGTCAATTGACGTTGAGGGCTATCGCACCGGCGCAATGAATGAGGTACTGACTGCCGAAGCCAGGGTTGCGCAGCTCGAAAAACCGCAGGCGCCGGCATAAAGAAGCCTTACAGAGCACCAACGCTCTGTAGGTATTTTGAAGCCTGCCGGGAGAGCACGTTGTCGGGATCGGCGTCGATGAGTTTTTTGAATCCCTCACGGGCTTTTTCCGGATCGCTGCGTGTTTGAATACGCAGATATGCCGCATTATACATGCTGCTCATATATAAATGTCCGCTTTTAAATTCTGCAGCAATCAGATCAAATGCCGATATTGCCAGGTTGTGCAGACCCAATTGACTCAGTCTTTTGGCCCACTGATAAACGTGCGAAGGGTTGAGTTCCAGCAGATCCCAATGCCGGATTATTTTGTACATGGTGTCAACCAGCGCATCGTGATAGTGCCGGGGATTCTGCAGAAATACATCCATTTCTTCGGTGATAAGCCGCGAGCTTGTCGCGTAGTCACGTTCGTTGAAAGCGTTCCAGGCCTGTGCAATCCTGGGGACCGGCGGTAGTGCGTCACTTTCGATCGGCGAACCGGCGCGCGCCGGTGCGGAAATGCTGGTATCGATGAATGCCTTGCGTTTGGGGGGTGTTTTTTTGCTGCGTGTTTTTGGTGGACTAACCAGCGCATCTTCATCCTCGCTGCCGAGGAATTTACCCAGCCCCAGCCCGATGACAAATCCGCCTACATGCGCGGTGTAAGCCACACCTGTCAGGTCTCCACCCAGTATCGCTCCCTGAACTACCTGGAAGACAAACCAGAGTCCGAAATAAAATGTCGCCGGCATGACAAAGGTTCCCCAGCGCGGCATGAATAGCAACATGAAAAAGTAGAACACATTGACCTTGCATTTTGCATGCGTAACGACGAAGGCCCCCATGGTACCGGCTATCGCCCCTGATGCGCCGATAAGCGGCGTGTCGGCCTGGAGGTTGCCGGTAAGTGCATTAAAGACAAGGAAAAAAATACTGGCGCCGATGCCGCATGTCAGATATGACGTGAGAAATCTGCCGAATCCCCAGTACTTTTCCATCGCCACGCCGCACAGATAAAAGAACCACAGATTGCCGAACAGATGCAGCCAGCCGCCGTGGACGAACATGTGCGAGATCAAATTCAGAATGTTGAAATGCTTTGGCACCAGACCAAATTTGTATATCAGCATTGATTTGCGCCGCTCTTTGGCTTTGGCTTTCAGTTTTTGCTCTACGGTGCTGTTAACATTTTTGACGTCAGTAATCATCTTGCGCATGTCGGGGATCGCATCCTCGCCGCGCTCGTTGAACATCTCTTTAAATTCCTGTTCTCTGAGTTCCTCATGAATGGCCTCGAGTTCGGCTTCTACCTTATTTATATCATCTGCAACAAAAAGGTGAGCCAGCAGACAAATCGCCGCAATCCATAGCGCGGCCATGCGTATGCGCCCGTCGTGTACATCAGTGCTGATTGGCAGAAAAAGCATGAGTGGCTCTTCGGTTTGCAGGCAAACCTGAATAGGTGTGGAGTTAGAGCAACCTAGCCTGCAATTGCCCTAAATTATACGCTACTTGTCAAAATAGAGCAACACAAAAATGAGCCTAATTGCGTCGGCAAATTTTTGCCGCGGGGAGGGCAGAGGGGCGCTATTAATCCGGGCATATTCTCTGTAATTTATTATATTATAGACTAGTTGGGTTTCTACTCGCCGTTTTCGTGCAATTTCCTGCAATATAGCTGCGGAGTAGAGCCAAATCTCTGTGCTTACAAGTTATGTGCTTCCGGGGTAACAACGCAGGGCTGGTGAAAAGTGCAGTATCGTGCAAAGGTGCTTGTTTTGTCTCAATCTGACCAAAATGCTATAAAACCAATGGATTTGATTGCTTTCCAGGATACTGCCGATCTGGTGGTGTTGCCTGACGGAAGCAAGCCGATCCGGCTGGGATCAGGCACGATTGCGAAAATTCTGGGCGAAGGCGGTGTTTCTGTAGTATATGAAATCTACAACAAGCAACTTGAAGTGAAACGGGCCGTTAAGCTGCTGAAACCGAACTATACTTCCGAAAATCGCAATCGCTTTGATAACGAAATTAAAATAACGGCCCAGCTCAGCCATCCCAATATAATTGATATTCATGCCGTCGGACTCTGGAATGGTCTGCCCTATATCGAAATGGAGATTGTCGACGGCATCTCGCTGGAAACACTAATCGATAAAAGCGGCGCACTTCCTTTAGAATTTTGCACGGCCGTCTCACTTATCATCGCTAAAGCGCTTAAATACACGCATGGTCATAAATATCAGATCAACGGCAAGACCTACAAAGGCATTTTGCACCGCGACCTGAAACCGGCCAATATTCTGTGTGCTCACAGCGGCAAGGTGAAGTTGTCTGATTTCGGGATAGCAACTCCCACCCGCGTTTCGATGCATACGGTTGAGGGCAATATTGTCGGGTCAATGCAGTATGTATCTCCGGAACAACTCGAAGGCAAGGAGCTTGATGTACGCGCCGATATTTTTTCCTTTGGCTGCGTTGTCTATGAGATGCTTTCGGGATTCAAGGCTTTTCCCGATGTGAACGTTGCCAAACTGATCCCGGCGCGCATGTCCAACAGTTTTGAACCGCTGGGCAGATTGGATTTGAAGATTCCGGCGAGACTGAAAAAACTCGTACACAAATGCATGTCAATTGGGGCGTCCAGGCGACCGGACGATATGCAGGATATCATACAAGAGCTGGAATATATTCATCGGCGCATCACTCCGCTGACGCCGGACGAAGTGGTCAGCTTCTATATCCAAAATCAAACCGACGAAAAGAAAATTATTTCCCTGCGACACAAAAAGTGGCCGGCGCCGCTACTGGCGGCACTGGTACTGGGAATTGCCGGGTTTGCCGTGATTGCTACCAGCTTGACGAGTAGCTTGGAGGAGCGGCCGCCGAAACCAGGGCAGGGCATAAGCAGGGAGTCGGGGCCCCTCACACCGCCACCCGAAAAAGTTTTCAAAGAACAAGCCGTAGCCAAACGACCATCCCCTCCTGTTGCCGGCAAAAACAGATCGACAGTTCCGCGGAAAAAGGTGATGTCACAAAAGCAGCCGCCTGAACCGCAACGCAAAGCAACCGTTCCCGCGCGCAAGTCTGCAGAGCCTGAAAGGGAAGTTGCCTTCCAGGCGGCAAGCGATTTATCCCTGCCTTCTAAAAAAGCGGCCGAAACTCAGGATGAATCTCCCCTCGAAGCAATGTGGCAGAGGTATGACGAAACGAATCTGCTTGCCATCATGGAAAAGGCGGTTGCACGGCGCAAGTATGACGACGCCCTGCTTGCATTTTCGGAGATGGGGCCCAACCAGGCATCATCAAATGCCGCGCTCGTCTATCATCTTCGGGCGAGTCGCGGCGTCGGGAAACTCGATGACGTTTACTTTCGGCAATTTTCTTTCAATGATGCCGAATACCATCTTGCTTATGCACAATTACTATACACAAGAAAACGAATCACCGAGGCGCTTAAACAGCTCGACCTGGCGGCTGCCGCTCCGGCTCACTTGCTGGACGGCGCTGATGCCCGCATGCAGATACGGCTCTGGCGGGGACGCTGTTTATCAAGCCGTTTTTTTGCTCAACCAACCGAGCAGCACAAAAAGGACGCTCTGGATGCATGGTTTGATATCAAATATGCCCTGCGCAATGCTCAATCGCATGCTGCATTCAAGGAAGCCAACCTGGCAATTCGCAATATTAACCAAAACAGCCGCAGTGACTAGCCTGCACCAGTAGGCGGCGGGAAGAGATTTATCGTGTACCGGCTTTATATCCACCATAACCTGTTTGCCGATATGAACATACTCGTAGTGTGCGCCGCAGTGCTGTCCGGCCTGTGCGGTGAAGCACGCGCTCAGGAGCAGGCTATACCCCTGAGCGGCAAATTGCCCGCGGTCGTCAAACAAGCCGACAAGCCTTATCTGGTCACGGCAGATATCGAGGTTGCTCCCGGCGAGAATGTCACAATCGAGCCGGGAGTCGTGTTTTTGTTCAAAAATTTTACCGGACTGAACGTCCACGGCGTGTTGCTGGCACGCGGCGATGAAAAGCGTCCGGTCATCTTTACTTCAGAGAACGACAATAAGCACAATCCCCGGGCGCAGATCGAGGCTGCTCAGTACGACTGGAACGGCATTGTCGTCAACAGAAACGCGGTCGGCACCGAATTCCGGTTTTGCGCGGTAAAGTATTCGCTCTATGGCATAAACAGCATAACCAGGCATATCGTCATCGAAAACTGTGCTTTCCACCTCAATGGTAAATCCGATCTGGTTATTGAAGGGGTGAAACAAAACGTCGATGAAATACCCTATTCTCATGCTCACGGCAATGAAAAAAGACAGGCCGGCATAAAAAAGGCGGCACAATCGGGTACTGAAGCAGATACTGCTGCCGCCTCTAAAAACTCGATTATCGGATTGCGGGTTTCGCTAATCACCCTTGCATTAGCCGGTGGAGCAATTGCCGCCTATCAGACTCCCGAATTTACGGATGCATATCGTTATCTCAAAGATATATCTGATCCTGATGACCAGAACTTGTCAAGCTATACCAATAAAGACTGGCAGGATGCTAAAGAAGAAAAAGATAAAAACTTAAGCTTGATGGCTGCCGGCTACGGACTTGCCCTGCTCAGCGCTACCGGATTTATGATCACGCTGAAATTCTGACGGCGGAGCCCCCAAGGAAATCTTATGTGGCCATTTTTGCAAAGAACACTCTTCTATCTCCCCGTATTGATTCTTATGCTGAGCGTTTCCTGCTTTGAGCCGGAAAACCCTTACATTCGGCAGGAGCTTGCGCAAGTCAAGGTGTCCGGGCTGTCCGAGTTGGATGGTGATACCGTTGAAATATTTCAAACCCTCGAGCTTGAAGGCACTGTCCTGCTCGCCGCGTTTATCGACAGCTTCAAAATGGCTGCCGACGATAATCGCTTTGAGTCGGAATCCCGTGTCCGCCGGGGAGGCGACAGCACCGATTTCACGGTGTCGTTTTTTGATACCGGTCATCAGCAGATCACGCTGACTACTTACCTGACCGACGGTTCCAAAGTCAGTCAGTCGGCCACGCTGTATTGCACCTCGCCGCTTGATCAGAAAGATATCACTCGACGCTACGGTGAAACGGCACAACTCGCCACTCCCGGGGTCACCGATAAGGTGCAATACGTCTGGGAATTTCCCCATAACCGTGAGTTTATCCAGGATACCAATGAAGCCGTCGTGCTTTTTGACAAATCATATCAGAGCGGAATCGGGCGCTTGTATGTCCGGGCAGGAGGGCATCAGTCACCGGCTCGCCTCTTCAACCTATCGATTGCCGATTTGACACCGCCGGTTATAACCGCTTTGAACGATACCGTTTCTTCCCGGTTTATCATTACCAATTCGACTCCGCTTGCATTCCGGGTGCGCATTCGGGATGAGTTTTCTTCGGTCACGACCTATCTGGCCAACAATCGGCCCTTTGATGATGCGGTTGTTAGCGGATCCGGCGCCATAGAAGCGGTCAAAAATTATGAGGCAGCCGATTTTGCTGCCGATAATATACTGATCGTTGCCGTTTATGCCGAGGATGCTCATTACAACAGCATCAGCGATTCATTTACCATCTTTTACGGGACTGCACCGGTATCAACTGCCGCGCCCGCGCTTGCAAGAATCTCGCCCTCGCACGATACGGTCAATAGCGAGATCGATTCGGTGCTGGTGCGCGGGGTGGCAACGGGTCTGGATACTGCCGAAAACTACTCTGTGTTTATCGACAAGAAGGCGCCTCGCGGAAAACAGGCCTACGCCGGACCGTTGTCAATCAGCTCCCAGAAGCCCTACTGGGAACATGTGATCAAGGCTGATGATTCCCTGACCGTCTATTATCTGTCACTGTACGACAACGTTTCTGCAAGCGATCCCGCGCTTGAAACGGATACGATCTGGTATTTCTACACCAAACCGAGTCTTGATTCCGGCAACCCGGAAATTGTATATGTCAAAAGCTCTGCGGTACTGCTGGATGGAAAGCCCTATTTTACCCGGTCGCTCATACTCCCGATTGAAGTGCTCGCCGTCGATAACCACGGCAGCATCAGCACCGTTAGGATAAACGGAAGAGCCGCGCAGGATATCGGCGCTCATCGCTATGTGGATACCTTGCAATTGCAGCACATTGCCGAAGGCAACGAAATTATGGTGACGGCACGGAACGCTGCCGGCAAATCGATAACCAAATCGGTGATTGTGTATCATAATAACCTGCCAGTGTTTACGCATGTACCGCAGTTCTCCAGCATTGCGGCGGATTCAAATCACCTTGACAGCCTGAAATATGCAGATGCCGACGGAGATTCCGTCATCCTGAGCGCGGTTGCATTCTACACCGGCGATACGACCGAAATCACAGTCGGTCCAAATGGCCTCTTTACGCTGACGCCGCGACGGGCCGAAATCAATAAACAGATTGCCGTGCGTTTTACGATGAATGACCAACTGCAATTACGGGATACGACCGTTTATTTTGCAGTGCATAAGGCCGATACAAGCGGGACCGGTACGGGAGCACTCGGCGCTTCTCTGGTCAACGCCAGTTCCTCCTGCAATGAAGCGAATGACGCGTGCGAAATATCCGTAGCGCTCTCGCGGCCGGCCACTGCGGCTGTTTCGGTTGATTTCGTAGTTGATTATGCACGATCCACCGCCGACAGCAACGATATTCAACTACCGACCCCTACCCGGCTGGATTTTGACATTGGCGACTCAGTGAAAACCTTTGTTATCCCGATTGTCAATGACAGTCTGTACGAACGCGATGAAGTGCTGACGATAGTCATGGTCGATAAGCTGTTCAAAGTGAATATTACCGCGCCGTTTGAGCACACCTGCACCATTCATGACAATGAGCAGACAAAATCTCCCTTTGCTCAATGGAGTCACTTCATGCCAGTGTACCTCAACACGACGCGCACCGGGGCCTACCAAACATCGGAGCTGACGCGTTTTCCGGTGCTGGTTCGATTGAACAAAGATAATTTTGATTTCGATGCAGCGCGTCAGGACGGCGGCGACCTGCGCTTCAGCACCTTCAGCAGCGTCGCCATTCCGTTCGAAATCGAACGGTGGGATTACGACAACCGGCGCGCCGACATCTGGGTGCTGGTTAACAGAATACTGCCCGACAACGATGCGCAACACATTCTCATGTTCTGGGGACGTAGCGCGGCTGAGGATTCATCCGACGGCAGCAAAGTATTTCATCCTTTGTTCAGCTCGTATGGCGGCGTGTGGCATCTGAACGAAACGCCTGAGGATCGCGATAGCGGCGCGCACCTTGACGCAACCGGAATCGGCCGAAACGCGACGCCGGCTCATTTTCAGGATGGCGGAAATGGGACAACAGATACCGCAGGTCTGATAGGCGGAGCGGATTTTTTTGGCGGGGATTCGGATGTCGTTGCTATTCCCGATTTCTATTATGGGGATGAATTCACGATCAGCTTTTGGTTCAGAGCAAAGAAGCCGCCTGCCCAGAGCGGGTATCAATATATGTTCAGTCATGCCGATTATAATGTCAACCAGAGCCTCAACATTTACTATTCGGCATCCAATGGCATTATTCGCACCGGCATTATAGATGAAAATGATCCTTTGCCTTCAACGGTGGGGCTGGATGCTTACGTGGCTGACATCTTTGACAATAAATGGCATTTGTATGCGATTACCGTGAAAGAGGGAGAGGGCGCCAGCATTTTTATTGATGGGATTTTGCGTGCTCAGAATGCGGAACGCGGGGGCGATTTCTTTGACCCGCGCTATCCAGTTATTCTTGGCGGTCGCTCGGATTTTGATAAAGATCGATTTTATGAGGGCTTCCTTGACGAAGTACGCATCTCTCGAACGGCCCGCTCAGAAGCCTGGGTGCGTCTCTGCTTTGAAAACCAGCGCATCGGTCAATCATTTGTCACTGTCGATTTTAGAAATGCCCGTTGATGCTGCCAGGCAATAAAAATGCAGGTTTTCAGCAATGTCGCCCCGGACATGCTCAGAGCGTGGCGCACGAATCACGCGAAATCGGCTTCAGACAATCGACCACAGTATCCCCCACCACCTGTTGCTGAACGATATATCCCGTATCGTCATGATAGTATGTCAACTGCAGGTTCCAATTGCCGTCATAGATATCGGTACGCTCTTTCGTATAGCTTGACGAGTCTTTGTATGTGTAAATTTCGATTGACGCAAGAGCGCCGCCGGCATAGGTCTCTTTACGGCCAAGCCGGTAGTTTGCATCATAATAATTGCTGTTCTGGATTGTGCCGGTCGAGTCGTACTTTTTGTAAATTTGCACAAAACCGCTGTCGTATTGTCCGAAGAGCGTTTGGTAAGAGATGACGTTGTCGCGCATCGAACGTTCCTCGATCAGCTTGCCGGTGTCGTTGTAGAAATAATGGGTTGTATCATTCGTTCCTTCGAAATATTGTTTGAGAGGTTGCAGGCTGTCGTTGTATTCGGTGACCCAGCCGTCTTCCATTTGAGCCTTAAGGTTGCCTGCCGTATCATACTCAGTCCAGCCATACATGTTCTCATCAAATTCGTTGTAATTTTCGATACGGATCAGGTTGCCCTGATTGTCGTAGTCATATTCCCCCCACCCCGATACAGTGATGTTGCCGTCCTGATCAACGTAGTCGACCCAGTAAACGATACTGTCGCGGTACTGCGCATCGTAGACATGAATAAAAGAATATTCATTGTTGATATAGCCAAAGGAATAGCCTGTTTCCGTGAGCGCCCGCGTTTGGGGATCCCAGGTTCTGTGAATTGTTACCGTATCGCCCCATTGATCGACAACGTAAACAGTATCGCTGCATGAATCCGGTGAAAGGATGCCGCAGCCCGGATCTCCCTTTGCCACAAGGCTACCGGCGCCGTTGTACTTTTGTACTTCGTATGGACGGCCGGTGGCGTCAAACAGGGTGATTGTTTTCAAGCTGTCGTTGCCGTCGTATTCGTAAACGGCATAGCCGTGCCAGGCGGTATCCTGATTGGAGAATGTACTGAGCCAATACACGATACTGTCCCGCAGCATGCTGTTGTAAACATGCCAGTACGAGGCGCTGCTTGACAATGTGTCATTCTCATAGGTCAATTCGAAAAAGTAACGGTTGTCGGGGTCCCACACTGCCACATACTCGGCGCCATTCCCGTCGGTCAAGGTGTCCGCGCAAAAGACTGCATACGTTGGTCCGCATTCCGTGTTGCCGGCGCCGTCGGTGTCCGGCGAAGTCGGCGAGTCAAAGCAGGACGCCAAGAAAAGTGCCGCGATAGCCGGGAGGAAAATTTCAGGGATGGTCAGCGTTTTTTTCATTTGAAACCCCTTCGGAACAGGTGGATTTATCCTTTAGTGTTAAAACGCAAGCGACATGCCATACTCTTTGTTGTCGGGAAAGGATTGATTTAATTACAGATGGAACCGGACTGCTCCATGCCTGCTGTATTCCAATACAGCCTGTAATAGCGCCCAATGCATTGAACTTACGGAATATGCAGCATTCTACCTTGCCTGTTTGCTGGGTGACGTTTTTTTGAAACGGTGTACAGCCTGTCAAATTAAGTTTGATGAGTTTGAGTTTTCTTTATTATAAAGCGATAATATAGCCGGGATGTTGTTGCGGCTTACCCCTATATTAATACGAGAATCTACAGATAGCGCATATACTAACAGTAAATCAGCCTGTTTTTAAGTGTCATTTCAATTTAACCGCTTCAGGAGTTGTGCCATGACGCATTATATATCACACACATGCTCAAAAAGAAAGCAGGAATTCCAGTAGTTGTGCTCTTGGCCTCGATTACCGGATTGTACGCTCAGACGATGAAGCACACCGGAAGAACTCAGGCGATTGTGCAGGAAAATGTCGTATCAATCGTGAACCTGGGCTACAATCACGAAGGTGGCATGACCGCGCTTAAAAATGGGAATGTTTTAGTCACCTGGCAGGCTCAGCATGACGAGTTTGCTGAATTCTCTTTTGCACAAAGCAATGTGTTCGACGGAGAAAAACGGTGGCCGTACTCGCGGGTGGCAAACGCTCGATCGAATAATTATACTCCTGTGCCTCATCAGGTTAAAAAAGCAGGCGGACCACTCAAAGGGTGGTATGTCATGTCCGGTTCGGGCGGCAACCGAACGTATGCCGATGTGCGCATTTCACAAGACGGCAAGAACTGGTCAAGCGTTTTGCAACTGGGCAAGAAAGACGGTAGAATGAAAAATTACTCGGAGCTGGCAACGCAGGGACTTTCCCAGGCCAACGACCGTAAAATTCATGTAACAATTAGCGGACGTGGCCAGAAAAGCCTGATTCATGTCGTACTCTATCCTGATATTCTGGTCAATAACCTGCAGGCCGACAACAGCGGATTTGCCGGTATCATGGGCAATTACCGCTTCGGTACCGAGGCCAGCGATGCCGGATCGGGTCCGGCCAAAACATCTCGAGATTAGTTTCCTGATTGAGATCACCTTTAAGCACAGGCCCGAACGTCGGCGAATTGCGCCCGGCATATTCTTCTCGCACAAATCTATTGCCGGCTATTCTGCGCATAGTTTATAATTAGTTCATGCTACCAATAAAAGCCGCACTCACCGGTCTCGGTATCCTGGTGCTGATACTACTTGCCTGCAGTCCTGTCGATTACACCAGGTACGATGAGGTTCAGGAACTGCGCGATTTGATTGCAACCTGGCACAGTATTGACAGTAGCTGGCTGGTTACCGATACGACCGATACGGCTGACACGCTTGGGCGACGGCGGGATACGACAACCTTTACCATCACCGGGGATACTCTGTCACATCTTGAGGTTTCCTCCCGCTATGATACCGCCGTCGTGCTTCAGGAGTATAAACGCACCTATCTGGCTGGGCGGATAGGTGCCGAGAACGAGTATCGTGATATCGGACAGAATCTGGTTATCACCGTTGAATTCGACACGTCCGGCAACGGCAGCGCTGATTTCGATAATCTGTACCGCTTCGACAGCCTCTTTGTCGATACGCTGTTAATGTCGCATATCGAACACGATTCCGCATTAGTCGATTCCCAATCGACAATAACCAGATATAACGAAAAGGCAACGGTTATTGAAACCTACCGCTTGACCAAACTTCCCCCACAGTAATTACGCGCAGGGGGAGCAAATGCCTAATGTACTGTATCTCAAATACGTGTGTGTTTGCGGGGAGCTATTTTCGCCTCCTGTTGAGGCGCGAAGACGGCGAATACTGGGTGTATACAACTGATGAGCTACGAAGACAGGGATGAAAAGAGCCCGTGGTAGCATATTTGTATTTGAGACTCAGTTCACTATTTCAATTATATCAGTCACTTGAAGTGTGTAATCCTGCATAGTATAATTTAGGCGTATCCGGCTGTATGCGTTTGTCAATTCAGGAATTGAGATGCTTTTCCTTGCCGCGAAAACCCGTATCCGAATCTGCGCTGTTCTATTGCTGGGTGCGATGTATTGCGCCCGGGCCGATACCGACAGCCTGCTCCTGACACAAACCCTCGCGCACATCGATTCTGTTGTCAGGTCTGTATTTGATCATCCCTCCATGACCATGAAAGAGCTGCCTCCTGCTCAAAAAATTTTCGAAACAGTTCAGAACAATCATCCATTTGTGAATGGGCTCATCAGATCGAACTCAAAGGGCGCCGTAGTCAACGAAGCCGGCGGTTTTGGCCGGCCTGGGGCGAAATACCGGGATATATCCCACAGCCAGTGGTACACCATGGCCAAACGCACCGCCGGTATTCACAGCTATCTTGTATCCCGGGAAAATTCCGGCGCATCCATGATGGTAAGTGCGCCGCTGTATGTTAACCTTGACGAACAGGGGAAGCGATTCGGCGGAGTGGTGCTGGCCCGAATCAACCTGGAACAATGCGCCCGGCTCATCGGCGGCAGCCTGGGAAAGCCATTGAAGTTGATGCTTGACACTATCGAGCTTGCGTCGACGGGATGGAATTCGAAATTGACCTCTGTGCGGATTTCCGTTGCACATGCCTGGTTTAAAGACATCCTGTTCGTATGTGGTAATACTCGGTTAAGCCATGCCGATCCCGAAGCGGTAAACGAATCGTTCGATGAGTATGAACGAGCCGGGATGGCTGACATGGTCAATGATCGGCAACAGTCCGGATTATTCACATTTGCCGGAATCGATATTGCCGTCAGGCCGCTATATTTGTGGAGCGGTATCGTGGGAGCCGTTGCTTTGCTCGCGCTTATGATCGGAATATTTGTCGCACGGCAGAAAAAAGCTTTGTTTATCGAGCAGGAAGACGGCGATGCCAATGACGTGTCTGATATTGAAAGTAGCGATACAGAACCGGTACGCCAGCCGGAGGCACTTGAGCTTTCGCTTGATGATGAGGACGAGCTTCAGGCGAATGCAATGATGCCGGCCCGATTCGAGACGAAAGAACGCATTGCGCAGGAAGAGGGTGAAGACATCAAAAACGACATTCGTGCCGAGCTTCGTGCTGAATTTGCTTCTGCAATTCGCAGCTTTGAAGCCGATTCAATAAAAGCCGATGTACGCTCACAAATCCAGCAGCACCTGCATGATGAAGTGCGCAACGAATTGCTACAGGCAATCCGTCGTGATGAGTATGAAGCCGTGCGCGAGCAGGCGCGTGCCGCGCTTCGCACGGAGATTGGAAAATCTGTAGCCGAAAATGAAACGGAAAAAATTTCCCGGGAGGCTCTACAGGCGCTGCGAGAGAACATTTCGGCCAGAATAGCACTCGAGCATACGCAGGAATTTGCCGAACATGCCCGACAGGAGCTTGCCGCTGATTTGCAAAAGAAGCTGCGTGAAGAATCGCTGGACGAAATCAGAGCCGAAGCCCGCTCCCATGTGCAGCAGGAAATTCGCAGCAGCATCGAGAACGAGGAGCGCGAAGAACTGCTCGACGCACAGCGGGCACAACTGGCCTCCGAGCTTCGCGACCACATTGAGCGTGTGGAAAAAAATAGCATCTATGCTCAGGAAAAACAGCGTTTTCTCGAATCACTCCGTCAGCAGTTGAAACAGGAGCTGACAAACGGCGCCGTCCAGGAAGAACGGGACGCGTTGACAAAGGAAATCAAAGCGGAAGTAAGGCATAAACAATACGGCAAAGTCTATCAGCAGGAACTGGACATCCTGCGCGAGGATATCGTAGCGGTTTTGCAAAACAACGAATATGCTGCATTGGTTAAAGAAGAACGCGAAAAACTTCGCACGGAAATCAAAGACAAACTGGCAAGCCTCGAAAGCGAACAGCTCTGCGCAGCAGCGCGCAAAGAACTTGCTGCACAAGCGCGCAAGACTGTCCGCGAAAACGAAATCGATGCACTAACCGAAAAGATGCGCAATGAACTGAGCACTATCGTCAGGAATCAGGTGCACGAGCAGGAAAAGGCCGATTTAATAAAGACCATACGCAGCGAGCTAAAGCAACAGATTGAAAAAGAGATTCTGGAAACGGAGCAGGAAGCGATACGTGCACAGGCCCTGGAGGAGATTACTCGACGCGAACAGCAACGACTTGAAGCGGAGGAACGGGATGCGATATCCCATGCCGAACGTAAACGCATCCGGGAAGAGGAGGCGGAGAGAATCCGGGAAGACGTCAAACGCCGCATTCATGACGAAGAGTTGCAGGATCTGCATGCCAAACTTAAAAAAGAAATCTACGCCGATACGGCCGAAGTCATTAAAATGAATTTGAAGGACAAATACAATGCCCTGTTGCATGAGAAAGTGCAGGAGTTGAAAAACGGCTTTTCCGAAACATTGCAGAAACAGCTTGCCGATAAAGTGCGAACCGAATATTCCGCCTTGCTGCACATGGTTGAAGAAATCTCAAAAAACCTTAACGAAACCGACATGGTTGATTCTCTTCACGCAACCTTATCGATGTTGCAAGACGAAAAAAAGAAATTCAAATATTTCAATTTAAATGCAGTGCAAACTGAAAATCTGCTTGCATTTCTTGATACCTTCTATCGGGAATTAAGCTCCTATCTTGACACATTAGATTCTTCCGCCGGGGCTGCGCTCGTTCGCATCAACAGTTTGCTCAACATGGCACACTGATACCTGAGCGCACCGGTTTGCGCACTCCTCTTCTCCATGCCATCGCATGGGGTGCAGCGAGGTGTGCGATTCCCATTCGATCTCCGGGCGGAGATGAGATTTGGAAATTGCAGAAGCTCTTTTCAGTACGCTATTTTATGCTAAGGCTGGTGCATGACGGGGCATTTATTTACAGAGGAGCGCAGTATGAAATCCTGCCTGTTGATTTATCTGGTGGCAATTACTTTTTCGCACGCGCAAGGTATCCGGCCGGGCGAGTTCGATACAATCCCAAGTGTCCTGTTTGTCAACTCCGACAAGCCGGGCTGTGCCTCGTTTGAAACCCTCTACCGGGCGGTCGAGCGGGTAATTGATGCGAAATACGCAAAGCGCGTTCGCTATTTCTATGAGCACCTTGATCTGTTTCGCTTTGCCGATTCTGCATATGTCAACAGACTTGCATTGTTGCATTCTTACACGTATGGACGCAAGAAACGCCCTGCCGTAATTGTCACTCTGCACACGGAGGCCGCAGGCTTTTATCGAAATGCATGTGACAGTACGCTACATGATATTCCGCTGCTGTCTGCAAGCATTGGCGAAGATTCTACAGACGGTAAATTCGCATCTCCAGTGATACCGGTGCGTGCGAATTTTAACGCGAAAGCGACCATGGAGCTGATTAAAGCGCAAAAACCTCAGGTAACCACAGTGTGTGTGGTTACCGGTAAACATCGCCTGGACAGGAAATGGCACGATCAGGTTCGCTCCGCGCTTGGATTACAGTATAAGGGGATAAGACTGGATTACAGCAATGAATTTGATTTTGACACGTATCGGGAATTTTTAGAAAAAGCTCCAGCCACTGCTGCTGTGCTATATGTAAGCTTTCGTCAGGATAATGCCGGCCTGCACTATCAGTCACTGCCGGTCTTTAAGCGCATGGTGCAGCGGGTGGAGGCGCCGGTCTATACCGTGTGGAGCACCTTCATTGGTCATGGCGCGGTTGGCGGGAATGTGTGCAGCTTCGAATTACTGGGTAATGAACTTGGTGAGATTACCGTGCGCCTGCTCAAAGGAACGCGTCCCGAAGAAATTGCGTATATACCCCAGGATGTCTCCGTACCTATGTTTGATTATCGTCAATTGCAGAAATTCTCGATATCCGAAAAAGTACTGCCGCCTGCTGGCCTGGTTCGTTTCAAACCCGTCGAAAAGCCACCCACTGCATTCAAATTTATTCTGCTGTATTGGATGCTGCTTCCGGCCGTATCTGTCGCCGCGTGCTATTTGGTACTTATAAAAATACGCAGAACATCGGCCCGGCATACACCGCGGCAACCAACGGTCGAGCAAATTGATTTTGCCCGGGATCATCCCGACCCGATGTGCCGCTTCAAACGGGACGGAAGTATTGTCAATGTCAACCCTGTATTTGCATCTCTGGTGGGAAAGAATCCTGCTGAGCTTGCCGGACACAATTTCTATCATATACTCGGACGGGAATCGGTTGAAGCATTGAATGCGGCGCTGGCTTCAATTACGACGCAAAGCAGGAAGGCCCGCGCCATTATCGGGCAGCCCGGACCGCGGTGGATAGAATGGGTTGTGCAGGGCATTTTTAATGAGCGGGGGGATGCACTTGAGTACGTGGCGGCCGGCAGAGATATAACTCAGCAACGCCTTGCCGAAGAGCGTTTGCGTGTGAGCGAATCACGCCATCGCTTCATTGCCGGGATCACCACCGATTTCGTATACGGTATGTCGTTTGACAAGCCCGGCTATTGCCGGATTGCGTGGGCGAGTGAAGGGATTGCAGCTATTACCGGATTTTCAGCCGAAGAGATAAACGCATTCGAGCACGGGTGGTTGTCCCTTGTTGCGCCCGAAGAGCGCGCTGGCATCACCAGTGATGCAGAACTCAACGATCCGGAACAGCTCGCCTGTGAAAAGCAATATCGTATTATCACCAGAAACGGGGAACTTCGCGTGCTGTCCGATCGGTTCATACGCAAAGAAGAATGCGCTGAGGCAGGCTCTTTTCAGCATGTGGGCGGAATCAAGGATATTACCAAGCGCATAAGTTCAGTCGCTGCAATTCAACCCGCAGACCGGGCGCATCAGCGAAGCGAAAAGCTGACCTCTTTGCGACAATTTGCCGCCGGCCTGGCAGACCTGCTTGCGCATAGCTGTGTGGAGCTTGCCGGACTTACGCGGGATGCCGGCCATGACGCAGCGGATAAAACAGAATTGCTGCAAAACATTGACATGGTTCATTCATCGCTTTCTCGACTGGATGAGCAGCTTTACCACTTTGCTTCACCGAGGGAATTTGCTCTGGAGCCGCTGGATATGCATACGGTAATTGCAGATGTCGTTGCCGTGCTCGAAACGGAATTCGGCGAGCGTGTCAAGCTTAAGCAGCATCTTGATGCGAACCCCCCGACTGTCAAGGGGAACCGGGAAGCGGTAGCCGAGCTTCTTGTGTCTGTAGCCCGTTATGTACTGTCCCGGTGTGATGAGCTGGTCGTGCAAACCGAAAACAAAAAACGTGACGATCCGGAGCAACACCTGTTTTCCGCCATTGGCAGCGCTGGCGAATATTTTGGTCTTTCACTTATCGCTCCGGGGGGGCAAATTGACAGGGAGGAGCGCGACCGCATGTCCGAAGACGTTGCGCTCGAAAATGGTCCTACGCAGAGGGCGGGAGTAGAGCTGGCTATTGCACATGATATCGTCAAATCGCATGGTGGCATACTGCAGACAGGCGTTTGCCTCGAACAAGCTTTTCGCGTTACGATTTTGCTTCCGCTGCACCATGAGCCGTCTGCAAAAGCCGTGCAGTCTGAAGATGCGGAATTTGAAGCATGGGTATCCGCCCGCATATTGATTATCGATGATGAAGAAGCTGTTGCTGAGGTTGCTTCCGATATAATAGAGAAAGCCGGCTATGGCGCAAAGACCTGCAGCAGTGCAGCGACTGCATTGGAAATTTATCGACAGGAGTGGCAGTCAATTGATGCAGTTCTACTGGATTTGCAAATGCCGCCGCATGGCGGTGAAGAGGTGTTCGAGAAGGTGCGCCAGGTTAATCCTTCAGCCAGGGTGTTGATAACCTCGGGCTTTGCCGCAAATGAAAATGTGCAAAAGCTGCTTAAGGCGGGCGCGAATGGATTTATAAAAAAACCGTTTCGAAAAAAAGAGCTGGTCGGCAAAATTGAAGAAATTGCAGGAGACGCGGAGGGGTCTTCTGCATAAACGATATGTATGCACAGCTACCTGCGAAGCTCATGCGGCAGGGGCAAGGTTTCCCGCTTTGTGGTTCTTTTTCGCAAGTAGATCCTTCAGGGTGTATTTGTGCAGTACCCGGGCGATCTCTTCATAAAGCTCCTGCCATACTTCGCGAGTTACACATTCGTCACATTTCGAGCATTCCTGCTGGTGAGCGACGCAATCCACAGGAAAAACGTTGCCTTCGACTGCATTGACAATGTCAAAAACAGTTATGGTTTCAGGAGGACGGCTTAGCGCATATCCGCCTTGAGCGCCGCGCACGGTGCTTATTAATCCTCTGCATTTGAGCGTCGTAAGCAAATTCTCAAGGTAGGATTCAGAAAGCGTCTCCTTTTGTGCCAGCTCCTTGCGCGTTGCGGGACGCTTACCAAAAAATCTGGCCATTTCTATCAATGCGCGTGTGGCATATCTGCTTCTTGTAGACAATTTCATGCCATGCTCCTGAATGTGTGAATTTGCCAAAGGGAATAAAATAAAATACTATTGCGCATAAATTTCCAGCCACTTTGTGAACAAAAAACGCATCGGTTGCACTATGTGCTCTGTGCGTTAGCGATCTTCTGCTGTCGCACTGTGTTCACCCAGTCTTGCCAAGTTCCTTGAACTCTTCTATATTTCTACTCCAACTTGAGCCGATGCAGCCCTTACCAGATAGAGGAATCCGGAAACCGTAATGATAACCAGTCTGCACTGTATTCCCTGTTTCATACATCAGGCATTTAAAGCCGTTTCTCGACTCGGTAAAGACGATATGGCGCTGGAAAAGGTCCTGCGTAGCGTGTTGGCTCATCTGTCGACAATGGACCTGAGCAAAAGCCCGCCCGAAATTGCTGAAAAGGTGTATGCGGTAATCAGCGAGCATACCGGTGTTGCTGACCCGTATTGTAACGAAAAGAAAATTGTCAACGCGCTTGCCGCCGGCATTGCCGGGCCGCTTATGGCCAAGCACGCCGGGGATCCCGATCAATTTCTGACCCGGCTTCGCATGGTTATCGCCGCCAATATAATTGACTTTGGCGTACATGATGAAGTCAGCGGTGAGAGAATCCTCTCCTCATTCGAGCAATGCATGGCAGCAGAGCTTGACATGCCGGTCGTCGAAAAATTGCGTGCCAATATTGCTTCGGCAAACTCAATACTTTACCTTGGCGACAATGCGGGTGAGATTGTCTTTGACAAGCTTTTTATCGAGGCGTTTACGACTAATGCGACCATTACGTATGCTGTTCGCGGCAAGCCGATAATCAACGATGTAACCATGCACGATGCGCAGGAGACCGGTATTGACCGGGTGGCGCAGGTGATAAGCAATGGCGCCGGCGTTCCCGGTACGGTGCTGGAGCTGTGCACTCCCCGGTTCCGGAGGCAATTCGAGCAGGCCGATCTCATTATCTCAAAGGGGCAGGGCAACTTCGAGACCCTCAATTGCGTAGATGCAAATATCTTTTTTCTCTTGCAGGTAAAATGTGAAGTTGTTGCGCGTGATCTGGGATTACCTCTGGGGGCCTTTGTCATCTACAAGCCTGAAATCTCCGTCCAAATGAAAGATGCGGCACCTGAATCTGCGGGAACCTGATCTGGTTTGCCGTCAAATAGAGAAACAATCGGTTGATCACTGTAGAAAATTGATACCTTCTTTATAAGGAATGATTTATGAAGCAATTTCCACTATTCATGTTCTTGCTTGGATGTTCCGTAATCGCGCAGGTTAAGCAGGAACAGGATTTTTGCAAAGAAGCGTTTGCAAAAGGAAAACAGGAACTTGTGGGGCAAGTGTATACGCAATTCACGGTTCAGCGCTGCTGCAAATCCGCTCTGGGTGAATGTCTGGAAAAAAAGCCGGATTGCCGGCTGGGGCAAAGCATGGGAGATTTTGTCTGCTGGCTGGCAAGCTACGATCAGTCATTCGATAAAATCATGGAAGAGTGCCGGAAACGATATGATTCCTATGTGGCTACCGCAACCTTCGAGATTAAAGCGGGGCTGTTTGAGTCCATCGGCAATGAAAACGCGCCGGTGTCGGTTTACATTTACATCTCGGGGAGCTGTCCGCTGTGCAAAGCTGTTTGCAGCGATTTGCACCGTGAGGTCGCGCGGGGAATGCTCAAAAACAAAGTTCGTGTCGTGCCGAAATTGATGACCACCGGTATTGCCGATTATGCATTGCTTGCCGCAAACGCGCAGGGTTCCTTTTGGCCGTTTATCCTTGAAATGAATCTGATGAAACAACGACCGACCGAAGAGCTTATGATTCAGCTTGCCGGAAAAGTAATGCTGGATGTCACGCAATTTAAAAACGATTTGAAGAACAAAAAACTCCACGATCGGGCTGCAGCATCGCGCGCGGAAGCTCTTGGCAATGACGTAGCCGTAACGCCCACGCTTTTCCTCAATAAAAAGCGCTATCGCAGCTATAAAAACTGGTACTGGATTCTTGACGCTATCAACTATGAGTATCAACACGCAAGCTCCGGCAAAAAATAATCCGTCGGCGTCATCTTGCTGTGTCGATGTGCATCCCGCCGCGGCTGTCTTGATTGAAAATATGGCAGGCAATGAGAATTTGCGTAGTCAAGGATTAGAGACTTAGTATGAAGTGGCCCGCGTCTCCGGTGTCGGTGCTGACTTCCAGAAGGTAAATTCCAGAATTTAGCTGAGCAATATTCAGCGCGATGAAATCGCTTCCCTGGCCGGCAATAGCACGAAGTGCTTTCCCGTTCAACGCAAAAAGCTTTATCTGTTCGATGCCATGCATAGCGTTGCTCGTGACGGTAAGCTTCGAGTGCGTGCGTGACAGGTTTACAGATGCATGCTCATGATGTATCGGTTTAATATGGAACCGGGTTCTTTTGATCGTGGTCTGAGGCAGTGAGAACTGCTTCAAGAATTCCCATGCAATGCGTGTGACGTTGATATTGTCGGTATTGGCGTATATGACATGACCGCCTTCGATGCTGCACAGCTTTACCTGCACATCATTGTCGCAACGTGTATATGTTTCGCATTTGTTGCGTCCCGAAATTGTGTCAACGGTAACTATGCCTTGGCAATTGTTGGCCGTGGCCCAGGTTTGAAAATTTTCCTGGGCGGAAGGATGAAAAAAATTGCCGTCATACGCAACAGTTGCATCATCATAGCCGTGAATGTTTATGACGGGCACCGGTTGCACTGGATTGGGGTCGACCAGGAGCATGAAGGCAAATCCTGCTGCTGCTGCAAACAGGTCTCCGGCATCGTTTGCCAGGCGCTGAGCCATTGCGGAACCGTTTGACAGACCGGTCGCATATATTCTTGCGGCGTCGACTGCATACCTCTGGTTGATATCGGCCACAACCTTCCGGGCAAAATCTACATCATCGACACCATTTGATACTGCAGCGCCACAGCAGGGGCCGGCGTTCCAGGAATTGTTCGTTCCCTGCGGCCAGGCGATAATGAAGTGCTCACTTCCGGCAAGATTGCGCAAACCGGAGACGAATGCCTGTGCGGCCGAATTACTGGTCAATCCATGAAAATCCAGAATCAGTGGAAACGCTTCAGAACCATCATAGCTTGAAGGGACATGAAGCAAATAGCTTCGCTGCAAACTGTTGTGCAGGACCTGGATGGTTGTGTCGATCTGGGCGAAAGCAACCTGCGATGCCAGCAGGAGAGAGAATAAAATCACGGCTTTTCTGCCTGTCATATGCACTCCTGAATGCTGTAATTGCGTAAAAAAATTAGATACATGCAATATAATCAATCGTGCTCACTTTTGCATTATTTGCGTCTGAATGGCATATTTGCACCGGTGCTTGCCCCTGGCGGCTTGGGCTCTCAATCGCAAATTTTGGGTGTAATTGACCGGCTTGTTGGGGGTGGCAGCAGCATTTTCGAGTTAATCGAGTTTTTTTCTTGTACGTTGCGATTGCTGTTCATTTACACGATGTTAATCTTCACTTCATTCAAAAAATTGTAGATTGTCGACAATTATTTTAGTATATTACTCCTGAACTGTTATGAGCACAATGCACTTACCCAGATTGAAAAAAGACAACAGCCTCTCCCAGGCGGTATATCAGGCTATCAGCAAAGAAATTGCCCGCGGAAAGCTGCGGGCGGGCGATAAAATCACCGAAATCGGCATTTCTCAGGCCATGGGCATCAGCCGGGCTCCCGTACGGGAGGCACTCAAGCGTCTTGCCCAGGAGCATTTGATTACCCTGACCCCCCGCAGCGGTTGTCATGTTGCCGATATGGCGCCGGATGAGATCGAAGAAATTTACGATATCCGGGTCAAACTCGAATGCATGGCACTGGAAAAAGCGCTGGGCAGGTTCAAAGTGGAAAAAATACAATTGTTCAAGGAAAAATTTGAGGAATTGCACAACGTTGCGACACGACGGCAGGCAGAGAAAGAAATCGATCTCGATGCTCAGTTGCACGATATGATTGCCCAGGTTTCGGGACTGAAAAATGTGCAACGCATGCTGAAGTCACTCTGGGCGCGTACCCAGTTGATCCGACTGCGGGAAGCGGAACGGGGCTATCTGCCGGTTGATGCATGCAAAGAGCACGTCAGTCTCCTCATTGCCATACTCAAAAGTGATAAGCGCGCCGCCGTCAAGCTTCTCAGGGAGCATATCGAACATACCAAAAAGACCGTCCTGGAGCATCTGAACAACCCCGGTTAGAGGTCTATACCTATGCACTTTTCGGAATTTGAAGGAAAAATTGTACTTATTACCGGAGCGGCGGGAGGATTTGGTTCCGCCCTCTGCTCGGCCTTTGCGGAAAATGGCGCGGTGGTGCATGGCACCGACGTCAGGAAAGCCGATATCAAACATTTCCACACCGGCGATATCGGAGATGCTGCCTTTCTCAAGCGCATGGTCGATTCTATTGTGCAGGAATCCGGCACGATTGACATCCTCATCAACAATGCGGGTATTTGCCCGCGCGTGCCGTTCGATCGGATAACTCTTGACGAATGGCAAAAGGTGTTGCATGTCAACCTAACATCGATATTTGTGTTGAGTCAACTGGTGTTGCCGCGTTTCATCGAAAATAAGCAGGGTGCAATTGTCAACCTTGCATCTTTAGCCGGGCAGGTTGGGGGTATCGCGGTCGGCGCGCATTACAGTGCCAGCAAGGCGGCAATTCAAAGTTTGACCAAAACTCTGGCGCGGATCGGCGGGCCGCATGGTGTGCGCGTAAATGCAGCAGCACCCGGAATTATCGATACGGCCATTACCCGTGAAGCCGCCCCCGGGCAGATCGTCGAATTTGAGCGCACGATTCCCCTGCAGCGCTTAGGCCGGGCGCAAGAAGTAGTTGCTCCAATTCTGTTTCTGGCCTCGGATGCGGCGAGTTATATCACCGGCGCAACCCTGGATATCAACGGCGGGCTGCGCATGAATTGATCGAGGTGCATGCATGCAGATAAAGATCACGCCTGAATACGAAATATGTTGAAATTACAACCTATATGCACTTAAAAGGAAAGGAGCCGGCGTATGGCTTTTGAACGCAAACCAATTATCGATCGTTTTAAAGACAAGGTTGCAATTGTCACCGGCGGTTCGTCGGGCATCGGTCGGGCAATTGTCGAAGAGTTATGCAAGGAAGGCGCTTCGGTTGCTTTTACCGGCATCAGCGACGCAGGGCTGACAACCGAGCGTGAGATGAAAGAACAGGGCTGGGATGTTTTCTTTTTGCAGGGGGATATGATCCTGGAGCAGTTCTGCAAAGACATCGTCGCCAAAACCATTCAGCGCTGGGGTAAGGTTAATTATCTCGTGAACAATGCATTCTCTTTTATCGCCAAAGGCATCGATGCCACCACGGAAGACTGGCAGCGCAGCTATTTTGTGGGCCCGGTCGGTTATGCCCGTATGGTGCAAAACTGTATCGAACCGATGCAAAAAGAAGGCGGTGGCGCAATTGTCAATATGTCGAGTATCTCGGCACACATTGCGCAAGTCAATCGCTGGACGTACAACGCATCCAAAGGCGCCGTCAACCAGATGACCAAATGTCAGGCGCTGGATCTGGCAAAGTTAAACATCCGGGTCAACACGCTCGATCCCGGCTGGGTCTGGACGCGTGAAGTCGATAAAGCAGCCCGGCTGGACGGGGGCGGTCGCAAGAAATGGGAACCGTTCTGGGGCGCATATCACATGCTGCGCCGTACGGCCGAACCGGTTGAATGCGCCGGACCGACCCTGTTTCTGCTGAGTGATGACGCGTCGTTTATCACCGGATCGGAAATTGCCTGCGACGGCGGCTACTGCGCCATGGGCCCCGAAGGCATTGGTGAGACAACGGTAAATGCCGGATCGATATAGGGGTTGGCTACTCTGAACGACTCGCTTCGCCGCCCTCTTTTCATTTCGTTCAAAATGAACCAACGCAGGATGGCTCCCTGGTGAATGCAATGATTTTGTCTACGCAAAATGCCCTCAGGGGCAATGCAATCAAATGCAAAAGGAGCGTACTATGATAGACTTTCCGATAACCGACGCCCATCTTCACGTATGGGATGTTGACCGCTGGTATTATCCCTGGCTTGATGACGTTCCGGTGTTGAAAAAAAGCTATCTTCTCAAAGACTATTACCAGGCACTTGGACCGCTCAAGGTTGACAATATGGTATTTGTGCAATGCGAGGTCGACCCGACCGACTATAAGCAAGAAGTTGCCTGGATCACCAAACTCGCCCGAAACGAAGATGATCGCATCAAAGGTATCGTAGCCTGGTGCCCGCTCGAAAAAGGCGAAAGAGCGCGTGCGGAACTGGAGGAGCTTTCCCGCAATAGGCTGGTTAAGGGTATTCGCCGGATTATTCAGTTCGAACCGGATTTGAACTTTTGCCTGCAGCCCGATTTCATCGCCGGAGTCCGCATGCTCAGGGAATTCGGCATGACCTTTGATATCTGCATTGACTATCGCCACACCAGGGTCGCCCGGCAATTTGCCGCCCAAATTCCCGATGTGCCCATGGTTATCGATCACATCGGTAAGCCTGATATCAAAGGCGGCGGAGTCGATCCGTGGCGCTCGGAGATGAAGGAACTGGCTGCTTTGCCGCACATTCATTGCAAAGTCTCGTCCCTGGCCACCGAAGCCGATCATGAAAAGTGGACGATTGACGACATCCGGCCGTATGTCGATCATATCTTTGAATGCTTTGGTTTCGAGCGTACCTTTTTTGCCGGTGACTGGCCCGTGTCGGGTATGGCGGCAACCTATCCGACCTGTGTCGAAACGCTCGAAAAGCTTGTCGAAGGCTGTTCGCAGGACGAGTTGCACAAACTCTTTCATGACAATGCCGAAAAATTCTATAGCCTCTAATCAATGATTTATATGTCGTCCGGGCAATTCGGATGCGCGCAGGAAGATCCTGATTATTGCCCGGATTGACATTTTTTTAAAAACGGTTTCAGCATTTCGAAAGTAAACCCATGCTCCATTTTGCCGAAGGTTCAGCGTCTGCAGACATTTCGCGTGAACAGGCCTCGATGCTTATCGATTCAATGCTGCGCGATTTGGGTGAACTGCATCGTGTACTGATTCTGCCCCCGGATATCACGCGCCTGCACTCCTGGGCCGGTGAGCTCACGGTAATGCTGTATGCGAAGCTCAAGCACATAAACGAGCTGAAAATCATGCCTACCCTCGGGACGCATTTGCCCATGGAGCCGGATGAACTGGATCAGATGTATCCGGGTATTCCTCACGGGCATTTTCTCGTGCATGACTGGCGCAAGGACTGCACGGTGTTGGGTGAGGTGCCTGCCGGGGTAATCGAGGAAATTTCAGAAGGCCGGCTGTCGATGCCGGTGGCCTGTGACGTTAACCGGGTCGTTACGGAAGGTGGCTGGGATCGCATTTTTTCCGTTGGCCAACTGGTACCGCATGAGCTGGCGGGCATTGCCAATTTCAGCAAGAACGTGCTGATTGGGGCCGGGGGGGCCGAAACGATCGCCAAGTCGCATTTTATTGCGGCCGTGTACGGCCTCGAGCGGTTGATGGGTCGCATCAATTCGCCGATGCGCAAATTACTCAACTATATGGAAGAGCACTTTATCCCACAGGCGCCGGTTACCTACCTCATGACGGTACGCGATGAAGGCGGGCGGGGACGCAGGCATACGCGCGGGCTGTTTGCCGGAGATGACGAGCAGTGCTACCTGCAGGGTGCCCGGCTGTGTCGTGATGTGTCAATAACATTGCTTGACAAACCTGCACAAAAAATTGTAGCGTATTTACCGGAAAACGAATTTAAAACCACTTGGGTCGGCAATAAAAGCATCTTCCGCACTCGCATGGCACTGGCCGACGGAGGTGAACTGGTCATTCTCGCGCCCGGCGTGCGCCAATTCGGCGAGGATGCCGAAAACGATGCGTTTATCCGTACCTGTGGCTATCGCACGACCCCGGAAATGATCGAGCTTGTCAAATCCGACCAACGGGTCGCAGCAAATCTTACTCCGGTTGCACATATCATTATCAGTACACCCGATAACCGCTTCAATGTTACGTACTGCCCGGGCAGATTATCAAAAAGCGATGTCGAATCGGTACATTTCGGCTATGCTGATCCCGAAGCGATGCTCAGGCGTTATGATCCTGAAAAATTGCAGGAAGGATTCAATACTATGCCGGACGGGGAGGAAATCTACTTTGTCTCGCAGCCGTCGCAGGGGCTCTGGGCAGTGAAAGAAAAGTTTTGCACCGAAAGGGACGAGTGATGATTCTTAGCAAAATAGACCATGTTGCGCTCAGCGTTTCCAATCTACAACGGTCAATCGATTTTTATCGCAATCTACTGGGCGCTGAAGTGATCCGGATTCTGGAGTGCGATCCCGAATCGTTGCTGGGCAAGGTGGTCGGGATGCCGGGCTGTCGGGCCCGTATCGCGCACTGCCAGATCGGCGACACCATGCTGGAGCTGTTTGAATATGTCAGTCCATCCGGCAAGCCTGTCGATGAGCATTCGCTGCAGGCCGACAAAGGCTGGATTCATCTCGGCATTACCTCGGATGACGTCAATACCGATTATGCGCGCCTCAAGGAGAAGGGCGTTGCTTTTTTGAGTGAACCGGTTGAATTTCGTCCCGGCGTGTGGATCGTTTATTTCAGGGGGCCCGACAAAGAAGTTTGTGAGTTGCGGCAGACGCCGCCGGGTGACAGCGACACACATAACGAAAGTCAATAGCTATGCATGGCTTTTTTAATCGAATACTTCATGTCAATTTGACCGATGAGGCCTTTTATTACGAGGAACTGCCCGACAGTTTGTTGCGGGAGACGCTTGGCGGCAAAGGCTTGGGAACCCATTTGCTGCTCAGGGAGAATCCGGCCGGCGTCGATCCGTTCGATGAGGCGGCACGCTTGATCATCGCGGTCGGTCCGATTACCGGCACCAAAGTCTGGAGTCAGTCCCGGTTTGGCGTGTATGCAAAAAGCCCCGCAACCGGGGGGTACGGTGAATCGTACTGTGGGGGATCACTGGCGCCCAAAATCAAAGGGTGTGCAATTGATGCGCTTGTTATCAAAGGAAGGGCGCCGGGATTGACAGCGCTGATTATCGATCCGAATGGCGTCACATTTGCTAATGTGCCACATCTTGCAGGTTGCGATACTTTTGCTGCCGAAGAAGCAGTGCTTGCAGCCGCACCCACGGGAGCCGGCGCAATGACGATCGGACCTGCCGGTGAAAATCTCGTAGCCTGCGCCTGCATCAAATCTGACAAATATCGCAGTGTCGGCCGGGGCGGTATGGGCGCCGTCATGGGATCGAAGCTACTCAAGGCGCTCGCCTTTACGGGCGACGCCCGTGCCGGGCTTGCAGATGAGGGATTACTCAAACAGGTCAACAAAATCGTTGCCGGCACAGCTAAAGAATCGCCCGTAACCGTGAAGTACCGCACCCGCGGCACACCGATGCAGGTTGCGGTAGCCAATCACAATAAATGTTTTCCTACCCGGTATTGGCAGTCGGGGTATTTTGAGAAATGGGAGAACATCTCTTCGGACTACATGCTCGAGCATTGCGAGGTCAGCGTCGAACCGTGCCCGAATTGCTTTCTGCAATGCACCAAGCACACCAGAATAATGCATGGTCCGCATGCCGGTCTGGAGCTTGAGGGGCCGGAGTACGAAACGCTGTATGCAATCGGCGGGCTCAATGAAATTGACAGTTTCGAGGAAATCTGCCGGCTCAACGTTCTTTGCGACAAGCTTGGCATCGATACCATGAGCGCCGGAAATCTCTCGGCCTTTGCCGTGGAAGCATACAAAGCCGGTAAGTCCTGCCTTGCAATTGATTACAATCAGCCGGATCGGGTAGCCTCGCTTTTTGAGGACATTGCGCACCGCCGGGGGGTGGGAGATACGCTGGCGCAGGGCATTAAAGTCGCCGCGCGGGAACTGGATATGGAAGACCATGCCGTGCACGTCAAAGGACTCGAGCCGGCGGGATTCGACCCACGCGTACTGAAGGGGATGGGGCTTTCCTATGCAACTGCTGCCCGAGGCGCCTGCCATTTGCGCGGCACATTTTACAAAGCGGAACTTTCGGGCCAGATCGAAAAGCACCAGCTCGAGGGCAAAGCGCAATTGCTCATTGACTATGAAGACCGGGCGGCGTTGTTCGACAGTCTGGTACTGTGCCGGTTTTTCCGCGACTTTATCCTGTGGGACGAACTGGCGATGCTCATTGAGGGATCAACCGGGCTCCACTACACCAGGCAGGAACTCGAGCGAATCGCCAATGCAATCACCATGCAGTCGCGC
>WJLW01000052.1 GCA_014728295.1 Chitinivibrionales bacterium | reverse complement strand
GCGAGACACGACCCTGCAGACGGATAAGTCCCGCGTTCGGAATACTGCGATTGCCGGGGCGTTGCATGACACCCTCGCCGACTTGCCGGTAAGGCAGCATTTGCGCAGTACCAAACCTTCCTTTCACCTCTCGAAATATTCCCCTTGCATCGACGCCGCAAATCCAAAAAAGCGCTTTAACGATGTTGATGAAAGCCGAAACGACATGGGTATCTTCGGCGGCCCTGAATTTCTCGGCAGGCAATAGGCCCGAACCTCCCGCTAGTACCAGGGCCCTCTCCAACGATGTATTTTTGTTACCTTTTGCTGTCCGCGTCAAGGTGCGTTGAGTATCAGCAGCAAGTGCACATGCGTCCCGAATCAAAAAGGAGCAGCAATGATTAAACTGCCCGACAAATATTATCAGGTTTGCGAATGGGAAGTTATTGAGAAGGATTTCAATCCGCAACGGGCCCGTATTTCTGAGTCGGTTTTCTGCCTCGCCAACGAATTCTGCGGCATCCGCGGCTATTTCGAAGAGGGCTACAGCGCCGACCACCTGCTGGGCAGTTATTTCAATTGTCAATACGAAAACATGGACATCCCGCACGATCAGCTTTTCAAGGGCGTCGTCACCCGCGGCAACTTCATGCCCAACAGCGTTGACTGGCTGTATACCCGGATTTTTATCGATGATGAACAGCTCGATCTGGCACGCAGCAAATTCAGTGACTTTACGCGGGTGCTCGATCTGAAAAGCGGCATTCTTACCCGTGAGTACATCTGGCACACCCGCAGCGGCAAGGATATCAAGGTCGCGTTCGAGCGCTTTTTAAATATGCACCAGCTCAATATGGGCTGCCAGAAAATCACCGTCGAATCATTGAATTTTTCCGGCGAAATTACCGTCCGCAGCGGCATGGATTTCGGAATCCTGCACGAAATTGCCGAAGGCTGGTCACAAATCGAGCGCAAAGACGATGCGTACGTACCGCGCGGCAAGTGCCTGTGGGAAGTCATTAAAACCGGTACGGTCGACGAGCTGTTCGCAATCGAGGCGCACACGCTCGACAGCAAAATCCCGCATGTCTCATGCTGCAAGGTTGCTGCCGAAAACGAAAACGGCCGCCTGCCCTTCACCGAAGACAGAGCATTTGGCATCGAAGTGAAGCTCTCACTTACTCAAAACAAGCCGGCTTCAGTCGAAAAACTGGCCGTCAATCACTGGGAAGAAAAGGCCACTCCCGAATCGGTCTGGAACAACGGACTCAAGCTTGCCGAGCAGTGCAATACCACCAGCTATGCCGCAGAGCGGAAAAAGCACCTGGCCTGGTGGGAAAAGACCTGGAATATCATCGACATTAAAATCGAAGGCGACCCTGAGCTGCAACAAGGCGCCCGTTTCTCGCAATTTCATTTTTACTCCAACTACCTCGGCAACAGCGACAAACTCAATATCCCCTGCAAGGGCCTGACAGCCGAGGTCTACTACGGCTGGATTTTCTGGGATACCGAAACGTATTGCATACCCGCCTATCTGTTTATGAATCCCGGAGCAGTCCGCAAACTCCTTCAATTTCGCTATGATCGCCTCGAGCAGGCAAAAAGCCGGGCGGCAGAGCTTGGTTGCAAGGGAGCCCGGTATCCATTCTGTACCATCGACGGCAATGAAAGCTGCGGTACGTGGCAACATGGCGATCTGGAAATTCATGTTGGGGTTGCGGTTTCCTACGCGATCTGGCTGTATGACAAAATCATCGGGGACAAAGATTTCATCCACAAGCAGGGCGTCGAAATGCTCATCGAAATCAGCCGCTATTTTGCCGGCCGCGGCGAGTACAGCCCCAAAACCGGTGAGTACGGCATCTACGGCGTTATGGGCCCGGATGAATATCACATGATGGTGAATAACAACTGCTACACCAATGTCATGGCCAAAAAAACGCTTGAATATACTGCATCGGTTCTGGCCGACATGCGCCGGAACGATTTGGGCGCCTGCGAAGCGGTGTTCGCCAAAACCAATCTGCAAGAGACCGAAATCACCGACTGGAAAATCAAGGCCGAAAAGATGCGCATTCCCTACGACAGGGATCGTGACATCTACGAACAGCACGACGGCTATTTCGACTTGCCGGAAGTCGACGTCAAAAACATCCCGCCCGAAGATATCCCGATTTACAATAGCTGGCCCTATATAAAAATCTTTCGTTACAACATGATCAAGCAGCCGGATTTTCTGCTCCTGCCGTTTTTCTTCAGCCAGGACTATGCGCAGGAAACCAAGCTAAAAAATTTCATCTATTACGAAGAACGGTGCATACACGAGTCATCGTTGTCTCCCGGCATTCACTCGATATTTGCTGCCGAATTCGACAAAATGCAGATGGCCTACGACTTTTTCGTCTACATGGCCCGGCTGGATCTTGACAATTACAATCGCAATGCTCAACAGGGCCTGCACGTCACGTCAATGTCGGGCTGCTGGCTCAATATCGTCAATGGATTTGCCGGCATGCGCACCGATGCTGAGGTGCTGATATTCAATCCGAAAATTCCGCCAAAGTGGAAATCCTATCAATTCAAAATCGTCTATAAAGGATCACTCGTCGCCATCAGCATCGACAAGGAAAATGTGTATTTTAAAATTGAATCGGGTGATCCCGTCGAATTGAAGGTCTATGGCGACGTTGTTACGGTTGACAAAAAGGGAAAGCTCTTTGCGCTCAGCAAAGCCGACGCGTGAGACCTTTGCCGACATTGAGATACTGAATTTCAGAATCGCTTTCATACATTTTTCACCGACATAAAGGAGTAATCATGGCAACAAAAGATATCGAAATCATTGCTGCCGGGCATCTCTGCCTCGACCTGATACCTGCCTTTACCTTGCAGGAAAAAGCGGAAAATGTCAGCAGTGTGTTGATTCCCGGCAAGATGATCAACATGGGCAAGTGCGTCGTTGTTGGCGGCGGACCGGTAACCAATTCCGGTGTGTCAATAAAGCGACTTGGCGTTACAACCGAGCTGATCGGCAAAGTTGGCGACGACGATTTCGGCAAGCAGGTGCTGCGCTGGTACGACGAGCACGAAGGCCATTTCGAAGGCATCAAAATGGTACCGGGTGAGTCGACGTCCTACACTATTGCGATATGCATTCCCGGCGTGGATCGTTTTTATCTGCATCACTGCGGTGCAAACGACACCTTTGGCAACGACGACGTCGATTACAAACTGGTGGATCGTACCAGGTGCTTTCTGTTCGGCTACCCACCCTGGATGCAAAGAATTTACGGCAACACCGGCGCCGAACTCGAAAAAATTCTCTCCGAAGTCAAGGCCCGCAACGTTACCACCGCGCTGGATCTCTCCATCCCCGATTTTGATAGTGAAGCCGGGCGGCTCGATTGGAAAGCAATTCTCGAAAAATGGGTTCCGCTGACCGACATCATGGTTCCCAGCGCCGAAGAGGTGTTCTTTTTCCTGCACAAGGATGAGTTTCTGGAAAAGAAATCACACGTCGGTCATCATGACACGGTGCTGGATCACATGTCCGTATCCGAAATTACCCGCCTGGCAGACGAGATGATCGAAATGGGGACCGCTATTGCCATGGTCAAATGCGGCCATCTCGGCCTCTACGTCAAGACCGGCAATGCCGACCGGCTTGAAAAGCTTGGAGCGGCACAATGCGGCGATATCGAGAACTGGGCCAATCGTGAGTTGTGGTTCCCGGTGTATCAGGAAGAAAAATTCGTTGGCGCACTCGGTTCGGGCGACTCGGCGATTGCCGGATTTTTGTCGGCTTTCGTGCGTGAGCATTCCATCGAATCGTGTCTGCGTTACGCCAATGCCGCCGGCAGCATGAATGTCACCGTACCCGACGGACTCTCCTGGAACAAAGGCTTCGAAGATCTCACCCAGCGCATCGAAGGTGGCTGGCAAACCAAAGAGATGAATATCTCCGAGGATGGATGGAACCTGAAAGATCAGTTCTGGGCCGGTCCGGATGATAAGGGTAAGTGGGAGAGCAAATAGGCAGGAATATGAAACGCAGAGACGCAAAGCAGCGAGTGCTACAGAGAAATAAAACCTCCGCGTTCTGTGCGCTGGTCCGCGTCTTTGCGTGCGCATTGTGTTCGGTTGTCTGTGCCCGGGAAGCAGCTTCCGATTCCGGAAAAGCGCAGAAAATGCTCGATATGTACGCTGAATACAAAAAGGATGCGTATCCCGATGCGCCGGACATCACCGTCGATTCGCTGCTCACCTTAAAAGAGCGCGCCGATGTCGTCATCGTCGATGCGCGGGAAAAAAAAGAGATGAAAGTCTCCATGATTCCGGGGGCAATATCTCAAAAGCAATTTGAGAAAGACCGTGATCGTTACGCAAATTGTGCAGTAATTGCTTATTGCACAATAGGTTATCGCAGCGGAGAATATGTCGGTAAGCTGCGTGAACGCGGCATCGAAGCATACAATCTCATCGGCAGTGCGCTGGCGTGGGCGCACAAAGGAAAGCAATTTGTTGATTCAAAAGGGGATACTACAAAATCGCTGCACGTGTACGGCAAAAAATGGGATCTTGCACCATATGGATATGAGACGGTATGGTAGCTTCGTTGATAGGAGATCTTAGCGATTGCAAAAAAGAGTTTTCCGTGCCACGGACCTCAATGCAATCAATGCAGCAATCCTGATAGAACAAGGCTACGAAGTCTATATGTGCAACCTGTGGGTGGCTTCATCCGAAGAACACATCAAAATTCGAGAAAATCGCAATTGAAGAGTGAATCGAAGGCCTGCTTAAGACAAGCCTTCGTAAAAAAGCAATTATTCTAAATGATCGGGATATCTGTTGCTCACGGATGTGGATGAGCAATTGTCCTTGATCTCGATGGAGCCATCAGCGAGCGCCCGATATGGATCTGGTGTGCAATAAATGCAATTGACCCGAAACCCCCATTTGGTATTGACGGCCGGTAATTGACCAACCGGCGTATCAAATGTTTGCGGCACAATCCATTTGTAAATGCCGAGTTTGGAATTGTTTGGAGAGGAAGCAACGTATTCATCAGCGCCAATGTCAATCAGACCATCATTCTCTCCGACAATAATTACACCTTCACCGCCATAGACGATATCCGCCAGGCTGATATCAACTCCCCGCTCATATCCCGACCAGGTCAGATCCGCATACCATTTTATCGTGACGGTATCCCCCGGACGGACGCAAATGTTTTCCACGTCCGGATACAGCACGGCGAATGGATCTGTTTCGGTTAGCTCTTTGTAACGGGCATATATCTTGAATGAGGAGCTCACATTATTGGTTCCATCCGACGCGACAATGGTCATGTCGTGCCGACCCGAATCACCCGGCTGGGGCGTCCACTCCAGAATACCGTTCGCGTCGTTGATTGACGCATTGGCAGGGCCCTCACTTAAAGAATACGTGACGGCATCGCCGTCTGGATCTGTTGCATCAACATCCAGTTCGAATGGCTCATACACGGCAATTGTATAGACGCTGTCGATTTCTGTTGCAATCGTTGGTGCGCCAAGTGCTTTTGATGTGTACGAATCCGTCAAGATCGCTCCATCACGGTGTTGTGTCGGAAGTGGTTGCTGAGTGCAGGAAAAAAAGGCCACTATTGCGGCAGCCAGAGAAATAGTTGCAAGAACTTTTGCCATCAGGTTTCCCCCTTTGAGAAGTGTGTGTTTTATGAGTCGAAGCTAAAATACTTTCCTTGCTGAAAAATTACTGCTGCGAGCTTTTGCCGGCGCGTACGACTAAACTGATAAGCGAGAAAATCGCATTTTCTGCAAATGTGCGCCATGCTGTTTAATATAGTGCATATTCGCACTATTTTCACTATCTAAATATGTGCAAAATAATAGGATAGTAAAATTGTATAAAGAGAGGTGTCCATTTAGGAAATGCCACGCTAAATATAAAAACTCATGTCCGCGCTGAGGGGTATCCAGGATTTTCAGCATGACTGCAAAAGGAGCTTCACCTTCGCCAAAACTCAACAATCCTCATGGTTTCGCATTAAGCGTGTGATATTGAATAAGATATGACATGTCAGCCATTGTCACGTCAAGTCCAATTGCCCCTAAAAAGGCATATAACAACCACTTAAATCAGATTTGTCGAAAGACGAAGGATTGCTCTTCTCAAAACAGCCCTTTCAATTCAACATTTTCTCAACCAACAAACGGCCGCGGTTGGTCGCACGCGACCATTCACCGTTTCGAAAGCATGATTGCAATTCGGTATCACCGTAAATCTTCTCCAAAACAGCAGACCTTTTATCCGCCGGCAACAAATTTCTCAATTCTGTTAAAATTTCGGCAATTTTCGATCGATGGTCAAACTCTTTTTGCAGCTCAATGCGTGTTTGCTTCGTATAAAATGCGCACGTTCCTTTAGACGAGATACCGGCCATCATGTTGGGGGTATCGATTAAGCTCATTTGCCAGGCTGTGCAGAGCTCTTTTGTGTCGATGACATTACAGGGGATGTTGTTCTCCACACAACACCGAAAAATTGCTTCATTGATCTGACGATCATTCAAATCACTGACGACCAGCGTGGCGCCATATACGTAAGTTGCTATATTTTCGTAGCTTGCAACAAAATTTGCGACCGGAATTGCCCTGTCGTGCTGCAGCTCGATTTTCTCATAAACATGCGGCTGCAAACCAGACTTAAGCTCAATAAATTCAGCAGCATAATTGCTTTCAGGTACAACAAGAATTTCATCAGCAAAAGCCGCCAGCTTTTCTGTCTTCTGCAATCCTTCGCCACGCTCGCCGCCAAAGATAACGGCCTTTTTCAAATCAATCATCAACGGTATATACATTTTTTCGCTTGCTTTCGTGCATTTAGAGGCTTCTTCGCTCCGCTGCGAGGCCGTGGGCTCAAATTGTGGGCAAAATCCTTCCGCCCGTCACTGGAAGGTACACCAAGGTGCGTACCAGCACTCGCCCCGGTTGGCCCGCAGCTCCGGTGATTAGGGCTGTTATTGCGGTGAAATCAAGTGAAATCGGCATGAATATTCCTTGAGTCTGTAAGGTAAAAATAATCCTTGCTGCAAATACAATTTTTCTGCAATTTGCAACAAAAGCGACATTAAGGTGATCCGGGTCACTTTTTTGCGCGCATGTCACTATTTATTTCTTGTGCAATGCAAAAAATTGGATGCCGGTTTTAGAGATTAGCATGCAGAGCTTAACGGCACATGGGACAATTTCGGAACCGCAGAAGTTGCAGGCCTTAGCGAAGACCCTCTTACAACAGAGCTTTTTGTTATCGATGGTCCTTCATCCTGCAAAAAAGTTTGAAAAGGTGCCCGGGGCAATTTATATATTGTTACATTCTCAAAATTGCAGGAGCCATCCATGTCATTTTCTCGCAAAGACGTCATCGACTACTACGACAAAACCGAGATTTCCTTTCGCCTCTGGTGGGACCTCAACACGAGTATGGCTATGCACTTCGGCTATACCGACGAGAAAGCGAAGACATTCCGCGAATCTCTCATCCGCTTCAACGAAGTCATGGCGGAACAGGCTCGCATTGGAAAAGACGACCGCGTCTATGACGCGGGGTGCGGTGTGGGCGGCAGCAGCATTTACTTGACACATAAGTACGGATGCTCGGCCGTCGGCGCAACGGTCTGTCCAAAGCAAACACGTTCCGCAACGCTCAATGCGCAACGCAAAGGGGTCGCCGACCGCACCAGGTTCGTGGAAATGGATTACTGTCGGCCCGGTTTTAAAGATGCCTCCTTCACTGTCGTTTGGGGGCTCGAAAGCATCTGCTACGCCGAAAGCAAGCGCAAATTCGTGCATGAAGCTTATCGTATGCTCAAGCCGGGCGGACGCATCATCGTTGCCGACGGATTTGCTTCGAAACATGACTATACGCCCAGAGAGCAAAAAATCATGAACGGCTGGCTGAGCGGCTGGGCGGTAAATTCGATTGATACGGGCAACGATTTCATCAAGTATGGAGAAGAAATCGGATTTAAAAACATGTCGTACCGCAATGTTACCAGAAATGTCATGCCCTCGTCGCGCAAGTTGTTTATGTTTTCAATTCCGGCGATAATTCTGGCGAAGATTCAGCATCGTCTGGGATTTATTTCCTACCTCGAGTCCCTGCACTCGATTACGTTGTATTATCAGTATGTCGGGTTGAAGAAGAAGGTTTGGGAGTATGGGATTTTTTATGGGGAGAAGGGGGAGTGATGGGACCCAGAGCGTTGGCGTAACCATCTTTGGCAATATCCAACCCTTAACCATTTCCCCTGCGATAATGCGCACGTGCAATTGACCGCCGATTCACGATGGCGCCTTTAATTTCAATGCATTTACGGTCATTGGGTACACCGGGCACTTTTCCATGAATGACGTATTGCAGCATTGCATTAGCGACCGCTTCTATATTAAAATTGTATGACGCCAGGCCGCACCGCAGCGACCTGAAGCTGTCATCAAAACCGATAAGTGAAATTGCTTCGGGAATTTTGATACCCCTGTCCGCCAAAAAATCCATAGCAACATCACCCAGAAAATCGGTTGGAAACACCCAAGCGGTAATGCTCCTGTCGGAAAGTGCTTTGGAGAAATGCTCCTTGAGTTGGCGGCGCAGTTCGCCCCAGCGTATGCCTTTTTCTTCAATTGTCGCAAAGAGCGGTTCGACCTCTTTGATGAACTCCACCTGTGCCGTTCGGCGCCAAGCGTGAAAGGCGCGCTGCAGCACCTGTATGCCGGAATGCTCTAGTGCACTCTCTTTAAACGGCTTATGTGAAATATACGCAGATACGGCAACGCCGGAACCTGCCATTGCATAGACCTCACGCAATCCTTTCAATCTCTGCTGCGACCAGACGGCATCGTGAAAGGGGGAGATGAAGGCGATGTGCTTATGCCCCAGCGACAGCAAATAGTGCGCAATCTGGCGTGCGGGCGCCTGGGAAACGGTCATTCTGAAAATCTTTAAACGTCTTGATTTTAAAAGACTTGCGTCATCAATAGCATTTCCGGTCTCGTCGAGGACAGCAACCGGCTTGCGGGTGAGCGGCAACATTTTAAGAACCCGCGCATGCACAGGAGTATCCATATTCGCCAGGTACAAGTATCCGAACACCTGATCACCCTGCAGCAGTGGCGTGGTTTTTCCCGAAGTAAAATCTGTGCCGTTGATGCCGTCGAAATTGTCGTCCACGGTGCAAATATCAACCTGCACATTTGCACGCGCGCAGGCCATTTCGAGGTGACGCAAAAAGGCCTCGTCATGCATGCCCAGATTGATCTTGTCTTTTGCGTGCCGGTGGCCGATGAGGACAATACGCGCCGGTGATGTGTTGAAAGGCAGCGACGGCAGTTCGTAACCCCTTTTGTATGAGCGAATTACGTCTTCCTGTTCGAGAGCGCAAAGGGCCTTTTTCATGGTGCGGAACGAAACGCGATACGTATGCATAAACTCGCTGATCCCGGGAAGCGGCCGTCCGGGGAGGTACATGCCGTTGACGATATCGCGCAACAGATGGTTCTTCGTGCGCAGCCAGAGTGAACCGCACGATGATGAAACTGCTGGCTGCGAGAATGTGATATTCGATCCGAAAGCAGGCAAGTCGCTCTTAACAAACAGATAGTGTCCCCGCACGCTTTCTAAAACACCATCTAATTTGAGCTGAGTCAAGGCTTTACGCATTGTGTCGGTGGAGACGCCTGCAAGCTTCGAAAGAGCTTTCACCGTGGGCAGTTTGTTTCCCGGCGAGAAATGGTTGTTGCGAATGCCGTTGGTTACGAACTCTCGTGCTTTATTCTGAGCGTGATTTTTCGTTGATTGCATGTTTCAGGCCGGATGTTCAATTACCGTTCTGGGTGATAATAGCAAATTTGGATTGCCGGTAAGAATAGGCTATTCTAAATTGGCCAATCCCTAATTTGGAGAGCAAATACCAAATAGATAATACTTTCAGGCACTTCAGAACACAATTAAAATGTATACAAAAAGCAATTTAGGCAAATCATTTCTTACTGTTCATGATAAAACAAGCAGTAACTTCAATAGTTAAGTTGATGTTGGTTATCTATTCACCAGGCAAGGTACGACATGAAATATATCATACTACTTCTGGCGGTCGTCTGGACAGTACAATCCCCGCATGCCGCGCTGGTCGGCAAATGGGCGCTGAATGAAGGCAGCGGCACAATCGCCTCGGATGCCAGCGGCGGAGGGAGTTCAGGGACATTGAACGGTTCCCTGTCGTGGCAAAGCAGTTACCTTCACTTCGAGGGCACGGGCTACGTTGATATTGCAGATAAGTCTGTGCTGGATTTCAACCAGCACCTGTCGATTGCGCTGAATGTGAAATTGAATTCCCAGTGCAGCGGCAAGATGACATTTTTATCAAAGAGCGGAGCACGTGGCTACGAACTGGGTTTTGATTGCGGCGCCGGGAGCCTGTATCTCATGAAAGGCGACTGGACGTATGCAACCGCTTCGGTCGATTTTGACACGAACTGGCATCATCTGACGGCAGTGATTGATGGCGGGGCTTTTGCTTTTTACATCGACCGCAACCAATTGACGCCGGCGGCCACGCAAACGGCCGACAGCATGCTGTGGGCCGGCGGGATGCTCAAGGGTGCACTTTCCGACGTTCATGTATTCAGCCACGTACTGAGTAGCACCGAAATCAAGGAGCTGGCCTCCTCAACCGTTGCGGCGATCGCCCCGTTGCGACAGACAGCCCCAGCTCCCGGCCGGATTCGCACACTGCTTACTCCAACCGAAGTAATGTTGCGTCCGGCTCATTCATCCGTTAGCGCATATACCTTTTTCACGGCAGACGGCAAAGCTCTGGCCCGTATCGAAATTGATCACCGATTCACCTCGCGGCTCAAGCGACTGGTCGCTTGTCGAGGCGCATCGATACTCTTCGCACAACCGGAATTCTCTTCGCCCAGGTAATATCAGAACAGAAACTTCAGGAGATATTGGACATGTCACATAATCCCGAACAGCCAGCGAGCCTGTCCCGTCGTCAGATGCTTTCCCGTATCGGTCTTGGCATCGGTGCGCTGGGTATGGCGTCTTCTACCATGGGCAAAATGGCTCTGGGTAAGTCGGTACGCGCAACGCAGAACAAGCCGAACATCATCTTTATCATGTCGGATGATCAGGGCTACTACGACATGAGCTGCTACGGCAATCCGAACATAGCAACGCCCAACTGGGACAAAATGGCGACGGAGGGCGTTAAATTCACCAGCTTTTATGCGACGATGGTGTGTTCGCCGACGCGCGCCTCTCTTCTGACCGGCTGCAATCATGAGCGTGTCGGATTTTCATGGATCATCAAGTTCTGGGAGACATGGGCGCTGAATGTACAGGAGCAAACAATTCCCCGAATGCTCAAGCAAGCCGGATATGTCACGGGTTGCGTCGGGAAGTGGCACCTGGGGCATGGCGGCGAGGCGGTTTCGGGATGTAAGGGCGGCATGCCGAAAAACTATGGTTTCGACTATTACAAGGGTGTACCTCTGGGACACTATGGGCATATTGAGGGCAAGCGACCCCACTGGGAGCAAACCGAGTCCATGTCACCGGATGAAGTCACTGCTACCAGCATTGATGCAAATACCACCGAAGGTATGAAATATCTTGCCGATTTGCCCATGCATGATACCGAGAATGCAGTCGATTTCATGACCCGACACAAAGATGTGCCGTTTTTTCTCTTTTTAGCGCATACGGCACCGCATGTCTATCACTGGGTTCCCGACAAATTCAAGGGGACCTCGAACTGGGGCGATTACGGCGATATCTTGCAGGGCCTGGACTGGACTACCGGCGAAATCATGAAGGCCCTGAAGGACCTTGGCATCGAAGACAATACGTTGCTGATTTATACCTCTGATAACGGATCGGATCGTGAGGAGTCCAACGCACCATTGGTTGGCGGTAAGTGGGGCATTTCTGAAGGTTCGTACCGCGTGCCGTTTCTGGCAAGATGGCCGGGAAGGATACCTGCCGGCAAAGCTTGCGATGAAATTGTGTCGGTAATGGATATGCTGCCGACTTTTGCATCGATTGCCGGGGCAACAGCCTATTTACCCACGAAAAAAATCGACGGCAAGGATGTTGCCGAGGTGCTTTTCGACCCGTCGATTTCCTCGCCGCGCGATGAATTGCCCTATTACAAGAACAAGCGACTGGAGGCTGTTCGCAAGGGCGATTTCAAGTGTCGGTTTTCGCGGGGCCCCGATCCGCAGGATCCCAGTGACAAGACCCCGCCTGCGGGAGACCCGCTTGAGCTGTACAATGTGAAAACCGATCCGTCGGAGAGTATGGACTTGATCGGCGATCCTCAATACGCCGGTACGATATCCGAATTGGTTGAAGTTCGCGACAAGTGGGCGCGCCAGCTTGGTGATTCGCTCTCAAAACAATCCGGCTCCGAACGGCGCCGAGCCATGGGCTGTAAATCTTAGCCAGGCAAGACAACATGGCGCCCCCTCTTTGGGGCCGGTGCAGCACAGTGAGAGTGACGCGCGTTGGTGCAGTTGTCGAATGCTCTGCCGCTCATTAACCACCTCCTTGAATTGAGTTAAGGGCCGCGCCGTGCCGGTCGCCACAAATCTGTTTGGAGAGATACTGTCTTTGCCGGAAATCGGCGGCAATCTTTGCGCTTGCCAAAGCGATAGACAAATAATTGCATTTCAATCCTGCTATAGCCTAATTTTAGTGTGAACAATTCTATTTCAGGAGGAACCCATGCCGTCCAATGTCAATGATATTACCGTCAATTTCGAAGAAGAAGGTGTACTGGTTGTCAAGGAGCTCGATAAAAGCATACTCACGAAAGGAGCCTGGGCTACCATTATTTTCGAATATCAGCAGTGGGACAATCGCAAAAACGATTACGGGCCGGTGCGCTTTACCATCCGCAGATATCGCAAAATGAATGACGATTATCGCCAACAATCAAAGTTTAATATCTCCAGCGTAGAGCAGGCTGAAAAGATAATTACCGCACTGCAAGCCTGGATAAGCCCGCCGGACGCTTCTGAGTAATGCTTATTCTTGCGCCGCTGTGTACATCATGGTAGAGTAATATGTTCGGACGATTTACCCAAGGGAGTAGGCATGAACGTACTGCTTGTCGATGACGATGATACAATTCTGATTGTGACCAAAGAAATGCTGGCCGACGAAGGCTTTGACGTCGCCACCGCCAAATCATTTGATGATGCGGTTGGGGTGCTTGACAAAGGCAATATAGATATAATCATTTCCGATTTAATGATGCCGGGCGTCAGCGGAGTTGAATTGCTGTATAAGCTGCGCACGTATAAAATTCCGATTATTACAATGTCTGGATTGTCAAGGGATGTGGTAATTGACGAGTTGCTGTCCGAGCTTGGTATTGCCGGCGTACTCCAAAAGCCGTTCATGGACAACGAACTGATCCAGTGCATACGGAACAGTGGTTTGGGCGGTGAAGACCAAGAGGAACTCGATACGGATTGACACTATTGGTTTAAGCCGACCGGAATACGAGCCGCTCGAGGATGATGAGAAACCGGCGAGTGGGTGACATTTTTTGGCCCCCGGCGCCATACTTTTTTACAATCTTGCATCAACTCCGTTGTGGACAAATTCCATCCCGCCTACCATTCCCGGGTTAAATCGATGTAATTTATTGTTCTTGGGTCGCCCGCGGCAATGCTGCCGTCAGGTGCGCATTTTGTCACCTTTTTTGCTGTGTCAAAGCTAATCCAGTCTTGAGCGCTTGAGAGTCCTGGTATGAATCAAATGCAACTGCTTTGTGACGTAAGTGAGCTTAACTGGATATTCAACGACAGCAAAAGCATCAACAGCTTTCTTGAGCACATAGTTGAGCTGGCAACACGTCATTTACGCGCCGAGGTGTGTTCCATCTATTTGTATGAAGACGAAAGCCGGCAACTGCGTCTTGCTGCAACAAAAGGCCTGAACCCGAAGCTTTGCGGCACGGTCACCCTCAAGCTGGGTGAGGGCTTGACCGGGCAGGCATGCAAGGAGCTTCGGCCCATACGTACTTCGGCGGCCAGTAAGCATCCCAACTACAAGTTTTTCAAAGGATTGGCCGAAGAGCCTTTCGATGCTTTTCTTGCCGTGCCGATCTTGCGCGGGATTCACCGGATTGGCGTGCTGGTGGTGCAGCGAAATACCAAACAGCCGTTTGTCAACGAAGATATTACCGTGCTGCAGGCGGTCGCGTCGCAACTGGCAAACATCATCGAAAATGCACGACTGCTGATATCTGCAGGAACGATTAGCCGGGCGCACGTAGAGCCGCTCAAAGACGGATATCCGCCATTTGTCAAAGGACGTAGCGGATCGGAGGGGATTGCGTCGGGCAAAGTGGTCGTACTGGATTTGAACCGGTCGCTGCAGGAACTTGCGACGCGGCCCTATGCCGGAATTTACACGCTCAAAGAGCTGGACGCAGCTATTGAAACGACCATGCATCAACTGTCCGAATTGCAGGAGCGGGTAGGGGAAAAACTCTCCGATGCGGCGTCCCTGATTTTTGCCGCCCATCTCATGATACTCAAAGACGACGAGTTTGTCGGCAAGATCAGGGCATCGGTTGAATCCGGCCAAAACGCCCCCAACGCGGTATTGCAGGTTGGGATGCAATTCATAAGCGCCTTTCTGGGTGCACAATCCGCTTACCTGCAGGAAAAGGCGGACGATCTTCGCGACCTGGTGATTCGCATTGTCAATAATCTGCTCTCCGCAAAGGAGCATGTCAACGAAGTAACCGGCCGTATTGTTATTGCCCGAGACCTGCTTCCTTCGGACGTATTGAAAATGTCGGTTGAAGGGGTATCGGGCATCGTAATGCTCGAAGGAGGAGTTACTTCGCACCTGTCAATCCTGGTACGCGCCCTGGAGATACCAATGGTTTTTGTCGATGCACACTGGCTGCTCAAGCTGCCGGCAACCACCAGCCTGCTGCTTGACGCCGACCAGGGCAATATATACATCAATCCCGACAGCAATGTGCGTGAATCGTTCCGCAAAACCGGATTAAGTCAAAAAACGGCTTCCCCGGCAACAGCCCGGGCCACACCGACCGCAACATCGGACGGGATTCGTATCAACCTGCTGGCAAACATCAACCTCCTAAGCGATCTGAAAGCCACGGCGCATATCCCCTGCGACGGCATTGGTCTGTACCGCACCGAATTTCCTTTTCTCATCAGAGCAAGCTTTCCGAGTGAAGAAGAGCAGGTCCTGGTGTACCGCAAGCTGGTTGCCGGCTCGCCTGCGGGAAAGCAGATCACCTTCAGGACGCTGGATATCGGTGGAGATAAAGTTCTTTCCTACTATGAAGATTTCAAGGAGAAAAATCCGTTCCTCGGATTGCGATCGATCCGGTTTTCGCGTCATCGCAGTGATATCTTTCGTCAGCAGATCAGGGCCATTTTGCGGGCGGCCTGCAATACCGATCTCAGAATCATGTTCCCGATGATTTCTTCGCAGGAAGAGCTTTTATGGGCAAAGACAACCGTCGCAGAATGCATCGACGAACTTGTCAAGGACGGGTATGAGGCGCATGTGCAGCCGTCGATCGGCATAATGATCGAGCTGCCGTCGATTGTGGAAATCATTGACGAATGCGCATCGCTGGTTGATTTTTTCTCGATAGGATCTAATGACCTAATACAATATATGCTTGCTGTCGACCGCACCAACGAAAAAGTTGCCGGGATGTATATCCCTCACCATCCGGCCATTTTGCGCGCCTTGAATCGCATAGCGGTATGCGCGCACAAATCTGGTATCGATGTTTCGGTATGCGGCGAGATGGCGCACAGTCGCAAACACATACCGTTCCTGCTGGGAATCGGCATTCGCAGCTTGAGCGTGGAACCGCTATTTGCATCCGCCACGCACCAATGCATCGCCCGCATCTCCCTGGCCGGGGCACACAAGCTGGCTGAATCGCTCTTGTCAAAAGCGGGAATAGCCGGGATTGAACACGAACTCGAAGCTTTCGATGCAACGTGCAATTGAATGCTTATGCCGACCGGGTTGTATTATTTATATTCATAAGTCTGATTACACAGCGCAGTATTGCGGCAGGGGTGACCGCCATAATCAGTGTACCTTTTACGTCAGGAGGTTGGAATGATTAAGCATTTGGCACTGTGCGCACTCGCACTGAGCTGGTTTGCACCGGCTCAGGATTATCTCGAGCAGGTTTCTTATATTCGCAGCATCCTCGACAGTAACGCAATAACCGGCGTACCAATCGAAAGCATTACCAAATCAAGCGAAGGTACGATTGAAGAACTTGACTTGAGCAATAAAGAGGTGTCGACGAGCTTTATCAAAACGCTTACGCCACAGATCGGCAAGTTGGCAAAATTGAAAAAGCTCAAGCTAGCGGGCAATGAGTTGAAAACGCTGCCGGAGGAGATAGGCAACCTCTCCGAGCTGGTTGAACTGGATATCAGCAATAACAATCTGACGAGCCTGCCGTCGACCATCGGCAACCTGTCCAGTCTCAAAAAGCTCGACCTGCGCAACAACGAACTGCGCACGTTTCCACCGGCACTACTCGAATTGAAAAACGTCTGGTATTTACATTTAAGAGGAAACAACCTGACCGAACTGCCCGGAGGTATCACCAAGATGAGCGGCCTCAAAGAGCTTTACCTCAAGGGCAATCGCTTGAAAAGCCTTCCCCTATCGGTGGTGAATTTGAAGCTCGATTACTTCGAAATTCTCGAAAACAAACTGTGCGACCTGCCTGACAAGATTGATGTCTGGCTCAAGAAAAACGACAAGCAGTACCGCGACTGGCAAAAGTGCTACTGATCGGCAATGGTATCCGGAGACTGGCAGGTGAAACGACAGAGCGGCATTTTTGCACATTTCACCTCATTGCCGTCTCCGTTTGGCATTGGTGATTTCGGCGTATCGGCATACCGCTTTATTGACGCACTAGTCAAGGCCGATCAAAAAATCTGGCACGTCTGTACGCTTAATCCCACCGGATTCGGCGATTCGCCCTACCAATGCCTATCCTCATTTGCAATAAATCCGCTCTTCATTTCTCCCCTCAAACTGTATGAGGCCGGATTACTTACCAGAGGCGAGATTCGTAATCCGCCAGTGTTTTGCGAGACAAAAGTCGCCTATGGCAAGGTCATAGGCGCCAAACACCGGCTGTATCGCAAAGCATTCGAGCGGTTTGCACCGGATGAGGATTTCGAAGCATTTTGTCGTCGTGAGCAGGCCTGGCTTGATGACTATGCGCTCTATTGCACCATCAAGGATTTGCACAACAATACATCCTGGAGTTGCTGGCCGGACGAGCTTAAGCATCGCTTCCCGGGTGCGCTTGACAAAATCAGAATTGGGGAGGAGCGGCGACGCGCCTATCATGCGTTCGTGCAGTACTGTGCCTTCAGGCAGTATGAGGCTGTGCGCGCCTACGCCGGGCAAAGTGGTGTCGGGCTGGCGGGTGATCTTCCGCACTTTGTTGCATACGATAGCGCAGATTGCTGGTCGCAGCCGGAACTGTTCGAGCTGGACGAGAGCGGTACGCCACTGGCTGTTGCCGGAGTTCCGCCGGATTATTATTCGGCAGATGGGCAGCGCTGGGGTAATCCGCTGTACCGGTGGGACTGGATGCGGGAGCAGGGCTTTGCCTGGTGGAGGCGGCGTCTGGCAAAGGCGCTGTCAGATTTCGATTATGTTCGCCTGAACCATTTCCGGGGGTTTGATTCGTATTGGTCAATTCGGTACCGCACCGGCGACGCGCAGGAGGGAAGCTGGCGTCCCGGACCCGGCCTCGAATTTTTCAAATCTATTGATCCGGCAAGCGAACTGTCCCGCCTCATAGCCGATGACGGCGGGGAATTTGTGGAAGGTACGCGGCGACTGGTTTCGCGGTTGGGTATTCCGGGAATTGCCGTGCTCCAGTTTGCATTCGAAGCGCAAGGCGAGAGTCCCTACCTACCGTATAATTTGTTGCCGAGAAGTGTTCTCTACACGGCTACTCACGATAATAACACCTCGCTGGGCTGGTTTGAAGAGCAGTCACCAGCATCGCGCACCAAAATCTGCAATTATCTCGGTTGTACCGAAAACGGTTTCATTGAAGCATTCATACGCAACGCATATTCTTCTCCGGCAGGCATTGTGATTGTTCCGCTGCAGGATGTGCTCGGACTTGGAGCAAAACACCGCCTCAACACCCCCGGCAAGTCACAGGGCAACTGGCGCTGGAGATTTACCTTTGACATGCTGCGTGCAAACAGGATGATGATGCTGAAAAAATTTGCACGCTGGTATGGCAGGTGAGCTCACTTTTGTGCTGCAAAAGCAAGCCGGCGCATAATTGCTGCATTAAACGCCGGAGCTTGAGGTAGGATCTGCCTGAGCGCCCTGCACGTCCTGGAGGCGGTAATAGCTGGTATTAACCTCGATTGGCATTGCATCCAATTCAAAATTCTTCACTACCGCGTCGATATTTTTGGCAGCCACAAGATCGGGGTGCTCTTTTATGATTGCAGCAGCTTCGCCCTTTATTTTTAGAAATTCCTTGCGCAGCTTTTCGGAAAGCTCATTGCAGTGGCTGGATAAGTCCCTGAATTCCTCTTTTTCCCTGAAACGTAATTTGGCCGTCATTTTCCCGTCTTTGAGCAGGTCGGCCCATTGTTCCAGTTTGTAGACGGGCACCGCGTATTTGCGCGATGCGTAAAAACCGATACCCACCGCCACCAGTAAATTGACCAGCGCACTGGCAACCAGGCTGGGCCAGATGATATTGGCGATATCCTCCCGCGGTCCGATGTCCATGGTTTCGCCCAGGAGCACGCGATAAAATGCCGTGTCGCCGAATTTGATGATATAGGTCATCAGCAGTGTGGCGGAGGTGACGAGTGTTGATATCAAAACGGCTATGACAATCTTGATAATCAGCCTCATCTGGAGAGACTTCTTCAGAAAGAAATTGCCAAATGGTTTGCGGATGAAATTTTTCGACATCATTTCTCCTCAGCGTGGTACGCACTTCCCGGCACGCATCAATCGCCCGAGTTCTGTCAAAAATGTTATATTGTATTTAAATTACAATGTGAATGTCGCGTAGTAAAGCACTTTTCACATCATCTACAATAATACCATCATGTGCATCAGGTGTCGCTAAAATATGAAATCAGCTCTTTGCCTCTTGAATATCGCAATAATTATCGGATTGTGCACGGCGTCCGCCATGAAGCCGCTGGACCACGTGCTGCTTACCATTAGCTTGAACGAAGATTCGACGAGCATCATGCATTGCTCCCGTAACCGGGCTATTCGTGACATGCTGGCCGGACCGGTTCTTGCCAAGGACGATAATTTGCTGTTCTATTCAAGTTTCGGCTACATCCTCTACGATCAGAACGGAGAGCTTGTTGATTCTCACACCGTATTTGAAAAAAGCAAAAAGCCGGCGGCTGAGGATCCTGCCCGTTTGAAACTGGCGTTCCCGCTTGATGGCGAGACCATGCTCTACACGCGTAAAAAGGGCAACGAGGTTGAAATCTTCCAGAAAAAATACGGTCGCAAGCGTCTGAAAAAAGTTCGGGAGGAACAACTTCAGAAACTTGATGATCTCACCAGCACCCAGATCTACAACATTGCCTACAATGCGATAACTTCAGAAATGGTCGAAAGACAGTATCTGCATCCCGGCCTGGTCGGTTTTACCGACCTGATGGCAGGCAAGAACTGGTGGTCGATTGACAAGCGATTTTCATTTACCACTCCGCTCCTGTTGGAAGAGAAGCAAAAATATTCCGGGTTTTTTCCGGGCATTGTTACCAAAGGAATCCGCATCAAGAAATACCTCATAGAGCCGTTGTGCGTGATTAAACGGGAAGCAACCTGGTATTATTACGGTTTGCAGGCAACCACCGGCTCCGATCGGCCGGCCTATTACCAGTATCTATACGTATGCGACAATGCCGGAAATCTGCTGGGCGTGGACACACTGCTCAAACAAAAAATCGGTGAAGTCGTGCTGGAAAAACATGCCGGCAAAGAATATACCTTCGATCGCACGACGCAATGGGTTTTTCCCCCCACCGTTGACGGCTATGGCAATGTTTATTATGGGCTCAAGGATTTTGAAAAGAAAACACTCGAGGTGCATAAGCGAAGCTACAGCTACTATAAGCCATTGCCATGCGGGGCACAGGAAGAGCGCCGGTTTGCCTACGAAAAAAACATAACCTATGAGCTCGTTCGCCTCGATTGCAATCCGCGCCGGGCGGGCGGAAAAGCAATTCCCAAAGTCTGGAAAACCGATTCGGGCGGAACCAGAAATGAGTTGACTGCCTGGGACCTGACCCGCAAAAATTATCTGGTCAGGCTTTTTCGCCCGGTATACCAGGACGTTAACCGCAAAACTTCACGCATCAACAAGGTGTTTCCCGCACCGGTACAGAATCTGCAGAATTCACTCTCGAAGATGTCAACCAGTTGGTGTCCCTACAGTATTTCGCTGAGCCATTCCCGCCGTGGCATACAATGCTCGTTTGACTATTCGGTTGAAGATCAAATTTTGTGCGCCCGGGTAATCAATGCCTCATCTGCGCGAGAGGTTTTTGTACGCATTGATCTGCAGGACCGTGCGGAGATGCTTGTTTTCAGTGATAAGGGCGATTTCATCAACCGCTTCACGTTCTCACGGCAATCATACCAAAAACGGCGCGATCTCATTGTCGTGGCGGATAACGGGAAGATCATCGAAAAAGATTTCGAAGTAGACGACGGTGGATATCGCTACCAGACGTGGGTTCCGGTGCTTCACTCGTCCGGCGAGGCGACTGCAGAGTCAACGCTATGATCGCTTGTGGACAGGGGCTGAACGAGGAGCAGAGGGGTGCTGTTTTCTCCGAAATCGATCCCCAAACGCCAATCCTCGTACTGGCCGGAGCCGGATGCGGAAAAACAACAGTTCTTACCCATCGTATTATTCATATCGCCGGGCATTATTGCCGACCCGACCAGATCTTGGCGCTCACGTTTACCCGCAAAGCAGCCGAAGAAATGTCAGAGCGAGTTGCCGCCTTGTTGAGCAGCGCAGAACAAAGGTCCCGGCCTCTCATCACCACTTTTCACGGCTTTGGTTTGCGTATTCTCAAAGATACCGTCGAAGGAGTCCCGAATTATTCGCGCCTGGGATATACCGCGGAACCTGCTTTGCTGAGCGCAAAAGAGAAAATCGAGTATTTGGTGCGGGCAACGACAAAATCAGAACGTCAGAATTACAAAAAGGACGTGTTGGCGCTGGACGCCCTTATCGAAAAAACCTCGGTAAGCGAGGGGGGGCTGGAAACTATGGATGCTGCTCTACAGAGCTGGATTCGTGGAGTGGTCGATCGCGTCAATGCCATGAAAAGGCAGAACGGCGCCTGGGAATTTGCTGACATGATCCGGGGAGCCATAAAGCTGCTGCAGGAACATGAGGCGATTGCTCGAGTCTACCGTCAACGATTCAGGGCTGTCCTGGTTGATGAGTTTCAGGATACGAATCCGCTGCAGTTGGATCTCCTGAAGCTTATGTTAAGTACGAAAGCCAGCCTTTTTGTCGTAGGAGACGACGATCAGGCGATTTACGGCTTCCGAGGCGCCGATATCACGCCGACACTTCATTTTGGCGATTATTTTCCCGGGGCGCGAATCCTGAAGCTGCAAACCAATTATCGCAGTAGCACAAAAATTCTGCAAACGGCAAACCGCATTTTCAAAGCAAAGGCCAAAGCCTATCGCAAGGTTCTCCAATCAGGACTTGCCCTCGATTCAGCATTCGCGTCCTCCCCCGCGCCGCGCATTGTCAAACTGACAGACGAGGAAGAAAAAAACACCTTTGTTTTGAAAGAAATCAGAAAGTTACAAGATCACTATCACTTAGCTCCCCAAGAGTGCGCCCTGCTTTTCAGACTTAATCAAACCCTCGATACAACCCGCTCCGAGTTGCACGATCGCCTTGACACCGATGTAGCCTTCCTTACAATACACGCCAGCAAAGGTCTGGAATTCCCTGCAGTGTTTCTCTGTGATCTGGAGGAAGGAGTATTTCCTCATGTTCCCGAATTGCTTAATAAACCCAAATCGGCGCAAAGCGTTTTATTAAAATGGCTTACGCAACGCACCAATGAACTCGTGAATGAAACTTTAGCCGAAGAAAAGCGACTGTTCTATGTCGGGGTCACCCGAGCAAAGCATGCGCTTTACCTGATATCCGTACGCGAAAAGATGCTGCATGCTCGTACCTGCCGGCTTTTTCCGTCTCGGTTTCTTAAATTAATCTGAGATATACCGCTGCCGGGTGGCATAATCGTAATGAGTAGTGTCTAACTAGAAGTCAAAAACTCTTTGTCATGACGGAGTTTAAGCTGTGAATTTTACCCGAATAACGCGTCTGCTCAGGTTGATGCCGCTTGTTGTGGCTTCATGTGGTTCATTCGATTCCCTGACGGATCCGGATGCGGCGCCTGAGGCGATTTTGACAATTCAGGGAAAGTATATCAGCCAGAGTTCATACACTCAGGAGCAGTTGGATTCGGTCAAAATTGGCGTGATCTTCAAGCGATGGTTTGATCTTGATATGGATAATACGACATTTGAGTACCAGGAACTCGAGCCGGATCAACCGACGATCCGCAGCGATCAGGTGACGTATGTCTATGAGTTGGGAAGCTTTTTGAATTTTACGCTTTCTGCATTTCGCCTGCCGCTGGATGAGAGCTTTACGGTAACGGCGCCGTCGGGACGCAAAGCACGCATTGCCATCGGCGCGATTGTGTTGTTCCACGACCTGAATGACAATGACATTCTCGAGCTTTCCAAAGACTATTTGTGGAAACTGGAGCATGATTTCATTCTGGAGACAACCCGGATTGATACCTTCCCCAGGAGGTTTGACGGATCGTATGAAGCCATGATACGCAATCGCCTGGTAGATACCCTGGTTGCTGTTACTACCGAAAATGTCCTTCTTTTTCTGGATGATGAAGGTTTTTTGCAGGAGCGCCAATCATTCGCACGGTCGTATCATGAGCCGGTAGACTCCTGGACGGGTGTGCATGCCGGACTGCAATCGGTAAAAATCAACGAAGTTGCAAACACCCTGCAATATCTGGATACCGTAATAATGCCCTTTACATATCTGAAATATCCCAAAGCTTTCGAGTATTCCGAATTTTCAAAGCAGTTCAGCTTTAATGAAAAGTGGTACTGCGACAACATCGCGCTAAGCGACTCGATTACCATCGGCAGTCCCCCGCAATATGTCTGGGAAATGTTCTATGCTCAGGCGGGAAGATCAATTTTTCTTTTCGAAGAGGAGCAAACGGATTCATCGGTTTACCTCATCGATAAAGACAAATCACAGCCTTTGTATGTAGAAAGTCCGGTTACGACAATTGACGTCGAGGTTGTCAAAAAGAAAATGGTCCCGGATTTCGATCAGGTTCTGGACGACAAGCTTGCCGCGTATCCGCACGATGGGGTCATTCAGGTGTCGATGAGCACCTTTGCCTATCCCATGCTCGAGACCGAATTCAACATGCAGATCGATGAAAATCTGGCTGTCCGTCAAAATTTCCTGCAGGGCACGCAGCAAAACGAACTTTTTTATGTGATACCGGACGATACCCTGCGCTTTTCCGTCGGAATTATTGACGTCGTATCTGATCAACGGGTTCGGGGCAGGATTACCATTTACAGTCCCGATAAGAAAGTAGAGATTCTTGGCAGTGCAAAAGACTGATCTGGATGCGGATAAAACGGCCACTGCAACTCAGCCGGACAAGGCTCAAAAAAAAGAAATCGAGCAACTTTATGAAAAGTACAGTCCCTGGGTACTGCAGCGATGCATGCGCTATACCAGGCACAAGCAGGAAGCCGAAGACCTCATGCATTCAATATTTCTCAAAATACTGCAGAAGTTTCATACGTTCAGGAACGAGGCCGCCCCGTTTACCTGGATATACCGTATTACCGTTAACCTGTGTCTGAACCACGTCCGGCGACAATGGCGTGAAACCACCCTTGATGAGCCGATACTTGATCATGCAAGCTTCAATACAAAAGGATACAAAACAATTGAATCAAGAATTATCTGGAAAGAAATATTGCAGGGATTTTCTACCCAGACCAAAAGAATTGTATTTCTTTCGGTATACGAGGGCTTGAGTCAGAATGAAATTGCCGAAACGATCGGCGTATCACGTAAAACCGTACAAAAGAAGTGGTCACAATTTTTAGAAAAAATGAAAGTTAAGCTCGAAAGAGATGGAGTGAGTCATGCAACCTTGTAAAACACTCGAAAAACCGTCGGACTATCTCATTGAGAAAGTCCTGTTGGGCGAAGCGTCTGCGCAAGATCGTCATACCTACATTCAATGGGTAGAGCACGATCCGGAAGCTTCGAAGTATGTAGATTTGAAAAAGCAGCGCGTCGCCATTGGCATGCGCGGCATCGAAACCTGGCAGGATTTGTGCCGGAAGGTTTCGAATCGCCCTGAGCGAAGCAGGGAAAGCTATGCGATTTTCGGATGGAAACAATTAGGTTTCTCGGCGGCATTTTTGTTGCTCGTCAGTGTTGCTATCATCAATTTTCCGGTAACTCGCCAGAGCCGGTTTGTCGCAAAAGGCAGCTCGCATTTCAGCTTTATCCTCAAGCGCGGAGCACAAATTTTCAAAGGGCACACGCCGATGCACTTCATGCCGGGGGATACCTTGCAGTTCTATCTCTTCTCGCCGCAAACAGCATACTATGCCGTATTATACAGCGACGACAACGGACCGGTGCAGCCCTATTTTCCCTCACATCAGGCACTCAAATATGAGCCCGTGCGCAGAGGAAAATCGTCTCTTCCCAACAGCATTATCCTTGATGCCGGCGGCAAAAAGCAAAATATCTATGCCGTTGCCGCACGGCGCCCCTTTACGGTAGCCGAAGCAAAAAAGGCGATTGAACAATTTCGCTATAAAGACTTTGCGGTCCAGGTTTTCGAACTTAGATTGCTGGACAGGCAAACCGCGAATAACTAAGCGCACAACCCGGCAAGAATGAAATGATGAAAATACCTCAAAAACTATCTGCCGTACTCACCGCCATGTGGTTGAGTACCGTGGTATTCTCCGCCGGCGCCCGGGCGTCAATCGAGCGAATAGCTCTGGTGGTGGGTGCGAATCGTGGCCTGGTCAATGAACGACCGCTGCAATATGCCGAATCGGATGCCCGGCGTGTGCATACGATTTTCGAAGAACTCGGGAATGTCAAACCGGGGCACAATTATCTGCTGGCATCACCCTCAATCAAAGATTTCGAACGCCGCCTGTACGAGATCGCCGGGCGCGTCAAGGAGATACGCGAAAACGGCGGCAAAGTTGAATTGCTATTCTACTATTCCGGCCACGGTGGAGCGGATGTGCTTCACATCGGCGGCAGAAAAATCGCCGTCGACCATGTGCTCGAGCTGCTCGAGGAATCGAAAGCCGATCTAAAAATCATCGTCGTTGACGCATGCTACAGCGGATCGTTTCTGAAACGAAAGGGCGGTACCGTCGCTCCGGCGATTAACGTCGCCGTCAACGAGGAGTTGCAGGCCGAAGGCACGATTATTCTTACCTCTTCCTCCGAAGACCAGATATCGCATGAATCACTGGAGTTGAAGGGATCGGTTTTTACCCATTATTTCACATCCGGTATCCGTGGCGCCGCAGATATCGATCGTGACGGGAAAGTAGGATTGGCTGAAGGATTCAATTTCGCCCGCCTGCGCACATCCAGAGAATTGCTGCAAAAAACGGGCAAGTTCCAGGAGCCCAACTTCAGGTACGACTTTGAGGGCAGCGGACAGGTCATTCTTACCTGGCTTAACCAGGGGAGTTGTAAATTAAAAATCGTTGGCGGGAAAGCCGTGCCCCATTACATCGTTTCTCAAACCACTCAGAATGTGTATGCCGAGTTCATTCCCTTCGGCGACACCTTGACACTCGCACTGCCGAAAGATAATTACTTCGTCAATCGTCTATCCGACCGGACAATCGGATATCAGGATGCGGACTTGTCGTTTAAAAGAGAAATGGTGCTGAATCTGACAAAAATGCAAACCTATCCGCGCACCGCAATGAATCGCAAGGGTTCGCTTTTCATGAATCGCCCTTCGCGCAATCGGGCGGAAGTATTCTACCAGTTGTTTCAGGGCTATCCCCAAGAGCGCACTATCGATCATATTGGCGGGGTATCCTACACCTGGCAGGCTAGCTACTGGCGTATCGGCGTAAAAGCCGGCTACGGGCAGGATCGCCTGAGCAGCATTTACTGGGCTTCGGTTGACCGACAAATAGTCGTCATGGGGGCAAGCCTGGGCCGCACGATGTTCAATCATAAATTCATTGCTTTGGATCTGGAAGGCGGACTGGGTGTTCATCATGTCACCCAGCAGAAGCGTTACTACGATCACGACCTGACCGTGCGCCTGACCGGCCTTACCCGGCCGCGAGTGCTGCGCAGCGTGGTTCCCTATGCAGAAGCGCTCCTCAGCGCATCGGCGCGGGTATTGCCCTGGCTGAATGTTTCGGTTGCCGGAGGCGGCGCGCTCTTTGCCCCGGAGGTCGAGAATACGGGCGTTGATTTTTATGCGCGGCCGCTGGGCAGGGTTTCCTTCCATACAAATTTCTAATGCAATCCCGACCTGCTCAAGAGCTCGGGCAGGAGTTGTTATTTTCCCAGCCACTTTTCGATATCGGGGGAAATGACCTGCTGTGCCTCTGGTTGGTCTATATTGTCGGGCGTAATGAGCATGACGCCGGTGTCGACTCGCTTGTCAACCTTTTCGCCGTTAATCGCAGCAACCGCAGTTGCAACACCAAGGTAGCCCATTTTAAACGGATTCTGCACGACCAGGCCGTGAATTTTTTCTTCCTTGAGACCTTTGAGCAGCGGTTCACTGGAATCAAAGCCGACAAACCGGATTTGGCCTGACTTCCCCGCTGTTTCCAGCGCCCGCAGCATGCCCTGGGTGGTCGATTCGTTCGGGCAAAAAATGCCGTCCAACTCCTCGAATTTATTCAGCAGATTTTGTCCGGCTTGCAAAGACGACTCGATTGTCACCCCGCCATACTGATCGCTGGAGACAACCGTGGCTTGGGGTGCATATTCTCTAAGTCCTTCAAGGAAACCTTCCTCACGTTTGGTTGTGCTGGCCGAGCCTTCGTTGTAGCGCATCATAAGCACGTTGCCGGCGCCGTCCGGCAAAAACTCTGCAAGCCTTTTGGCGCCGATTTTTCCACCCGCAAAGTTGTCGGTTGCGACAAAGCTGGCATAGGCGCCGGAATTCAGATCCGAGTCTATTATGACAACCTTTATATCCCGTTTGATTGCAGCCTCGACCGGTCGTACCAGTGCGGCAGCATCAAGCGGGGCCAGAACCAGGGCGTCGACTCCCCGACTGATGAAATTCTGGACAACTTCAATCTGCATGCTGCGATCGTCTTCTTTCTGGGGACCCTGCCAGATAATGTCGATTTGCTTTTCCTGTCCCGCTTTTTTCGCTCCGGCGTGTACCGATTTCCAGAAAATGTGCGAGGTACCCTTGGGAATAACAGCGATTGTGGTCGTCTTATCCTGCGTGCATGTTATCACTGCGAATGCGGCGAGTGCGGCGAAAAAAACAGAGATTGCCGAAACGGGAAATGATTTACGCATGAGACGCCTCTTTCGGGTTGGGAAGAATTGATATCCGGATCAAAAATATAGATCAGCAGGGAGAACAGTTACAAATGTGATCGGGAGGATGGCTTTCTCAGCGTCAAAGCCTGCTGGAACAGTCACGGCAACTCCACAGGATTGCTTCTAAATATACTATTGCTGTATTTGCGATCGGCGAAGTAATGCAGATCTATATCGCAAACGGAGAAAGCGCACGCAAACGCTCGACAATGCCCGGCATGACCTCGATTACTTTGTCAATTTCCTCTTCGGTATTGAAAATACTCATGCTGAATCGGGTTGAGCTGTGTGCGTAGGTGTAGGACAGGCCCATCGCCAGCATCACATGCGAGGGCTCAAGCGATCCTGTTGTGCAGGCTGAACCCGACGATGCGGCGATGCCGTTTTCGTCAAGCAACAACAGAATAGCTTCGCCTTCAATGGCCTCGAAACTGATGTTGGTTGTATTCGGCAGGCGCAGCTCTTTTGCTCCATTGAGTTTTGCTCCCTTGCATGAAGCAAGCAGCGCGTTTTCTAATTTGTCTCGCAGCTTGCGAACTTGATTGTTTTCGTTGTCGATGCGCTTTTTGGCCAGCTCACAGGCTTTGCCGAGACCGACAATGTAGGCAACGTTTTCGGTGCCGGCGCGTAAGCCATTTTCCTGATGCCCGCCCTGCAAAAGGGCCGGCAGTTTGACGCCTTTGCGCAAATACAACGCGCCGACGCCTTTGGGGGCATGAAGTTTGTGACCGGAAAGAGCCAGCATATCAAGCGGGGTCGTGCTCATATCAATCGGCATTTTGCCAACCGCCTGAACGGCGTCGCTATGCACAGAGCCGCCACGGGATTTTACCCATTCGGCAATTTCCTCAAGTGGGAATAAAACACCCGTCTCATTGTTGGCCCACATTAAGGAAACCAGGGTGTCGGGTGAGATGGGCAGGCTTTTGAAGTGTTCCAGGTCAATCAGCCCTTGCGCATCGACGGGCAGCTCTTCAAGGGCAATGCCGTGTTCCTCTTTTTGCCGGCGGCAGGTGTTGCGCACGGCAGGATGTTCTACAGCCGAGGTTACCAGACGGGATTTAATCCGGTGTTGCTTGACAAATCCCTGGATGGCCATGTTATCGCTTTCCGAGCCGCAACTGGTGAAGTAGATTTCCTCCGGCCACGCTCCGATAAGCCCGGCTACCTGCTCTCTGGCCTGCTCGACATGGCGGCGAATCAACCCGCCAAAGCGATGAATACTGGAAGGATTGCCATATTTTTCGGTAAAAAACGGCAACATCGCCTCAACAACTTCGGGGTCGACCTGCGTTGTCGCATTATTATCAAGATAGATTGTTTGCATGAGGAATTATCCAATACAATTTATTGACAAGCATTATCCGGCGTACAGCAAAAATAAGTTTTTTCGGCTTAACGGGAGAGGGCCTCAGGCCGTCTTGCTGCTCATGCCCGGTATCCAGCCGACTTTCAGATCGATAAGGCCGGGATTGCGAAAATGAAGAATCGAAAGCAAGCCGACAAAAATGAAGCCGGAGGCGTATAACATGAGGAAAGGAGAGACGATAAAATTTGTGTAGCCGAAAAACATATATACGCTGAGCACGCAATACATCCCCAGCAGCAATTCGAATACATTGGTAATCTCTTTAAGCGGCTTGTAAACAGAGCCTTTTTTCTCACCTTTTTTGGGTGTGCGATGGAAGGGGGACTTCACCCGGAACAATGCTTCGAGCACTGCCTTGCCGTTGTTTACCGCCAGGCCGGTGCCGATAAACATCATGATCGGAATAAAAAAGAATTTTTTAAATCCTCGATTACCCAGGTAATGCTGGGATAGCATGTACATAACCGAGGGGCCGCTTGTCGCAATCAGCATTGACGCGACCACCAGCACAAACAGGAAGGGCGAAAGGGTTACCTTTATGAAATACAAAATGGGCATTGACAAAATCGCCATCAGCAACATGAGCGGGTGAACCGTGTAATGCGTCAGGTGCAGGATCGCCTGAACCAGCTTGAACGGGCGGATCTTTTTCTCCAAAAGCATCGGTATGATTTTGATGGCCGTTTGAATCGAGCCTTTGGCCCAGCGAAACTGCTGATTTTTAAACGCGTTTATGTCTTCGGGAATCTCTGCAGGGACTTCAATTTCCGGAACATATTCCGTCTGCCAGTCTTTAAGCTGCATGCGATAGGAGAGGTCCATGTCTTCCGTCAAGGTGTCATGCTGCCAGCCGCCGGCGTCCTCTATTGCTGCTCTGCGAAAAATTCCGGCGGTACCGTTGAAATTCATGAACAGATCGTTCCAGCTCCGCGCCGCCTGTTCGACCATGAAGTGACCGTCGATGCCCATTGCCTGCACGCGCGTCACCAGAGATGATTTCGGATTCAAATGTGTCCAGCGCGCCTGGACCAGGCCAAGCCGGGGACGCTCGGCGAAGAATGCCATGGTCTTGAGCAGGTAATCGCTGTGCGGTACAAAATCAGCATCAAAGATGGCGACAAATTCAGCATCGGTATAGCTGAGTCCGTTTTGTAATGCGCCTGCTTTGAACCCGGTGCGATCGTTGCGGCGGATTGCCTCAATAAGGACGCCGTCACGTTTTAATTCGGCAACAACGTCGTCTACATATTTGATCGTTTCGTCATTGCTGTCGTCAAGAACCTGAATTTCGTGTTTGCCTCCGGGGTACTGCATAGCGGCAACGGCCCGTATCGCACGCACGGCAACCGCTTTTTCGTTATACATCGGCAGTTGTGTCACTACTTTGGGATAGCGGGCTGGATCATCCACGGCATCGTAATAGTGCACGGTCTCGTTTTGCTTTTTTACCTGTACCGATCGTTTACGAGCGAAGAGGAACGTGAGCGTGTAACATTGAATTCCATACATGAGGAGTGTTGCAGAACAGACAACATACAAGGCTATGAGCACACCAAGAGCAATCATACGCGTACTTTTCCGGAAATGTGAAAGGGTAGCACCATCATTCTTTGCTGCGGTTGAAACCGCTGCTGTGCTCATACCGAAGTGAATCAAAGCGCCGTGCACAGCAGCCGGTTGTTAAAACAGGCGTAACAAAAATAATATCAGCGCCCTGCTAGATATTAACTATTTGGTTGTTTTTTATTTTGACACATGCAGAAAAATTTGTTTACCTGGGCAGCAAATGTGCTATTTCCCGCTGAATTTCTGAAAAGACCTGAGTGTGGGCAAGTATGCGCGCCATGTGTTCGTCATTCCAGCCGGATTGTCTCATGCCATTGATTTCGCCCGGACCACGCATTTTCAAGTCCATTTCGGCAAGCTTGAAACCGTCATGTTCGGCACAAAAAGATTTCAGCCGGGCGGCAGCCGGACTTGGCAAAGTTACATTTGAGAGCAGAAAGCAAAACGATTTTTTACCGTTTCTTCCAATTCTGCCGCGGAGCTGATGTAATTGCGACAAACCGAAGCGTTCGGCATTCTCAATTACGATCACCGTTACATCGGGCAGATCGATACCCACTTCAACTACTGTTGTTGCAACGATCAGCGAGATTTTTTTTGTGGCAAGGCGGTGCATGATGCGATCTTTTTCGTCATCCGCAAGCCGTCCGTGCAGCAAACCGCAGGAAATTGATGCAAACACACCCTGCGACAGCGAGTCGAAGCACGACTTGACATCGGCAAGATCGCCGTCACCCTCTTCATCATTGTCGATTCGGGGAACAATGTAGAAAACCTGATTGCCTCTCTGGGTTATCTCCTCAAGCAGAAACTGCTCCATGTCCTGCCGCTTGTGCCCGGGAACAAAATGCGTTTGCACATCCCGGGACGTGAGGTGGCTCCCCCTAATCTCGGCGATTTCAAGATCGGCATAGAGGGTTTGCGCCAAAGTCTGGGGAATCGGCGTGGCCGACATAACCAGAAAATCGGACTGAACGTCTTTGTTTTGCAGTGTCAGCCGCTGGTCGACGCCAAATTTGTGTTGCTCATCAATGACGGTCATGCCCAGGTGCCTGAACTTTACCGAGGGCCGCAACAACGCATGCGTGCCAACGACACACGACATGGTACCCCGAGCGAGGTCGTCGAGCACCAGCTTTTTCTCCGATGCATGCATGCCGCCTTTGATCAGGGTGCACGAATAGCCAAGCGGGTCGAGCCAGCCCTTTATAGTATGGTAAGTTTGCACTGCAAGCACTTCGGTCGGCGCAAGCCAGGCCACCTGCAACCCCTCCTGTAACGCCGGCAGGCAGGCGCAGAATGCAACAACGGTTTTGCCCGACCCGACATCGCCCTGCAACAGTCGATGCATTCGCGTTGGTTTCTGCGCATCCCGATGCAAATTGTCGATGGCCCCAAGCTGGGAGTTTGTCAAAGTAAACGGCAATCGTCCTTTGAAGCGCTCATACAAACCCCCCGCCTTCAGAGATCGTCCCGGCAGGGCAAATTTGCGTTTCGACCAGCGCAACGATACGGCGATCTGGTAGAGCTGCTCGTAGATGAGCCGGTCTTTGTACGGTTGCAGTGCCTGTGGATCGCTGGGGATATGCAGTTGGCGCAGGCATTCCTGCAGGGGGGGGAAGCGCTTTTCGGCTTCGAGAGCCTGCGGCAAAATCTGCGGATAGTGTGACATGGTTTCCAGCACCCATTTGATCGCCTTGAAAATCGTTTTCTGCTGCACACGCGCTTGTCGCATTGGCGAGGTTATGGCGTAGCGCGGCAGGAAGGTGACATCGGGCCGGTCTTTGTTTTTGCCGATAGGCTCAACAACAGGATGCGCCATTTGCAATGAGCCGTAGCGCGTGACTTTGCCCATGAGCAACACTTTCATCCCGGTGTGCAGCGATTTGCGCAGATACCCGACGCCATGGAACCAGACGGCGTCAATCGAACCGGTCTCATCGGTTAGCTGAATCCGAAAGCGTGTGGCGCGGCCGCGCTCGACTCGGGTTCTGGTGATCTCGCCGACAATGGAGCAGAGCTTGCACAGGTGGTGATGCGCCTTGTTTACGGGGGTAATTATCGATCTGTCAAGATACTTGATCGGGAAGCAATGCAGCAGCTCGCCAATCGTGGCGATACCGGACAGCTCGAATGCGGTGATTCTTTTCGGTCCAAAACCGGGTATGAGTGAGAGGGGCGAGAGAAAGTCAATGTGCTGCCGGGTGCTGCGAGATGGCATGAGCGGTACTCAGGATAAATTATCGGCCGGAGGATCCCGGTGTCCCTTTTTGAGCTGTGACGCTCTTGTCAATATCACTGACGGCCTGCTGCCAGAATATGCCGACATTGTTTCGCTTATGTCCGTTGGTCAGGGAATCAAGCACGATGGCATTTTTTGCCGAACCGATGTCCGGCCACCCGGCGCCGCCCGTCTTGCCGTTGAATGCCACGCGGTCGATCACCGTCGAATCGGCCGCGCGCAATGTCAACCAGTTGCCGGAAGTGGATGACAGGTTAAGCGCGCTTGAGGTGGCATGCTGGTAATTTGCCCAGGGCAGCAAAACGCGCCCGATGACGATGAAGCTGTCTGCTTTGAAAGAGACCTTTTCAAAAAACCGGTATGTTCCATCAACTTCGAGAATGAGTGTATCGTAGGTTGTGTCAATTGATAGCGTATTAAATACCTCAACATATTCGGAATCATTTGCATTGTACATAATTTCACTTATCAGCAGCTTGCCGGATTCGGCGGTGTCGGGATGGTCCCCGTCCATAGCCGACCAAACGACGGCGGCTCCCGCGGGGCCGACATCGATCGCCAGAGCCGCCTGTCCGGGTAATTGCGAAAAAGAAAGGGAAAAAAGCTGAAATGAATCGGCGTGAAAGGCTACCGGCTGGTGCGCCTGGTAAAGAGTGTCCCCGGCCAGGTTCACTGCGTAGCAGGAGAGCGTGCCGGAAGCTTGATCGGTAACATAATCCAGGCTGATATGCAATTTGCTTGAGCGTTTCTGACGGTCTTCCCACACGCCGGCGGGTAATGCGGCAAATACCGCAATCACCGAATCAACGGATGTGGGAATTTCGGCCAGTTGAAGGACCAGCGAACCGCAAAGCGGTTCCAGCATGAGCGGTATGCTCTTCACTTCCTGTGGATTAAGGGTTGCCGATGCCACGCCTGAGCCATGTACGAGGGTACCTTCCTGGCTTTTGGTAAAAGCTTCAAACACCCTGTCGTCTCCCGCCGGAATATCATTGATAGCCAGGCTGAATGTTTTTTTATTTGAGCTTACCGGCATCGCATGCCTGATTGTATCCATATCTTCGGCGTACACCAGCACAATCAAACTGTCGTATACGGAATCGAATGCTTTCAGGCTTTTGCGCAGACCGGGATGGTGAATGGTGACGGACACTCTTGCGGCAGCGTATTCGGAACCGGCAAGCGGGGCCCTTCCGCACGAATGAAATAGGCCGGCAATAAACAATAGACCTGCGGTGATTGCACGTTTCATGGTCGTCTCTCGTAACAGCGTTGCAAATATTTTTCAGCGAGTAATCAAAATAATAAATTGCCCTTTGAGCTGACTACTTTGCTTGCAATTGAAAATTGCTTCCCTGCGGGCTGCCGGAAAATCCCGCCTGCGAACAACTATTTTAGAACTGCTGATAAACTGAAATATCAACAAAGGAAATACGCTTATGCCTCGACGCACCCGCGTTATAGATCCTGCTGATCCCCGCCTCAACATAGAAATCGCTTCCGTCCCCGAAGAATTAAAAGAAAAATTCGCCGAAAAAAAATACGATGAGATAGAAGATACCGTCATGCTGCGACTGGAATCCCAACCAGAAGACATTAATTACTTTGTGCCGGTTATCCGCGCTTTTATCAAGCGCAAGGAACGGGATCGTGCCGCCGCAATTCTGCAATTGATCATTGATACGTTACAGGATGCAAAGCATAACGAGACCAAATACATTCTCTTTATGGTTGTGATGAAATTCTGGCCTACATGCGAGCTGGCGGTAATCGCACTTGTGGATGTGCTTGAAAAAACGTATTCACATGCGAAGAATTTTGATGAATTGGAGCGCCATTGCGAAATCAAGGGATCAAAAGATCCGGTCAAGGCGCTGTCGTTGCTTGAGACATGGGTCAGATTTCAAATCGGTCAACCCGTTTATATGAAAACCAGAGGTGTCGGACGGATCAGCGAGGTCAACCTCAAACTCAATACCGTCCGGGCAACATTTGAGTCCACCCCGGAGGAGGTGGTTTCTCTGCGTATTACCGAAGCGCAACGGCTGTTCGAGTACTTGCACAAGGGACATTTCTTCCGCGATATGCTGGAAAGGCCCGAAGAGATGCAGGAGTTGGCCAAACGCGACCCGGCCGGGCTGCTAAGCAGTTTTTTTGCCTCTATCGACAGGGCTTTGCTCGTCAGCGAGTTGAAGGAGATGCTCGCACCGCTGGTGCCCGCCAAAAGCTGGCCTACCTGGTGGAAAAAAGCCCGGGGGGACCGCCGGGTAACCGTCAGTACCGGATCAAAGCCTACCATATCCTGGAGTGAATCTGCTCAGGAAGCCGATTCCGTGCTGGCCAACCAGTTCGCAAAAGCAAAGCCCAAAGCACGGCTTGAAATTGCAGCACAGCAGGCCGGGCGATCCGCAGAACTCGACAAGATTCTGGTTCAGGGACTCATCGATGCAGCAAATGCCGGCTATATCAAGCAACCGGGTCTGGCATTGGAGATCGGCTTGCTGCTGGAAAAAATGGATGCAGTGCAGGCTCAACGTCTCGAGTTTCCTGTCGGGACGGCACTTGCCGGATCGAATGTTGTTGAGATCGTATCTGAAATCCGCGACCGGGCTTTGCGCAAAGAGACGGTTGCCCGACTGCAGCGCGAACGTGATGACTGGCCGCATATTTACGCTCGCTACATAATCGGCGAGCAGGACGCCGCCATTCTTGCCATTATTCTGGATGCACTGGCAACGCATGAAGGCGGAGAAATGCAAGCGCGCGTCGTCCGGCAGGCTCTTTCCAATCCCGGGGAAGCGCCAAAATTATTTCACTGGATTTGCCGCGAAATGGAGCGCAAAAGTACCTTTACGGAGTATATCGACTGGAATCTTCTGCGCGGCTTAACCGCCTCCCTTACCAATGAAAAACTGAAAGGCCAGAAGGTGGCCCTCAAAGATATGTTTGATGCCGGCGGTCTGGTTGATAAGTCGCTGGATACATTGTCGCCCGACCAGGCCCGATTGTTCCTTGACGCTTTGGAGCGCAGCAGCGAACTGGAAGCCCACCGCAGGCAGCGTTTGCGTCAGTTGCTGCTCACCAAATTTGCAGAACTGCGTGAAGAGCAGATTGACATTATCCACACAACCAAACGGGCGCTTGAAAAAATGCGTGCAGAACTTGAGGATCTGGTCACGGTTCAGATACCCAGAAACGCCGATGAAATTCAGCGGGCACGCGAGTTCGGCGATCTCAAGGAAAATTTCGAATACCATGCAGCCCGCGCCCGTCAGGAGCTGCTCTCCTCTCAGGCAAAAACACTGCATGATCAGCTTACCCGTGCCCGTCCGCTCGATCCCGGAAAAATCAGCTCGACATCTGCAGAAGTCGGGACCCGCCTGATGCTCAAACCGCAAAACGATGGTGAAGAAACAATTCAGCTAACCATTTTAGGTCCGTGGGATTCAAATCCGACACACAATATTATCTCCTACACCGCCAAGGCAGCAACGGGGATTCTCGGCAAGAAACGCGGCGACGAGGTTGACTATAATGAAAAAGAATGGGTTATCGAGAATATCGAGGTCTGGGAATAAAATCAACTACCTCTCACTCATGAGAGCATACTCCCGCGGTGATGGTCCGACGAACAGGCACTTGGGGCGATACAGTCTGTTGTCTTTGCGCTGTTCGAGAATATGACCCAGCCAGCCGGCCGAGCGCGACATTGCAAAGATCGGGGTAAACAGTTCTTTGGGAATACCCAGCAGACTATACAGGGCGCCTGAGAAAAAGTCGACATTTGGATACAGCGGCTTGCCTTTCTCTTCCATGCGGGAGCGGAAAGATGCCTCGAGCTTTTTGAGAATCGCGTATAAATTATGATCGCCTTTCCGGTCACACACCAACTGCAAATCCTTTTCCAGAATGACCGAACGGGGATCTTTGGCGCGATAGACGCGATGTCCCATGCCCGGCACTTTGCGTTTTGCAGCCAAAGCCTTATCGAGCCAGTCGTCAACATTTTCGGGCGAGCCGATTTCGTTTACCGTGTCGAGTACGCGTTCGTTGGCCCCGCCGTGCAGAGAGCCGTACAATGACCCGATTGCGGCGGAGATGCTGCAATAGCAGGTTGACAGGGTGGAAGCAACAACCCGTGCCGTAAATGTCGATGCATTGAACCCGTGCTCGGCATGCAGTATCAGACAGCGATCCATGATTTCACCTTCGTAGGCCTCGGGCTCTGCCCCGCGCAGCATGTAGAGAAAGTTGGCGCCGTGGCTGAGGTCCCGGTGCGGGGCGACATACTCTTTGCCATCCTTGAACCGATGATACGCAGCCACGACCGTTGCCAGTTGAGCAATCTGGTGTAGCGTTTGCCGGCAATTGCAATTCGCATCATGCTTGATGACATGGTCGTGGTAGCCGCTGAGATAGGATATGGTCGACTGAAGCAACTCCATAAGCGAGCCGCTCGCCGGAAAGCTGCGAATCACATCCTGAACAGGCTTGGCAATGGAGCGATGGTCGCGCATCGTTGTAACAAATGCGGACAGCTCCCCCTCGGTTGGCAGTTTTTCGTAGAGGAGCAGATACGTCACTTCTTCGAATGAAGAATGCGCGGCAAGATCTTCGAGAGAATATCCCCGATAATAAAGCTTTCCGGCAGCTCCGTCGATCTGGCAAATGTCAGATTCCGCTGCAACGACGCCTTCAAGGCCTTTTGCATACGTTTGTTCAGCCATGATGAATACCTCCTGGATCGATTGGTTTACAAATTTGAGGGCGGCGCGTGAATTGCCCTGCCGTCAACTGCGAGGGCGGATTCTCTTACCGCTTCGGAATAGGTGGGATGCGCGTGAACGCTACGGGCAATGTCTTCAGCGCTGCCGCCGTATTCCATGGTCGTAACCGCTTCAACGATGAGCTCGGAGGCGTTTGGGCCAATTATGTGGACGCCAAGAAGTCTGTCGGAGCCCCTCTCGGCGAGAGTTTTGACGAATCCGTCGGCGTGGTCCGCTGCAAGGGCACGGCCATTTGCCTTGAAATGAAAGATCCCTGCCCCATAGTCAATGCCTTGTTGTCGGCACTCCTCCTGCGTCCTGCCCACATACGCAACTTCCGGGTTGGTGTAAATCACCGACGGTATGGTGTCATAATTGACATGCCCCGGCTTGCCGGCAAGCAGCTCCGCAACGGCGATGCCTTCGTCCTCAGCCTTATGGGCCAGCATGGGACCGTGGACCAGGTCGCCGATTGCATAGACGCCGCGGCACGACGTCTGATAGCCCTTGTCAACCATAATTCTGCCGGTCGATTCGTTGAGTTCAATGCCGACACGATCATTGCCGAGTCCATCGGTAAACGGCCTCCTCCCTACGGCAATGAGGATTTTGTCTGCCGGAAAATCAACGATACGCCCGTCTTTTGTCTTCGCCTGCAAAACAGCAGTTTTTGCCTGCCGCTTGCATTCGACTACCTGAGCTTCGAGGTGCATGCTGATGCCCAGCCCGGCAAGTGAGCGTTGCAGGGAGCGTGCGATTTGCGTATCCATTCCCGGTGCAAGCTGCGGCATCTTTTCGATAATTGACGTCTGCGCACCGAGACGGGCCCAGACGCTGGCCAACTCCACGCCGATAATGCCGCCGCCCACCACGACCAGATGGCGCGGCACCCGGTCCAACGAGAGCGCGTCGGTCGAATCTACAATCAATTCGTGATCAACCGGCAGCGCCGGCAGTTGTGCTGGAACGCTTCCGGTGGCGAGGATTATGGAACCGGCGTGAACACTTATGTTACCATCGGGCGTCAACACCGTCACCGTGTCGGCCGACGCAATCCGCCCGATGCCGCTGAAAGTAGTGATGTGGTTGCTTTTGAGCAGCGCGGCGACGCCGTCGACAAGCGTCTGCACAACTTTTTCCTTGCGCGACATCATCGTCGCCAGATCGATACGTAGGTTGTCGGCTATAATTCCGTGACGGGCAAAAGTGGCGCCGGCGGTATGATATTTTTCGCTTGAGTCGAGCATAGCCTTGGAAGGAATGCAGCCAATATTCAGACAGGTTCCGCCGAAACAACCCCGCTTTTCGACCACCGCCACCGACATGCCCAGTTGGGCCGCCCTGATAGCGGCAACATAGCCTCCCGGGCCGGAACCGATAATGCATACGTCGAAATGGGTCGTGGTCTGCATAAGCGTATCACATTTCCAACAGTAATTTGTCGGGATCTTCGATGAATTCCTTCACCTTGTTCAGGAATCCGATGGCATCGCGCCCGTCAATGATGCGGTGATCATAGGTAAGCGCAACATACATCATCGGCCGAATGACAATTTCGTCATCGACAACGACGGGGCGTTTTTTTATCGTGTGCATTCCCAAAATTGCCACCTGCGGATAGGCCGGGATCGGAGTTGAAAGAAGCGAGCCGAATACCCCGCCGTTAGTGATGGTAAAGGTCCCGCCGGTCAGCTCCTGGGGGGTCAGCGATTTGTCTTTGGCGCGCCGGGCAAGCGAGGAAATAGCGTTTTCGATGCCGGCGAAGCTCAGCTTGTCGGCATCACGAATCACCGGCACGATGAGCCCTCTTTCCAGGGAAATAGCCACGCCGATATCATAGTAGTGATGGTAATGAACATCGTCTCCCTCGATCATGGCATTGACCGGGGGGAACGTTTTGAGCGCCTGGCAGCATGCCTTGACGAAAAACGACATAAACCCGATGCGAATGCCGTGCTCTTTTTCGAAATCGTCTTTGTGCTCGGACCGAATTGCCATGACTTTGTGCATGTCAATTTCGTTGAACGTCGTCAGATGCGCGGCATTGCGCCTGGCTTCGATCAGACGAGCAGCCGTTTTTTTGCGAATCATGGTCATTTTGACAACATCTTCGTCGCGCTCTTCACGGGATGCCGCCGGCTGACGCGCCGGTACGGGCGCCGGGGAGGGCTGTGCGGCTGGTTGTGGTGCGGATGCCGCTGAGTTACGATTCACGGCGTCCAACGCGTCGGCTTTGGTAATGCGGCCGTCTTTTCCCGTTCCTTCAATTGCAGCCGGATTAAGCTGGTGCTCATCCACGACGCGCCTGACTGCAGGGGAAAGCGCATCGTGCGAGGCTGGTGAGGCGGGCGCTTCGTCGGTTTTGGGGTGCGCATCCCGCCCTGGTGCGGCAGGTGCGCTTTCGTCAATTTCACCAACAACCTGACCAGTTTCCACCTCCGAACCTTCATCAACAGTGCGCTTCAACACGCCGGATACCGGTGCAGGAATATTCATCGAGGTTTTTTCGGTTTCCAGCTCGAAAATCTCATCGCCCTCGGTGACATATTCGCCATCGCCTTTGAGCCACGTGGTCAGCATGCCGCCGGTGATCGATTCTCCAACAGATGGGACTGCAATGTTTGTGCTCATAATAACCCTCGATATCCGTTATGCATCATCTTCCTCAAAAAGCCGGCGCATGATTTCCCGCTGTTCGGCAAGATGCTTTTTGTACATTCCGGTCGCGCTGCTCGAACCCTCCCGGCGCCCGGTATAGGTAAGGTCCAGTCCGGGGAAGGCTTCCCGGAATTGCTCGCACAGGTACGACCACGCGCCATAATTCCTGTGCTCCTCCTGAAACCAGCACACCTGCTGAACAGACGGATATTTCTCCAGAATATTCTTGACTTCTTCGACCTTGATTGGATAAAGCTGCTCTAGTCTGATGACGGCGAGGCGCTTGTCATTGCGCTCGGTTCGGGCCTGCATGATGTCGTAGTACACCTTGCCGCTGCAGAAGACGAGTTTGCGCGAATGAGCGGGGTTTTCCGGATCATCCAGCACTTCACTGAATGCACCCTGTGTCAGGTCTTCAAATGGCGAAACAGCCTGCGGGTGCCGCAACAGGCTTTTGGGCGCCATGATGATGAGCGGTTTGCGGAAGCTGCGTTTCATTTGTCGACGCAGCAGGTGAAAGTACTGTGCCGGCGTCGTTGCATTCACCACCTGAATGTTATCGCCTGCGCAGAGCTGCAAAAAGCGGGCGAGATGTGCGCTGGAATGATCGGGGCCCTGACCTTCATAGCCGTGCGGCAAGAGCAGCACCAGCCCGCTGAGGCGGTCCCATTTGCTCTCTGCAGAGACAAGATAATTGTCAATTATCACTTGCGCACCGTTGCAAAAATCGCCGAATTGAGCTTCCCAGATTGTCAGCGCGTGCGGATTGATCAGCGAGTAACCGTACTCGAAGCCAAGCACCGAATACTCGGACAACGGGCTGTCGTACACCGAAAAGCCGGCCTGCCCCGCGCCGAGATGTCTGAGCGGCGTGTAGTGCTGCGGGATGGGACTTTCGTGGTCCCACCATGTCAGGTGCCGCTGTGAAAAGGTTCCCCGGCAACAGTCCTGGCCACTCAAGCGTATGTCAACGCCTTCGGTGAGCAGTGATCCGAAGGCAAGGCTTTCGGCAAAGGCCCAGTCAACCACGCCTTTTTTCTTCAGCATCTCTGCTTTGCCCGCTATGATACGCGCCAGCTTGGGATGCACGTTGAATTTGTCGGGAAGCGCAGTCAGGTGATCCGCAATTTCGAGCAACTTTTCTTTGTTCACCCCGGTAACAATTGGCTTGTGTGAATATCTGCGCTCAAGCACATCCCAGGACGGTCCCTGAGTTGTATTGGTCGGCTTGAAATTATTGGTGCGCGTACGTTCCAATGCCGCTTTGAACATTGAGCCGTACTCTTTGCGCGTGTCGGAAATTTCGTGCTCGGAAACGATCTTCTCCTGCACCAGCTTTTCAGCGTATTTCACCGTCACGCCGGGATGACTGTCGATCAGCTTGTACATGCGGGGATGGGTGAACGACGGCTCATCACCCTCGTTGTGACCATGTCTGCGAAAGGTAAAAATGTCAATAACCACATCCTGTGCGAAATGCTGCCGATACTGCAATGCCAGCTCGACCACGTGCACAAGGGCCTCGGGATCGTCACCGTTGACATGAAAGATTGGTACCGGCAGCATCTTGGCGACATCCGTTGGAAAAATCGATGAGCGTGCACTGCGGGACGGCGTCGTAAAGCCGATCTGGTTGTTGATGATGATATGAATCGTTCCCCCGGTCCGGTAGCCTTCCAGGCGGGAGAGATTAAGCGTCTCGGCAACAATCCCCTGTCCCGAAAAAGCGGCATCTCCGTGGAGTAGAACCGGTACGACATGGGTTCGATTCGTGTCGCCCTTTTTCTTTTGCAGCCCGCGGGCCTTGCCCTGCACCACCGGATCTACCGATTCGAGGTGACTGGGGTTGGCATTGATGCTCACATGCACCGTGGTGCCGTCGGTATGCATATGATTGATGTCGAATCCGATGTGATATTTCACATCACCGGCGCCCCCGTACATGCCCGGCTGGAAATTTTCCTCGAATTTGGCAAAGAGCTCCTCGGGCGACATTTTCAAAATCGTGGTGAGAATTGACAGCCGGCCGCGATGAGTTGTACCCATAACGATATCGGTGATCCTGAATTTCTGGGCGCTGTCTACCAGAAAATGCAGTGCGGGAATCACTCCCTCGGCGCCTTCCAGCGAGAATCGCTTTTGACCGATGAAAAAGGTGTGCAGCGAATGCTCAAGCTCTTCGGTGCGAATCAGGTCGCGTAATATTTTCCGGCGTTGCCCGGCGGTAAGCCGGATCCGATTGCGGGTTGATTCCATTTTGTCAATCAACCAGCGACGAATTTGCTTGTTCTGGATGTGCAGAAACTCTACGCCGATTGAAGAGCAATACGTTTGCTGAAACGCCGGGATTATCTCGCGCAGCGGCGCTTTATCGGGCTGCATGGCCCGGCCGGCGCTGAAAATGCCGTTCATGTCTTCTTTCGACAAATCGAATGCGGCAGGATCCAGTTTTTCGTATAGACCGGGAATTTCGTGCGGCAGATAGTTGTGATCTATCGAATAATCACCGCCAAGCGGATTGATTTTGGCGTAAATGTAGCCAACGTCCCGAAAGGCCCACAGCAGGCTGTTGACCCGGGCTTGTTTATAGTCAAAGGAATTTACGGATAAGCCGGCGGTAATTTCTCCCACCGAGGCCGATCCGTTTTTCTGCTGGGAATCGGTGAAGAAACGGTTCCATTCTTCGTTGACCGAACGGGGATTGTCGGCCCATTGTCTGTATAAGTTTTCGATGTAGGTATCATTGCTCATTCCGTACGGCAGACTCCGTTTTAATTCTGTAATGCCTTTGCGATTTGGTCCGGTCTGTCAACTACTGTTACCCCGGCCCCGACGAGCGCTTCAACTTTACTTTGCGCGCCGCCTTTGCCCCCGGAAATAATGGCGCCCGCATGCCCCATTCGCTTTCCGGGCGGAGCCGTGCGGCCGGAAATAAACGACACCACCTTTTTGGATATCGTATCGGCAATAAATTCGGCGGCAAGCTCTTCATCTTCGCCACCGATTTCGCCAATCAAAACGATCGAGTCGGTGTGCGGGTCGCGTTCGAACATTTCCAGCAGGTCGGTGAATCCCGTGCCGATAATCGGATCACCGCCAATACCGATACAGGTTGATTGGCCGAGTCCATGCGAAGTCAGATTCTGCACGACCTCATAGGTCAGAGTGCCGCTGCGTGAGATGACGCCCACCGATCCGGGACGGTGTATGTGTGCCGGCATAATACCGACCTTGCACAATCCCGGGGAAATGACTCCCGGACAATTGGGGCCGATCAATCGTGAGCCGGCCTTTTTCACGTAGTGATAATTGCGAACCATCTCGATGACCGGCACGCCTTCGCTGATACAGACAATCAGTTCGATGCCCGCATCCGCCGCTTCGATAATGGCGCTGGTGGCAAATCGGGCGGGAACGAAAATCACGCTGCAATGCGCGCCGGTTGCCTGCCGCGCTTGGGCAACGCCGTTGTATACCGGCATACCGTCAACATCCTGCCCGCCTTTGCCCGGGGTGACTCCGCCCACAACGCAAGTGCCGTAGTCGCGCATGGCCCGGGCGTGAAACGATCCGTCCCTGCCGGTGATACCCTGTACAATGACCCTGGTGTTCGCATCGACTAAAATACTCACGGTGGTTTATCCCTTATTTACACTTTCAACAACGCTGGTTACCGCGTCGGTCATGTCGGATTTGGCGATCATGCCCGCACTTTGCAGCAGGTCCTGCCCCTCCTGCTGGTTGGTGCCGATCAGCCTGATGATCACCGGCACGCTGATGTCAAGCTGCTCGCGTGCCGCAAGAATCCCTCCGGCAATATCATCACAGCGCGTGATGCCGCCGAAAATGTTGATGAGGACCGCCCTGAGATGTGTGTTGCGCAGGATGATGCTGAGTGCATCAATTACTTTCTGCGGATTGGAGCTGCCCCCCACGTCCAGAAAGTTGGCCGGACTCCCGCCGAAATGCTTGATGACGTCCATTGTGGCCATGGCCAGGCCCGCGCCGTTGACCATACAGCCAACCGTCCCCTCAAGACTGACAAAGCTGAGGCCGGCTTTGCGGGCCAGGGTTTCATCTTCGCTGTACTCTTCCATGTTGCGGAGCCGCTCGAGTTCGGGATGCTTGTACAAGCCGTTATCGTCAAGCAGAATTTTTGCATCGGCAGCGATCATCGAACCGTCGCGGGTGATAACGAGCGGGTTGACTTCCACGAGCGAACAATCCTTTTCGATGAAGAGCTGGTACATTTTGAGCAGGACAGCGGCGGCTTCGTGGGCGAGATTTTCGGAAGGGAACAGGTCAATCAAATGCGCAAGCAACTCGTCTTTGAACGGGCCTTCGAGAGGGCTCGCGCCGATGGTAATAATTCGACCGGGAGTCTGCGCGGCAACCAACTCGATGTCAACGCCGCCCGCCGCACTGATTATGAAAACGATACGCTTGTTTGTGCGGTCGATGGTGACGGATGCATAGTATTCTTCTGTGATGTCAAGCAGCCTGCCGACCAGAACCTTGTTGACGGTATGGCCTTTGATGTCCATGCCCAGAATCGCATCGGCCGCCCGGTGTGCATCCTCCGGGCTTTGGGCCGGTTTGACACCCCCTGCTTTGCCTCTGCCCCCGGTGAGCACCTGCGCTTTAATAACCGCTTTGCCGCCGAGACGCCGGGCCGCCAGTTCGGCTTCATCCGGCGTTTGTGCTACGTGACCGTCGGGAACGGGGATGCCGAATTCGGCAAGCAATTCTCTTGACTGATACTCATGCAGTTTAATGAGAGCCTCCTTGCGACCATGCAATGCTTCGCTTGCGCTGTATCATGGAGTCAACCGGCCTCATCAGGCTTGCCGGGCCTGGTCATGTGCGCCGGTACGACCAGCTTGTCAAATTCCGATTCGGTAAGAATGCCCATCTCCACCGCGGCCTGTTTGAGACTCGTGTTGTCGTCGTGGGCTTTTTTTGCTATCTTTGCCGCATTGTCGTAGCCGATGTGTGGGTTCAATGCGGTCACCAGCATCAGGGAATTGGTCAGGTAACCGTTGATTGCGTTGCTATTTGGCTCGATGCCGGCAACGCAATGCCGGTTAAAGCTCCTGCATCCATCTGCCAGAAGGTTGGTAGACTGGAGAAAATTGTAGATCAGCACGGGTTTGAAGACATTCAGCTCGAAATTGCCTTGCGATCCGGCAAAACCAATCGCTGCGTCGTTGCCCATCACCTGCACGGCAATCATCGTGAGAGCCTCGCTTTGCGTGGGATTGACTTTTCCCGGCATGATGGATGAGCCCGGTTCATTGGCCGGTATTTTCAGCTCACCTATCCCGCAGCGTGGCCCGGAAGCCAGCCAGCGGACATCATTGGCTATTTTCATGAGTGAGGCAGCCAGTGTTTTGAGCGCGCCGGATGCATGTACGATTGCGTCATGCGCGGCAAGGGATTCAAATTTATTGGGCGCCGTAATGAACGGGTAGCCCGTTAAAGCGGCAATCCGCCCGGCTGCTTTGCGGGCGAAATCTTTATGCGCGTTCAGCCCGGTGCCAACCGCCGTTCCACCCAGTGCAAGCTCGTACAATTTCGGCAGAGCCTGTTGGATGCGCTCTTTGTCGTTGGCCAGTTGCGCCTCATATCCGGAAAATTCCTGCCCTAATGTCAACGGTACCGCGTCCATCAGATGCGTCCTGCCGATTTTGACCACATCATTGAATTGCTCCCGTTTGAGGCGGATAACGCCAATCAATTCGTCGAGCGAGGGAAGCAGCTTTGCCTGCAGTGCCGTGACCGCGGCAATGTGCATTGCAGCCGGAAAGGTATCGTTGGAGCTTTGTGACTTGTTGACGTCATCATTGGGGTGGATCGGATGTTTGCTGCCCTTGCGCCCGCCGGCAAGCTCGATGGAACGATTGGCAATGACTTCATTGACGTTCATGTTCGATTGCGTGCCGCTGCCGGTTTGCCAGACACGCAGGGGAAATTGATCATCCAGCCTGCCTTCGATTATGTCATCTGCAGCCCGGTCGATGAGCTCTTTTTTCCTGTCGTCAAGCAGTCCCAGTTCGTGGTTAACCAGCGCTGCGCCTTTTTTAAGGATGCCGAACGCGCGAATCACCTCTATTGGCATTGTTTCTGTGGAAATATCGAAATTGTGCAGCGATCTGGCGGTTTGCGCTCCCCAATAGCTCTCAACCGGTACCTGCATCTCGCCCATTGTGTCCTTTTCAATTCTGTAGCTCATGCCTGATCCTTGTTCTCATTCCCGTAAGCTATGAATAAAATACTCTTTTGCATTTTCGCATGAGCGCGCGCAAAAGGCCGCTGTTTTGACATCAAACGTGTAAACGAGCAAAAAAGGTACCAATGTTTAGTAAGGCAGTCGGAATAGTATACAAGCAAAATTCACTGCCTGAAATGTGTATCGATTTACACCAATGACTCGACTATGCTGTTGCCCCGAAGTATTTTCTTAAGCTTTTCCTGCGCTTATTCCGAAAGGCAGTCGGGTGGAAATCCCTCAACTGCACATCTCACAAACTCAGATTGAAGTGTTTCAGGAGCGTTTTGCCGTTCGTGAATCGTCCTGCTGTTGATACCATTATGTGCGCAGGAAAATGTAAAATAAATCTTATAAATTCAGCGACTTATCGCTCGAACCATTCGGAGGTTTAAGTGAAGATTGCCATTCCCAGGGAATACGAACCCAAAGAAAAGCGGGTTCCGGTCATTCCGCAATCCGTAGCCAACCTTGTCAAGCAAGGTGCGGAGGTTATCGTCGAGCAAGGCATGGGCGAGACCTCTCTTTTTACCGACGAGCAGTATGAAAAAGCGGGAGCCCGTATCAGCGACGATCGCAAAAAGATCATTTCAGAAGCCGATATTGTGCTCCGTTTGCGCAAGCCGCCGGAAGCGGAAATTGACTGGCTTAAACAGGATGCTATTCACATTAGCTATCTCGATCCGTTCAATGAAACCGGCTTGATCGAAAAGTTCAAAACGCAGAAGACAAGCGCCGTCAGCATGGAGCTTATCCCGCGTACGACTCTTGCCCAGAAAATGGATGCGCTCAGCTCGCAAGCCAGTCTGGGTGGATACGTTGCAGTTATGCTGGCAGCCGAACGGCTCAATAAGATCTTCCCCATGATGATGACCCCTGCCGGAACGCTGGCACCCTCACGGGTGTTCATTATCGGTGCGGGAGTTGCCGGATTGCAGGCAATTGCCACGGCCAAAAGGATGGGCGCACGCGTCGAAGCCTTTGACACGCGTACTGTTGTCAAAGAGCAGGTGCAGTCTCTCGGAGCGAAATTCATAGAGATCGACCTGGGGGAGACGGGACAGACCGAAGACGGGTATGCCCGGCAGCTCACCGACGAGCAGCTCGAAAAGCAGCGCCGGGGCATGGCCAAAGTCTGCGCCCAATCGGATGTTGTCATCACCACCGCCCAGGTGTTCGGTCGCAAAGCACCCCGCATTCTCACTGCCGGGATGATCAAAGACATGAAGCCTGGCAGCATCATCGTTGATATGGCAGCCGAATCCGGCGGCAATGTCGAAGGTACGCAACTGGGCAAGGAAGTGGAGATCAACGGCATTACGATCATGGGACTAGAAAATCTTCCCGGCCGGGTTCCGGTGCATGCATCGCAAATGTATTCCAGCAATCTCACCAACTTGCTGTCCCATTTCTGGGACACGGAAGCAAAGGCCTTAAAACTCGATCTTGAAGATGAAATCATCCAGGGATGCCTGGTTACCCATCAAGGTGAAATCATTAGTAACACATTGAAAAATATGCAACAAAAGGTATAAGATATGGATCCAACCACAGCAGTATTTCTGGCGTTTATTTTGATGTTGTCGATCTTTCTGGGATTCGAGCTGATCGCGAAAGTACCATCAACTCTGCACACCCCGCTGATGTCGGGCTCAAATGCAATTTCCGGCATAACTCTGGTCGGCGCACTCATTGCCGCGGGTTCGGCCCAGGACAATCTGGTAAGCATTATTCTTGGCACGGCAGCAGTGGCATTTGCCACCATCAATGTCATCGGCGGTTACATGGTTACCGACAGGATGCTTGGCATGTTCAAGAAAAAAGAGAGCGAGGGTAAAAAATGAATGTTGCTTTAATGATAAATCTTGTATATATCGCATCGGCCGTGCTGTTCGTCTTCGGGTTGAAAATGCTCAGCTCTCCGGCAACCGCCCGGAAGGGAAACATGGTTTCGGCTATCGGCATGTTCCTGGCAGTCGTCATTACGCTGATAAACAAAGAAGTTATTGCCTATCACTGGATTGTAATCGGCATTGCAATCGGCGCGGTTATCGGCGCGCTTGCCGCTCGGCTGGTTGCGATGACACAGATGCCGGAGATGGTGGCAATATTTAACGGATTTGGGGGTATCGCCAGCCTGTTGGTTGGCTGGGGCGCCTATCATGCCGCATCGCAATCGGACCTGTTTACCATGGTCACGATTGTGCTCTCGGTACTGATCGGCGGCGTGACCTTCTCGGGGAGCTTGATTGCATTCGGCAAGTTGAGTGAAATCATCAACAGCAAGGCGGTGGTTTTTGCCGGACAGAAATTTCTCAACGGCTTCATCGTGTTGGCGATACTTGCCGCGGCGGTCTATTTCTGCATCAATCCGGGACAATCCTATAATATCTTCATCGGCATCATGGTCGCCGCATTGATTCTGGGCGTGATGGCCGTCATTCCGATCGGCGGTGCAGACATGCCCGTGGTAATTTCACTTTTAAACAGCTATTCCGGTCTTGCTGCATGTGCGGCGGGATTCGTCATACAAAACAACATCCTCATCGTCTCCGGCGCTCTGGTTGGTGCAAGCGGTATCATCCTGACCAATATCATGTGCAAAGCGATGAACCGTTCGCTGGCAAATGTGTTGTTCAGCGGATTCGGATCTGCATCGGCCGCAAAGGGCAAAGACGGCGAACAGGGTGAGGTGAAGCCGATCACTGCCGAAGATGCCTACCTTATCCTGGAAGCCGCCGGCTCGGTGGTGTTCGTTCCCGGCTACGGAATGGCGGTTGCGCAGGCTCAGCATGCCGTGCGCGAGCTGGGTGAACTGCTCGAGGAAAACGGCTGCGAAGTCAAATACGCGGTGCATCCGGTGGCCGGACGCATGCCGGGGCATATGAACGTGCTGCTGGCCGAAGCAAATGTCCCCTACGACCAGCTTGTCGAAATGGACGACATCAACCCGCAGCTACCCCTGACGGATGTATGTGTTGTCATCGGGGCAAACGATGTTGTCAACCCGGCGGCGCGCGAGGATGAAAGCAGTCCGATCTACGGCATGCCGATCATTAATGTCGATCATGCGCGAACTGTTTTTGTTCTCAAGCGTTCGATGGCATCCGGTTTTGCCGGCATTCAGAATCCGCTCTTCTTCAAAGAAAACACCCGCATGCTGTTCGGTGACGCAAAAGCGAGCATCACCAATCTGGTTGCGGAGTTTAAAGGGTAATAGCTACGGGTCACAAACAAGAAAATGCGTAAGGCTGATGACTATCATCGGCCTTTTTTTATTTTTGACTGAAGGACTCGAAAAACAATTCAACTAAAACCATGCTCGGGGCTCACCGGAGTTTTCTTACTTATGATGGTGAAGATTCTACTCGTAGTTCAGGTTGTGATATGCTCGGTGGCGATTGTTGATGCGCAAAGCTGGGAGAAGCTTGCTGACGGATTGCTGTTTGCGGAGTTCCCATCGCCGCAGAAGAGTCGTGTCGGCGATTCCCGGATTTCGGTTTTGAAAATCGATCCCGGCAAGTTTCAGTTCAAGCTGCTTTGCCTATCGGAGCTGGGTGGGTCGCTTAAATCGGTGCGCACGTGGTGTGAAGAAGAGGAGGTCCTTGGTGCAATCAACGCAGGCATGTATCAGACAGACTCGCTGAGCAGTGTGGGGTACATGCGCAATTTTGATCACGTCAATTCGAGAGCAATCCGCACAAATTATAAATCCGCTTTCATGTTCAACCCGAAAAAACAAACGCAGGATGAGGTGATCATCGCTGATGCAGAGTGCGAAAACTTCAAAACGATGAACCGCCAATACCATTGCGTTTTTCAGGGCATTCGGATGATTTCCTGCACCGGACGCAATGTCTGGTCGCAGCAGCAAAAAAAGAACAGCATCGCCGCGCTGGCAGTCGATGGACGCGGCCATGTGCTGTGGCTCTTTTCGCGATCTCCGTATTCGACTTTCGACTTTATTACTATCATTCGAAACTTGCCGTTGGATATAGCAAGGGCGATGTATCTGGAGGGAGGATCGCCGGCATCGATGTATGTGCGCCACAAGGGCAAAACGGTCGAGCGGTATGGGCTTTACGAGTCGCGATTCGTCAGCGAACCGCTTACTATCAGGCACAGGCTGCCGAATGTCCTGGCGATTGTAAAAAAGTAAGAACCGCTTTTTTTTGTGTGCCACCAACGCCCCTGCGGCCTACTGCCGAGCAGGTATTCGTTGCTTATACCGGTCGACAGCTACGGCGCCGATGATAATTGCTCCGATTAAAATATTCTGCACATAATTCGGGATGCCTACCAGGTTGCAACCGTTGCGCAGGACAGCCATCATGAGCGCACCGATCAGCGAACCGCGTGCCGTGCCTTCGCCGCCGCTGAGGGAGCCGCCGCCGATGATTACCGCGGCGATGATATCAAGTTCCATACCCTGCGCTGCCGTTGGGTCGCCGACGGTCAGGTTGGCAAACTGCATGATGCCCGCAATGCCGGTAAAGATGCCGCTCAGGGTGTAGATCAGCGTGCGTGTGCCGGTGACATTGATGCCGCAGAGCCGGGCTGTATTCTCGTTTGAGCCGAGCGCAAAGATGTACCTGCCGAATACCGTACGGGTGAGCATAATCGACAAAAACACCGTCAATCCAATAAGCAGCCATACCCCCGGTGCAAACAAGAGCCACCCGGGTGTCGGATCAACTACCATGAATCCGTTGAGCCAGTTGTCGGGGCTAAGTACCGTCTGTTCTTTGCCGACCCACTTCGCCAGCCCGCGGGCAATCTGCATCATGCCGAGGGTGACAATGAAAGGGACCATGCGCAGCGCGGCAGAAACCGCTCCGTTGAACAAGCCGCACGCTCCGCCGACCAGTGCCGCACAGCCAACCGCCGCAAAAGGAAGCCACAACCCCGCATTTCCTTCCGACCCACCCAGATTCAGCACCTGCGCGGTGACCACCGTTGACAAGGCAATCACCGATCCGACGCTTAAGTCAATGCCGCCGCTGATAATCACCATCGTCATGCCCAGCGCACCGATGCCGGTGATGACCGTCTGGGTGATGATGGTCTTGACATTGTAGAAACTGTAGAAAGCCGAAGGAGCAATGCCGAACAGCGACAGCAGCACAAACAGCATGAATACGAGAAACAGCCCCAAAAACGGACCGAACATTTGCAGATACGGTTGCATGTTTTTCACAATGTCAATCCCTTCGGGTGAGATCTCTGCCGGACGTCGCCCAGGCCATGACGCGTTGCTCCGACCACTGTCCAACAGGCTGCACCGGACTCATCCTGCCGCGATGCATCACCGCCAGCGAATCACACATGCCCAAAAGCTCGGGCAGGTAGCTGCTTACCATGATGACCCCTTTGCCCTGTGAAGCAAGTTGACCGATGAGGCGGTAGATTTCGACTTTGGAGCCGACGTCGATACCGCGTGTGGGTTCGTCGAGCAGTATGATGTCGGCGCCGTTGGTGAGGATACGTGCCAGGGCAACTTTCTGCTGATTGCCGCCCGAGAGGTCGGCGACTTTCTGCATGATGCTGCGACGCTTGATGGCAAGTGCATCACATTGGCGGGAGACTTCGGCCGACTCGCCGCGGCGATGGATCAGACCAAGGAGCTGCACCAGCAGAAAGCGGGCAAGAGAAGCCAGGCTGATGTTATCACGGAGCGACAATTCGATCGCCAGCCCTTCTTCCCGGCGATTTTCGCTGAGCAGATCGAGACCGTTTTTCAATGCGATACGTGGGGTCAGATGCGCTGCTCCGATCCTGATTCCGTTTGCGAAGCGAATGCATCCTTGTGTTGCCGTGTCCAGACCGAACAGTGCGCGCAGTACTTCCGTGCGTCCCGAACCGACAAGTCCGGCAAGGCCCAGGATCTCACCCCGGCGCACGGCAAAATTGACGTCGAGTACGCGTGGCGGTTTTGTAAGGGAGCTGACCCTGACAATTTCTTCGCCGGTCTCATGCGGGGTGTGCGGAAACAACTCGGTTAGGGTGCGGCCGACCATCGCTGCAATGATTTGCGGCAACGAAGCCTCTTGCATGCTGCCGTGTGCAACACTTTGTCCGTCACGCAAAACGGTGTATCCGTCGGCAATCTCCCGCACCTCCTCAAGAAAGTGGCTTATGTAAATAATGGTCACGCCGGTTTGCTTCAGCGTGCGAATTGCTGTGAACAGAGCCCGTGTATCCGATCCGGCAAGGGAGCTGGTCGGCTCGTCCATGATAATCAGACGCGCCCTGCCCGCAAGCGCTCTGGCTATCTCGACAATTTGCTGCTCGGCGATCGAAAGCGTTGCGGCGCGCTGCAAAGGATACAGGTGATCGTGTCCCAGCAACGCAAGCGCTTTTTTAGCGGTGCCGGCCTGTGAGGGGACGAAACCGAAACGGTGCTGCTCCCGCCCCAGCGTGATATTTTCTTCGACGCTGAGGTGGGGCACAAGATTCAATTCCTGGTAGACCATCGCTATGCCCTGCGATCGGGCTTCTGCGGGCGAGGCTGACGAGATTGGTTTTCCGTCAAGTACCAGCGAGCCGGAGTCTGGTTGGCATGCACCACTAAGTATTTTCATGAGCGTGCTTTTGCCGGCCCCGTTTTCCCCGATGAGGGCGTGCACCTCGCCGCACTTGACATTAAGGAAAGCCCTGTTCAACGCCTGAACTGCGCCGAAACGTTTGGAGATGCCGTTCATGGACAGGAGAGGCTGGTCATGCATGCGAAGTCACCCCACCCGCTCCAGAAACGCCTGCACATATTCCTGCATTCCCGGAAGCTCGACGCGATCGACCGGCGTCAATTTAATATCGAAACAGTCATTTGTTTCCATCGGGGTCGTCTTGTCCAGGGCGGCTTTGCCCAGAATGGCGGCGCCGAAAGCTGTCGCTTCTTCCATGTTTGTCAAATAGAGTGATGCATCGGGATAGACGGACGTGAGCAGCGCGTTATACTCTTTGTTTTTGCGGAAGCCGCCTTCGGTAAAAATGGCGCCTTTACCTGCAAAACCGACCATATTCAGTGCGGCCTTGGTTTGAATTGCCAGAGACAAGCTCATCGTCGCCCAGGCGGTGTGGAAATCTGTAAAGAAGCTTGGAACCTGTGTGCCATTCTGAATATTTTCCAGCGGGATCGATACCCCGTTTTCGATGACGCATGGCTTTGCATCGGGAAAAATACCGGTACCCTTGACGACAGAAGGCAGGATAAAAAGCTTCTTTTCGCTAATGATTTTGCGGTAGAGATCGTAGTCGGGCTCGGGGTAGTGCTCTGTTTTGTTGATGTCCCACAGCAGTCTGGTATACGTTTCGAATTCGAGCCCACCCATAAATATCGAGGTTTTGACCGGCTCGAAAAAAGCATTCAGGTTATAGAAAACCAGTTTGCCCAGTTCGTGCTCGGCAAACTTGACGTCTGCGGTTGGATGCATGGCGACACACCAGGTGCCGGTAGAGTTCAAAACGAAGTCCTTGTAGCCCTGGACGATATAAGGCAGCAGTGATGAGTTCGAGTCATGTATGCCCATGGTCACCACGCAGTTTGTTGACAAGCCGGTTTCGGCAGCGGCCTGCTCACTTATCGTGCCGAGCACTTCCCAGGATTTTGAGATCTTTGGCGGAAGCTTGTCCCGAATGCCGAGTTTGTCGGCCAGTTCGGAATAGTGTTTTGCGGCAAAATCGAACAGGTACGTATGACATCCGACATAGGTCGGCTCCGCTCCCTTTTTGCCGGTGAAAACATAGCCGAAATACTGGGGATAGTTGAGTATGGTCTCGACCTCTTTAAATTGATCGGGATAGTTCTTCTGCAGAAAGTACACCTTTTTGCCGATGTTAATCACATCGCCAATCTGGGCGGTTGCTGTTTTTTGCTGCAATTCTTCTCTGCTGCCGAAGCGGGAGTAGAATGCTTCCTGGAATGATTCATCCGTCTCTGTTGTGTAGGCAACAGGCGGTGTCGCCAGTTTCCCTTTTTTGTCAATGCACATGGCCGTAGCGCCGTGTGTGGTGATGGACAGTGCTTTGATGTCATATTCTGAGGAAAATCCCTTGAGCGACTCCTTGAACCAGGCGGTCATATTTTCGACATCCTCGAAGTGGGTCTTACCCTCAACGTATTCGTCAAAATTTTTATAAACCGAATCGAGAAGTCGCAGCTTGTCGTCGAAAATCAGAACTTTCTTATTTGTTTTGCCGACGTCGATAACGGCGATGTGATAGTTGGACATATTTCCTCCTTGGTTGGTGAGGCAGAGTCGCAGAGAATCGGGAAATCTCCCGCGCGACACGCAGTGCTCCCCGACTCCAGAGTGCATTTTACTTTCAGCCTACTAAAATAACTTTGCTGACAAGCATTCAGCTACGAAAAGCCGGATTCATTGACATCACTTTTGCGATTATGTATCATTTGTAGCTTGTTTCAACTCATTTTTAGCATTCAGGAGTCGTACCATGATCCTCATCAATGAAAATTACCTCAAATTGCAGGCCTCCTACCTTTTCTCTGATATTGGCAAAAGAGTCGCAGCTTTTCAGGAAGCGCATCCCGATCAGGATATCATCAAGCTGGGTATCGGGGATGTCACCCGGGCGCTGCCGTCGGTGTGTATCGATGCGCTTCACAAAGCAGTTGACGAGATGGCCGAGGATGCCACATTTCGCGGATACGGCCCCGAGCAGGGATATGCTTTTCTGCGCGAAAAAATCGCCCAGGTTGATTTTCAGGCGCGGGGGGCAGAGGTTGCGGCCGATGAGGTTTTTGTATCCGACGGCGCCAAATGCGACTCCGGCAATATACAAGAGCTTTTCGGACAGGACGTTGCGATTGCGGTTCCCGATCCGGTGTATCCCGTCTATGTCGATACGAACGTCATGGCCGGTCGCACCGGTACCTGGCAGGAGGGGCGCTATCAGGGATTGACCTATCTCGAATCGACCGAGAACAACAACTTTGTTCCCGAGCCGCCTGAGGCAAAAGTTGATTTAATCTACCTCTGTTTCCCGAACAACCCGACCGGGGCAGCCGCAACAAAAGCTCAACTGAAACAATGGGTTGATTATGCCGGAGAAAACAAGGCGCTGATCCTGTTCGATGCTGCCTATGCCGCATTTATTCGCGATGATTCGCTGCCGCAGAGCATTTACGAAATAGCGGGCGCCCGCGAAGTGGCTGTCGAGTTCCGCAGCTTCTCCAAAACTGCGGGGTTTACCGGAACCCGTTGCGCTTATACAATTGTGCCAAAAGAATGTATGGCTTATGATTCGCAGGGAAATGCGCAACCCCTTCACCTGCTTTGGAATCGCCGCCACGCGACGAAGTTCAATGGTGTATCATATCCGGTGCAACGTGCCGCCGAGGCCGTCTATTCGGTTGCCGGACAGGAACAGGTGAAAGAATTATCAGACTACTACCTGAAAAATGCGGCCTTGATCAGCAGCAAAATGACCGAACTCGGCTATACCTGGGTTGGCGGCGTAAACTCTCCCTATATCTGGATCAAAACCGGAACCGACTCGTGGGCATTTTTTGATAACCTGCTTAATAAGGCCGGGGTTGTCTGCACGCCCGGAAGCGGATTCGGCAAGTGCGGAGAAGGCTACATTCGCCTCAGCGCGTTCAATAGCCACGAAAATGTAGAAAAGGCAATGCAGCGTATCGAAAATGCCTTGAAGTAAGTATCATTCGCCTGCAATAGATTATTGCATTATCTGAAACTATACGTAATCCAGCGATGCAATCACCGGTATCACTTTATAGAGATTGGTGAGGTCGAACAGCCGGTGCAGGTATGAGGTATCGGTCTGATTGGTGTTGAGCACGAGCAACTGGTGATTGTCCTGGCCCTGCAAAGTGTGGTAATAAACCAGCACTCCCAGGCCGTGACTGTCGATGAAATTGGCTTTTGACAGATCAATAACGATTTTCAGTGGCTTTTTGCTGTAGATTTTTTCCATCTTCTGAGAGAACTTTTTTACGTCCAGATCGACGATTCTGCCTTGAAGCTGTATAAGCGGCACTTCTTTGTGCTTGGTCACATGGATCGTCAAAGCCATAGGTAAACTCCGCAGAAAAAACGGTTCGCTGCACCAATCCGAAATGTAAATTATTTTTGCATTCATGGAATGCATTACTATTATACTTTATTTGGTTCCATAAGAAAAGGATCGGTATTCCGTGATTGAACGTCCACTGCCGGGAACCGGACTTGTCTTTGAGGATGATTTCATTCGACATACGCTCTCCCCGGGGCATCCCGAAGCGCCGATACGCTTGCAAGCCGTGAAGCAGATGCTTCTGGATACCGGTTTGATGGATGAATTGCCAAAGGTCCACGCATCGGGTGACGAAAAAGAAATTCTTGACGCCGTCAGGCAAATCCACAGTGACGATCATATCGAATCGGTACTCGCAATGGATATCACCGGAAACGTTGCGCCCCTTGCTGTCGCCGCTGTCCTTGCTGCTGTGAGGGCCGTGGCACAAGGGGAACTCACCAATGCCTTCTGCGCGGTGCGTCCGCCGGGACACCATGCGCACAACAATGGCGCTCATTACGAAGCATATGGTGAGGGACAGGGATTCTGCTTTCTCAACAACATCGCTATTGCCGCCCGATATGCTCAGCGGGTATGCGGCTTCCGCAATATTTTGATTCTGGACTGGGATTTTCATCATGGCAATGGCACCGAATGGGCCTTCTACCATGATCCCACGGTTTTCTTTTTCTCGACTCACGCGCTTTACACCTATCCCGGAACCGGATTCGCCGACCGCAATGGCGCAGGCGGGGGCCTTGGTTATAACCTCAGCATTCCACTCGATTTTTTTTCGGGGGATAGAGAAGTACTTCATATGTGGGAAACAAGGCTGTTTCAGCGTCTGGATGAGCTGGATTTCAAACCGGATTTCGTGCTTGTTTCGGCAGGATTCGACAGCCGGGAAAAAGATTATCTCGGCAATTTTCAGATTACCGACACCGGATTTGTCAGATTGACCGAAATTGCTCTGGATATTGCGCGAACGCATAGCAACAAACGTCTGGTTTCGATTCTTGAGGGCGGGTACAATCCGCAAGGGCTGGCAAGCGCAGTGAATGCACACCTCAATGCGCTGCAGACGAATTGATTTATTTTCAATCGCCATGATTCATCTCGAAATACATCCTGATAATCCGCAGGAGCGCTTTCTTGATCAGGTTGTCGGCATCCTGAAAAACAGGGACGGCATCTGCGTGTATCCGACCGATACCGTGTATGGCATGGGCGCCTGCGCAAGTAATCCCAAGGCGATAAATAAAATCGGCCGATTGCTCGAAAAAGACAAGAAGCGCCTTTTTTCGTATATCTGCTGCGATTTTGCACAGATTGCCAAATATGCACGTATGAGCAACCAGCATTTCAAGCTGATGAAACGCTACCTGCCCGGACCATTTACCTTTATTCTGGAAGCAACTAACTACGTTCCAAAAAAAGTTGCCGCCAAGCGGCGTACCGTCGGCATTCGCATGCCCGATCACCAGGTTGTTTTGCAGTTGGTGCAGAAGCTGGACGAAGCTCTGGCGAATACGTCGATCAAGCTCCCCGGTTCGCGACGCGGTGATCCTGATGAAGTGCGTCCCGCAGTGCTCAACGAGGTCGACGTCATGCTTGACGTAGGCTCCCTTTCCGACCCCTTCGGTTCAACGATCGTCGATTTAACCGGGGAAATACCGCACATCGTCCGTCAGGGGAAAGGAGCATGGGAGGATTAGTAGGGTATGGGGACGCGAATATGCTTTCAGCAGGTGAGAGGTTAATAGAAGAGTTCAAGTTAAACTATTAAAAAACCACCGTCCCCTATTCCGTTCTCCGACAACTGATCAACAACTATTTTTCAAAGAATTCTTGTACTAATGGAGTGAGTCAATTGGTCCCGTCGAAGCCGGGAGAATTGAGATTCCCCGGAGGAAACAAATGCCAACCGAACTGGACAGATTCATCGACATTGTCGCCACGCTGCGCGGTCCCAACGGCTGTCCGTGGGACAAAGAGCAAACCAATAAAAGCATCCTCTCCTGCTTGCTTGACGAGGCTTACGAGTATTTCGAAGCCGTTGAAGAAAATGACAAGCACAAAATGCAGGAAGAGCTGGGCGACATCCTGCTGCAGGTGGTTCTGCACTCCCAGATCGCAAAGGATGAGGGCCGCTTTGATATCGAAGATGTGGCCCGGGAGATCAACGAAAAACTCATCCGCCGCCATCCCCACGTTTTTGGCGATACAACCGTCGCCGGATCAGGAGAAGTAATTAAAAACTGGGAAGAGATCAAGCGCGGTGAAAAAAGCAAGCAGGACCGGAAATATCTCGTTGACGGTATCCCTCAAGCATTGCCGGCATTGTTTCGGGCGGAGAAGGTGCAGCGGCGGGTCGCCAAGGTCGGATTTGACTGGGATGACATGGGGCCGGTGCTCGATAAGGTCGAGGAAGAGTTCGCTGAGTTCCGCGAGGCTGTCGAGAAAGGCGACATCCACCATGCAGAGGAAGAGCTGGGAGATATATTTTTTGCATTAGTCAATGTCGCCCGGCACAAAAAGATCTGTGCCGAAGATGCCTTGCGTCTAACGGTGAAAAAATTTATCAGGCGTTTCCGCTATATCGAGGATAATTATGCCGCGTCGCATCGGGATATCCAAGAAGCATCGCTGAAGGAATTGGATGAATTCTGGGAACGAAGCAAGCGCGCCGTAGGATAGCAAACACCATCGCCGCTCAGGCATAAAAAAAGCCCTCTCGATTGAGAAGGCTTTTGTTGTGCACAAAAGAAGCAAATATAGTTTTAGCGGCGCTTGCGATTGCTAACGAATGCCAGACCCAGCACACTCAAATCGATCAGGCTTAATGTTGCGGTTCGGGGACACTGGTGGTAAAAGAGATTATGCTTGAAGTGCTCTGTGCGTTAAATCTGACGTGCAAAAAACGGCATCGTTTAACGTCATTCTCCCACAATAACCTGAAAATCCTCAATCACCTTATTGCCGGCGATATCTTCGACAACAATTTTGTACACACTGGCCCCGCGCGCCAGAGTAATTGTTCCCTTGAAAGTGTAGTCTTTATTATCGACAAGCTGCAGATTGGCTCCGGGGCCGATGAGCCGGCAATATTTTATTGTCGCCGGAACATTGTTTATGCCGTCGTCTATTTCGATTTCTACATCGAGCCTGGGCACCAACCTGCTCAAGGTGCGCGGATCTCTCGGCATAGGCGGCAAATCGTCTATTTCGTAGGGATTGTCTCCGGGCTCGTTTATGTCGATTATCAGCGGGCCGGGGAGATAATACATCGAGCCGCTGATAACATTTGATTGATTACCGGCATTGTCTTTGGCGTAAATGCGATATGAATTTTGTCCTTCGTCTAGCGCAAAGCGTTCACGTCCGCCGGGATCGAGCGAATAGCTCTCACTCGAGCCATTGTTGTCGATCGTCAAAGTAATTTGATCATCGGGTGTACGATCAAGGACTTGTACCGCTATGTCTGCGTTGCGTGTTGCCTGTCTGCCGATGCCCTGAACCACCAGCGAGGGGGCGCTCGTATTGATCTGGGGTGACGAGCCGGAAATGGTTACCGAAAGCGATTTGGATACTTCCTCAAAACCGTCATCGGCGGAAATGTCGATTGCAAAATCGCCGATGTCATGTTCGCTTACCGCAATCTCACCGGTGATGATACCGCTTGGCGAGATCATGGCCGGCTTGCCGTTAATTGTTGCGGTTGCCCCGGGACTGGTTCGCGCAACGACCCGGATTGACTTTTGCGAAATGGTTGCGCCGTCCGAGGGCGAGGAAACCGACAGCGTTATGGGCAGGCGTGGCGGTTCATAGGCAATACTGCGGGATTCATTCTGCTCCTGGTCACCCAATTCAGCTATTATCTCAACCGTGTACTCCTGTTCCTCATCGGGAATGGGTATTCGGTAATTGAAATTGCCGCCCGATGCTACCGGAACGGTAACGCCGTTGACCGTAACCTTTGCACCCGGCGTCACATTGCCGCTTACCGGAATGACCGGCTCATGAATGGTTATGCCGTCGGTGGGTGAAACGACGGTCAACAGCAGGGCCGCGGTTTTGGCGTAAGTCACGGTGAATGTTTTTTGTGTCGTATTGTCCCAGGCGTCCCAGGCTTTAACTTCGATGAGATTTACTCCGGGGCTGAGCGTAACATGCGTAGCACCCGCCGCACCGTTAATCGAATAATCGGCGCCCTCGGTTACTTCGACGTCAACGGCAATTTCTTCGGTGGAAACGTGCATGTTGTCGGCAATGTTGGCCACCGTCAGGGAAAGGGGAGGGCGGTATTCAACCGGGTGCTCCGTTGATTTGCTCTGGCTTTCATATGAGGCGGAAATTTCGATCATGTTCAATCCGATCTGCAAATCCGCCATACCGGTAAACGTGCCGTCTGCTCCAACCGGAACGTCTTTACCGTCAACCGCCACCGTCGCTCCCGTAATTGCAGCACCCTTTACAACAATGGTCGGCTCATTTGTCACGACATTCGGCGCCGGGCCGAAAATCGAGAGTGTCAACGTCGCCGCGCTGCCGCCGGCATCATCTTCGGTGGTATCCGTGTGTGCCGTTGCTGATTGAGCCGGGGAGTCGTGATCTTGCGAGGCTGTATCGTATTCGTTTGCCGCATACTGCGAAACCGTGTCGTCGGAGAGCCGACCCGTTTGCGTTGTGTCGGCCGCACTGCCGGACGCCGCTGTGTCAAGTTGAGCAACAGCGGTGCTGTCTTGCGCCGGCAAGCTGTCGGCCCCAAAGCCCTGATCGGGTATCGAGTCGGTATCACTTGTATCGACCGCCAGCGAATCGATGGTCGCATCGGAACTATCGGCGTAACCTGCGGCGGTATCGATGGCCGCAGAATCCGCTGTCGCGCTGTCTGTTGCCACAGAATCGGCAAGGGTTGCCGAGTCAGCAGCTATGCTGTCTGCAACGGTGGTGTCAGCAGCGAGAGAATCGACCCGTATGGAATCCTGTGCCGTGCTGTCAACCGTAAGGGAGTCGCCGGCCAGAGAATCTGCAACAAATGGATCGACCGGGGCATCCTGGCCCGCCTCATCTTTGAATTGCTTCAACGCGACGTCACGACTGCCCTTCGAGATGACGGCTCTCATTTTTGTTGTGACCGCAAATGCTTTGGCGGCGCCGCGGGCCTTTACCATGACTTTGCCTTCGTATACGTCAACCGAGGTTTTGCCTTTACCCACGTTGATTCCCAGCCGTGTTCCCCTGATCGAAGCGACGGCTGTCGGTGTTTCAAAATCGAATTGCGATTTACGATTAGACAATTTCTTGACATTTGCCCATACCTGTCCGGTTGATACCTTGACATTGGTTTTTGTGGCATTCATTTGCCGGTGAATCAGTGCTTTGGATACGGTCAGAATGCTGTTTTCACCGGATTTGACGACCGTTCCGGTTTGAAACTCCAGCTCGACATTTGACTCGACGTACGTGCGTATATCCCAGCCGGACCTTACATACTGCCCGACACGCGCCGGACGCCATTTACCGGTTTTGGGATTGCGAATTTCCACTTTTCCCAGCATCTGTGTGATTTTTACCTTTTCCGGCACGACCGCCGACTGGGCATACAACGCGGGAATAAAGCTTAAAACCATGAGCACAAATGCCGTCATCAGGAGTTGTTTTCGATGAATCATACAGTCAGTCTTGTTGAGTATCCCGGAGATTTTCATAAGCGAAGGTCGATTTCATGCTCAAATACGCCTTTTCATTATAAGAATCGGATCAACTTATTATTATGACACATTTAACACGTGCTTCCAAGTACAAAACGTGGAATTACTTCATCATTATCAAACGCTTGACGACATTGTGCTCGCCGGCGCTAAACTTCATGAAATAAAATCCGGTGGCAACAAGGCGGCCGGAATTGCTTTTGCCCATCCAGGGGATTTGATAGGTGCCGGGTTTTTGCTTGCGATTAACCAGTGTTCTTACGACGCGGCCCTTGACATCATAGATCATCACCGAAACCTTGTACGGTTTCAGATTAATTATGCCGTTGTCTTCCCAGCGATACGGCAGGGTGTATTTGAGGTTGACAACAGGACGGAACGGATTGGGGAATGGCTCGTGCATTTTAAACCGGAGCGGGAAGCTGTTGATAAAGCTTGAATTGTTCGTGGCAAAAATGGTGTGATATTGCAGGTCCTGAGTGCCGCGCAGGGGATGATCGGTATCCGGTTCGATTTTGAATATGGTGTCTTTGTTCGCAAGGAAGAGATAGACGTCGGGGAGGTCTTCTACGCCCAGGACCCGAAGCGACACATTGTTTTTGCGCCTGGCGTTGTTGGCTACTCCTACCTGGAAAACATTTTCGTTGCGCCACCATTTTCGCAGGTCGCTTGCATAGGCGGTAATTGTGCGTTTCCATTCGGGATGCGGCAGGAACAGGTAAGTGATATCATCCATGCGCGGCGGTTCGGGTTTGTCCAGAAAATCAAAACCGTTTTTAGCCTGGGGGCTGAAACCAATGATATTATCGGCATCCTTGCTCTCCGAGCAGGAAAGGACAAGCTGGACGCGCCAGTCATTGCGCTGAGCATAAAAAGTTTTCCTGGTTTTGGCAAGTTTCGTGTTTGCAAAAAAAGGCGTTGCCTCAATCTGCAGCGTTTCCTGTGAGTCGGCCAGAACCCAGTATCCCTGCCAGGGCTCCAGAATGCTGTCGGCCTGTATAAAATCTTTTGTTGCCGGATTCCATTTCCACAGGGTGTGATGAGTTTGCAGTTTTATTGGATAGACATACGGATTGGCGACCTGATTCCAGCCGTATTGACCGTGATGCAACGTGATCGACGTGTTACGGTCAAGCAGTTGGCTGCTGTTTAATTCGATTGCCGAAGCATTGGTTGACTTTCGCCAGTAAGATTTGCCGGCGAGCAATGTTGCTATTTCGGTTGAGGGGGTATAGTATCCGTAAACATTGCGCGGATTAGCGGACTCGTCCCAGTGCGACAGGTGACCGCCGGCCTTGACGGTATCGGCAGACAAAGATGCAACCGGCGCCGACATCATATGCCAGCCGGACGTATCGTAGAACGTGTGACGCGTGGCACCGGATATTTCAAACGTATCGATAAGCGGTGTGGGATCGGCAAGACCCGCCTGATCAACGGCCTGTGCGTAGAATTGATACGTCCCGTCCTTCAACGGATAATACGTAACCAGGCCTGATGAGCCTGCGCCGGAGTCGATGACCGCACCGCCGGTTGCAGACAGCTTTGTGAAAAGCGTGAGTGAACTGTCAAAATCATCCGTCCCGCCGACGCTTATTTGCAGGGCCCCGTATGAAATCTCTACCCCCCGCAAGACCGTGTTGGGTGGATCGTTCATGTCAACAATATAGATTGAATCGCGTATGGGCACGGCAGCGCCGGCACGGTCTGCAATATCAAGCGAGAATGCATTCCAGCCGACATGCTGTTGACGCGGGGTTCCGGTTAGGCTAAGTTGCCACCGACCATCGGGTGCAGACTTTGACAACTCCGCATTCGACAGCCAGGCGGGTCTGGACTTCCAGACCGAAGAGAGAGAATCGTCTCTGTCTACATCCGAAACGGTTATGAGTCCCGAGTAGGTGCTGTCTTCCCGTGCCGAATCGGGCAGGGTAATGGAGACAGGCACTGGAGCATCGTTGACATTGTTGACGGTCAGCACTTCAACCACCGTATCGGTGGCGCCGGCCTTGTCCCGCACCAGTATGAACATCGTATCGCTGCCGACATGGTCATTGGTTGGCGTTCCCGAGATCGTCATACCCGCGCGATTCAGCCAGACGGGAAGCATTTGCGATGCAATCCACGTGGAATCACCCGCGTCCACGTCCGCAATTGTCAATGTTGCCGAGAGCGGAGCGTCTTCGTTGATGCCGGCAGGGCCAGAGTAGTCGACCGTCGGCGCATCATTGACATTGGTGACGGCAACAGCAAAGGTGTCGGTTGCTGTGCCGCCGCGAATGTCGGTGCATGCAATGACAATATTGTGTGTACCAACGTCGTCATTGTCCGGCGTCCAGGTGAGTGCGCCTCGGGCATTGACGGTCAGGTCGGCGGGGCCGGACGCTTTGCCGAACCAGAGGCTGTCGCCGTTATTATCCGATGCGCTGAAAGCCTGGTTAAGCGCCGCATCTTCCGCTACGGCAATATCAGGCGTCGAAGTAAGCACCGGTGGCTGGTTGTTGACAAGTACGCTGTCATACTTGAGTGTCGATGCGTTGCCCGATCTGTCAATCAATTGTGTCGAAAGGTACCACCAGCCCGGACTGGTAAGCGCGTTTATGCTCAGCGAGGAATCTCGATATGCAGCCACAATGCCGGTTGCCGATGCTGAAGGTCGTGCAGAATGGCTGGCGCGCACGACGATATTCTTCACATCCGTCTGGGTCGTATCTACTGTCCACGTTGCGGTAAGGATACTGTCGCCGGTGTTGATAAATTGAACAGCCAGGTTATTGGTCGGCGGCGTGTTGTCAACAGTCGAGACCGCGGCCCTCTTTTGCAGCGTGTCCGCCCCGGCCGGCCCGCTGACGATGAGTGTTATGTCAAAATTTGCTTCTGTGGAAAAGGTGTCAACGGGGTGCTGTGCCGTGCTGGTTGAGCCGTTGCCGAAATCCCAGTGCCAGGCAGTTATATCTCCCGTTGATGAGTCGGTAAATGATACGACTAAGGGATAATTGCCGGCGGTTGGTGTGGCGCCGAACATTGCAACCGGCGCATGATAAACAGTGTATGTCTGTGACTCGACATAGCTGGGCGCTAGGCCGCTTTTATAGGCGCGTGCCTTGAGTGTCGCTACCGAATCAATGGTAATTGTCCCGGAATACAGATTGTCGCCGCTGTCCGGTTCCGACCCGTCAAGTGTATAATAAACGGAGGCGCCGGTTGTTGCACAACTGATTTCGACTGATTGCGTTGTGGTATACGTTCCGCTTGGCGGCGAAAAAACCGGCATTGCAACTCCGGCGCCCGGCGCAAACGTCGAGAAATGCGAAATTTTCATGATCAGCATTTGATTTACGGAGTCGACATCAGAATCAACCGCTTCCCAGGAACCGGTTACGGTGTTGTACCAATATCCATGCAACGCCGAAAGTGAAATACCTGCCGCATTGAGATAGGCTGTGTCATATTTGACCTTAAAGATCAGCGGCTCGTCAAACACCTGCCCGTCAGGGCCGAAATCAAATGCTTTGTCCAGAAGCGTAACCGTCCCGCCTGCAGGAACACTGTCCTTGGGGAGCTTTTTTACGCTGATGCTTACGGGAGATGAGGTCGCACTGTCGGGAATAATCAGTGAGTCGCCTTCCGGCAACACTTTAGTGATCCGGGTGCCGGGAGTGGTCGATGTAGTGTCTTCGATTATGATGCTTGTCTGCGAAATAGGACTGCTTTGCATTTGCGGCGCAACGGCAAAGGCATGGAGGGTCGTCGTCGAAGTTATGGTAAATGGTGCTGCGTATGATTTCCAGGTCGTATCAGTGGAAAAATCCCCGATATGGTAATATATTTGAGCTTCGGCAGTCGCGCAGGAAAGGGCCACCATTTGCGATGATGAATATGTTCCGCCATTCGGGCTGAAAGCTGGGGCCGCAGCCGTATCTGCAACGGTTGAAAAGGCCGTTTGCTCGCTTGCGGTATCGGCCAACGACGTGTTCGCCCAGCTTCCTGCAGTATCTTTGGCGAAAAGGCTGAAGTAATAAATGGTATTCTGCGTCAAACCCTCGAGCGTGTCAATACTGTCCGTCAATCCATAATATCCCGCCCGCTGTGAAGCTGGATCACGGGCGGAATCGGGATTTCCCGAAGTTGAATACCAGATGCCGATGCTGTCTTCGATGATCGAATCCGGATCGGCAACAGTCCAGTTCAATTGGATGCTGTTTGTTCCCAGTGCGTTTGCAGAGAGTGACAGGATCGCCGGTGTTGTGGGGTCGACCATCAATGCGGTATCCTGCGCGCTGGTGTCGGCTGACCAGTGTCCGGAGGAGTCCTGTACAAAAACACGGAAATAGTAAACCTGATCAGGCTCCTGGATTGTTGCCGTATCACTGGTGACCCAATGAGGATGGCTCATCAACAGTGTGCCGTCATTTTGATCAAATGGATAAGCCCCATCAATGCGATAGCGAATCATGACTTTCTGCACATCGGTGGAAACCGACGGAGTCCAGCTTACCCGGACATACCGTGAGTCGACTGCCAGAGCAGAAAAATTCGTTACCGTGGCAGGCGGCGTTTCATCCGCTGTCGCAAAGGAAAAAACTGAATCACACAGCGTCGTATCCGGTTCGCTGTCAAGTGCAAAGACGCGCCAGTAGTATGTGCGCTTTTCATCAAGCTTATCTTTGCTGTCGAGCTGGTAGCTGCTCGTCGAGGTCGTATCGCTGAACACCGGTGAGACAAAAGTCGATGAGGTACCTATATGCAGCGAGTACGTCAGCACAGAATCCTGCGGATCGCTGTCGATGGAAGTCGCCCAGTCAAAATAGGTACTGCTTGACACCGACCCGCTGCCGTTTGCTGGTGAAAGGAGCACAAAGGATCCGGGGGGGGAATTTGGCTGGACTGCGCTTGCGATGCTCCAGTTTACATTTCCGGAACTGTCGACGCAGGTCGAATCAGCATTTCCCGTGGTGCTGCCGGCGTTGGCATTGCCGATGGCTGCATAGCTTGCCGAAAGGGTGCCGGATACATTGATATTCCAGGTGCTGGACGGATTCAGATTCAGCAGATTGCCGGCTTGTCCGCTCAAAGAAGCATTCCCGGTCACCGAAACCGTGCGCCCGCCCAGATTGGCAAAGGTTGAATCGGTGCCATTCGCAACAGTAAATGCGCCGGAGCTCGACGTGCTTATATCGAATCCGTTGAAATCGAAAGAGCCGGCATTCAACGTGAAACCTTCGCAGGCAAGATTGTATCCGGCAAGCCTGACGCTACCGGCGCTGTTAATTTCAAATTGAGGAAGGGTGCTGCCATTTACCGGCGTCAGAAGCTGAATCGAATCTCCCACCAGACGAAACTGTGCGCTTCCGGCAACCAGTGAGGCAATGCCGCTGAAGTCGGCGTCCCTTTTGATATTGAGTACCGCCGAATTGACATTCAGTTCACCGCCACTTGAAGTGAAATCGTCAACTGAAACGGTATCGGCTCCCAGATCTAGCGAACCGGACACCAGATGCAGAGAATTCATCTGCGCCCCGCCGACAATCGACCAGTTTCCTGCCGATCCTGCTATCGCAACTTCGTTCAGCGCCTGGCTTCCCATCGCAATCGTGCTGCTGGTTGCGCCGTCGAAAATAACCTTGCCGTTATTGGCTGCAATAGTCCCGCTCGAGCAAACAAGACTTCCGCCGATATGCATACTGTCAGCCGGAAAGGTAACCGATCCACTGGTGAGAAAGCTCAGGCTTCCGTCCAGAATTGTCGCACTGTCGAATGTCCAGCTTCCCGCAGCATTGTCGAATGCAACATCGTTGAAATGCTGACTTCCAGCATGAATAACCCGTCCGGTCGTGCCCGAATTGAAGATTACTTTGCCGCTGCTGGTAATAAAAGCGCCATTGGAAACAAGCCAGTCAAGCGAGACGGTAAACATGTTGGACGCTTGGGGGGCCGTAAGCATGCCGGCAGCGAGAATTACGTCGCCATTTACGAAAAGATCACTGTTTGCGGCATACACGTGTCCGCCATTCAGCTTTAGCGAACCGTAAGTAACAAGTGAGAGAGCATTGGTTGATAGATCGAAGGTCCCGGCCGTGCCGATAAGTTCACGGCATCTCAGATTATGCGTCTTTACATAAACGGTGCCGGTGCCGACCTGGTGGACCGCCGGCAAGGTATCCGCTGCGGGAGGAATCAGATTTTGCGTCGATGTGCCGCTTAGAACCAGCGTGTCGGTACCGGAGGTAGCGAACACGCCCCTGCTGCGCAAGTCAATGTCGCCGCTAATGTCAAGGTTGTAGCCGTTGAAATTGAATTCGCCGGTGTAGCCGCCGGTAATGGTAACCGCGCGAACAGAAACATTTTCCATCAGCGTGCAACTGACACTCGATGTGTTGAATAGAACACTGTCGGTCGAAGTCGGCACAGCGGCTGGCATCCAATTGGCACTGTTGCTCCAACTTCCCGATCCGCCGGTTCCCGTCCAGGTTGCAATTCCGGATTGCAACGTGAAGGCACTGGCGTTTGCGTCGCCTGTGCTGTCGGACCAATTTCCTGCTGAGTCGCGCACAAACAAAGTGAAGTGGTAAGTCGTTTTTTCGCTGAGTCCGGTTACGGTATCAATGACGGACGCGTTGTCATGTGATTTCCACAAGCTGCCGCTGCCGGTATCTGTGGGGTATGAGCCGGCGTTTGCATAGCGTATCATGACCGAATCGGCATCTGCTGAGGCGGATGGGGTCCAGCTCAGCTCGATACTGGTATCGCTGATTGCGGCAGCTTGCAATGCCGTGACGTTGGCCGGTGGGGTGTAGTCGGTAATCGTAACCGAGTCCTGCGCATCAGCGGATGGCGCACTCCAGTTGCCGCTGCTGTCCGAAACAAATGCGGCGAAGCGGTAGCCTGTTTTTTCAGTCAACCCCGCAACGGTGTCGGTGGTGACCTCGACGGCGAACTGTTCAAGCAGCGTCCCGTCGGTTTCGCTGCCCGGCCAGGTTGCGTCGGTGCGGTAGCGCACCATTACCGATTCTGCATCAGCGCCGGCGGATGCTGTCCAGCTCAGCGCGATCGAATCATCACCCAGCGACATTACCGAAAATGCAGTGACGTTATCCGGTGCTGTCTTATCGGGCGTGGTTGCGGTATCGTTCGCCGAATACGTCGTATCCGACCAGTTGCCTAGGGAGTCACGAACCATCAGGCTGAAATAATACACTGTTTTTGCTGCCAGACCGGTGATCGTATCTATTGTGTCGCTCAATTCGTGAATGGTATATCCACCGGCCGAGACATCGTTGGCGCTGTCGGGATAGTCACCGGTTTTGTACCATATCCCGACGGAGTCGGCATCGGTGGAGTCGATTGCGGAAGGATCCCACGATATCTCGACCTTATCACTATCGATTGCGGCAGCGATGAGTGTCATGTCATTATCGGGTGGAGTAGTATCATTTTCAAATGTCCAATTGACATTGCCCCCGGCATCCCGGCTGTTGGTTGCCGTGCCGGCCGAGACAAATGCGACAGAGTTCCCGATAACCGCATAATCCGCACTCAACGTTCCCGTTACCGAAAGCGTGCATGTAGTCGCGGAAGTGAGGTTGAGTGAATCACCGCTCTGCCCGGTCAGGGAACAGTTTGCGCCGACGGTGATATGCGTATTGTCAAAATTGGCGAGGCTTGTACTCGACGCATTGGTAATCGACAGGTCACCGAAAGTTGTTATATTGAAGTAATTGAGATCGAGAATGCCATTGCTGTTGGTAAAGGATTTACATTTCAGATCGTATGAAAACAGTCTCAACGTTCCATCACCGTCATGATAAATCGGCGGGAGCGTGTCGTTGGGCGGGGCCGCAAGTGTGTCGATTCCTGCTGTCTCTGAAAAGTAAATTCCTGATCCGGTTTCAAAATCGCAACTGTCCATCATCTCGAACCCGGCTTTGCCAGTGATGCGAAAGCGGTTATTTCCGAAATCCACATAGCTCCCGCTTGGCATCGACAGGCTGTTGAGAATATGGGTCGTATCGAGATTTTCAAATATGAGCCGCTCGAGCATCATGCAATCGAGCATTTTAGTATGCAGTGGCTCGAGTGCAACCGTCAACGATCCCTTCTCAAACTGAATCAAAGGAAGTTGCACGCCGCCTTTCGGAATCAGGGTGACACTGCGCGGATCCATAGCATAGAACCAGACCGTACCGCTGTCGGTAAATGTTCCTCCCGAACGAAAATCAGCCATCATACCCTGTATTTCCAGTGTGTATCCGTTGAAATCGAATGTGCCGGTGTATCCGGAAGTAAACACAATCTCGCCTGTTGATGCGCCTGAAGTCAACGTGCAGCTTATGGCGCCGTTATCGAATACTACCGAATCCGACATGGTGGGCGCAAAACCGGTACTCCAGTTTGATCCATCGAACCAGTCTGAGTTGGTTGCACCCGTCCAGCGAACGGGAAACTTCCGGGTAAATGCCGTATCAGCGGCCGTCGTCGCCGTATCCGACCAATTGCCGTTTGAATCGCGGACGCACAGGCTGAAGTAGTATACCGTGAGATTATTCAAGCCGGTAATCGTATCGACCGAGTCGACGAGCCGGCGCACAATTGATCCGTGCGCGGCTGCATCATATGCGCTGTCGGGATAATCGCCTGTCTTGTACCAGATTCCAACGCTGTCGGCATCGAGCGAATCGATCGCAGAAGGAGTCCACACAACCTGCACCTTGTTGGTGTCGATTGCAGTGGCGGTAAGCAGCAAGTCGTTGTCGGGTGCCTGGATATCGCCGATTTGCCAGTTGCTGTTGCCTCCGCCGTCGGTGCAGGTGACGGATCCAGCTCCCTGCGTGCCGCCCGAAGCGTCGCTGTTCATTATCGATGCATAGTCGGCCGTAAGTGTTCCGGTGACGTTGAGGTACCAGGTTGCGGCAGGATTCAAATTGAGAAGGTTGCCGCTTTGACCGTTGAACGAGGCATTTCCGGCGACCGTGATGGTAATGCCGTCCAGGCCGCTAATCGTCGAGTTGGTTCCGTTGGTAATCGTAAAATCAGAGCTGGTTGTAGTGACATTGAGATAATTAAGATCAAGCATCCCGGCAGATTGGCTAAGAGACTGCGCAGACAAGGCATTGGTGCTCAATTGCAATGTTCCGCTTCCGGCGTGTGTGACGCTGGGAAAGGTTGCGCCACCAAGCGGGGTAAAAATTTGTGAACTCGCAGACGAAAAGCTCAGTATTCCCGTACCGGGCGTAACCGAAGCCAGGCTTGAAAAATCGGCATCCATGCTGGTGATATCAAGCGTTGAGGAGCCGAAATCAATAGCTCCATTTGCCGCGCCCGTCAGTTCGACAACAGAATGTGTCAAGGATGTACCCAAATCAAGCGTGCCTGCACCCAGGTGAAGCGAGGTAGCGGTTACGTTATCGCTGAACAGCCAACCGCCGCCGATTCCGTCTAATGAAAGAGATGCAAAGCTCTGGCCGCTGGTCGTAATTGTGTTGCCTGCTGACGTTGCATTAAATGTAATCGTACCGGTGTTTGCCGAGAAAGTTCCGCCCGAAGCGACCGAAAAGCCGCCTCCGACATAAAACGATGCTCCCGACGGAGCTGTTAACGATCCGGTCGAACCAATGGATACATCTCCTGTTGCGGTTAATGTGCCGCTTCCGGCATTGAGAGTACCCCCGCTTATGTCAAGGTTTGCTGCAGTGGTGACCGTTATACTGTTAACACCAAGATCAAGCGTTCCATTAGAAACGGTGACGCCTTCAATTTCGCAATTTGCACTGAGTGAAACGGTTCCTCCCCCGCTGAGGACCATAGACGGCATCGTATCAATGGAAGCCGGCGCCAGAGATTGCGCGCCGCCACCGGTCAATTCAAGCGTACCTGTCCCGCGTACCAGGCTGTTAAGGGAGGAGAAATCGACGTTGCCGCCGACCTGCAGTGTCGAGCTGCTGAAATTCAATGTCCCCATCGACATTGCTGAGCTCAATGTTGCGCACACATGCGTCAATCCGGCGCCCAGATTAAGTTCGCCATACTCAACGGTAACCGTGTTGGCCGACATTGCCGCCGTCAAGGTGTATGTGCTCATGTCGCCATTGAAATAGATGTTATACATGCCGGTGGGATCGACATTGGCGGTTTTCGAAACACCGTCAAACTTTATAGTGCCGCTGTTATGGGCGAGCGTTCCGCCGGAATTAGCCCAGCTTCTTCCGACATACAAATATCCCGACGGTGCGGTAAAGGTTCCGCTTGACAAAATAACGTCATTGTCAACGTCAAGATCGCCGGACACGTTCCAGCTACCGGTTCCCGAAAAAGTCAGATCATAAAAGGCGCTGGACATCTGATCAATCGTATAGGGACCGGCTGAACCGTCAAAGTCAACATTTCCATTATTGTGTGAGAAGATGCCGCTGGAATTGGTCCATGCACCGGCCACACTCATATTTGCCGACGGTGCGGATAGCGTACCGGTAAAGTCGACATTGCCGTCAATATCAACATCAGGGGATGACGTTAAAGTCAAAGTAGCAGCAGACACGCCCACATTGCCAATAACGACCAGATTATTCGTTGAGAGATCAAGCGAACCGGATGTCACTTCCAGATCGCCGTCGCACGAAAGTGTGTTGGTCGAGACGCTCCAGCTACCGGTTCCGGATATGAACAAATTGTTGACGTTGCTTCCGGGCGTAATTGTTCCCCCGGTTGTGCCGTCGAACTCGACCGTTCCGCTGTTGTGCACGAGGCCGCCGGCGTTATCTGTGAACGCGCCTTCAACGGTCATCGTGTCGGTTGGGGCCTGCAGCACTCCGGTTCCATCGATAGTGACATTGCCGTCGATGTCAAGTTTGCCGCCGGCAGAATTGAGCACCGAATTGTTAATTGTCAGCGAGCTGTTGACGGTGATGGTGCGTGCATTGGTGCTATTGTCGAAAGTTCCGCCGCCGTTGATCGTGAAATTGCCGCAACCAAAATCAATCATTTGCACTTCAACCGTACCGGCGCCCGTATGAGCCAGCATGGGGAGTGGCGAACCAGCATTTGCCTTGAGTACCTGCGTGCCGGAAGGAGCCGACAATTCAAGGCCTCCCGTTCCGGTTATGCTGCTTAATTGCGAGAAATCAGCATCCCCGGTGATGGTAAGGGTAAAGGTGGAAAAATCCAGCGTTCCCGGACTATTTATTGTCTTTGTCTGCGCAACGGTTTCATTTGATCCCAGAACGCAGGCATCTGCTGAAAGGGAGCCATCAAAAAGAACAGTATCAGTAACCAGTGGAACCTCATCAGGTTTCCAGTTTTTGGGGTCGCCCCACTGGTTGTTTGCATTGCCGTTATCCCAGACTTTGTCTTTATAGCTGGTGGTAGAGTAAATGCGGTCAAAAGCGCCGTTGTCTTCCTGTATAAATCCGGCAATGAGGTCTTGATTGCCGGGGAAGCATACCGCGGGATACCCTGCAGCATAGTTGCCGCGATCGATGAGTTCGGGTGTATGCCAGCTTCCGGTGTATTTGGTAATATGAACGCGATCGACGCCGCTGATGTTTTGTTCAAATGCAACATGAAACGCGCTGCCGTTTGTGGTGATGCCAAATGAAAGCGGCATTCCCTCCCCAACGACGCCAATTTCCTGTGATGCACCCCAGCTCCCGCTGTTGATATTGGCGAACAATTTCTGCGGGCCGTCGGTAATTCTGAAGGCGGCGCATGCATCCCCGACACTGTTGTAGGCAACTCTGGGTGTATAGCCGGCAGTGTTGGTTGCCGGATCAATGGGTATGGTAGGCTGCGATGACCAGTCCGTTCCGGTAAATTCACGCGCGTAAATCCGGCCGTCATCTTTGAAGACCGCCATACCTTTCGTATTGCTGTACATCGCTACATGGGGTGATCCCGCCGGAGCCGGAATCGTATCAAGAATTGTTACACCACTATAAGTTGATCCATTATAGTAGTTACCATAAACGCGGGTATTACTTCCATCGAATTGCTCGAATACCACCAGAAAATGTTGCGCTGCTACAGCGTAGGAAGCGATAGCGGGATTTGATGCGCTGTTGCCTGCTCCTGCGTCAACTATTTCGGCCGCTTGCCAGCCGGAAGCCCAGCGGCGCGCGTAGATGCGGTTATTGGTACTGTCATTGCCTTTGAATGCAAGAAAGACATTTCCGTTCCTGTTGGAAGCAAGTGCCGGTTCGCTTGCCGGGTTGCCGTTGTTGGCATCGCAGGTTGTGGGTGCGCTCCAGGTGGCGCCGTCACGCTTTGCATAATAAATTCTGTCATGGCTCCCGTCACTTTGTTTCCAGACTGCGAAGTAATTACCCACGCCGTCATAAACAAGCTGAGGATCCAGAGCATCCTGCCCATTGGATGTACTGATGTAGGTTGCGGCAACATCCCAGCCGGTCTGGTTATCATAGTAACGGCCGGTTATTCGATTGTTTGTGCCGTCGCGCTCAACCCATATCATCCAGGCATTCCCGGCGCTGTCAGTTGCCATTTGCGGATAGTAGCCGGGCGCAACGAGATTCGTTCCTCCGTTCATGTCCTGGATTACCGGTGTCGTCCAGTGCCCGAATGCGTATTGGCTTGTCAAATAAAAAGCGAAAACGACGGAGAGTATTGGCCTTGCAGATCTATGCGTATGCTGTTTTGTCCCTGACCCGTTAATCATATGCTTCCGTTGACGAGGTATGTATTGCTTGAAACAAGAATTATTATGCCGTCATTATTCTGATTTGAAAAGGAAAAAGTTCACAATCATATTAAGCGCTTAATTTGCTTGCTGGGTTTTGGCAAAACGTAATCATTCTATCATAGTTTTTGCTAATTATCTGTGATCCGGATCACACTTTGTTTCGCAGAGAACTTAAATTGAGTACCAGAGTAATTATTAGTGGTATCTGCGCTCAGCTAATTTTAACAGGTTCCGGGGAATGTGTCAAGGCAGAACCGGCCTCAGCCGGCATCTGTGCAGCAGGCATATCTGTAAGTAATTGAATTATTGTACAATTATATCGAAGCTGAAAACAGCCTGAAAATAGTTAACCGATTTAGTGGCAATTGCAGTGACGTGATATTGGGCTGAATCATTCTTGCCGGGGAGCGATTTTATTCAGCAGGTAGGTGTCATGATCGATGGTTAGCAGTACGTCCTCAGAGGTATGCAAAGGAATCAGGCGATCCAGACCGAGCGAAATGAAAATATTTCTGATATCTGGACTTGGCTCGATAATACAGAGGTCCCCTTTTTTGGCTTTAATTTTTTTCAGGCACTTGAGCAGCACGGCCAATGCGCCACTGTAGACATAATTCGCATTTGCAAAGCTTACTGCAATGTTGGTCAGATCGCGATTGACATAACCTTCAACTATATAGTAGAGTTCATGCAGATCGGCGATGATATTGAGGTCTTCTTCAATTTTGATAATCTGGTAGGTTCCGACGGTATAAAGATTCAATTTCACGGTTTACTCCGGATTATGAGCGTAACTGATCCTCTCCCCTCCCCACCTATCTGTTGCGTAGCATATCGCTTACCGGTGCGATACATATTATACTATCAATTGTAGTTTTTGGGTAGGAAAAATCTGCAACTGCCCTCGATTCAGCAAGTTAAGGTTTGCTTTGTGAGTATGGCCTGATCCACAGCAGAGCTTCGGCAACGCCAAACAGGCAAAAGAGCATCCACAACCGGGAAGCATGCGACAGAGCGCCCTTGGACTGGATGAAGGAGACAAGCTCGTGGGGAAAATAGCTGAATGCCCGGGGATGGGTATCGATTATGGTGTCGACATCTTCGTATTTCAGCAGCGATTCCTGCGGCTTGGCGCAAGCGGCAATCCAGTATGGTTTTTCGTTTTTCGGCCTGGCATGATACAGCCCCGGCATCGGCAGCATGACAAAGGGCTGATTATGCCAGTGCGCCACCGGGGTGTTCTCCGCATCATGGATCGTGGCTCCCTGAGCTGAGCCGTAAAATGGATTGCGATATTGGTAGCCGGCGTACCAGAGATGTCTGTCGGATGTTGCACGAGAGAGACCGAACCGTGCCAGCCGGTCAAGCAACGGGACATAAAATCCTGTTTCGGCGAGGTTGTTGGATTCCGTAATGCCCAGAGGTGTCGCAGCAATGATCCAGATATGACCCGAGCTGTCGACGGCATAGGTAATGAATGGTGAAGTCGAATTGAAATCGAGCAAAGGAGTCCCCGGCAAGGGATGGAGGCGCCGGTATACGGACGCTTCCTGTACCGCCAGTTCGGGAAAGTGCCGCCAGGTTGGCGTGATGGTATCGGGTAATACCGGGTGCAGGGGCGGGGAGGCCTGTGCTGCAGAAATAGCCGCATCCAAATCCAGATGTCTCCACACGCGTTGCAGGAAGGGATTGACATCTCCGGAAAGCGCCGGTGAAACTATGATAACTTTCTGCTCCAGCACCTTGCGGGTCAGCAGGGCACGCAGCGGTTGCACCAGGTCGCCGGTTTCGTTGAGTACGATGATGTCCGCACGCTCAACATCTTCGAGCGATGCCTCCTCGATCGTTTTGGCAACAACCGGATGCCACGCATCGCTGCCCAATGCCAGAAAAGCGGATGTCAAGGAGAAACTGCGCATGGCGTCGCCGATCACCAGCACGCTGTGGCTTTTTTTCCGTCCGGCAACCCAGTAGTCGCGATCGTCAAATCGCAACGGATCGTTTGATTCGATTTCAATGGCGCCAGAGCTTGCCGGGCTGTTTTCGGGCAGGCTGATGGATACTTCTACGATGCTGTCGGCTGATGTGGTAATAGACTTGCCGCCGGTGACAAGACTGCCACTTACCACGTTGCACGGTATGTTCTGCGCGTCTCTGCCCTGTGCGGTGAACGACGCGGTCAAGATTGTGGGGTTTTCAGACGAGGACTGCGCTCCCCGCAGTGCATAGTTCCAGGGACGCTCCGGTCTGAGCGGGACAAGCACGACGGGTGGCGCTTCGGGGACCGTCCTCGTCGGATCCAGCAGCTCAGCAACCGGGGATGGCGGTGCGGAATCGGGCTTGAGCTGAAAATCGCTGAAGGCAAGCAGCAGTCGCGGCCCGGGGTTGTCTTTTGCGGCGGCCAGAAATGCAGCGCTCATTCGAGCAAACTGCCCGGGACCGTGTTGTGGCCTGAAGGTGGCGGCCTCTTCTTTGTCAAACTCTGCAAATTCGGCCTTTCGTGAGTCCCACAGCAGTACCCGGGCGGATGCCGAAACGTATTTGCGGAGTGAGTCGCAGAGCTGCAGAGATTTGTCCTTCAGGCTGGTGGATTGTTCGACATAGCTCATGCTCATCGAGCGGTCTATCCAGACGTAAATGCCGGCCTCGGGCGACCAGATCGCGTTGAGCGGATTCGAAACGGTATATGGTTTGGCAAATATCAGCACCAGCAGCGTAATCAGCAGCAGCCGGGTAATCAGCAGCACTATCCGCTGCAAAGTGCGTCGCCGGCTGGCACGCACCGCATCATGCTTGAAGAAGCGGGTGGATGAGATATCAAGTCTGGTGAGGCGTTGACGGTTGAGAAAATGCAGGATTACGGGGACGGCAAGAAAACTCAAACCCCACAGCATTGCCGGATTATAAAAGGAAAGCATCAGTACAACCGCCTTCGTTTGTCAAGCGCCCTCAGCAGCGCTTTTTCGAACGGCTCGGATGTCTGCATGATCTCGCAGTCGATCTGCAAGTCTTTACAGGTGCGCAGGAGGGCGTCCCGGTGTCGGGAGAATTCCTGCCGGTAAAAGTGTGCGGCGGTCGAGCTGTCAATGGTCAGTTGGGTATGACTTTCCAGGTCATGCAGGTGCAGATGTCCTTGTTGTTCAAACGATAACTCGAGCGGATCCAGCACCCAGAACAGCAATACATCCTGTTTTTTAAAGCGCAGGTGTTTGAGTCCGGTGCGTAGCGCATCGATATCATCGAGCATGTCGGAGATAAGGACAGTCATCCCCCGTTTTTTGATGGTGGCGGCAAGGGCATTAATGGCATTACCGCAGGCTGTTTCATGTTCCGGTTGCGCGCCGTCGAGATGGGCCAATACGGTTTTGAGCTGCAGATTGGTCGAACGGGGCGGTACCGATGCTCTTATCTGACTGTCGAATAGCGCAAGGCCCACCGCATCGCGCTGGCGGATGAGAATCCACGCCAGGGATGCCGCCAGGGTACGTGCATATTCAAATTTGGACATGCCGTTTTTGTTCGAGGCGAATTTCATGGATGCGCTTTTGTCAACCAGTATGCGGGCGTACAGGTTGGTCTCGTCTTCGTAAAGGCGCACGACCGTACGTTCTGTTTTGGCAAACTTGCGCCAATCAATCCTGCGCGTACTCTCACCTTCAATATAGGAACGATACTCGAGAAACTCTGCTGAAAAGCCATGATAGGGGCTTTTGTGCTGACCGGTAATCATGCCTTCCACGATAAATTTGGCACGCATGCTGAGATTGCGGATCGGGGCGAGTTGCTCGGGTTTGAGAAAACCGGTTGTTTTTTCGGGCATTGTATGGTCTGGTCAGTTTCTCTCTATCGCAAACGAATTAATTGCTGCAGACAAGCAGGTTATCGCTTTGCGCACGTGCGGACATTCGGTTGCACGGGAGAAATGCCTGGTCTTTTGCAAAAAGAGGATACTGCTCCCGTGCAGACGGTGACCTGCTATCTCAACGAAGGTATTCAACATCAAAAATAATAGAAATCGCCCGGCACTTCTTCTCAGGAAGGTTCACTGTGCATCATTGATCGCACCACCGGCCAGGCCGGAACGAAGTAATCGAAGAACGAGAGAGCGGTAAACGCCGCTGGCGTCAGCATGATCCAGAATCCGGGATGAAACCCCCAGAGCCGATGGGGAACGGCAGCAATTTTATATGCCGACGCCAGGCATACCCCAAGAACGGCGAAGGTTCCCACCGCCTGCAATCCGGCCTTTAGCTTGCCCGACATTTTTGCGGCCTGTACGGTACCGCTTTTAGCAATCATGATCCGCAACGTCGCCATGAATGAATCTCGATACATGAAAATCAGAAACATCCACAAGGGAATAATATCTGTGAGCAAAAATGAGAGAAATATAGTAGTACGTGAGAGGCTGTCGCTCATGGGATCGACCAGCTTGCCGAAATTGGTAACTTCCTTGCGGGCACGCGCAATGCGACCGTCCAGAAAATCGGTCAACTCTATCAGGCCTGCTGCCGCAAGCGCAAGCCACAGCCACATGGCGGTTGCCGGTGAGGAGAACGCCGTTACAAAGCATGCTGCAAATAACGGCCCCCAGAGCAGCCTGCTGAGCGTCAGGAGCGTTGCCGGATTCATGTGAATACTTTCCAGCTTGTGGTGTTCGTTAGACGTGCTGGAATAAAATAGTACGTGCTGCCCTTCGTAATGTAGCAACTGGTTTCGCATGTCAAGGTTTCGCGCCAAAATCCTGGAAAAAGCCCGCCGGTACTTGAAAGTGCGTAACCCATTGCGATATAATGAAACGTTCACCTGTGCCGAACCACCGTCTGACCCTCAACCATACCGGGGCTTTACCAATGGAGATTGTAGTCAGAATTGCCAAAAGTTTGATAGTCGGATCCCTGGTGGGATTAGCCGTTGCGCTCTTCTCAAACTTCTTTTTTACGCCGTTGTTCGATCGTGCGGAGTGGTTGACATATGATATGCGCTACAAGTGGGAATTTGAGGAAATCGGCGACAAAAAAGATGAGCGCATGCAGGAAAGTGAGTATGGAATTTACATTATTGATATCGACGACCGCAGCCAGCAGAAAATGGGCATGTACTGGCACTGGAATCGCTCCTATCACGCGAAAATGCTGCGCACACTCGGAAAAAATTTCCCTGCCGCCACCATATTCGATGTGCTCTTCTACGATCCGGAAGATCAGCATCATGCCGAACGGCTTGACCACTTGCTGCAATCCGCCGATGCTGCCAATCCGGACCTGGACATCAGCGGCCAGTTGCGCACCTCGATTACTTCTTCGATAAACTACGATCAGCAGTTTGTAAGTGCGGCCAGGGATCTTGAAAATGTGTATTTCGGGATTCGCATGGCCAATCTCAGAAACTATCCCGATTATGCGCATTCGACGGTTAAGCCGAAGATGGAGTTGGACTGGCATGCTTCACTGAAACCGTCCTCTGCGCTCCTGTTGCCGCCTGACATACGCAAAACAGAATTTAATCTCAGCAACGAAAAGCCGATCATTGACGGAATTTTCCCCGACATCGCTAATGCCGCACGGGATATCGGCTATGTCAATATGGTTCCCAGCAAAGACGGGACGATCAGAAATCTGCCGGTGTTTTTTGCATTTGGCAAGAACCGGCCAGTTTACCTGCCGATCAGCATTCGAACTGCTGCAACGCTCTTTGGTACCCACAACCAAGAAATAGATTTCAAACCGGGCAAATACGTCGACATCGGCAAGCCGTTTAAAATATTCAGAGACTCGGCCCGTGGGCTCAGTTTTTCGTATCCCAACGTTACGGTATCACAAGTCAAGGCGCTGCTACATTTTTCAAGCCGGATTCTTGCCCTGCAGCCCGGCAACTCACTCGAAATTACGAGCTTTACCAAAATGGGCAAAGACGAGCAGGGGCGATTTCTGGAGATGTATTGCGGCTATTTTACCGATGAGCTGGTTGATATTCTCGTCCAGGCGCCCTGGGAGGAATTTGTCGTTCTGGAGGCCGGCGACAGCAGACAGATTCGCGAAGATGTGCTGATCACGCGTGATTCCGACATCGAGTGGATTCTCACTGCACCGTATGGCGACCAGGAGTACTACCTCAGCAAGCTCGATCTGCAAACATTATCATTTCTGCAAAAAGGATTGTTTGACGAGGTTCGTGAAGGCGAGTCGCATTTGCTGTTTCACACTCTGACGGTCAAGAACAGGGGCGGCAAGCTCATTTCCTCTATTCCGGTCTGGCGGGAGGCCACACTACGACAATTATGCAGCACTTCCTGGGATGTCATTGAGGAGATTCTGCCCGGTTCGCGCATGGAGTTTGGCGCTAACGTGCGCATTCCGCTGAACAAAGACAATGAACATATCATCACTTACTTCGGACGCAAAGGCCAGCCATTTCCCTATTACAGCTACTACGATATCATGGAGGATCGTGTGCACGGCAATCTTGACGGCAAGGTTTTTATTGTCGGCTCGACCGCTCCGGCCATGTTCGACATTAAGCCGGTGCCGCATGATAATAATTTTCCCGGCGTGGAAATTCATGCTTCACTGATCAACTCCTATTTAACCAATACCTTTATCCGGCGCCTCCAGGAGTGGCACGATTTTCTGATTCTGGTTCTTGTCGGCGTCTTCATTGGTTTTCTTGCCTTTATGCTTAAACCGCTGGCTTCCGCTATATTCAGCACGATCAGTATTTTTGTCTACTTTCTGATTGCAATGCATGTATTCGGGGCTCAGCACCTTTGGATCGAAATCGCGCGACCGGTATTTACGATTATCTTTACTTTTACGGCTGTGATGGCATATCGCTACATCACCGAGGAAAAAGACCGCAAATTTTTGCAAATGACGTTCAAACAGTACCTGTCGCCCGAGCTGATTGATCAGATGTACCTGCAAAAGCAAAAACCGCAACTGGGCGGCGAGGAAGGCGTGCGTACGGCATACTTCACCGACATTCAAAGTTTTTCCACTTTTTCGGAAAAGCTGGGATCGCCGACGCGCCTGGTAGAATTGCTCAACGAATACCTGACTGCCATGACCGACATTCTGCTCGCCCGTTTCGGAACACTTGACAAATACGAAGGAGATGCCATCATTGCCTTTTTTGGCGCACCCATGCCGATGGAAGATCATGCGCAGCAGGCCTGCTATACGGCGCTTGAGATGCAGGATCGCCTGGGGGAGCTGCGTTCCAAGTGGATTTCGGAGGGCGACAAGTGGCCCAAGATCGTGCACGAAATGCACATGCGCATCGGGGTAAATACAGGAGCGATAACAACTGGAAATATGGGCTCGGCGGTTCGCATGAATTATACTATGATGGGTGATGCGGTTAACCTTGCAGCCCGTCTGGAAAGCGCCGCAAAACAATATGGCGTGTATACCATGATCAGCCACATGACCTATGATCTGATCAAGGATGATTTTGAAGTCCGGCAGCTTGACAAAATTATGGTCGTCGGCAAATCCGAACCAGTTGTCGTTTATGAATTGCTGGCGAAAAAAGGTGAATTGAGACCCGACATGAAGGAATTGATTGACATCTACCAGGAAGGTCTGGCATATTTTTATGCGCAGGATTGGGAAAAGGCCATTGCATTGATGACCGAGGGCGAAAAGCTCGAGCCCAATCGCCCGTTTGTACCGAAAAATATGTCGCCATGCAAAAAGATTATCGAATATTGTATCGATCACCAACAGAACCCGCCCGGCGCCGACTGGGACGGGGTAATGAGATTGACGTCAAAATAGAGGAGTTCATGTATGATTCTCAAAGTTGTGCTTTTTCCAGTCTGGCTGATTAAGTTTGCACTTGGGTCGGTTTTCGGAATCGTCAAGTTTGTGCTCGGATTCGGGTTTGGGATTCTGAGTTTTATTTTCAGCCATACAATCGGCGCGGTAATCGGTCTGGCCGCCGGGCTGTTGCTGGGGAACCGGCATGTGGATATTAAGCTGTTTCCGGGGAAGAAGAAGGTCAAAAAGGATTAAGAGCCGTTCCTTCAACTTTATATTTATCAGGTGAACCGCAAAGCAACATCACCTTTCCACGTGTTGACGTTTCGAATTTTTGTCGTCTTCCTGGCATGGGCCGCATCCGCAGCATGGAGTCGGCAATACTTCTCCGGACGCGCCGAGCTTATCGTCAAGCTTCGATCAGCATATCACGCTCCCCATCATGTCCGCGCCTTCTGCAGTGATTTCGGCCTGCGCAAGAAATTCGAAGAGAACCTGCAGGGGATAATTCCGGTTGCATCCCGCCGCCGAGAACATCCCGCATCATTGCAACGATTGCTTAAGCAGGATCGCCGCGTCGAATATGTCGAACGCGACATGCGCTGGCAGGCAATCGGTTATCCCGAAAAAGAAGCAACCCAACCGCTCAACGCTCCCAACGACCGCTACTTCAAGGAGCAGTGGGGACTTTACAATCAGGATAATGGCCGTGCCGACATCAAAGTCCTGGAAGCCTGGGCGATCAGCACAGGATCGCGTACAATCGTGGTCGGCATCCTCGATTCGGGCATTGATTACCTGCATCCCGACCTGAGGGCCAATATATGGCGCAATCCCGGTGAAGCTTTGGCCAACGGCGCAGATGATGAGCGCAATGGATTTATCGACGATGTCTACGGGTGGAATTTCGTTGAGAATAACCGCACCCCCAACCACAACGGCAGAGGACCGGATCCTGTCGACCGGGCCGGGCACGGTACCCATGTTGCCGGTACCGTTGGCGCGGAAGTCAATAATCACATCGGTGTGGCGGGCGTGTGTCATAACGTGCGTCTCATGGCGGTGAAGGGATTGAGCGATCTGGGCTGGGGCTATACCTCGGATTTGCTTGCCGGAATCATCTATGCTGTGGACAATGGTGCGCACGTGATCAATGCAAGCTGGGGCAGTTTCGGCTATTCTCAGGCTTTGCGGGATGCGATTGCCTACGCGGCATCAAAAAATGTGATCTTCGTTGCTGCTGCCGGCAACTATGCCGCCGACAACGACCAAACGCCGTTTTATCCCGCTTCCTATGATGTACCCAACATCCTGTCGGTTGGGGCAATTGACAAAACGGGACGCATTACCGGGTTTTCGCACTTCGGAAAGGAGTCCGTCGACCTGTTTGCTCCCGGGCGGCATATCTGGAGCACGTTGCCGGATAATGCGTATGTTTCCTGGACCGGTACCTCAATGGCTGCGCCGCATGTGGCCGGGGCGGTTGCTCTGCTGCGGGGATTTGCGCCCGACTTGTCGTATGATACCTATATTCACGCCGTGCTCGCATCTGCCGACCGAGGTGCCGAATATGCCGAAAGAGCCGTTTCCGACGGCAGGCTGAATGTATACGGCGCGCTGAAGGCGTTGAATCCGAAAAAGAAATATCCCGATCATGTAATCAGGTACCTTATGTCAATCAGAAAGTGACCCCGGAAAGGTGCAGATATGCGAATAGCCGTATGTGTGTTGATAAGCATCATACCCCTCGCCGCTCAACTGGCGCCGGATGAAGATGTGAAATTTTACAATCTCGAAAAAGAGTACCGCCGGACGCAGACGATCATTTATGAATTGCAGAATGCACAGGCGCTGGAGCTTAAACCGATAGTGCATGACATGCTCTCGATCTATGGATCACTCTACGTCAATGGAGCGACGAACGAATTATATATCACCGACCTCCCGGAAAAGCTGCAGGATTTGCAGGAGGTGCTGCCCTATCTGGATGCGCAGGGAATCAGCGCCGGCAACAATCTTGTTTCGCAGGTTGTGTATCTCAAGCATGCCCACGTATCCGATCTGTTCGATATCATCAAGCACAAGCTTTCTCCCGAGGGACAGGTGTTTGAAGTGCCTTATCTCAACGCGCTGACCATCACCGATATCCCCAGCAAAATTATGGAAGTGCGCTCGCTTATGGCCGCACTGGACGTGCCGGTAAAGCATATTGCCGTCGAAATCACGATTGTAGAATTCAATAATGAAGATTTTTCAAAACTCGGCCTGAATCTGTTTAACTGGCTGCAAGGATTAAGTGTTAGCGCAGAAGTGCACGGCGATAACCTGGAAGATTTGTGGAAAAGCGGCAGTGCAACGATTCGCTCACGCGGCAGGCCGGTCATAGAAGATCGCAGCAAGACGACCGATGAATTGATCGAGGAAAACAACATTCGCGACCGCAGCTATCACATTCGGGCCGGATTCGCGGTCAGTGACATTGTCAATTTCATCTGCGAAAAGGGGGACGGCAGTGTACTTGCCAACACGCGTCTTGTCACCCGCAACAATAAATACGCCTACCTTGGCTCCGGGGAAGTCATCCCGTATCGTCATTTCGATCATGGCGGCCGTGACGAAGATGCCTGGGAAAGCGATCGCCGCACCGGTATCTGGGTCAGTGTAACACCGAATGTGCAGGAGGACAGTCTCATCAACCTGCGCATCCGTCCCAGCATATCGGATTTAACCGGATGGAGCCCGAAAGGCATGCCGGTCATATTTAATCGCGAACTCGACACCGAAGTGAAAGTAAAGGATAATGCCGTTTTTGTTCTGGGCGGATTGAAAAAGCGGGAATCGGTGGAAGTACGCAGAGGCATACCGGGATTGAAGGAAATTCCGGTACTGCAGTATTTCTTTTCGATAAAGCAGAAAAGCATCGTCGAGCGCGAGGTGCTGATTTTCATCAGACCCACCACCAATGTCAAGACCGACCTGAGCGAACGGGATTTTCAGAGAATGATGCAGGAGTACGAATCCAGAACAAAAGCTGCCGACTGAAGTTCAGGACTCCTGACCTCGCCCATGCCTCATTAGCCATATAGTTATGGTTGCCACGCTGGAACTCTGTAGGGAAATCCCCAGAAAATATTCAGGCCCTGGCCATTGTTGCGCCCACGATGACTCGTAGAGTGGTTCTGCACTATTTTTTAGCAAGTGCAGTAATTGTTTCTTTAATTACAGGTAGGATACGATGCAGTTGATGTTGCCGATTTTTCCAGTAGATGCGGTTATGATTTCAGATCGACTCGGTGTGGGTCGCAAGGACGGGATAATCACCTATCTTCATTGCGGATTACCCATATATTCTCATGTTGAAAGTGATTATCGCAGCTTTCGGTTCATCACGTCGAAATTTATACTGGAGGGTCTGTGTAGAAAGATCGATATCAGCAACTGCTTCCATGTTTCTTATGATAGTGTTAAGAGATATGTGCGTCGTTTAGAGAGATGCGGAGATAGTGGATTTTTTACCGATTATCGCCGTTGCGTAAGGGTTATTATGGCTTGATGTCAATTTTACTGGTGCTGGCTTTCATGTATTTAAGCCGGATAAAATGCCCAGAGCAGCTTAAGACGTGCAAAGTTGGAGAACTGGGCAGGATTATCGGGTTGGACAGGGGTCCGGAAGCGAAGTGCTTGCGCAAAAAGATCGGCCAAATCGTTAATCAGCGCAAAGCCGAGATATTGGGCCGGGCCCTGCTGCATGAATGGATGTCCAAAGAGGACGATATCTTTTTTTACATCGACGGACATGTGCGAGTCTATCATGGGGCTGTTGTAAGCTGTTAAACAGGCTTGCGACCTCATTTCCCTCCTCAAAAACCGGCTCTCTTCCTCTTTCTTTTTCCTTTTGTGCCTGGTGTTTTTCCGCCGAAGCCAAGGACGGGCGAAGGCGTTGTGTGTCTACAATTCCTTTCCAAGTGTAGTCGGTACAAACTTGCCATGCTTGACATGCTTAGCGCTTACGAGCTTGTCCGCAATCGATTTCACGACCTTGGCTATGCCCCGCAATAGCACCACTTCGATACAGTTGTCGTGGTCAAGGTGCGCATGCATTGTGCTGATAATGCTCTCGTGATGTTCATGTTGCGCATTGGTCAGATGCTCGGTAAGGCCTCGCTTGTGATGATCGTATACGAGAACGACCGCCGCGGCGGTTTCTGATTTGGAATCGCTCCATTCAGACTCCACCAGACTTTGCCTGATAAGATCTCTGATAGCTTCAGAACGGTTGGCATAGCCCTTTTTCTCAATGTCACGGTCAAAACGCTCAAGCAGCATTTCGGGCAATGACACCCCGAAACGAATGCATTTGTCCATGTATATGGTTCCTGATTATTGTTGACGCGGTAGCACGTATTGTATTTTGGTGTTACTAACAATGTCGTGCAATTCTTAAGGGTAACACAATAAAATAGTATGAAATCACCGAAGAAACTAACGTTCATCATAAACGCTTCTTTGAGCTCAGCACTGTCCATCGGTGTATCATTGTATCGGGAGCGCTATGGTAACAATGTAGCGGTTTCCCTCTTCTGCACCCATGATGTCGAAGAAGGTGCTGCGTCGATGAGAAAACTGGAAGAAGCTCTTCTCTGCGCGGACATGGTATTCCTCGATATCCGCGGAGACGGCAAGGCCGTCGGGGTTTGCGAACGCGTACTG